>NZ_KE384670.1:16255-25662 GCF_000426925.1 Dolichospermum circinale AWQC310F | reverse complement strand
AAAAAACCGCGAAAAATTTAATTTTTAGGTCTTGACAAGAGATTTTAAATATGTTATCCTTATCTTGATGAGGAAGAACTATCTTAAATTATTTAAGACAACGTATGATTTCAAATCATTGACATCATCATAAAATCTCCATCTTTATCCTACATCCTTTAATCCTGGATAGCCTGATATGGCTAACGCCACGCTTCCCTATAAGAGAATATAGCAGTTAACCATTTTCAAGAGTAACCCGCCTGTATTCACTCTTACAGGCGAGATGGCATGAATGGGAAAAAAATCTGCAAATTAGGTTTTATCCAGCTTTAAAACAGCCATAAAAGCCTCCTGGGGTACATCCACTGTACCGACAGCCTTCATCCGTTTTTTACCTTTGGCTTGCTTTTGTAACAGTTTCTTTTTCCGGCTGATGTCGCCACCATAGCATTTAGCGAGGACATCTTTTCGCATGGCCGGGATATGTTCACTAGCAATGACTTTAGCACCAATGGAAGCTTGAATGGGGACTTTGAATTGATGACGGGGAATGAGTTCTTTCAGTTTTTCCGCCATTGCTCTCCCGACATTATAAGCTTTATCTCGGTGGACAATCATAGCTAGGGAATCTACTGGATCACCGTTAATCATGATATCCAGTTTGACTAAGGGATTTTCCCGATAACCAATCAGATGATATTCCATACTGGCGTAACCGCGAGAACGGGATTTCATCTGATCAAAAAAGTCGGTGACAACTTCCGCTAAAGGCAATTCATAGGTGAGTGTAGTCCGTCCTTGGGTAAGATATTTCATATCTTTGAAAATTCCTCGACGGTTCTGTGACAACTCCATTAAAGAACCGACGTAGATTTCTGGAGTAATCATTTCTACTTGGACGTAGGGTTCTTCAATTCTCTCCCGTTCATTGGGGCTGGGTAAACGACTAGGATTGTCAATGTATAATTCCTCACCTTTATTGGTAACGACTTTGTACACCACTGAAGGCGCGGTAATGATTAAATCTAGATTATACTCCCGTTCTAGGCGTTCCTGGACGATTTCCATGTGTAGTAATCCCAAAAACCCGCACCGGAAACCAAAACCCATGGCGCTAGAGGTTTCTGGTTCATACTGTAACGCAGCATCATTAAGTTCTAGTTTTTCTAAAGCTTCCCGTAGGTCTTCAAACTGATCTGCGTCTATGGGAAACATACCACAAAATACCATGGGGTTAGCTTCTGCATAACCGGGTAGAGCTTCTGCGGCTTTGTTCTTACATAGGGTAATAGTATCTCCTACTCTAGCATCAGCTACAGCTTTAATTGCCGCGCCTAAATAGCCCACTTCTCCAGCATGAAGTTCTTCTACTTGCTTTTGAGTAGGTGCGAGAATACCTAATTCATCAATGACATATTCTTTACCTGATGCCATTAAGTAAATGCGATCGCCTTTTTTGACAGTTCCATCCATAACCCGAAAGTAAACAATTACACCTCTGTAACTGTCGTAGTAACTATCAAAAATTAACGCCCGGAGACTTTCATTGATAGTATTGGCTGGTGGGGGAACTCGGCCGACAATTGCTTCTAATATTTCAGGAATACCAATTCCTTCCTTAGCAGAGGCTAAAATCGCCCCACTACAGTCTAAACCAATGATTTCTTCAATTTCCCCAATTACTCGCTCGGGTTCAGCCCCTGGTAAATCAATTTTATTTAAAACCGGGATAATTTCTAGATTACTATCTAGGGCTAAATAGACATTGGCTAAGGTTTGTGCTTCTACACCTTGGGACGCATCCACAACTAGTAATGCCCCTTCACAAGCAACTAGAGAACGGGACACTTCATAGGAAAAGTCCACATGACCAGGAGTATCAATTAAATTGAGAACATACTGCTGACCATCTTTAGCAGTATAATTCATCCGGGCCGCTTGCAGCTTAATTGTAATGCCGCGCTCCCGTTCCAAATCCATGTTATCCAGAAACTGCTCTTTCATCTGTCTATCTTCTACAGTACCAGTGGCCTGTAGTAAACGATCAGCGAGAGTTGATTTTCCGTGGTCAATGTGAGCAATAATACAAAAATTGCGAATGCGATCTGCGGGAACGTCAGTCATATACCATTTTTGCCCTCAAGCAAACCAAAGTGAAACTATTTACTTCATGTATTTTAACTCAAGTTGCTAGTTATCTAGTTGAGACTAGTAATAGGTAATGGGTAATTGGTGATAAAATTCCTGTTTTCTGGCTGTTTATCCTTTAATCTTTAATTTTGGACATCCTAATTCTGACACCGTGCCTAACTAACAACTTAAGTTATTATGTTAAATCTATTTATAGCTCCTAGCGATGCTGACTTAGCAGCTTACAATTAAATAGGCACAGATTATAAATATCATAACTGATTGATCACGGTTTCGAGAAAAAAATTTCACAGTATTTAAGCCCATGAATATGCAAGAACAGCCTAGAAATACAGATACCGGACGCGCTGACAAAAAAGAAATCGCGCTCCATTTAGATTCTGAATTAATAGAACAAATTCAACATCTCACTAATGATCCCAGTAAAGTGATTGAGGTAGCTATCCGTCAATGGCTAAGAGGTGATTTTAACAGAGATGATGAGTTAACACGTACCCCTGTCCGCACACCTATTCCCCCTCGCGGTGAATGGAATGATTAGAACTACTGGGTCAAATTTAACGCCTTGAATGTTAGAAAACTCAAAAATCCACCATTCAAAAACGTAAATGTCAAAGTTTATGGGAAAATGCAAGTAGTTGTAGTATCAGCACAATAGAAAGTAGTTTTTTACCCTTTGTCTATCCAACTCGATTAATGACTATTATTTATTGCCAATACCCAATTTCCAAACTTAATTGCGCCAAATTTGGAATTTACACCTCTAAGTACAGATGGTTTATTCCTAACTCTGGGAGCGCAGTTGGTTTACACAGAAGATATTTATGGTCGGTATCTAAATTTTCATTGGGATCACGGCGAATACTGGGGTTGTGATACTCAGAGAATATTTGATTTCCTGAATGAGAATCATAGCTTTACTCTGGTAGATAGAATTGTTTATTGAGAACATTTACACCGGATTTTAAGCAGTTCTGTACCAGAAAGGGTGAAATGTGGGTTTAAATACAATATTGAATTATTCGAGTTGGAATTGACAATTACGCATAATGAAAATTATCTAAGGCAACAGCTTAATTGCTGAAATTATTTGCTGTCAATGGAGTTAATTTCTTGTAAAGTTTGCCACCCAGCGTACCATTGGGAGTTATCTTGTAATAATTTAGCATTTAACCAAAAGCGGACTTGAGGATCACAGGCTGCTACCATTTCCGCATATACCCACTTACCCTGATTTTTGCGGTTAACAACCTGAAAATGTCTCCAACCATCAACTTTCTGTTGTGCAGTCCATTTAGAACCAACTAAGTAAGGAAATTTTTGTCTTTTCGTCATTGGTCAGTTGTTAGTAGTCAGTTGTTAAGTTTTATATCAGATATTTGCCATATTTCCTAATTTAATAAATATTTACTAATCCAGGTTTAATTCTGACTCAGAGGGAAGTAACCCTTGTCAATATCTCTTCACTTGCAATTTTCTTCAGCTTTGAGATCCCCTAATTACCCTGATTTTAACATCCTCCTTTTATGGGCAACTTATTGCTGACCATAGGGTTTTCCTGGCATACACCCGAAATTTGTCGAATATGATCAATTGAGATCAGAATCAGTAAAAACTATGGAATCAATCAATTTTTAGATAGGATCTTTTTTTTGTCTTTTGAAACTATTTTTATAAAAAAAATAAATAAAAATACTATTTTCGATATTTTTAGAGGTTTTTAGGTAATTAAGTGCTAATTATATCAAATAATATTAAATTTTCATTATTAAACGCCATATATCGAGCTTTTTTAAATTACAACCCCCTTTGCATTCTGGAGAATTTGCACAATAATGGCACTTACATACCTCACACATTCCTGAATCAGAATGGATGCGGGTAAATGTTTGAGTTCAGAGTTTGTCAAAAAACTATAAGAGAGGCACAAAAGTGAAACTAGCAGTTTACGGAAAAGGTGGAATCGGCAAATCTACAACCAGTTGTAATATTTCTGTAGCCCTAGCTAAACGTGGTAAAAAAGTGCTACAAATTGGCTGTGATCCTAAACATGACAGCACCTTTACCTTGACAGGGTTTTTGATTCCCACCATTATTGACACCCTGCAAGAAAAAGATTATCACTACGAAGATGTCTGGCCTGAGGATGTAATTTATAAAGGCTATGGCGGTGTTGATTGCGTTGAAGCAGGTGGACCTCCAGCCGGTGCTGGTTGTGGTGGCTATGTAGTTGGGGAAACAGTTAAATTATTAAAAGAACTTAATGCTTTTGATGAGTACGATGTAATTTTATTTGACGTACTTGGTGACGTTGTTTGTGGTGGCTTTGCAGCACCTTTAAATTATGCAGATTACTGTTTAATTGTTACAGATAATGGCTTTGATGCCTTATTTGCTGCTAACCGGATTGCTGCGTCGGTACGGGAAAAAGCTCGCACTCATCCATTGCGTTTAGCGGGGTTAATTGGTAATCGGACTTCTAAGCGTGATTTAATTGAGAAATATATAGAAGCCGTACCCATGCCTGTTTTAGAGGTATTACCTTTAATTGAAGATATCCGGGTTTCCCGTGTTAAAGGTAAAACTCTGTTTGAAATGGCCGAGTCAGATCCTTCTCTTGCTTACGTTTGCGATTATTACCTGAATATAGCTGATCAAATTCTCGCTCAACCAGAAGGTGTTGTTCCTAACGACTCTCCTGACCGTGAACTCTTTTCTCTATTATCGGATTTTTATCTCAATCCTGTAAAAACACAAGCCATAAATCCTGAAGAGGAACTAGACTTGATGATTGTCTAAAACATTTTACCTCTCAGAATGGGCGTATGGCTTTTTTTGATAGTTTTACAGATTCACTCAAGCAAAAGTGGTTGCAATTCTTTCAAGCAAATCGTGAATGGATTACTGTGCTGATGACTGTTGAATCAGTTTACACCCCTGATGGCGGTCAACGACCGTCTTCTTATCTCATTCTGGGGGTGATCAATACTTTAGAACCGAAATTAGCCCAGCTAATGCTTCCCTTTGCTAAACTCAATCCAGATGTGGATAGTTTGATTGAAGTTCTGGGTTTGAATTTTGACTCAGATATTGTCCTTGGTAATCGTCTTAGCCCTAGTTTAGAACAAGAGATATATTCCCGTCACCCGGCGGTGGTCATGGAACATATCTCTGAACCGGAAATTGCTCAGGAGTCGGAAGCAATATCCAGTGGAAAAACCATGGATAATTCCGGTCATGTCTCCCTTCCTCCTGGTTCTAATTCGACGGATACAAGCGATAACAGTGAATTTACTGCCCCTGCTTCAGTTAATAGCAATGTTTTGAATGGGATGAATTTATCTGTAGATAATTCCTTTGATGAACTAAGTACATCAGCAAAAAATCGGTTTGATGATGTAGTATCGGACATCTGGGGTGATAAAAAATCCTTGCACCAGGGTGAAGAAAATAACAATTTGTTAATAGAAGAATTGCCATCTGAGGTATTTAATGAATCCGAAATGGCTCGTCTTTTTCCTGACAATTAATTATTGAAAGCGGGTGATAAAAGTCAAAAGTCAAAGTTTATTATTTAATAAATATAATAAATTTAATAAATTTTGGCTTCTGCCTTTTGACTCAATTTTTCATCCTCAATTATCTGTTTGACAATCTGAAAAAATGAAAAGGAGAATATTAAAATGACCGTTGCTCAACAGCCAGAAGCTTTGAATTTTGAATGTGAAACTGGAAATTATCACACTTTTTGTCCGATTAGTTGTGTGGCTTGGTTATATCAAAAAATTGAAGATAGTTTCTTTTTAGTTATTGGTACAAAAACCTGCGGTTACTTCCTGCAAAATGCTATGGGGGTGATGATTTTTGCTGAACCTCGCTATGCTATGGCTGAATTAGAAGAAGGGGATATTTCCGCACAATTGAATGATTATGAAGAATTAAAACGATTATGTCAGCAAATTAAACGCGATCGCAATCCTAGTGTAATTGTCTGGATTGGTACTTGCACTACGGAAATTATTAAAACCGATTTGGAAGGTTTAGCACCTAAATTAGAAGCGGAAATTGGTATTCCTATTGTTGTCGCTCGTGCTAACGGCCTCGACTACGCATTTACCCAAGGAGAGGACACTGTGTTAGCCGCTATGGCTCATCGTTGTCCTGAAAAGTCTCCCACATCCGAAACTGAAAAAGGCGAGCGTAACGCCATTCAGAAGCTGATGAATTTCGGTAAGAAAAAAGAAGATGTAGCTCAAGATGAATCTGAGTACGTAAATCATCCGCCCTTGGTACTTTTTGGCTCTTTACCTGACCCAGTAGTTACACAATTAACCTTAGAACTGAAAAAACAAGGTATCAAAGTTTCTGGGTGGCTACCCGCAAAAAGGTTTACAGAATTACCTGTGATTGAAGAAGGGTATTATGTCGCTGGTGTCAATCCTTTCCTCAGTCGGACTGCAACAACTTTAATGCGTCGTCGCAAGTGTAAACTCATAGGCGCACCATTCCCCATTGGTCCTGACGGAACACGGGCATGGGTAGAAAAAATCTGCTCTGTGTTTGGAATTACACCCCAGGGTTTAGATGCAAGAGAAGCGCAAATGTGGGAAAATTTAGAAGATTACGTGCAATTAATTCGCGGTAAATCTGTATTTTTCATGGGTGATAATTTATTAGAAATTTCCCTAGCCCGGTTCTTAGTTCGTTGTGGTATGACTGTTCAAGAAATCGGGATTCCTTACATGGATAAACGCTATCAAGCTGCGGAATTAGCTTTGTTAGAAAAGACTTGTCAGGAAATGGGTTCACCTTTACCAACTATTGTCGAAAAGCCAGATAATTACAATCAAGTCCAACGAATTTATGAGTTAAAACCTGATTTGGTAATTACTGGTATGGCTCATGCTAATCCTCTGGAAGCACGAGGTATTAATACTAAGTGGTCTGTGGAGTTTACTTTTGCTCAAATTCACGGTTTTGGTAATGCGCGTGATGTTTTGGAGTTGGTAACTCGTCCTTTAAGAAGGAATAATAATTTGAAGGATTTGGGTTGGGATAAGTTGGTAAGAGAAGAAGCGAAGATTTAGGTTTTTTCGGAAATATTCAGGACGGGCTTTTTAGTTCGTCCTTTTTTTTGCACGCAGAGACGCAGAGGCGCGGAGAGAAGATGAATGTTATATTTTTGGTAAGTTTTTTTTAAGTGCAGTGGTTAGGGGTTGATTATGAATAAAACTATATCTTTTCAATCTGTAGGGTGCGTTAGGCAAAGCCGTATCGCACCATTAATCAAGTTTACGGTGTTTTTTTCAGGCTATTTAACTTCATGAAATAATTACAATACATTAGTTTTAAAA
Organism: Dolichospermum circinale AWQC310F; assembly: GCF_000426925.1. Lineage (GTDB taxonomy): Bacteria > Cyanobacteriota > Cyanobacteriia > Cyanobacteriales > Nostocaceae > Dolichospermum > Dolichospermum circinale. The sequence continues at coordinate 18,175 of NZ_KE384670.1, read as the reverse complement.
TTATGACTTTAATCAGCAAATTCAATTATCAACCCAAAAAGAAAGCTAATTTAATCGCACCAATAAATATTAAGCCATCAGATATATCAATAGTTATACCTGTAAGGGATAATCAAAAAGGAATTGATTTATTTTTGTATAATTTTTTTAAGTACCACAATTTAGAACTTTATCCTAGAGAGATTATTATTATTGATAATCTCTCGAAAAAGGGAATTACTATCAATAAACAATTTCAATGTAACGGTATTGAAATTATTTTATTGAAATGCTCAAAAATGGGACCTGCGTCCGCAAGAAATTTAGGTATTCAACATTCCAAAGGTGATTGGATTTTATTTACAGATAGCGACTGTATCCCTTCAGAATCATGGATTTTAGGATATATTCATTCAATGAATGGCTGTATTGGATATGCAGGCAATGTTAAATCATGGGGAAATGATTTTTTATCAAAATATTATGAAACACAAGAAATTTTAGTGCCTTTAAAAGTAATTGAACAGCAAGGATATACAAGACCAGAGTATTTAATTACTGCTAATTCAATGGTTTGGAAACCAGCTATTGAAAAAATAGGCTACTTTAATGAAAATATTAATATTGCTGCTGGGGAAGATATAGATTTAGGATGGAGATTGTTAGAAATTGGCAATCTTGATTATGCGTTTAATTCTGTTATTTATCATAACTTTGATGATGGTGTTATTGGCTTTTGTCGAAGATTTATTAGATATGGAAAAGGTAATAAAATTATCAGCAAAATGTATGAAGTTGACTTAAAACCTAAAGTTTTTGAACCTAATAAATTGAGTTTTATGAATCAATTTTTGTCTAAATTACAGTATATTTGTCTGTTATGGGGATACATAAGCTAAATGCAAAAATTGAGGATGTTTTAAAAGTCAGATGTAGGTTGGGTTGAAAAAACCTAACAATCAATTATATGCTGCAAGACATTATAGAAGTCATTCCTCAAAATAACTATCAACTCTATCTCAAATTTGATGATGGAAAACAAGGTATTGTTGATGTTAGTCAATTAATTGAATTTACTGGAGTTTTTCAACTTTTACAAGATTTAGATTTTTTTAAAACAGTGAAGATTAATCCAGAATGGGGAACAATTTACTGGGATAATGGCGCAGATTTAGATCCAGATGTTCTTTATTCTTTAATTACTGGTGAATCTATTCCTAGCTATCATGGAAATCAATATGTCAAAATTTCTCATTAATTTAGAATTAGTCGCAATAAAAGCGGTTTTATTAAAACCTAAAAAGCCTTTTTTAGAACATGAGGTAGATATATGTTATAATATGGACTGTTTATTTTTTATAATTTACCATCTATGAAACGTCTTTACTACGGTGATAATCTCCAAGTTCTCAGAGAGAATATCACTAATGAATATATTGATTTAATCTATCTTGATCCACCTTTTAACTCTCAAGCTAATTACAATATTTTCTTCAAAAATTCTACTGGTAAAGGTTCTGAAGCTCAAATTACAGCCTTTGAGGATACTTGGACATGGGGAATTGAATCAGAACGATTTTTGGATGAAATTCAAGATAAAAAAGGCGAATTATATCAATTATTAGATTTATTAGTGAGAACATTAGGTAAAAATTCATTATCAGCTTATTTGGTAATGATGGCCATTCGATTAATAGAATTACATCGAGTTCTCAAATCTACAGGTAGTTTATATTTACATTGCGATCCTACAGCAAGTCATTATTTAAAAATGATTTTAGATTTGATTTTTGGAGCGGATAAATTTAGAAATGAAATTATCTGGAAAAGGACTGGTTCTCATGGAGGTGCTAAAAGGTGGGGACCTGTTCACGATACTATTTTGTTATACACAAAAACGAAAGATTATACATGGCATAAAGTTTATCAAGACTACGACGA
>NZ_KE384670.1:0-16245 GCF_000426925.1 Dolichospermum circinale AWQC310F | reverse complement strand
ATTAAAGACTTTTATAGATTTGAAGATGATAAAGGGTTTTATCGGCTGGTAACGTTAACAGCAGCAGGTATCAGAAAAGGTGATTCAGGTAAACCTTGGCGTGGTATTAACCCTACAGATGTTGGTCGTCACTGGGCATTACCTGTCAAAGCAATTGAAAGCTTAATTAATGGTAATTCTAAGTCACTATCAACACAAGAAAAACTAGATATTCTAGATGCTAATAATCTAATCTACTGGCCAGTGAAAGGGCAAGTACCACAATATAAGAGATATTTAGATGAAGCTCCAGGTACACAGATTCAAGATATAATTAGTGATATTAAACCTGTTTCTTCTCAAGCTAAAGAACGGTTAGGATATCCTACTCAAAAACCTTTATCTTTATTAGAAAGAATTATCCAAGCTAGTAGTAATAAAAATGATATTGTCCTTGATCCCTTTTGTGGATGTGGTACAGCTATCCACGCAGCAGAAAATTTAGGGAGAAATTGGATCGGTATTGATATCACTCATTTAGCAATTGCTTTAATAGAAAAACGATTAAGAGATGCCTTTCCTAACAAATTTATTGAAGATGAAAATAAAAATCAAAAGTTAGTTCCAGGGATTGAATTTGAAGTAGAAGGTACACCCCAAGATTTAGCAGCAGCAGAGGATTTATTTACAAGAGATCCTTATCAATTTGAATGGTGGGCTTGTTCTCTTGTGAATGCACAACCATATAAAGATAAAAAGAAAGGTGCAGATGGTGGTATTGATGGATTGATATTTTTTGAAGATGTAATAGATATCAAAAAATCAAATAAAACTGCTGTGAAAAAGATTATTGTCAGTGTTAAAGGTGGGAAAAATCTTAACCCAGCGATGATTAGAGATTTACGCGGTACAATGGAGACAAATAAGGCAGAAATAGGATTGTTTGTGACTCTCACACCTCCTAGTCAACCAATGATTAAAGAAGCAGCATCTTCAGGTTTTTATAAAGCTGGAAATGGCAGAAATTACGCGAAAGTGCAAATTTTAACTATTGAAGAATTATTAACAGCACAAAAACGACCAGAGTTTTTTGATATGAAACAGGGAGAATTGACATTTAAGAAAGCACAAAGGGAAAATCAAGATATAGGAGAACAGGGGAATTTATTTTCCCATTCCTGAAAATTAGGTAAAATAAATGAATATGGAAAAAGTTCCAGTTAACCCAGAATCTTTTCCACAAATTAAAATACAAATCAAAAATTTATTAACCCCCTTTCCCAACAACTAAATTCAAAAAATAATTGCTTCTAACAACTAACAACTGATGCACTTCTTAAACCTTGCACAGTAGAAATTACCTGTTGGGCAACTTGATCAATTTCCTCAACTGTATTAAATCTGCCAATCCCAAATCGCACGGAAGCATAAGCTAATTTATCTGAATGTCCCAAGGCTTTCAAAACATAGGAAGGGGCAACATTATTAGAAGAACAAGCAGAACCAGAAGATACAGCTACTATTGATTGTAAACCTAAAGAAAGTGCAGCACCATCTACACCTTCAACACTAATATTTAAGTTTCCTGCTAATCGTTTTTGAGGATGTCCATTTAAGTAAATTCCTCCGACATTGGATATCTGTTTCCACAATCTTTCTCTTAATTCTATTAATCGTTGATTTTCTGTTTCCTGTTCAGCTATTGCAATTTCTACAGCTTTACCAAAACCGACAATTTGCGGTGTATATAAAGTCCCCGAACGCATTCCTCTTTCATGTCCTCCCCCATGTTGTTGAGAAGCAAGTTTAACTCTTGGGTTACGTCTGCGAACATATAAAGCCCCAATTCCCTTTGGTCCATAAACTTTATGGGCTGTGAGAGACATTAAATCAATATTCATTTTTTCCACATCTAAAGGTATTTTACCAATAGCTTGGGCTGCGTCTGTGTGCAAAATAATTTGCCGTTGACGACACATTTCTCCAATTTCGGCTATTGGTTGTAAAACTCCAATTTCATTATTGGCAGCCATTACAGATACTAAAATTGTATCATCACGCAAAGCTTTTTCTAACTGATTTAAGTCAATTAATCCATCTTTTTCTACTGGTAAAACGGTGAGATTAAAACCCAGATTTTTTAAATATTCACAAGGATCTAAAACAGCTTTATGTTCCGTGGCAATAGTTACAATATGTTGACCTTTTTGGAAATAAGCTTCAGCAATACCTTTAATAGCTAAATTATTCGCTTCCGTTGCACCGCTGGTAAAAACAATTTCCTCTGGTGTTGCGTTAATTGCTGCTGCTAAAATTTCCCGTGTTTGTTTAACAGCAGCTTCAGATTCCCAACCGTAAATATGGCTAATACTAGCCGCATTCCCAAACTTTTCTGTAAAGTAGGGAATCATAGCAGCCATTACCCGTTCATCAACGGGGGTAGTAGCATGACAATCGAGGTAGATAGGACGACTGGACATAATTAATTCACAGTTAATTCAAAATTTGACCTAGTTTTTTTAAGATTCGGAAAACTTGATAAAGTTCGTTTTCTCGCTTCAAGAGTGTAAATTGATCAGACAAAGCGTATTGGGCTTGATTAATTTGCGAAAATTTGATAAAAATAAAATCACTTCCATTCATTACCAATCCAAATAGAGCTTTTGTAGGATGAGGATTAGCCAGCATATAAGTAAGTGCTTGAGGTATGGCTTCTAAGAGAGAAAAAGTAGGTTTTTTAGATTCAATTACCAATAACCATAATTGTTGTTGGATAACTAAAACATCAATTTTACCTCTGATAACTTCGTCTTCATTTTCGACTGCGATTTCTATTGATGATTCACTTCTAATAAAGAAAGGTTCATCATAAAATCCAGCTAAACTCAGTAAGGGAGATAAAACTACTAACTTGACTGTTTCTTCCGATAAAGGAGGATATTTAGCTAATCGGAGAAAATGCAATTTTACTTTGTCTAGATATTGTTTTTCTAAATCAGAGATTTCTGGCAAATTTTCTAACCATTCAGGAAAAAATGCTTCATTGTCGGTTTGTTCTAGACTAAATCTTGCTTCTAAATAGGCAGTGCCTGTATTTTGCGCTTGGATGAATTGAACCATAATACAAAGAATAGAATTGATATTCCTATTGTATAGGGTGGGAATGGTTATATTATTTCATTAACATAATTCAGTAAAGTAAAGTTTAAATTAATTAACATTTGGAAAATCAAATATCTAATGGTGAGAAATCACAGCTATATCAACAAAATATGACAAATCAGACCATAAAACTTTAAATAGCTGCTAATTCCTTGATTTTTTTGAGTACAGATTCGGCATGACCTTTTGTTTTGACATTAGGCCAAACGTAGGCGATAATCTTATCAGGTGAAATTAGGAAAGTTGAACGGGCAACTCCCATATATTCTTTACCCATAAACTTCTTTAAACGCCATGCACCATAGGCTTCTATTAATTGATGTTCAGGATCAGTTAATAGGGTAATTGATAAATTGTGTTTGTCTATAAATTTACAATGAGATGCGGCAGAATCTGGACTAACACCGATGATTTTTGCCCCTGCTGCGGTAAATTTGGAGGATAATTCTGTAAAGTCTTGTGCTTCGGTGGTGCAGCCTGGTGTATTATCTTTAGGGTAAAAATAGAGAACTGTCCACTGATTTATATCAGCAAGATTGACTAGATGATTATTTTGGTCTGGGGTAGAAAAATCAGGTGCAGGTTGTCCAATTTGGGGAATATTGTTCATAATTAGTCTAGGAAAAATTAGGGATAATTGAAAATTATTGAATAATAGGGAAATTATTCACTGACATTTAAATCAATTTCTCGTCTACGAGGGACATCATAAACCATAAAATCATGAGCCATAATTGTTTTAGGAAAAATTGCCCGTGCTTCTTTTAGTAAGTCTTTTAATTCAATGCTATTTCCTGGAGCATAACGCGGACTAAAATGAGTCATAATTAGTTTATGAACTCCCGCACCATAAGCTGTTTGTGCAGCCATTGTAGTCGTAGAGTGGAGTCTTTGAAATGCCATGTCTGAATCTTGATGAGCAAAAGTAGCTTCGTGAATTAATACGTCTGCATCAAGAGCTAGTTGCACCGCACCCTCACAATAAACTGTATCTGTACAATAGGCAATTTTTCGTCCAATTTCTATTGGTCCACATAGTTCACTACCATTAATTACTCTTCCATCTTCTAGTGTAACTGTTTCACCGCGTTTAAGTTTACCATAGATTGGACCAGAAGGAATTTCTAAGGACTTGGCTTTGTCTATATCAAAACGTCCGGTTCTATCTTTTTCTGCTACTCGATAGCCAAAAGCGGGAATACGGTGATGTAAAAGACCACAAGTAACAGTAAATTCCTCATCCTCATAAATTACCCCTGGTTGGACAGTATGCACTTTAATGGGGTAAGAAAAGTGAGTGTGGGAGTAACGGGAAGCAGCTTGCAAATACTCGTTTAAGCCCGATGGACCGTAGATATCAATTTTATCTACATTACCGGCTAAACCGCAACTAGCAAGTAATCCCATTAAGCCAAAAATATGATCACCGTGCATATGGGTGACGAAAATTCGGGATAGTTGGCTAATTTTTAATTCACTTCGCAAAATTTGATGCTGAGTTCCCTCTCCACAGTCAAATAACCACAATTCTGCCCGTTGTGGCAACCTCAGCGCCACGCTGGAAACATTGCGTGATTTTGTAGGTACACCAGAACTCGTCCCTAAGAATGTAATTTGCACGGCGTTTTTTAGCTTTCCTTTTGCTTATCGTTCTCGATTATCTATCTTGGCACAGTATTGGCAAAGTTAGCTATTGGAAAAATCAGAATATGAATATTTTCTAAAAATAGCAATTTTTATTGCCACCAAAAAGAACTTGGCAAAGGCCAAGATAACTCACAAAGAGTACCTTGAGGATAAAGAGAAACTCGTCTAAATTTACCTTTAATTTGTTGTGCTAATTTTTTAAATTGTTTTGTTCCCCAACCTTCTCTTGATGAATAAGTTCCTAAACCATTATCCAAAATACTGAGAGTGTAACGTCCTTGAGATATAGAATAACTAACTTGTAAACAGGTGATTTCTGTGGCGTGTTTACCAACATTACACAAGGCTTCTTCTAAAAATCGGCAAACTCCTCGTTTATTTTCAATACTTAAATTGTTGTCATGGATAGGTTCAAAATTGTGAATTTTTAGTTTGAGAGTTTTAAAGCAGGGAAAATCTCGATCTAAGGTGTAGCTATAAACTTGATAGAGAATTTCATGTAAAGGGTTTCGCAAATCTATGACTAGATTGTTTCCTAGATAAAGGCTGGTATTTTGGTTAAGAGTTTCTTGTTGCCAAAATTCATACATTCCTCGTAGTTCTTGATTTAATTCTTCAAGTTCTTTTTCTATTAAAGGTAGTAATTTATTAACTGGTAAATCCTGTCCTTTGACTATTTTTAAAACTTTAGCTAAACTTTGTAATGGTCCATTATGAATAGTTTCTATTTTCAGTTCAATTAGATTTTGACGTGCTTTCACTATGGACTTCAAAGCTTTGTTGTAATAACATAAAGCTATAAGCATAATGCAATTTATAACTAGAATAAACATTGCTGAAATCAGAGAATCTGATGAATCCCAAATTAAAAAAAAATAGCTGATGAACTCTAAACTAAAAATAGTAATGATAATTCCTGCTAACTTTTCCCCAGAAACAAAACAAGGTTTTTTTGGGAATCTTTTAAAGATTTGGGTTTGCATAAGCTGATCTTCCAGTATTAATAACTTAATTATGGAAAACACCTGATTAATTTTACTAACTTTATTTGTTAGTTAATCAATTAATCCTTCTTCTCTAGCTTTGATTTCTGTTTGAATACGGATGTTTTTACCTTCTTCTGGGTAAATGCTTAAAGCGTCTTGTAACTTACTCCAATAATGACGTACCATACGTTCAGATATACACATATTTTTAGCAATTACTTTATCTTGTAATCCTTGTTCAAAAGCTAGGTTCAGCACTTGCAACCACTCTGGTTTTATCTCTAACCCTGAGTGTATTCCTTTAATATCTTTTGTGTGAGTTAATCCCTGTAATGCCCAATCAACTCTAGTTAACATTTCTGCGGTAGAAAGACTTTTATCAGCGACAGTAAAGCCTCCTTGATGATTATCAATATAAGGACGAATACGCACTAATGTTTTCACGTGAGCGCTTTGAACAACAAGATTTAGATGAGAATAATTTTCCATCAAAACTTTCAGAAATTGAATACCTATATCAACTCGCGCTGTCATTTCTAATTTTTCAGGTATGGAAAGATCCATAACTAGCAAATCAGGTTGACAGATAGCAATTTCCTCTAAAGCATGACTAGCATTTGTAGCAATATTAAGTTGAGCATTAGGATAGTTTTTTCGTAGTATTTCAACTGTTCCATTTAAAACTGATTCGTGATCATCAATGACCATAAATTTTAAACTTGATTTTTTTGATAAAACTTGTTTCATATCTAATCATTGTCTCCATATTTACACACTTAACAAATTTCGATTGCTATCTACTACTATCAATTGCTTTTTACTAGATTCTATTACCTATCAATGATTTACTATGAGGGGTATGACCCCTCACTATACTAAAAACTCTTAAAAAATGCTAAGATTACTAGGTATATTTATTACTATAAAAATTATCTCCATTTAATAATAAATTAGTCTTAATCACAGTTTTGAGAGATATAGTATCTGATGCTATGCAAGCTATTAAGTAATTGGATTGTGATCAACAAATTTAACTATATCAAGAAACCTAAACCACATAAAACCATTACTAAAACTGTGATTATTGTGCTTAATATTTCCTTGTATACAAGGAAGAATCGCTGGGTAAACTACTTAATATAAAATAATTAAACATAATAACTTTAAAAACAAAGTATATAAGAAAAAGGTCTAGTAACCACAAAAACTATTTCCTCTTGTATGAGTACATTTTTATTTTTAAAAATGACAATTATTCAGGTCAAATTACTTACCAATAAAAATGCCAAGTTGACATCAAATTCTTGTGAAAGTAGGAGCATTTACCCGATATTAGGAATTTAAAGATATCGTAAATATATTCTAATTCTGGTAAATGGGAATAAAAAATCAAAGTAGACAGATCAGGATAGGAAATTTTTACAGCCAATAGTGCTATACTTCCTATTTGTTTGAGAGTTACATGAATATAAATCGGGAGTAAAATTTCTGTTTCTGGTAAAGTTATTCTGAGTAATTCTTCTAAAACCCTTAAAATTGTCCAACTACATTCAGGTTCTTCAATTCTCCAGGAAATTGGCATATTCACCTGAAAATCTAGATGGGGATAGGAGTTAATCCAAGGTTCTAGTAAACACTCAATACATAAGGGTAAACTATCTTGAATAGATATCGGACATAAGCGATCGCTCAATTGTACTAAAGAATGATGAAAGTTATCAATTTTGTTGATATAGGACTGAATTTCTGTCACTGATAAACTTAGTTTATCCATAACTAATAAATCTAAATTACGTCGGATTGTAAAAGATTCCTGTAATAAATCATCACGGACTTTTTCAGATTCTAGAAATAGTTTGAGAAATTCCCTATAAAACCACCACTGTAAGGCTTGCTTAATTCTTGGCTCAGATGTCATAAACTTAATCATGATTATGACTTAGTTAAATTAGAAATTACTCCCCTTAGTCCCCCCTGACAAAAGGAGGAGATTGTTCCCTCTTGTAAATGGGGGAGAGATTGTTCCCTCTGAGGAAAGTGGAAAGTTAGGATGAGATCTTTGTGGTACTTCATAAACCTGAAATTTGCTGTATGTTTTTTATAACCCTTGTAGAGAGGTTTGATGAAATGTCGCTACTTCTTGGTTAGCTAATCACAAATCAGCAATCAATCTGGCTTTTCTTAACATAAATTGTAATACTGTTTCTTCCTTAGAAATAATATCGGCTGTACCATTCATCCCTGACTGAAGAAAACACTGACGATCATTATTTCCAAATGAACTTTTTTCGGGTTTAATTGTAGCTTCAAAGTAGTTAGCACCAGGAGAAATTACAGTATTTGTATCTTTGCTTGGAGATGTAATTGCATCAGGAGAAATCGTTTTAACAACGCCCTTAGCAGTTCCATAATCAGGATATGGACAAGCATCAACACGAAGTTGTGCTTTTTGACCAACAGCAATTTTATTAATTTCCGCGCTAGGAATGAGAGCTTTAATTACTAAAGAAGTACGATCCTCAGGTACAATCTCAGCAATAGATTCACCAGCGCGAACAACTTGTCCAGAATTTCGTAAATTTAGTTTCAAAATAATCCCATTGCTAGTAGCAATAATACTGCTATTTTTTCGCTGATTTTCTAGCTGTTGAAGTTCTTTTTGTAATTGTTTGATTTGAGTTTGTATTTCAACCAACCGCTGAATTAAGCCTACCCGTTCTTTATTTAAAGCAGCTATATTTGCTTCACCTTTAGCAATTTCTTGAGCAATACGTTCTTGTGCCATATTCATCATTGCTGTAGTTGGATTAATTGCAGCTTTATTTAATTTCAGTTTGATATTAGCGATATCAACAGCTTTTTTTACAGTTTCTAGTGTTAACGTCGTTTGTTGAACAATTAGCTGTTTTTGCTCAAATTCTCGGTTACTAATTACCCCCATTTCTGCCAATTGTTGATAGCGATCACGATCTACTTTTGCAAATTCTAAGTCAGCTTCAGCTTTTTGTAAATCTACTAATTGTTTTTGAATATTTAGCTGGGCTGTTATTAATTCACCTTCAGTATTAACCTTTCGCTCCTCATATTCCCTTTGATTTTTTAACAAATCTTCTTTAGCGGAAGTAACAACCCTTTGTATGACTTTTTTTTCAGCCATTATTTGATTATTTAAAGTTCGGTTTTGAGCATAAATTTGTAAAATTTGTAATTTATTTTGGTTGATATTTTCTTCTAATTGACTTTTTTTAATCAGCAATTGTTCAGTATCTAAAATGGCTATTACTTCTCCTTGTTTAACAATTTGATTTTCCTTGACTAAGATAGTTTTAATAGTCCCTTCTACCTTTGATTGCACCACACGAGTTTCACCTATGGGACGAACAATAGCATTAGCTTTTACGGTGACATTATATTTCACCCATGAAGATAAATAAATACCAGTCATAACAGTTCCAATTAGAAATACACCTGCTAAAGATGTCCAAATACTTATAGCTGGAAGTGAATTATCAGTGCCAATTACAGAATTAAATTCTTGATCATGAGTGTAAAGCATGATTATCTAAAGGATGAATAATATATAGGATTCCTATCACAAATAGCAGATGGTTTTACCCCTCCCTAAACCTCTCCTTAACAAGGGTAAGGGAGTCATTTCCCCAGGTTACAAACAAGGGGATAAATACAAGGGGAATTAAGGAATTAGAAAATCTAAATGATCTCCGGGTTTAGTGCGTAAATCCTCTAAAGAACCCTCTAATTTCAACCTACCTTGATCTATCAAAACAATCCAGTCAGCCCGATTAATTACTTTAGGTCTGTGAGTAATTAAAATAGTTGTTTTCCCTCGACGATGTTTAAATAATTGATCTAAAACTTGGGCTTCACTAACTGGATCAAGTCCACCAGTAGATTCATCTAAAATCAAAATTGGTGGGTCTGTAACAATGGCTCTAGCTATAGCTAATCTTTGTCTTTGTCCACCAGAAATATTAGCACCAAATTCTCCTAAAATAGTTTGATATGTTTCCGGTAACTTATTGATAAATTCATCAGCACCAGAAATTTGACAAGCTTGAACAATCTGCTCAAAGCTAACATGAGGCGCTCCTAATCGAAAATTATCAATAATAGAACGACTCCAAAAATGAGCATCCTGGGGAACAAGAACCACTTGTTGACGCAGACATTCTAAAGAAAGGTCTTGAAGGTTATAAATTCCAATTTGGATATTACCAGATTGCAGAGGATATAACCCAGCTATTAATTTAGCTAAGGTACTTTTACCACATCCAGATTTACCAATTAAAGCCACAACTTGACCACCAGGAATTGTTAAAGAAAAACCTTCTAAAAAGTCAATTCTTCCTGCATAGTGAAACTTCAAATTCTTACAAAAAATATTAGCATTTTCGGGAATTTTCGCAACAGGTTTTTTGCCATAATCTTCATTTTCTGGAGTAGCATCAATAACTTCTGTTAAACGTTGGGTTGCAGTTTTCGCACGGGTAAATTCTTCAACAAAGCCAATAACTGTACCAATTAAACCCAAAAAATTCCCATTCATAGAGTTAAATGCTAGTAATTTACCAATACTGAGATTTTCAGCGGGATTAATTACTAAATAGCCACCGAACCAAAGTAAAATAACACCACCAATAGCAGAAATAAAACCAGAAAAAGTATTATTAATGATGCCAATTTGGATAGTGCGAAACATGAGATTAGCTAGACGAATAAAACGGCTTTCTAATTCATCTAAAAATTGGGGTGCTGAGGTAGTTGTTTTGAGAGTTAATGCTCCTTTAAAAGTTTCGACTAAAACCCCTTGGGTTTCCGCTTCTTGAACTAAAAGTTCACGAGTTTTGTGTTGTAAACTTGGCTGAAAAATAATAGTTGATAATGTCATTATTACCGAGATTAATAATGCTATTCCGGTTAATTTCCAGCTATAAAAAATCATCAAGCCTAGAGAAATCAACGCAATAAAAAATCGGCTGGGTAAGGTAACAACCAATTGAGCCACTAATTGATTAATTTGTTCAATATCTTGCAACCTACTAACTATTTCACCACTGCGTCGAGCTTCGTAATAACTTAAAGGTAAACGCAAAATTTGTCTACCAAAATCTAAAACTAGACCTAATTGTAAGCGTTGAGCAAAGTTAGCAATTAGGTTAGATTGGACAAAGGAAAGGCTATTAGAAACAAAATTCATAACTACTACAGAAATCGCTACAGTAGTTAGTAATTTTGTGTCACCTCTAACTAACACATCATCAGTGAGAATTTGTAATAAGAAAGGAGAAGCTAAAGATAACAAACCCAAGATCAAATTTAAAGGTAGAACTTGGACTAAAATAGCCCGATAAATCCAAACTCGTCGAAAGAAACGCCAAAAGCCACCTGTTTTATCACTTTCTTGTTCAAAAAAGCGAATAGGATCTGGTTCTAGTAAGAGAATTAACCAATCTTTCCAACCATCAATTAAATCTTTTTGAGAAAGATGACGAACCCCGACTCCCGGATCTGCAATGACAAAATTTTTGCCTTTTTTACCGTATAAAACAACCCAATGATTTCCTTTCCAGTGAATAATTGCTGGTAAGGGAGCTTCATTCATTCGATTAATTATTTCCGACGATGTTTTGACTGGACTAACTTTAAAACCCAGGCTTTCTGCACCTCGTCTTAACCCTAATAAAGTAGTTCCAAATTGTCCAGTTCCGACCACTTCCCGAATGCGACTGAGGGTAAAATTACGACCATAATATTTGGATATTGTAGCTAAACAAGCTGCACCACAATCTTCTTCACTATGTTGTTTAACAAATTGCAGTTTCATAAATAAATAACCATAGAAAAGAATCAAAATATATTATTTTTATTTCTATTGAATTAGTAGTAAACACTGGTAAATATAATCCGAATAGTAGAATATAAAATTATCTGATCCTGGTTCTATTTTTGTGCTAGAAAAAATTAAATATACTCGCTAAGAAGCTATTACCTCTTTTTCTCCTATTGCGACGACGGCCACCACCTCCACCAAATAATGAAGATAAAATAAAGGTTGTTTGAGAAAATTGATATTCAGTTTCATTTCTGACATATCCGCTAGAGTCTCCTTGAGAAATATTCATTTCATTACTTCCTCTAGTGTATATATTTGTATTTTGGTAGAACATATAAGACATTTCCAAGGGTAAAGATGATGACCTACCCCCAGATATAGACTCTTGTTCTTTTTCTGATAAATTTATGAACAGGTCGGAGTTTTCTATTTCTATATGATCAGACATGGTAAAACCTCTTGCTTCTAAAAAATAAGATTTATGTATCATTTTCTGTGATACATAAATCTTTCTCCAATTTGTTACGAGAAGTGCTATGAGTAAAATCTCAACGATCATTAAATACTATTAAATGATCCTATGTTTTTATTGTCTTTTACCACTTCTCTTTAACAGGTAGAATATTTCTAACTACCTACTTAAAGTCTATTTGGTACGGTTGTTACGGGTACTACTAAGTTGGCAGGGGCATTAGCTGCTAGAACAGTCTGAGCAGCACTATTGACGCTCAGAACTTTTTGCCCACCTACAGCAGTGCTACCTAAGAAGCCTGAACTAGCACCACCTAATTGCTCAGTAGCTGTACCACTAAAAGCAGTGCCATAGACTGCAAGATCAAAACCACCAGCTACGATTTCTTGTTGTTCAACAGATACTGCGGTAAATAAAGTAGACATGACTAAATTCTCCTTGATTTGAATTATTGCTGGGGGTTGTTTACTGCTCGGTTGCTGTTTTCCCCCTCGCTTGTTAATAGAATATCGAGGATTAATTAGATAATTCATTCTCATTTTGTGCAAACTTAATTACCAAATTTAGAACTAAATATTGCCGAAAAATACACGCCAATTTGACTCAATTATGTTCACTAAATAAAAAATTTCTGCTATGATTTCCTATCAACATGGCATTATCCACTTAAACAAAGTAAATCATAGCCCCCTCCTCGCTTGCGGGGAGGGGGTTGGGGGTGGGGTTTATTAAATATGTGTCCGCACCACAGTTTCTCTGGTTCAAATTTTTGGTGATGACTAGATTTAAAACTTGCCGTTATTCCCTGTAAACTAGAAAAATATGCGTCGGTGCAGCACCTATAACAATGTCTTTAAAAATAAATTCTGGATTATTTAGCGATAATTTCATAGATCATTACGCCGTTCTATGTGTAACAATTGATGCTGAATTTAAAGAAATTCGTCAACGTTATTTGCAAATTGTTCGGATATTGCACCCAGATAGTTCTCATTTGCTGGGTGACTTAGAAAAGGAGATAGCTAATAGTCTGTTATCAAAACTAGTTAACCCGGCTTATCAGAAATTGTCTGGAGAAAAAAACCGTCGGGAATATCTATCAATTTTGTCACAAATGGGTAAGCGATTGGCACAGGAAGCAGCATCAATCAAGGTTGAGACCCAATCAGCCAAAGAATTGTTAGCGGCCGCTAATGTTAGTGTGTCATATCAAAAAGCGATCGCCCAAATTGCTGAAACTCAATTTAATGATTTACAACAAGCACACAAAATTATCGGTGAAATTAGTGAGTTAAATCTAGTTTACCTGATGCGGACATCAGGACGGAAAATAACTAAACCTCCATCTAATCAGCCTCATAATCCTGGTCAAAAATTACCGTCAACTCAGACTCTACCATTAAAAGGAGAATCGTTAACAGAAAAATACCTGCGTCGCGCTCAAAATTTACTAGAAATAGACCAATTGTCCCAAGCCACAGTAGAATTACAGGATGCCTTAAAATTAGAGCCAAGAAATAGTCATTGCCATAGCTTAATGGCAATGGTATATTTAAAGCAAAATCAACTGAAAATGGCAAAAATTCACTTTGATAACGCTCTGAAGTTAAATCCCAAGGATAAAATAGCTTTGGAATGGAAACCCAAGGTAGATAAGGCTTTAGGAATTACCAACAGTGGTTCTCAAGGGACTTCCTCTTCTAAAAATGAAGAGAAGCAACCAGATAAGTCTGGAAAAGGCGGTTTGTTTGGCGGTTTGTTTGGTGGGAAGAAAAAATAATGGTGTATCAACCAGCAGCGGGAGCCAGGGATCTATTACCTTTAGATGTAGCGCAAAAACGCTGGATTGAAGATAGATTAGAACAAGTATTTCAGCGTTGGGGATATCACAGGATTATCACCTCAACCCTGGAAAGAATGGATACCTTGATGGCCGGTGAAGCAATTCAGCGTCAGATGGTGATTCAACTCCAAAATGGTCAAAATGAAGAATTGGGATTGCGTCCAGAATTGACGGCCTCTATCGCCCGGACAGTGGTAACTCGCATGACAGATGCCACCTATCC
Source organism: Dolichospermum circinale AWQC310F (assembly GCF_000426925.1). Taxonomy (GTDB): domain Bacteria; phylum Cyanobacteriota; class Cyanobacteriia; order Cyanobacteriales; family Nostocaceae; genus Dolichospermum; species Dolichospermum circinale. Next base: position 2,079 of record NZ_KE384670.1, on the reverse strand, counting down.
CCAGCGATTATATTACAATGCTAATGTGTTTCGTCCCAATTGGGAAGGCCGCCATAATCGTCAGCAAGAGTATTATCAAGCTGGGGTGGAGTTACTGGGTGCGGGAGGATTATTAGCTAATGCGGAAGTACTGCTGTTAGTAGCAGATTGTTTCACAGCATTGGATTTACAAGGGTGGCGGTTAATTCTAGGGGAAGCGGGAATTACTCGCTCCCTGTTTAATGCTTTTCCCCCGGAAATTAGAAATCAAGTCCGTACTGCGATCGCTCATTTAGATTATGTAACTCTTGATACCTTGCCTCTGGGGGAAGAACTACACCAGCGGGCTAAAATCATGTTGGATCTGCGGGGTGATAGTCAAGAGGTTTTAGAAAAAGTCAGTAGTTTAGATCTCGAACCAGACCAGCACGAAGCAATAAATAATCTAAAATTCCTAGTAGAATTACTAGAGGGTAAATTCCCCTTAATCGTTGATTTAAGCCTAATTCAAACCATTGACTACTACACAGGTATTGTATTTGAAGTAGTGAGTGATACAAATTTTCAGGCACAAGTTTTAGGAAGAGGTGGTCGCTATGACCAATTACTAGGTTTATATCATCCCCGGAGTGAAAGTATTCCCGGTATCGGCTTTGAACTGAGTATTGATGATTTATACCAAGTTCTCTCATTTAATCAGCAATTACCCCAGAATATCCCCGCGAGTCATTGGTTGGTAGTTCCAGAAACTCCTGGTGCTGAAGCTGCGGCTTTTGATTATGCGGAAAAATTGCGTAACAATCCTGAGTTATTGAGAGTAGAAATAGACTTGGGCGGGAGAGATGTAAGCGCGATTCGTCAATATGCAAGCGATCGCTCCATTACCAAAATTGCTTGGATTAAAACTGATGGTTCTCATACCATTGAAGCAGGATCATAAGTCAATAATAACGGACAAAAAAGAGGAGGAATGGGAAAAATGCCACATAGTATTGTTACAGACGTTTGTGAAGGAGTTGCTGACTGCGTAAGTGCTTGTCCTGTAGCTTGTATTCATGAAGGTCCAGGGAAAAACGTCAAAGGCACAGATTGGTACTGGATTGATTTTGCTACTTGTATTGATTGTGGCATCTGTCTCCAAGTTTGTCCGGTAGAAAATGCGATTTTGGCGGAAGAAAGACCAGAATTGCAAAAAACCCCAAAATAGTCATGGGTCAGTGGTCAGTGGTAAAAGAAAAACAACTGACAACTGACAAATAACAAATAACAACCGACAAATAACAACGAACAAATGACAAATAACTATTTATTAAAAGTAGAAAATGTCCATGCAGGATATATTAAAGATGTAGACATTTTACAAGGTATCAACTTCCACGTAGCAAATGGGGAATTGGTAACAGTAATTGGTCCCAATGGTGCGGGTAAATCAACATTAATCAAAACTATTTTTGGACTATTAACACCCCACACCGGAAAAATTACCTTTAAAAATCAGAACTTGGTAGGTTTAAAATCCAATCAAATTGTAGAAAAAGGTATGTCCTATGTTCCGCAAATTGCTAATGTTTTCCCCTCTTTAACCATAGATGAAAATTTAGAAATGGGGGCTTTTGTCAGAAATATCCCATTAAAACCCCTTAAAGATAAAATATACAATATGTTTCCGAGATTGAGCGATCGCTTGCGTCAACGAGCGGGGACTCTTTCTGGAGGAGAAAGACAAATGTTAGCCATGGGGAAAGCATTAATGTTAGAACCTAGTTTACTACTCTTAGATGAACCTTCAGCCGCATTATCTCCCATTTTGGTAAGTCAGGTATTTGAGCAAATTAAGGAAATTAGCCAATCGGGAACTGCTATAGTTTTAGTAGAGCAAAATGCCCGTAAAGCTTTAGAAATGGCAGACCGAGGTTATGTGTTAGAATCAGGAAAAGACGCTATCTCAGGACTTGGTAGAGAATTATTACATGATCCAAAAGTGGGAGAGTTATATTTAGGTGCTGGGAAAAGACATTAATAATTTTTTTCTCTCACGCAGAGGCGCAGAGGCGCAAAGAAGAGAGATTACTCAATAATAAGTAAGATTAGGGAATATGA
>NZ_KE384669.1:74948-111860 GCF_000426925.1 Dolichospermum circinale AWQC310F | reverse complement strand
TTTCCTGTTCCCTGTTCCCTGTTCCCTGTTCCCTGTTCCCTGTTCCCTGTTCCCTGTTCCCTGTTCCCTCTTTCCTGTTCCCTGCTCTTATTTAGATTTTACATTTAGTTATGATGTTAAGTTCCGTGAGTCCAGTATGATAAGGATATAAAGAAATGTAATGCTAACAGAAAAGATGCTCACTTGAGTCTTGCACAAAGAGGTACAGCATCGCTGCGGGCGTTATTAGTTCGATGCAGACAAGAATTATTCCAGTGCTGGTACTCTTGTCAAAATGGTTAATAAATTACACAAACAGCGCGTAGATTATGGCTCAATTTTCTGAAATCAATGATGTACCCGATATGGGTCGTCGTCAATTTATGAACCTGCTCACTTTCGGGACTGTTACCGGAGTAGCCTTAGGTGCATTGTACCCTGTTGTTAACTACTTCATCCCCCCTGCTAGTGGTGGCGCGGGCGGCGGTACAGTGGCTAAGAACGAATTGGGTAACGATGTTTCAGTCAGTCAATTTTTGAATAGTCATAATGTGGGAGACCGCGCTTTGGTACAGGGACTCAAGGGAGATCCTACCTACATTGTGGTTCAAAGTAAAGAAGCGATCGCTGACTACGGAATTAATGCTATTTGTACCCACTTGGGTTGTGTTGTCCCCTGGAATGTGGCTGAAAACAAGTTTAAATGTCCTTGTCATGGTTCACAGTATGACGCTACTGGTAAGGTGATTCGTGGTCCTGCACCAAAATCTTTAGCCCTAGCTCATGCAGCAGTTGAAGAAGACAAAGTTCTGTTAACTCCTTGGACGGAAACTGACTTCCGTACTGGGGATGCCGCTTGGTGGGCTTAAATACATAGTGCAACAGTTATTAGTCTCCAGTCAAGAACAAAAGAGATTTTCATCAACTCTTGACCAATGACCAATGACCACCGACCAATGACCGCTAACCACTGACAAATGACTTTATAGAGATGAGAAATGCCCTTACACCGGCGAGATTAACTCGCACCGCTAAAGTGATGGTTAATACATTGCTGATAGCGATCGCTACTGTGACTTTTTTCTTCACTAGCGATATAACCCTACCACAAACTGCTGCTGCTTATCCCTTTTGGGCCCAGGAGACCGCCCCGGAAACTCCCCGCGAACCAACAGGGCGGATTGTTTGTGCTAACTGTCACTTAGCAGCTAAGAATACGGAGATAGAAGTTCCTCAATCTGTACTTCCTGATACCGTATTTAAAGCGGTTGTCAAAATTCCCTATGATACCAGCGTGCAACAAGTAGGCGCGGATGGTTCTAAGGTTGGCTTAAATGTTGGGGCTGTGTTAATGTTGCCTCAAGGCTTCAAGATTGCCCCAGAAGACCGCATTCCTGAAGAAATGAAGGCAGAAGTGGGTGATATGACTTTCACCCCTTACACTGACGATAAAGAAAATGTTGTCATTGTCGGACCATTACCTGGTGAAGAATATCAAGAAATCGTTTTCCCTGTTCTTTCTCCTAACCCCGCTACGGACAAAAATATTCACTTTGGCAAATACTCTGTTCATGTAGGCGGTAATCGTGGCCGTGGACAAGTTTACCCCACCGGTGAAAAGAGCAATAATAACTTATTCAACGCTTCCGCTACGGGTACAATTAGCAAAATCGCTCAAACAGAAGATGAGGACGGTAACGTTAAGAATCTAATTAGTATCACAACGGCTGCTGGTGATGTTGTTACTGATACAATTCCCGTTGGACCAGAATTAATTGTTGCTGAAGGACAAGCAGTTAACACTGGCGATGCTTTGACTAATAACCCTAACGTTGGTGGTTTCGGACAAAAAGATGCAGAAATCGTCTTACAAGATTCCTCCAGAGTTGCATGGTTAGTTGCTTTTATTTGTTTGGTGATGTTAGCACAAGTAATGCTAGTTCTCAAGAAGAAACAAGTAGAAAAAGTCCAAGCTGCGGAAATGAATTTCTAAATTCAAGAATTGAGGAGTCAGAAGTCAGAAGATCAGAATCTAAAGTTTTATTTATTTCGACTTAGATGATTCCTAATTCTGAATTATTTGTTATGGGACAGGCTTTTTGCCTGTCTTTTTTTTATAATGAGATATTGGTTATTGGTAACAAGTCAATGATAGAACCTACAAAATCTTTTTATGTTGATCATCTATTGGTACAAATTTACAGTTCAGCAATAGCCATGTCTAAAAGTGTGGCTAAAATCACACAGCAGTATTTACAAAATCTCCTTGATAAACAAAATCAAGTTGCTATTTTATTAGCTACAGGTAATTCCCAAATTCAGTTTTTAGATGCTTTAATAGCTTTAGGGGGAATAGATTGGTCACGGGTAATTTTATTCCATTTAGATGAATATTTGGGAATTACATCAGATCATCCTGGAAGTTTTCGTCATTATTTGCGGGAACGGGTAGAAAAAAAGGTCAATCCTCAAAGATTTTATTATATTGAAGGGGATACATTACAACCAGTAGCCGAATGCGATCGCTATAGTAAACTTTTAGAAAATCAACCCATAGATTTATGCTGTTTAGGTCTGGGGGAAAATGGTCATTTAGCATTTAATGATCCAGCAGTCGCAGATTTTCAAGATCCTGCTCAAGTTAAACTTGTCAAACTAGATGATGTTAACCGTCAACAACAAGTGAATACAGGATATTTTGCAAATTTAGCAGATGTTCCCCAATACGCATTTACTGTAACTATTCCCATAATTTGTGATGCTAAAAAAATCATTTGTTTAGCACCAAACAGCAGAAAATCAAGCATAGTTAAAATCATGTTAACAGGAAATATTATCACAAATTGTCCAGCTTCTATTTTGCGTCAACAACCTCAAGCTAGTTTATTTTTAGATGTCAATTCTGCTAGTTTATTATCTTAATTAAATAACACATTCCCGACTGATTAAAGAAGTCAGGGATCTATATATTCCTGATTTGCTGCATTAAATGACCATCTTCCATAGTAATGATTCTATCAGCAATATCTAAAATTCGGTTGTCATGAGTAACAATTAAAATCGTACAATCTTGTTCTTTGGCTAATTGCTGCATCAAATTAACCACATCTCGTCCTGATTTACTATCTAAAGCAGCCGTAGGTTCATCAGCTAATACTAACTTAGGACGACTAACCAAAGCGCGAGCAATAGCTACCCGTTGTTTTTGTCCCCCGGAAAGATCAGAGGGATAATAATTAATTCTATCTCCCAAGTTCACAGCATTGAGCATTATTTCTGACTGGATATAAGATTCCCATTGAGAAATATTATGGTGTAATTCCAAAGACATTTGAACATTTTGCATAGCTGTGAGGAAATCTAGTAAATTATGGGCTTGAAAAATATAGCCAATTTGACGACGAACTTGTACTAATTCTTCCTTACTAGCACCTAATAATTCCTGACCATTGAATTTTAAACTCCCCGCTTGTACAGAACGTAAACCACCAATTAATGTTAATAAAGTAGTTTTTCCTGAACCAGAAGGTCCAGTCATAATCACAATTTCTCCAGCTTTGATAGTCAAATTAATATCAAACAAAGTTTGAGTAATTAATTTACCATGACCAAAGTAATGATGAAGATTAGTGATTTCCAAAATATTGTTACTAGGTAAATATGGCATTATTAGTGAGATTATTAGTTAATTAAAAATTTCCGCTGGGTCTAACTTGCGAAGTTTATTAGTAGAAAAGAAACCAGAAGTTAAACACATAAAAATAACAGAAGTAAAGACTAATAATCCCTTACTAAAATCCATAACAATTGGTAATTTAGTTGCATCTTTAGCAATATCATATAAGCCTAGAGAAATAGCAAAACCGGGAATATAACCCAAGACTGCTAAAATCAAAGCTTGTTGAAATACAACATTTAAAAGATATTTATTTCTAAATCCCATAGCTTTGAGTGTAGCAAATTGGACGAAATGAGTAGATATATTACTATAAAGAATTTGATAAACAACAATTACACCGACTACAAAAGCCATCATTACCATCAAATTAAATACAAATCCAATCGGTGTTCTTAATGTCCAATAGCTTTTTTCAAAATCAATAAATTCTTGACGGTTCATGATGATGACATCACTAGGTAAACTTTTAGCTAAAGTTGCTAAAATTTGCCGAGGATTAACATTTGCTTGCAGATGAATTAAGCCTATATCTACTTCATTTGCGCCATGTTCTGGGAAGATTTTAAAAAAAGTAGAAGAACTAACAATTAAATTACCATCTACACCAAAGGAAGGACCAAGACTAAATAAACCACTAACTTTAACTTTATAACCAACAGTAGCCAAATAACTAAATATTTCCATAGTTATGGGTTGATTCTTTTGAAAATATTCAGCAATTGGTCCAAATTCTGGACGTGCAGCCCGATCAAAAAATACTTGATCAGGAATTTTTAATAATTGAAAATTTTGTTCAATTTCCGGTAATCTAAATATAGATTTGACAGGTTCAAATCCTAGAACATAAATAGGATATTTGCGTCCATTTATGGGGTTTTTCAGTTTAGCAAATTGTAGATATAAAGGTGCAACTGATTCTATGCCATTAAAACCCAATATCTGATATAAACGAATACGAGGAAAGCTTTGAGTGGAAGTTAAAGATTTGTATTGGGAGCTAATTAAAAACAAATCACCCTCCAGATTTTTATGTACTTGAGTAGCACTAGCATAAAGAGCATCTTGAAAACCAATTTGCATAAACATTAAAACAGCAACAAAAGCAATACCAGCTAAAGCTACAAAAAAGCGTACTTTTTGTTTTGCTAATTGCAGCCAAGCTAAAGGTATATTTGGAATCATGTTTTACTCCTATTAGCTATTCATTATTACCTACTCCTGACATTTGAATAAGAGCCTGTACCTGTAAATTAGTTAAACTAGAAAGTCGTTGATTATCTGCTAAGTTATCAATGCGAATTTTCACATCAACTATTCTGTTATCTGTATTTGAACCAGGATTAGCATTAAAGATATTTTGTCTACCAACTTGTAAACCAATATCTGCAACTGTTCCCTTTATTTTGCCAGTAAAAGCTTCACTTGTAATTATTGCTGTTTAACCTAAACGAACTTTTGTAATATCAGTTTCATAAACTTCTGCAACTACATACATTTGTTGCGTTTGTCCTAATTCTAATATGCCTTTATTATCAATTATTTCTCCTGGCCAGGTATTAATTTTTAGCACTTGACCATTAATAGGTGAACGAATATAACTTAAATTTAGCTCGGCTTGAGCTTGTTGAACAGATGCTTTAGCACTTTGCAGATTTGCTTGGGCAACTTGTACATCTGTGGGGCGAATTTCTGCAATACTATTGAGTCTAGCTTGAGATTCAGTTAACTGTTTTTGCAAAGTTTCTATAGTTCGTTTTAAACTAGCATTAGCCTCATTAAGTTGTTGTTTGACAGTATCTCGACGTAATCTTTTAGTATCTGCATCAGAAGCAGAAATAGCACCATTTTGATATAATTTTTCATATCGTTTATTTTCGGTTTCCGAATTTTTTAATTCAGCTTTTAAACGAGCAATTGTGGCTTTTTGTGTGAAAAACGATCCTCGTAATTCAGATTCTAAACGGGAAATTGCGGCTTTTTGAGCAAAAATATCACCCAATTTCGCGCCTGCTTTTACTTGCTGAAGGTTCGCTTGACTAACTTCTACTTGTCTTTTTGCTTTTTCTAAAGCTGCAAGATTGGGAATATAATTATCAAGAATTGCTACTACTTGTCCTTGACGAATTTTGTCTCCTTTTTTAACTAAAAGTTGATTAACTCTTATCCCTGTTTGAGAATTAGGTGCTGAAAGACGAATTACTTCTCCTTGGGGTTCTAAACGTCCTAAAGCAGCAACAGCGGTAATAGTAGGGATTAAATTAGGGGTAACAGAAGATATGGTAGAGGCTGATTTTGAAGTTTTCTGAAAGTGAAAATATGAAAGGCCATAAATAGATATTACACCAGTAGCTATAACTCCAGAACTCGCCAATATTATCGGACATAAACCTACAGGTTTTATTAATGAGTGCTTTTCTTTGTGTAGCATAATTTTGTCTTTTAAATTAGGAAACATGACAATTTATGACTCTAAATAAGAGACAGAAAAGACATTACACTTGATAGCATCTCTTGATAACCTTGGGTCTAATATAATATCCAGCAAAATACTATTAATCAAAATCTTGCTTATTTTTTAAGACTTGATGATTATATAAAATACTTAACTAGTTAAAGATCAAAATTTTGACAGGTAATTGGTAATTAGTTTTTGCAGGAATCATAAGTAATATTTGAAAAATTTTAGCCATTATATGCAAATATCAAATATCAAATATTATTCCTAATAATACCAATTACCAATATCAGGATTTTTATTTATTTAGAACTACCTCTTTCTCTTTTTTCTTCCGCATAATTGCCAAGTATTCGCTGCGTGTTCCGTCTACTCGGTAATGATCACAAATTTGACACAGTTTCAGAAGATCCAAACGACTAAAGATTTTTTGATGTTCAATAGCGTTGTCATTACGCCACCGCCAAAATGTTGTTCTATCAATTCGACGATTGCTTTCAGGCCATCTTCTTCGTGATAAAAAATCAACTAATTCATCTTCATAAAATGAGTAACCTTTTGGTAATTTGAGGAGATCTTCTCGTAACTCATTCAGCGGGATGAGTGGATCTAATTCAGATAGTCTCATGCCAGCAAGCCCTTATAGTTTTTGTAAGTTCAATATTGCAGAAGCCAAATGTTATAATCAAGTTGAACTGTCTGAGTTGATGCTAAAACATTGTTTTAATTTCCCTGATTTAATCATATAGAATAAACTAATTTTTTAAGAATTTCAACCTATATGCAACAAGTTGTTTCATAAAACGATAATTATCGCAATATATGAACTTTGTAAAAATTGCAAGTTTTAAATTCTTGACTTATTCTTAATTTTTATTATCTCAAAGTTTGGGCATAAATAAATTGAAAAATATTTTTTAATTCCTAAGATATATTTTGTGGTGACAAATTTTACAGTCAGGAAAATATATTTCTGACGATAGATGTAAAAATACAGAATTTAGCAATAAATACAATTTCTCAAGATACCTGACTTCTTTTATCAATCAGGTATCTAGAACTCTTGATGTTCAAGATACGATTTTAAATCGGCTGCCTTGTGTATATTAAAAAGATATGAAATCTATATGCAACTTTGATCAAAATGGCTAAAACTTAGATCATAATAACTGTATTGGATAAGCAAAAATATTTGTCTGACATCTCTATCAATTTTACATTTGCAAGACTTTTTTAAAGTTGCACGTAAGTTGCTAATGAGTTGTAATAGGGTTGTCACCACTTTTAAAGATGAAAATCAATAGGCTGGATATGCCTAAATAAATGAAAGTCATATCTTCTGAAATTAACTAAATTTTAAAAACCTTCTATTAACTGAATGCCCGATCAAAAGAGTGAAATATGATTATGGCTGCTTCCACATTTGAAGCTGCTTTCGCACGGTTACAATCTGAAATTAGTACCTGTGAAAGGTCTGTACTCAAGATGATAAAGGTGAAAAAAGATATGCCTAATACCACAAAGATGAAAGGTGAAATTAATACCAAATTGCGAACTACTAACATAGCAATTATTGGTATGGCTTCTATCTTTCCCCAAGCGAAGAATTTACAGGAATACTGGCAAAATATTATTCAGAAAGTGGATTGTATTACTGATGTTCCCCCTTCTCGTTGGCATATAGATGATTATTATGATCCTGACCCCAAAGCCCAAGATAAAACCTATTGTAAACGGGGTGGTTTTTTGCCAGATATTGATTTTAATCCCATGGAATTTGGCTTACCTCCTAATATTTTAGAGGTGACAGATATTTCACAGTTACTCGGTTTGGTAGTGGCAAAAGAGGCAATGGAAGATGCTGGTTATGGTGCATCTCGTCAATTTAATCATGAACGAACAGGAGTAATATTAGGAGTAGCAATTGGTAGACAATTGGCTGTTCCTTTGGGTGCAAGATTACAAGATCCACTTTGGAAAAAGGTTCTTAAAAATAGTGGTTTATCAGAGGAAGATAGCCAGAAAATTATTGAAAAAATCAAAAGTGGATATGTAGAATGGGAAGAAAATGCCTTCCCCGGAATGTTAGCTAATGTCATTTCTGGACGTATTGCTAACCGTTTAAATTTAGGTGGGATGAATTGCGTAGTAGATGCAGCCTGTGCGAGTTCATTAGGTGCATTAAGAATGGCTATTAGCGAATTAACAGAATATCGCGCCGACATGATGATAACTGGCGGTGTGGATACTGATAATTCTATTTTCGCCTATATGTGCTTTAGCAAAACCCCCGCTGTTTCCCCTGGGGATAAGGTGAAGCCTTTTGATGCTGATGCTGATGGAATGATGTTAGGTGAAGGCGTGGGGATGCTGGTAATCAAGCGTTTAGAAGATGCTCAACGAGATGGCGATCGCATTTATGCAGTCATTAAAGGTGTTGGCAGTTCTAGCGATGGTAAGTATAAAAGTATCTATGCACCTCGTCCCGAAGGACAAATAAATGCTTTACGTCGCGCATATATAGAAGCAGAAATATCCCCCACAAGTATAGGTTTAATTGAAGCTCATGGTACAGGAACGATGGTAGGAGACCCTACAGAATTTAGCTCAATTACCACCGTTTTTAGTGAAAATAACCCCAAAAAACAGCATATCGCTTTAGGAACTGTTAAATCACAAATTGGACATACTAAAGCTGCTGCTGGTGCAGCTAGTCTAATTAAAGCGGCTTTGGCGTTACACCATAAAGTTTTACCACCGACAATTAATATCAGTAATCCTCATCCCAAACTGAACATTGATAACTCACCATTCTACTTAAATACGGAGACTAGACCTTGGGTAAGTCATCCTACCCAACCGAGAAGGGCCGGAGTCAGTGCCTTTGGATTTGGTGGTACAAATTATCACGTTGTTTTAGAAGAATATGAACATGAACATCATCACCCGTACCGTTTACACCATACTCCACAATCCTTGCTAATATTTGCTCCCACCGCTTCAGCCTTGTTATCTCGTTGTCAGCAAATCCACCAAAAACTACAAGATGATAGTAAAGAAAAATACTATCAACAATTAGTTACTGATTCTCAGATTGGCAAGATTCCTCTTAATTACGCCAGAATTGGCTTTGTAGCCAATGATTTAGCCCAAGGTCAGGAATTACTGAAAATTGCGATTGAAGGGCTAAAACAGAAGCCTGAAGCCCAATCATGGGAACATCCTCAAGGGATTTACTACCGTCAAAAAGGGATAGATATGACGGGTAAAGTGGTGGCTTTGTTTTCTGGACAAGGTTCACAATACTTAGAAATGGGGCGGGAGTTGGTAATGAATTTTCCTTGTTTGCGGCAAACATATACGCATATAGATAGTCTGTTGTGTGAAGATGGTTTACAACCTTTATCAACAGTAGTATTTCCACCACCAGTTATTGATAAAGCACAAAGACAAATCCAGTTAGAAACATTGCATAAAACTGAATATGCACAACCGGCAATTGGTGTGTTTAGTGCGGGATTATATAAAATATTGCAACAAGCTGGATTTAAACCTGATTTTGTTGCCGGTCATAGTTTCGGTGAATTAACAGCTTTGTGGGTTGCGGGAGTATTAAGTGAAGAGGATTATTTGTTCTTAGCAAAAGCTAGAGGACAAGCTATGGCTGCACCTGGAAATCCTAATTTTGATGCAGGAGGAATGTTAGCTGTTCAAGGAGATATTAGTCAAATAACGGAAGTCATTAAAAACTTCCCTCAAGTAGTTATTGCTAATAGAAATTCTCAGAAACAAGTAGTATTAGCTGGGAAGAAAAATGAAATTAATCAAGTACAAGAAATTCTCAAAAATCAAGGATTTCCTACTTTTTTATTAGCAGTTTCCGCAGGATTTCATACACCATTAGTATCTCATGCTCAAAAACCTTTTGCCCAAGCTGTTCAAAAAGTAAATTTCAATGAACCTCAAATTCCCGTTTATACAAATATCACGGGTGAATGTTATCCTCAAGAACCCCACGCTATCCAAAAAATTCTCAAAGAACAATTGTTAAATCAGGTATTATTTCAGCAGGAAATTGAAAACATTTATGCTGCTGGTGGTTATTGTTTTGTAGAATTTGGTCCCAAAAATGTCCTTACAAATTTAGTGAAAGAGATTTTAAGTGATAAACCCCACATAGCGATAGCTGTAAATGCAAATCATACTCAAGATAGTGATAAAATTCTCCGACAAGCTATAGTTCAATTGCAAGTAGCTGGATTATGTTTGCAAAACATAGACCCCTACCAAGTCCCAAATAAAATTACTGAAGTTCCTCAACAAAAAGTTTTGAACGTGAGATTAAACAGTACAAATATTACCGAAAAAACTCAAAAAGCCTTTGCAAAAGCTTTAGAAAATGGTTCTCATATAAGCGTTGTATCACCTCAAACAACAGTTAACGAAAAACCTGCAACTTCATTTAATGAAAAATTAGAAGAAGCAGAAATTCAGCCCCAAAATTCTGAAAAAATTATTCATAGCCTAGAAAATTTGATCACAGAATTTAGTCAACAACAACGGGATATTATTCACATTCATGAACAGTCATTGCACAGCCAAACAGAATACACAAAAACGTTTTCTCAATTAATGCAACAACAGTATTCATTATTAGAAAATAGTGAAACTACAGAACATCAAGCTAAAATTCAAGAATTAATAATTTCCAGTTCTGAACGTAACATGATGCGATTTCATGATCATCAAGGTGATACTCTGCGTATTCATGAAAAATACCTCAAATATCAACAGGAATATACCCAAAACTATTTTCAACTTCTCCAAGAACATTTTCATTTACTAACCTCAGAAAAAGCAGCTATTAATCATGTAAATCACCCTCAAATACTCAGCGACTCCGCGCCTCTGCGTGAGGAAAAAATTATCCCATTCATCAACAACACAGAAAAAACTATTAACGTAGTTCCCAAAATTCCAATTAACATAGATAAAGCCACCCTCAGTCAAAACCTATTAAATATAGTTAGTGAAAAAACAGGTTATCCGCTAGAAATGTTAGAACTGTCAATGGATATAGAAGCAGATTTGGGAATTGATTCCATCAAAAAAGTAGAAATTTTAGGAAGTTTATTAGAACTATATCCCGACTTACCTAAACCCAACCCTGAAGAAATTGGAGAATTGAGAAATTTGGGCGAAATTGCTAGTTATATGCAGCAGCAAGCCCAGAAAATTACTAAGTTATTAACTGAAGAAATAGTAGAGATAACAAAAACCACACCTCAGCCAAATATCCGCCGTAGTATTGCAAAAATACAGCAACTTCCCGCACCTGACAGTTTAGAATTTTCTCTTGCTGATAACCATATTGCATTAATAACTGATAATGGTTCTTATATTACCGAGAGATTAGCAAAAAGTTTGATAGATAAAGGCTGGAAAACAGTAATTTTAAGTTTTCCTGGTATCGAATCAAATGTTAATCAAGGAATAAATAGAGTAGTTTTAACTGATTGGAATGAAGACACTTTACAACAACAGTTAAAACAAATTCATGATAATTATGGTATTATAGCTGCATTTATTCACCTTCACCCGTTAACACCATTAGACATAGAGAAATCTATTCTTCGCCACGTTTTTTTAATCGCTAAATATCTGAAAGAACCACTAAATGAAGCCGCAAAATTAGGACGCAGTTGTTTTATTAACGTGGCGCATTTAGATGGTAAATTTGGATTAGGAGAAACCAATAAATTTAGTGCTATTGCGGGAGGATTGTTTGGACTTACTAAGAGTCTTAATCAAGAATGGGAAAATGTATTTTGTCGTTCTATTGACCTAAATCCAGAGTTAGATTTAGAAACATCTATTAAACATATTCTCGCCGAAATTCATGATTCAAATTTGTTAATTCAAGAAGTAGGGTATAGCAGCCAAGGTAGAGTTAACTTAATTGCAGATTTCACCCCATTACCAAGCATAAATTCTCTGAGAGAGATTACTAAAGATCAAGTATTTTTAGTTAGTGGTGGTGCGAAAGGAATCACAGCCCAATGTGTAATTAAAATCGCCCAAAAATATCAATGTAAATTTATTCTTTTGGGGCGTTCCAGCACAGGACCTGAACCAGTTTGGGCAGAAAATTGTGAAAATGAAGCGGAATTAAAACAGCGAATTTTAGAAAATTTCCAAGCCCAAGGGGAAAAGCCCACACCAATAATGGTACAAAAAAAGTATCAACTTATTTCCTCACAGCGAGAAATTCAAAATACTCTCAAAGCTATTCAAAAAGCAGGAGGACAAGCGGAATATCTGAGTGTAGATATTACCGATACAGTATTATTAGAATCAAAATTGGCAGATGTAATTGAACATTTTGGGGCAATAACTGGTATTATTCATGGTGCAGGAAACTTAGCTGATAAACGCATTGAAAAGAAATCAATTCAGGATTTTGAAAATGTTTATGCAGCTAAAATTCAAGGTTTAGAAAATCTTTTAAGATGTGTACCAGCAAGTCAATTACAATATTTAGTTTTGTTCTCTTCCGTAGTGGGATTTTATGGAAATGTGGGACAATCAGATTATGCCATAGCCAATGAAATACTCAACAAATCAGCCCATTTAATTAAACATAATTACCCTAATTATCATGTCATAGCTATCAACTGGGGACCTTGGGAAAGTGGCATGGTATCACCAGAATTAAAAAAAGCTTTTGCGGAAAGAGAAATTGAGGTAATTCCCATAGAAACAGGAACACAAATATTAATTGACGAATTAACAAACCCTCATCAAAATACAGTTCAATTAGTGATTGGTAGTCCTTTATTTTATGTTCCGTTGACCTTATCTAATAATTTAAAAACCTATCGCATTAAACGCCAATTAACATTAGCCGAAAACCCATTTTTACAGGATCATATTATTGCTGGTTTTCCTGTACTTCCTGCTACCTGTGGTTTGTCATGGATGACAAATGCTTGTGAACAAATATATCCCGGTTTTACAGCTTTTATTGCTTCAGATTTCAAAGTTTTAAAAGGCATAGTTTTTGATGAAACTTTGGCAAATGAATATGTTTTAGAAATTGAAGAACTTGCCAAACATGAAAATCAAGAAATAGAACTTGCCGCTAAAATTAGTAGTCAAACGCCAGATAAAAAAATCCGTTATCATTTTAGTACGAATTTAATTCTCAAACGAGAAATTCCTCCAGTTCCAAATTATGAAAACCTGAACTTTAATCAGGATCAAAATCTACTCAAAAATCATCAAGAATTGTATCAAGTAAATACTTTTAGCTTATTTCATGGAGTCACTTTTCAAGGTGTAAAATCAGTTTTGAATACTAGTCCTAGTCAGATAACCATTGAATGCTTTTTATCAGAACCAACGGCAAAAGAACAAGGACAATTTATAGTTCAAACGTTTAATCCCTATATAGCAGATGTCCAGATTCATTCTCTCTGGATTTGGACTCAATATTTTCATCAAGTTGGCTGTTTACCATCAGAAATTAACAACTTTGAACAATTTGCAAAAGTGCCTTTTGGTGAAACATTTTATGTTACTTCTGAGGTGAAATCAAAAACAGAATCTTCGGTAATTACAGATGTGATTACCTATAATCGTCAAGGACAAATTTATAATCGCATGATTGGTGCAAAAGGAACAATTTTACCTATACAAATAGCAAAATATTAGATATTTTTCACGCAGAGACGCAGAGGCGCAGAGAGAATTAAATTCTAAAATCTGGAGAATGATCATGGAATTAATTGCACAAAATTTCAAGTTAGCAATTGTGGGTATGGATTGTTTTGTTAGTAATTCATCAACATTAAATAAATTTGAAAGACTGATTTATGAAACTAAGCAAGATGCAGTTACATTTTCAGATTATCAGCAATGTCCATTAAGTCGAGAAGTGATCAATTCTGCTCTTAAAGATGCTGAAATTAAACCGGAAACAAAAATAGGGTTAATTATTATTTCTCCTTTAGAAAGTTCTGCCTTAGCTAATTATATTTCGGCTAAATTAGCATTTTTATCCGTAGAAAAATCGCTTTTATCAGCTTTAGATATGAGTCAACAATTATTAACTAATCAACAAGTTGAAGCTGTTTTAATTGTCGGAATAGATAGAAATTACTCAAGGGAAGTTAATAGAGGTGTATATACTTTTAGTTATGATGAAAATGCTAAGGATATAATTAAAACAGCAGGTGTAGCCGCAGTGGTATTTCAATTACATGAAACAGCCAAACAACAAAATCGTTGTATCTATGCAGTTATTGATGGTTGGAGTGTGGTGAAACATTCTCCAAATCACCCAGAAATTGTTACTCAAGTTTGTCAGGAAGCGTTTCAAATAGCAGATATTAAAGCCGCAGATATTGGTTATTTAGAAGTTGTTGCTAGTGGGATTCCTAACGCAGATACAGCGGAAATTCAAGGTTTAATATCAGCTTATCAGACAGGAAAAGAAAATCTCAGTTGTGCTATGGGTAGCGTTAAAGCAAATATTGGCAATACACAAGCCACATCTGGTATATTTAGTCTCATCAAAACTGCGCTTTGTCTATATCATCGTTATATTCCTGGTGTTCCCCATTGGTCAAATCCTAAACAGCCGGAAATTTGGCGGGGAAGTCCTTTTTATGTAGCAGTAGAATCAAAACCTTGGTTTTTAGAATCTGATACGACTAAAAGAATAGCTGCGGTAAATATTATGGAAGACGATAATCAAAATAATACTTATGGACATTTAATTTTGTCAGAAGAAATCACCCAGATGGAACGTAATAGTAAATATTTGGAACAAATGCCTTATTATTTATTTACTATTGCAGCAGATGATCCTGCTTCTTTATTAACACAAATTACCGCACTTCAAGAAAATATCACAGGTATTTCTTGCCTATCTCAACTGGCTAGTAATTATTTCCAAAAATATCAGCGATATCAAAAATCAACCTATGCTTTAGCAATTCTATCACGACATCCAGAGGAATTAAAACGAGAAATTGAAAGGGCAATTCAGGGAGTAAATATTGCTTTCAATACTGGTAAAGATTGGCAAACTCCCCTTGGTAGTTATTTTACAGTTAATCCCCAAGGAAAAAAAGGTCATGTTGCCTTTGTTTATCCTGGTTCTTTTACTTCTTATATAGGAATAGGCAGAAATATTTTCCGTCTTTTTCCCGAACTACATAATGATATTGTCATTAAAAGTGTTTATAATCGAGTCGCTAACATTGAAAAAATTCTCTATCCTCGTAGCATTAATAAACTATCAAAAAGACAACTAGAAACTATAGAACAAACATTAATAAATGATCCAGTTTCTATGCTGGAATCAGAAGTTGGTTTCGCTGGATTAATGACAGCAATTTTGAAAAAATATTTCCAGATTCAATCACCTTATGCTTTCGGATATAGCCTTGGTGAAACCAGTATGATGTTAGCCCAAGGTATCTGGACAAGTTTTAAAAGTACCAGTGATTATTTGAACTCATCACCTTTATTTAAAACCCGGCTATCAGGTCCTAAAAATGCAGTTCGTCAACATTGGGGATTACCTTTAATTCATGAAAATAAAGGGGAAGAATTTTGGAGTAGCTACATTTTGATCTGTTCATATTCTCAAGTACAAAACATTTTAAAAAATGAACAACGAGTTTATATACCTTTAATTAATACACCCGAAGAAGTAGTTATTGCTGGTGAAACTCAGGCTTGTCGAAGAGTGATTGAAACTTTAAAATGTGACGCTTTTCCTACATCAATCAATCATGTAATTCATTGTCAACCAATGCAATCTGAATATGATGAATTAGTTAAAGTTAATACCTTACCAACTCAAACAGATTCAAACACAATTTTCTATTCTGCTGCTGAATATTCACCCATGAAAATTGATAGTCATTTAATTGGTAAAAATATCGCCAAAGCCCTGTGTCAACAACTTGATTTTCCTCGCTTAGTTAATCATGTCTATAATGATCAGATTAGAATCTTTATTGAAGTCGGTGTTGGTAGTAATTGTAGCCGTTGGATTAGCGAAATTCTTAAACATCAAGAACATCTAACTGTATCTCTAAATAAAAGAGGTGTAGATGATCACACATCTATTATTAAAGCATTAGCTAAACTATTTAGTCATCGAGTTGAGTTGGATTTATCACCTTTATATTCCTTACCTAATATTAAATTTGAACAAGAAATTGCTTACAAAAATCAATCATCTTTGCTGGATACTTCCTTGTTTAATTATGAACGCAGTATTAAATCTCTTCCTAATTATCAAGGTTTAAATGATAATAATCTGCGTTTGGCTAAAGCACACGGATTTTTATTACAGTCTCGGCAAACATCACTTCAAGAACTTAGCAGATTTCTCCAGCAGCAATTGGATTTGTACAAAAAAATGGTCATACAAACAAGAAAAGAAAAATAAAAATATAGATTTTGGGATCTGGAATAGGCTTCTAATACCAATTAGATTTTAGGCTGCACAGAATTATAAAATCCATTAATTCATCCGCGTTTATCTGCGTTAATCTGTGTTTTTAAAACCTAATATTCAAGTTAATTATCTGAGGTCAAATAAAGTGTTTAATTCCGAAAGTATGTTGAAAAAATATCATCAAAAACTCAAATTTTCTCCTTCAATGAACAACAATTATCAAAGATGGCAAGGCGATTTTAATACGGTATTTTTTGATGCAAAAAATATTAAAAACAAACTGATGAATTTAGATTATCCTTGTTATATTCTCAATAAAGAAGGACAAATTGGTATTAGTAATGTAGGAAGTTTATCCTATAGTGCTAATGGTAAAACTAAGCAATTAGAAATGCTTTTAACTGTTCCTGCTATCGGATTTCATCAATTAGGTGATCCAAGCTTTCTAGAGTTTTATGGCGTAAAATACGCATATATGACTGGTGCAATGGCTCAGGGTATTGCATCAGAAGAAATGGTAATTGCTTTGGGAAAAGCCAACATTTTAAGTTCCTTTGGTGCAGGAGGTTTATCTCCTAATCGTGTAGAAACAGCAATTCATAAAATTAAACAAGTTTTACATAACAAATCCTATGCTTTTAACTTACTTCATAGTCCCAGTGAACCTGCTATCGAACGTCGTTTAATTGATTTGTATTTACAGCATCAAATCAGAATAATTGAAGCCTCTGCATTCTTAGATTTGAGTGATAATATAGTTTACTATCGGTCTGTTGGACTGAGTTTAAATTCAGCTAATCAAATTGAAATCAACAATAAAATTATCGCCAAAATTTCCCGTCGAGAAGTTGCTACTAAGTTCCTCCAACCTGCACCTACAAAAATTCTGAAACAATTAGTTGAACAAGGATTAATTAGCGAATTACAAGCTAATCTGGCGGCTAAAATTCCTATGGCTGATGATATTACTGTAGAAGCAGATTCAGGAGGACATACAGATAATCGTCCCTTGATTTGTTTATTACCTTCTATTTTAGAATTAAGAGATGAAATTCGGCGTCAATATAATTATGAAAAACCCGTAAGAATTGGTGTAGCTGGTGGTATTTCTACACCCCAATCAGCACTAGCAGCTTTAATGATGGGTGCAGCCTATATTGTCACCGGTTCTATTAATCAATCATGTATTGAAGCTGGTACTTCTGAATATACAAAAAAGTTATTAGCTGAAGCAGAAATGACCGATGTAATGATGGCTCCAGCGGCTGATATGTTTGAAATGGGAGTAAAATTACAAGTTCTTAAAAAAGGAACTCTCTTTCCCCTCCGCGCTCAAAAACTATGGGAATTATACAAAAACTATAATTCAATTGCAGAAATTCCCTCAGATGAAATAGAAAAATTAGAAAAACAAATTCTGCGAAAAACAATTTCCGAAATTTGGCAAGAAACATCTACTTATTTATCTCAACATCACCCAGAAAAATTAAGCAAAGCAGCTAATAATCCTAAAGTAAAAATGGCATTAATATTTCGCTGGTATTTAGGACTATCTTCTCGGTGGTCTAATACTGGGGAAAAAGGTCGAGAAATTGACTATCAAATTTGGTGTGGACCAGGAATGGGAAGTTTTAATAATTGGGTGCGTGGTTCTTATTTAGCAGATATTAATAATCGTCAAGTAGTTGATATAGCCGATCAAATTATGACGGGTGCTGCTTATTTATATCGCATTCAAAATTTGAAAATTCAAGGTTTACAAATACCAGAAGAATTTAGTCAATATCATCCAGTATCTAACTTAAATAAATAAGCAAGTTTGTAGTTAGTGCTTTGGTGCTAATAGTGAGGGATTTATCCCTCACTACCAACTACTTTAATATTTCTTATTTAGCAAAGGGTGATAAATATGGCTATAAATAGAAAATTGGGACAGCTAGAACAAACAATGGAAATCCTGAATCAACGAGCTAAAACATGGAACTTAGTTACTATTAGTCGTATTCAGGGAAATATTCAAGCAACAGTTCTTAGACATTGTTTAGATATTATTCAATATCGTCATCCTGTCCTTAATTCTCACATTATTAATTATGATAATTCCTACTATTTTCATCCCGCAGGTATAAGAAAACTTCCTTTGCAAATTGTTAATGTTAGAGAAAGTCAGGAATGGGAAGCAGTCGTTAATGCAGAAATGAATCAAGTAATTGATAGTAGTAAATATCTGCTAAGAGTTGTACTTTTAAAAGTATTAAATCAGCCGAATATCAATTATCTGATTACAACTACACATCATGCTATTACCGACGGTTTATCAAGCATCCAACTTCACTCAGAAATTTTAACCTATTGTCAAGAAGTCACTGAAGGTAAATCTATTCCAGCAGTTAATACTTTAGAACATATCCCACCCATTGAAAAACTATTACCTGCATGGACAAATAGTTTTAAAAACAAACTGTCTAGAATTGCTTTATTATTAAATATTGCACTTCAAAAATACTTGAATCCTCCCAAAACATTAAAAGTAGAAAACTATGTTCCCATTTCTCAGCGTCGTTGTGAAATTATTCATACACAACTTAACGAAGAATCAACCCAAAAGTTTATTCAAAAATGCAGACAAGAAAATACTACAGTACAAAGTGCTTTATGTGCGGCACTAATGTTAACAGTATCCAAACAAATTACTAAAAGCTATGAAGATAATATTAAAGTTAGTTGTTTATCATATATTGATTTGAGACAAAGGTTAAAACCTAGAATTAATGCAGAAAATATGACAGTTTTAGCAACATCTTTGATGGGATTTTATAGAATTAAGAATAATATATCTATTTGGGAATTAGCACGGAAAATCAAAAATGATTTAAATAAAAAAATAAGTCAAGGAGAGATATTTAACATGATATTTCTCGCTAAACACCTGATAAATTTTTCTTTGCTCTTCCCCAATCAAGTATCTGCTACAATCTCAGTTTCTAATGTTGGTAAAGTCAATATTCCCCGTGTTTATGGTGAATTAGAACTAGAGGAAATCAGTTTTGTTGGTTCTCATGCTTTATATGCAGGAATGTTTATTGTTCATGCTGCTACTTTTCAGGAAAAAATGACCTTAAATTTTGTGTTTTCTCAACCTGCAATTAATCGTAAAACTATGGAAAAAATTGTAGATGATTGTATATCAGATATGATGAAAATCTCCTCTCATTTGTCAATAATAGGAGGTGCATAAATGGATAATAAAATGAATAATAATTTATCCACTTATCTATTTAAAAACCAAGATAAAACAGCTAAAATCCAAGCTTGGTTAGTTTCCGAAATTTCCTCTTTATTGGCAGTTAACCCAGAAGAAATAGATATTCGTCAACCTTTAGATAGTTACGGCTTAGACTCAGCACAAACTATAATTATCGCTAGTAAGGCCGAAAAGTTTTTGGGATGCAAATTATCTCTTATTCACCTTTGGTATTATCCCACCATTGAAGAACTTTCCATCAGACTATCTGAAGAATTAGAAAATTCACAATCAGAAATTATCCAGATATAACCTCTACATATTCTGTTTAATTACTGACAATCTAGTTTTTCCTCCTTGATTATTGGGACACTTCGCTAGATTAGGAAAATCCTATCAGCCAGGTGTCCTCTTTTCTAAATTGTTGTTTTTAAATACGAGAAATTTTGTTATGAATGCAGCAGAAATTTTAGCCAAACTCACTCAAAAAGGTGTATTATTTTGGGCAGAAAATAGCAAACTTAATATTCGTTCTCCCCAAGGTGTAATTACTCCAGAAATACAATTGGAAATAGCTAGATATAAAGCAGATATTTTAGCATTAATTCAGGAAATGAATGTTACAGATAACTATACTAATCAAACTTTAATTCAAGGAATTAGTTTACAAACTATTGGTAAGTTAATTGGTGGTTTTTCTGGAGAATCACCTATTGGATACCAACCTCCAATTATTAATCCTAAATTCATGGCTGAAAACTTGAAGGTTACTTTTAGACCTTTGCCTGATTATTATCAAAATAAAGCTATTATTAGATTTCGTCAAGAATTAATTTTCTACTTGCAAAAGCATGGTGTGAAAGTAATTCCCTGGAAACAAGCCACCATGGAATTACAACATACTATTAAAATCCCTATTATTAACTGGAATCAATCTTTAAAAATGCAGGTAGTCAGAGCAGATATTGATGCTATTGTAGACGTGGAAAGACCAAATTCATGGTTAAGAAAATTAGGCATAATTATCGCTGAAAGTTGGTATAAATTATCTTATAGATGGCTAAAAGAAAAACAACAAATGTCTGTTGTACAAATCGCTAAATTGAGTAGTTGGGCTGAAGATCACGCAGCTAAATATGTGGAAGATCCTACAAATACACAAGTAGTAATCTTGACTGATATAAATGATAAATTTATTAACCCAACTACACCTTATACAGAAAAAATCCCCATGGGGATAAATACACTAGTGAAAACTTTTTCAGAAATTGTAATTGGTATATCCCATGAAAAATTTTCTATTTTGAATATGAATCTCTCAGATTCTAACTTTGATCAGGATGAAGTTGAAGATTTTGCCTTAAAATCGCTTATTCCTAAAATATTTGTCCCTATTACTCCTCTATTAATTAACCGTTTTCAACTGGGAGAATATAATCCTCATTTATCAGATTATGCTCATAAATTGGTGAAAATGGGTGAAGAATTAGCATCTACAGGTTTGTTTCCAGCGGGGTTTAAATTAGACAAAGTTATTAAAAGAAAGTCCCATAGAGATATTGTCAATGTTATCGTTAATGGTAGAACAGGAGTATCTTACGGTTTTGTAGCTTATGCTGAACCTCCTCATTATGTAGGTGAACCAGAAATCAGTATTGACGCATGGGAAAACTTATTACCTGTACCCGGATTTAGTAGTTATGAACTTCGTCAAAATCAACAAGGTAGACGTTATCTAAAACTAAATATCAACGCAGAAAATAGATTTAAACAAATACCTGATATTTGGCTAGTTAGTTCTGGGTCTGGCGCAAATAAAACAGCTTTAAATATTGATTCTGATGTTCTTCGCATTGGTTTAAAAGATAAATTACATCTGCAATTACCATTAGGAAATCAATCAAAAAAGGCAGATATTAAACCTTCCTATGATATCTATGTCATGTTAGCTATTAGTCTAGCAGCGGCTTTATACACACCAGAATTAATTAAAAATGGTGCGCCCATAGTTCACTTTCATGGTTATCCTGATTTTGATTGGTTTCAAGAAAATGAATACTGTGTGGGGATGAATAATCCTTCTGTACCTTGTGGAACTTATGAATCAGGAGTTTTAAACTTTTTAGGAATTGCTAATTTAGGCAATCAAATTATCAATAATGTCAAATTAATTAGCTTAGTAGAACCAGATCATGGTACAAATTTTATTGCTAATGATTTAGAGTATTTAATAACTAGGTTAAAAGCGGGCTGTGTGACTGGACAAATTGAATTAGGTGGTAAAAATTTTCCTTCTCTGAAAAATCGGTGACAAGGAAAAGTCAGGGGACTGGGGAAGCAGGATAAAAATTTATTTCTCCTTTTTTCTTTCTTGCTCCTGAATCCTGCTATATGCCGGCTGGGTAAATGTCCATCTTTGCGCCATTAAGGGAGAATTGTGGCACGATGGAAGCAGCTATGGCAATACCGCATCAACTTAGGTTATGATCCAATACAAAAAAGTATTGTTAGCTGTGGGAAATTGTAATAAAATAGTTATTTTCCCATTGTCAACGAAAATTTTGGCGGAAGGGACGTACTATCCTCTGAATGTTAGTTAATTGCAAAACACCCTATATACTCCCAACCTTGACTAGGAAATGAATCCAGAAAACTCAGAAACTTACCTAAATCATCCAACTTGGGGTTTACTCTATAGGATCAGTATGGTTGATGAGAACCAGGATCTGTTTACCACACTCTATGCCCAACGCTTATTTTTTCTGGTAACAAGTGAACTTAAAGTCCTGAAATTTCAGCCCATTGGCCGCACTGAAGCTAGAATGATGCTGGAAAATCGTTTACGTATTTTGCGCCGCAGTGGTAACTCCCAAGAGTATGATCAACTTCAAGGTGTTTTCCAACGCACGTTCCAATGACTAATTCCATTAGCGATAGCTTTGCTAATATTCACTCCTCACTACCCCCTACGGTGAGGTTGATTGCTGTGACAAAAAGAGTATCTACTGAATTTATGCGGGAAGCTTATGCCGCAGGAATTCGTGATTTTGCCGAAAGTCGTATCCAAGAAGCTGCCAGTAAACAAGCCGAGTTACAAGATCTATCGGATATTACCTGGCACTTTATAGGACATCTACAAAGTAATAAGGCTAAAAAAGCCTTAGAACTATTTCAGTGGATTCACTCCGTAGATAATTTAGCACTAGCACAACGCTTAAATACTCTAGCGCAAGAATTGGAAGTGACCCCAAAGGTATGCTTACAAGTTAAAATTCTCCCCGATGCGAATAAATCTGGTTGGATGATTCCCGAATTATTTGCTGACTTGGAAGCACTCAATCAATGTCAAAATTTACAAATTCAAGGTTTGATGACAATTCCGCCTCTAGGATTGGAGGCTGGAGAAATCTTGAATGTTTTTCATAGTACATATAAATTAGCCCAAACAATCCAATCACAAAATTGGTCAAATATTACAATGCAGCAGTTATCAATGGGGATGTCTGGAGATTACCAATTGGCAGTGCAAGCAGGGGCAACCATGGTAAGATTAGGTACAATATTGTTTGGTCAACGTTCGTAGATAACGCTGTAGCTGTGGTGATCCAGAACAGATTGACAATCCTTCGAGAATCTATACTCTCAGCTATTGATATAGCGGTATGCAATTAAATCAGATACTAATTTTGATCACAAAGGCTTAATTAAGGATTTTACTCCTAGCTGCCCAAAGCTACCAGAATTGTTAAAAAATATAATCGTCTCATAAATAATGCTGAATTGTAAAAGGGGTGTGACCACCTTTATTTTTAATTATCATTAGGCTATAATCTTAACTCGTTGTTATAGATTCGTTAATGTACGGGCATTAACATCAATATCTGTTGATAATTGATCATTTGTACTAAAGAATAAAGTAAGTAGTACAATTTATAAGTCAAGCATCTACTATAGTTATGAATACTGGCTACAAGCGGCCGAAATGCAACTTATAGCCAGGAAAATTAGGGTAATTTTCATCCGGGAGTGTACAACATGGCCAATATATTTTCTAAACTCAGGGATTTTGTCGGTTTGAATGAGCAGGTAGAATACGAATACTACGAAGAAGAAGCCGATGCCGGCGATAGTTATCAGAATGTCTATCAACAACCCAATCCTCAGCCCACCCCACAGGAAACTACTCCTCCTCGACGTTGGCGGGAAAATCCACCTGCAACTACAGATGAAATAGCACCAACAGTATCCAAGCCTATGAGTAATGTTATTGGTATGCCGGGCGCAATTAATGGAATATCTGAAGTTCTAGTTTTAGAACCTCGGACATTTGAAGAAATGCCCCAGGCAATTCAGGCCTTACGCGAACGCAAATCAGTAGTATTAAACTTGACCATTATGGACCCCGATCAAGCTCAACGAGCAGTTGACTTTGTTGCCGGTGGTACTTATGCCTTAGACGGTCATCAAGAACGAATTGGCGAAAGCATCTTCTTATTTACCCCCAGTTGCGTACAAGTTAGCACTCAAGGTGGTTTAGTACATGAAGTACCTATTAACCAAGCCCGTCCTGCCCGTCCCGCAGCTACAGCAACGTCAGCTTGGGGAAATGAACCCACGCGGATGGCACAGTAGTGCTAAATTGGTCATTAGTCCATAGTTTTAAATCCCCAATTAATTGTATTCGCCCTAGCGTTTCGTAAACAAGGATAATTAACTATTAAGAATTGACCACTAGCTAGTGACTAATGACAATGAATATAAAATTTGGCTTAATTGGTGGTGGGGTAATGGCAGAAGCTCTATTATCCCGCCTTATTACAATTGGTACTTATCAACCATCAGAAATTATAGTCAGCGAACCCCAAGGGGAACGCCGCAGCTATTTAGAACAGAAATATGGGATATCTGTAACTACAGAGAATAGTCTGGTTTTAGGGGAAGCACAGGAAGCTGTTATGTTGGCAGTCAAACCCCAGATATTTACTACTGTAGCTCAGGAATTAGCAGATATTTCCCCGGCAGAAAGTTCACCTGTAATCATTTCTATACTGGCGGGTGTAAATTTAAAACAATTGGAAGCAGCCTTTAGCCAATTCCCCATAATTCGCTCTATGCCTAACACTCCCGCCACAGTAGGTGCGGGAATGACGGCAATTTCTCTAAGTGCTTACACTTACGCTAGTCATAAACAAATAGCAGAAAAGATTTTTGCTGCTGTGGGGGAAGTGGTGGAAGTTCCCGAAAGCCTGATGAATGCAGTTACAGGCTTGTCTGGGAGTGGACCTGCTTATGTGGCATTGATGATCGAGGCTTTAGCTGATGGTGGTGTTGCTGTAGGTTTAAATAGAGCAATGGCACAACAACTAGCTATACAAACAGTATTAGGAACAGCTAAACTTTTACAAGAAACCAAAATCCATCCCGCTGAACTCAAAGACAGAGTTACCAGCCCCGGTGGTACGACAATTGCTGGTGTTAGCGCGTTGGAAAAGGCCAGCTTCCGTTCCGCTGTCATGGAAGCTGTCAAAGCCTCGAAAGAACGCGCTCAGGAATTGGGGAATGGTTGATAGGTAAGGTGAATGTTTCTATTTTTATGGTAGCAAGTGCAGGCAAACTGCAAGCGTCACAAAAAATTATAATTTTTGTAGTCAGGGCTAAAGCCCTGATTTGATTCCCATAGAGTCTTTTAATGAGGAATAAAGTCCTGACCTGACTACTTTATCTGTAACTTTATCTGTAGTTTAAAACTATGAGAAAAAAGTATTTATACGGTTGCGGCTTTTAACTAAAATGTGTTACTTTTTTTGAAAAATTTTAAGACTTTTAAGACATTTACAGGAAAATAATCATGCAAACTGAAAAGATGACTATAGGACAGGCTAAGTTAAAAATGACTCTTTGGAATGCAGAAGCAGAGTCAACTTCAGGTATAGATTTATATTTATGGCTACAAGATATCGGTTTACCTCAAGAGGTTGTCACGAGATTACACCAACTAATTCGCAATACTGTTAGAATTGGTAAAAAAGTTGTTGCTATAGGCAAGGTGGTACTGATAAAAATTTTCGAGTTTTTCAAAGCACACCCCTTATTAGTTGCTGGTGCTGGAATATGTGCTGTTGTTGCTTGTGCTATATACAGTTTAACTGTTTCGATTCCATTTTTAGGTCAATTCCTAGAACCTGTAGCTAGAGCTTTAGGAATAGGTATTGTCACCACTGGAGCAGTTGTAGGACATATACTTGATAAACAATTTACAGGTGTAGGAGCAAATATTGTTGAAGTTGCACGTGAGTTTTTCCAACTGCTGACTGATGTTTTCAGTGCGGTTGCTCATGAGGTCGCTTTTACCTAAATTTACTCAAATATGCCAACAAATATGCAAATATTTAAACTGGTTTCAACTGGAGGCTTTTATGACAAACAAGAAACTTAGTAAAGAAGAATTACTGAAAGCAATTGAGCAGATAGAAAACAATCCTGATGATCGAATTAATTTTTTAACAGATATTGGTGCTATTGGTGTTGGTGCTGTTGGTGCAGGTGCAGCAGCATTTGCTTTTGGTGGCACAGCAGTCCCTATTCTCTTTGGATTAATTACCATACCAGTTGCAGCCCCTATAGGGGTAGTTGCTGGAGCAGCAGCATTAGGAGGAGCAGCGCTTTTTGGTGTTAAGAGGTTTTTAATAGATGGAACACATCAGCAAGGTCAGCGAGAAGAAATACTTAGACAGTTAAAAGAGAAGCTACGGGAAATGGAAACTGAGGAAAGAAAATCTACCATTGGGGACAATGACAAAAATAAGTTTTATAGTTTCCTAAAAGAACCATTAAAGCTGAATCTGATTAGTCCTGAAGATGCTCAAAGATTAATGGAACTTGTAGAAAAAGGTGAACTGTCAATTAGTGACGCTTACCAAGTTGTACAAGATATCTTATCTGAGGTAAGAGGACTTCCAGCGAAGAACTAACCACAAAGGAAAAAAATAAGTCAAGTTGGCAAGTGACAAATGTACAACAAAATGGAGAATAGGAGACTCGAACCCCTGACCTCTGCGGTGCGATCGCAGCACTCTACCAACTGAGCTAATTCCCCTTATCCGTGCTTATGAGTTCTTATCTCTAATACACATAGCCCATTCTAGCATTCAGAAACAATAAATTGCCCATCTTTTTTTAAAAAAACTTCCTGTACCTGCTGTAAATCCAAATCAATCAAATAATCAATTGTCCAATTAGCTTGACGTTGCAGCATATGGAACGGGTAAGTATTAGCTACACCTACCACTTGCATTTGGGCTTTTCTGGCTGCTTGAATACCTGCTGGAGTATGTTCAATCACTAAACACTCCTGAGGTTGTAGATTTAATGCTGGATATACTTGATTCATCCGTTCCACTGCTAATAAATATCCTTCCGGGTTAGGTTTATGACTGCTGATATCATTACCTGATACAATCACGGGAAAATATTCAGCTAATTTAGCAGATGTCAACACCGTTTCTACTTCTAAAGATAAAGTATCACTAACTAACCCCAATTTGAGATCATGGTCACGAATTTGAAAAATCACGTCTTCAATTCCGGGATATAAAGGCAATTGTTCCAACTTTTCTAATTCTAGAATATAACCTTGAGCTTTGCGGGTGAGTAATTGAGTCATATAAACTTCTGTCACTACCCGACCACGATTTTTCAGCAGATTTTGCAAGTAAGCGCGGTGGCTGAACCCTAAAAAAGCTTGACGTTCTTGCACTCGTTGAAGTTGGAGATTTTCCCCCAGGAGAATCTCATCTATTAGTTGAATATGGATTGGTCTATCTTTAATGATCACACCATTAAAATCAAATAAAACCGCTTTTAAACTCATGGTGCTAATTCCTAACTCCAAATTTGGGGACTCCTGCTATACATTTTCCCGCCACTAATTACTGATTGTAATATGGCTGGGTGCAGAATGTAGGATCTAGAAGAGTAATGGCCATTGGTAAAATCCGATGTTCCTGCACTTGAATTCTAGCGTGTAGAGTTTCTGGTGTATCCTCTGGGAAAACAGGAACAGCCGCTTGGATTAAAATCTCTCCACTGTCAACTTCTAAAGAAACAAGATGTACAGTACAGCCAGTGATTTTTACTCTGGCTGCTAAAGCCTGTTCTACAGCTTGTACGCCCTTAAAACTCGGTAATAAACTGGGATGAATATTGATCATCCGCTGGGGGAAAGCATCAATTAACACTTGTGTAACTAATCGCATCCATCCTGCCATAATCACGAATTTCACATCATACTGCTGCAATATTTGGACTATTTTACTATCAAACTTTTCTCGATTTTTATAATCACGATGATTCAATAGTACAGATTCTACACCCCATTTTTCAGCCCTGATTGCTGCTTTAGCATCGGGATTATTGTAAATTAAAACTTGAATTTTGGCGTTAATTTTACCATCAGCAATAGCTTGGGCGATTACTTCAAAATTACTACCATTTCCCGAAGCCATAATTCCTATTTGCAAAGGCTGATCAGATGAGAATTGGTAATTATAAATATCAGGAGAAATCAGACTTGAATGATTATTTATTGTCAAATAGTAGGTCATATAGAAATCCTTAATGATATGTAATAAACTCTTGAACATTTAACTTGCATACTTTACAAGTAAAACTCTTGTGGGCTGGGCATCCTGCCCGCCCGAATTATGCAAATTAAAGGTTTTTCAGCTTCAAATCTATTAGTGTTTGGGCAATACCTGTCATCAATTTTAATCACACCACACCAATGATAGTTCTAAAGGTTAATCCTTAAAACTCTCTGCGTAAGAAGATAAGAATAGCAAATGCTAACAACATAAAGCTATAAAGTAAACCATAAACTGCATTGATAATTAATGTGATTGTGTCGGGTAGTGCTTGTAAACCGTAAACGGCATCATTTTTTAGGTCTAATCTGGATAAATCTGGTAATATCAGATATAAACTTTGGGTAATGCGTTCCATAGTAGGATTACTACTTAATTTACCTAATGCCAACAAATCTTGAGTAATATTTCCCATTAAATATACTGCATAAGTTAAGGCAGTGGCGATCAGGGAACTAGTAAAAACTCCTAGAGTAATAGCTACGGCAGTAATTAAACATAATTGGAAAAACATAAACAAGGTAGCCAGAAAAATACTGGTCATTGGATAGGATATTTTGCCAATTTGCAAAAATCCTAAATAAATCATTGTCATGATGACAACTAAAACAGCTATAATCGCTGATAGCCCTAAATATTTACTAGCAATAAATTCACTGCGGCTGATGGGTTTGGCAATTAATACTAATATGGTGCGTTTTTCTATTTCTTTGTTAACTAATCCCGTCCCGATAAATATAGCCACAATTAAACCAATGATATTCATGGTTGCCAAACCAAAATCTAAAAATATTTTATCAGAACTGGTGGCTGTAAATTCAGGAATTGCCCGGAAGGCAATAGCGAGGATGAGTGCATACAAAGGGATGATGTACAGGATGCGATCGCGGATCACTTCCTGAAATACATTCTTGGCCATGGCAACAGTTCTAATTACATTCATATTTGTTAGTCATTAGTTCTTAGTTGTTAGTTATTGATTTGCTTTGGTTCTATTTTACCTTAGTATTGTTACTTTTTTGGTGGGGGAGAACCATTAAAAAATTTACTTGTGCGATCGCAATAAATCTTGGCAACTGGATTCTTATTATCTGTTTTTTGTCCCGATTGAGAGGGTTGAATAAAACAAGATTTTTTCCAGTAAAATCCTTTGGCATTGGCACTAGGTCCATTCCAAATAGTCAAAATATCTAGCTGATATCCAGATTCAGATTTGATATTAACTACACGAGATTCAACACTCCAAAGTTGTTTTTCTTGAGATTTACTGAGGTGATTATTAATTGTTCTATTCCCCAAATTACCTAGCTGCTGATCAGCTTCTAGTAACCATTTTTCTACTTCTGACCAAGGTTTATTGGCAATTTGTTGATTAACTAAAGGTTGCAGTTTATTTAAAATCAAATCACCATTTTTTGGTTTTTTGGCAGGTGGTTCTAGTCTAATGACAAAAGCACTTTTCTGAAAGTTGTCGGCACGTAAACTAGGATAGTCTTTTAACCATTTATCTATAACGAAGTAAAACTGAAGCCAACAACTAATTAGCATACACCAAGATAACAAAATTATTATTTTTTGCCTATCTTGTAATTTGGGTAGTTTTGCTTTTGCGGATCTTCCTCCTGTACCTTCAAAGAAGTTAGGTATGGACGTAACAATTGCAGATATTGTTGGCCAAATAACTATAGTTTTAGCTGTTAATATATTCTCCTGATGTCCAAAGGCAAAGACACTAACTAAGAACCCTGTGATTATTGCCCCGACTGGCATAAAAGTTCCGGGAAATCTTAAAGGATCATCGGTGGTATACCAAGCTGTTCCTGCTAACAAAAATATCCAACCACAAAAGGCAATAATATCTTTGACATATCCTACAGCAAAATATGATATTCCCCAAGAAAAAACACTCAAATAAATAAATGTCTGCCACGAGTATGCTTTTGCAGGTGTGAGAAATTTTTGCACTCCTGCGAATAAACCTTTAATAAATTGAAATATGCCGAGTATTTCCTTAAATAATGAGTCCATTGGATTACCTCTAACTAATAAGGTGATTAATATTGATCATCTTCCAGAATACAGAGAGCGAATTAATAAGATGATGGTTATGGCAGTGTAACTCAGTGAATTTGCTATTAAGATGGCAATTACTAAATTAGTATTTTGCAACTTAGCTATATTCATATAAATTGCTCTTTGTTGTGAAGAAATGATGTCTGTTTCTGTTTTTTTGCCACTTTCATCCATCACAATTATCAGCATTTTCATGATTAAAAACTTAACTATAAAAGTCGCTAAAAAAATAGTAAATGATAACAAAATTATCAGGGAACTGATACTAGTATCTTTTAACTTATTAAAAAATACATAATTAATCAGTTCTGATTTGATAGTAGTAGGTAATATTGGTTCGATCATAAAAAAGATAATCCAGCCAATTACACTAGAAAAAACATTAATGGTAATGGCATAAAAAATGCTGGTCTTCTTATCAAACTTCAGCCATTTATTAAGAACGGAAGCTTCTACGGGAATGGCTGCTAGTAAGAATAATATTTCAAAAAATATTGCCCCGATTGGCAAAATTATGGGTAGTGATAATTCGTCAGACATATTTGTTAAAAGTCTAAGTTAGAACCATTTGGGCGGTTATAATCCGCGTCTACATAGATGAAACCCACCTGAGTGAGTTGATCAACCTGATTTTTTGCTTATAAAAAATACTAACAATCAGCAATTATCTCATGTTTTGGTATTTATAATCTGAGTATTTCAAGATTTTTTATGGAAATTATCAATACATTTACTTCATGTAAATACGTAAACAGAAAACCGTACATCCTCAGCCCGGTTTCGTTAAGATAAGGAATTACCACTTTATAGCTTTTCACAAAGATGACAAGGAACGGTATCGGTATTCGCACAGCGCAAGCGCGTTCTGAGCGGCTTACGGGTCAAATTCACGTCTATGATGGTTTGGGCAAAGGTAAGTCCCAAGCAGCTTTAGGGGTGGTTTTGCGCTCGATTGGTTTGGGAATTAATACACCCTGGGATTCTTGTAGCCGGGTGTTACTGTTGCGGTTTTTAAAGGGACCAGAACGGGATTATGATGAGGATGGAGCAATAGCGGCTTTACAGCGGGGATTTCCCCATTTAATTGACCAGGTTCGCACGGGAAGAGCCGAATTTTTCGGACATGATCAAATTACACCTTTTGATCGCACGGAGGCTACACGGGGTTGGGATGTAGCCAAAGGTGCGATCGCTTCTGGTTTATACTCGGTTGTAGTTCTAGATGAAATTAACCCGGTTTTAGATTTAGGTTTGCTATGCGTGAATGAAGTCATAAACGTTTTAAAATCTAAACCTCAAGAATTAGAAATCATTACGACTGGACGCGCTGCACCACAAGCATTATTAGATATTGCAGACCTACATTCGGAAATGAAACCTCACCACCACCCCACAGCCGCAGAACTGTTTATTGAAGGCATTGAAATTTATACAGGTGCGGGTAAGGGTAAATCTACCAGTGCCTTGGGTAAAGCTTTACAAGCTATTGGCAGAGGTATTAATCATCCTGGTTCTAACCGTGTATTAATTATGCAGTGGTTAAAAGGTGGTAGTGGCTATACTGAAGATGCAGCTATAGCCGCTTTACAGAAGTCCTATCCAGAAGTGGTAGATCATCAACGTTGTGGACGGGATGCCATTGTTTGGCGTAATTCACGTCAAGATTTAGACTATATAGAGGCAGAGAGAGGTTGGGAAATTGCTAAAATGGCGATCGCTTCTGGTGTGTATAAAACTATCATTCTCGATGAACTCAATCCCACTGTGGATTTAGAATTATTACCTGTTGATCCCATTGTCCAAGCATTGTTACGTAAACCCCGCGACACGGAAGTGATTATTACCGGTCGCTGTCAAAATCAACCAGCTTATTTTGATTTAGCCAGTATTCATTCTGAGGTTTATTGTCATAAACATTACGCAAATGAAGGCGTAGAATTGAAGCGGGGGGTTGATTTTTAACCGTAGGGGCGCAGGGTCTGCGCCCTCCGTTCTATTTATCGCATACGGCAGTCACTAGTATTATCAATTACAGACATTAATAATAAAACTCTTGTGGTGCTGGCATCTTGCCCGCATAAGAATTACCTCACTCAAGCTAAACTTGCTGTAATATTTTTATTTGGGTTGAGAAAAACCAACCCAAAAATCACGATTATTAATGTTCCTGTTGATTTAACCAAGTTATTAAATCAGTATCTGCAATTTTAGCAAGATTATTGTCAGAATCAGGATATCCAGGATTTAAGGATTTACAGGATGTAAACTAATACAAATAGTTTTGAGAAGGATAATATCCCCAATTTCTTTTTTATTCTGTCAATAAATTATAATTGTCTGAATCAGATATTGAGTAGGTTGGGTTGACGTTAGGAAACCCAACATTTTCAAGCATTTGTTAAGTTGCGCTGTTGCTTAACCCAACCTACGAAAACTAATTAATATCAGAAGTTGGGGATATGGATAAAGCGATATTATTGAGAACTTTCGATAATTTGAATTTCCTCTGCTGTTAAATTATATAGTTGATAAACCATTTGATCAATTTCTGTTTCTAATGCGGTTGTATCTGCATTCGGATCTAATTTTTTAGCGTTGAGAATTTGATCAACTAATTGTGTTAAAATATCTTGATCACGTTGAGAAATTTTAGGAATAGGAATTTGTTCAAAGTATTGAGGTTTAACTTCAATATAACCACCACTTCTGACAACACAAATATTTCTCAAAACATACCAAATAACTTGAGAGTTAAGGATACCAATTAAATATTTTTCCTTGACACTTATTGGTAAAAATACTGCTGGTGCATTAAGATAAGTACCTGATTCATCAAAACAAAATTTATTTGAGCTTTGCAGATTAGGAAATATAATTTTAGGTTGGGTAAACAAATCATAGTAAGAACAGTTTCTTAATTCCCACCAATATTGACCTTGATCATATCTTTTTTTAGCTTTTTTCTGAAAATTTAATAAATGCTTAAAAATGCTTGGGTATTGTTTTTTCATTTTTGCTAAAGCGTCAACTTCTGTTAGCTTACCAAAATTTAATTGTGTAGATTTACTGGTAAATATTATCATCCATTTAGAAGTAGATGGAGTAAACCATTTTTTAATATCTTTTCCATCAAAAACAGGTTTTAATTCCTGATCATTAGATATTTTTTGACTAATGACAAAAGCCTCATTTAATCCTGTTAATATACCACGATAACATTTACCAAATATATCTAGAATTCGGTTATTTTGATTAAGTCTATTTAATAATTGCTGCTCCAAATCATTTCTAAAATTCCAGACATCAGCTAATAATGACTGATGAGAAATTTGGCTAAAATATTGAGCATTAAACAGATTTTTTTTATCATCATAGATATTTTTATTAACTTTAAGAAAATCAAAACTTTGATTAATTTCATGAGATTTAGAAGCAAGAAAAATAATTGGATAAGTAGTAGCTTCATCAAACACAACGACAGAAGTAAAATCTAAATACTTTTCAATTGTAAAATTTTTGATCACAAAATCTCGTAATGTCTTACCAGCAGTTGTTTTATCATAAGTATTGTTAATAAAACAGAATTTACCTTGATTGACTAATATTGAATATGAAAGCTCATAAAAATAATAAAATATATCTCCAGCAGTCACAAAGGTACTAAATTTATTTTTTAAGTAGATTTTTAAAGCTCCTAATTCTTCGGATCTAATATAAGGAGGATTACCAATTACGACATCAAAACCAATAAAATCACCATCATCATTTAAAACTTCAGGAAACTCAAAACGCCATTCAAAAGCATAATTATATATCTTACCATTTTCTATTTCTTCAATCTCAATTTTTAACTGATTAATTTCATTATTTAACTGACTGATTCTTTGATACCGCAGTTTTTTATCATCTTGACTTTCTTGTAGTAAAAAAGTTTGATTTTCCAGATTATAAACTTCTCCCTCTAACTGTCTTAATTTAGTTTTATTGGGATCACTTAATCCCAAGGTTGTTTGAAAATTATTTTTAATATCCTTCATTAATTTTTCCATTGCTCTTTTTTGTTCTCGGTTCTCAGCATTGCGGTAAGTTTTGACAGCATTTTTATAATCTTCTATAGTGTATTTCTGCTTACTTAAAGCAATTTGCAAATTACCATCTAAGGAAAACCGACTAATTAAAGAATTACCACATTTAATATTAATATCAATATTGGGTAAAGTCTCCAATTCTCTCATATTCCCCTCTCCTCCCAGGAGAGGGGTTAGGGGTGAGGTTTTTCCTCCCAGGAGAGGGGTTAGGGGAGAGGTCTTATAATAAGCATTTTTCAAAAGTTCAATCCATAAACGCAACCGACAGATTTTTACAGAGTTGGGGTTAATATCCACACCAAATAAACAATTTTCAATAATCGTTTGTTTCTCATGAAATAGAGTTTCTTGTACTCGTTGACTTTCCTGATTTTTCGGGTTATACTCAAATAATAAACCATCCTCATCAGTGACAACTAACTCATCATTAGCAACCTCAAAACTATATTCCTTTAATCTCTTACCTTGTCTATCCAGTAAAATTTTTAACTCACTTTTTATCGCAATAATTTCATTTAAAGCAGAAACTAAAAAATGTCCTGAACCCACAGCAGGATCACATATTTTCAAACTGTTAATAATATCATTAGCTGCTTTTTTATCCTCGATTTGATCATATAAATCATCAATAGTTTTACAATTCCAACCTTTAAGATCATTAAACTTTTGGATAACCGCTCTTCTAATGGTTTCCCGACACATATACATAGTAATAAAACCGGGAGTAAAGAAAGAACCATCTTTATAACCATTAATTTTCTCAAAAATTAAACCCAATACAGAAGCATTAATTAACCTTTTATTTTCTTCCTGAATTTCTTCCCCAATGTCACTACTAAAATTGTAAGCATTGAGAAAAGCAAACAGATATTCTAAGGTATTAATTTCTCCGGTCAGTTTTTTACCATTGTTATCTTTTAAGATAGTACCAGGGAAAATGGGCAATTTTTCATTTCTCAAATTGCTAATACAAATAGTTTCCTGTTCAATGTCTGTCGGTTCAAACAAAGAACTATTCAAATAAGGAACATGAGCAAATCTTTCTTGTAATTTTTGTTGTAAATTCTGACTTCTTTCCTCTGGTTTACGCGCTAAAACACTAAAAAATAGACTATTGAGATCATCATAATTTGCAACTTTTTGTAAATTCAAAAATCCCCAAGACAGGTCATTTTTATGATATCTAATTAATTGAGCTTCTAATAGTTTTAAAAACAGGATTCTATTCATCCAAGTAATTGCTAATTCTAACCCTAGATTAAAAAGTTGTTCTTGATAGGTTTCTCCAAATTGTTCGGGTTTTTCTAAACGAGAAATTTTATCTAAACTATCAATTTGGGAAATAGCATTTTCTATTAATGAACCGATATTTCTATCATGTTCTTTTTTGCGTTGAATCAGCTTTTTACCACCTTCTTTAGTTTCTACCAAACCGATAATATGTAATAATTCACTGTAAAAACCTTTATCAAGGGTATTACTATCATTAATAAAAGGTAATTTTAATAAATGTTCTGGAGAAAATAGTTTAAATAGGGAAATTAACTTATGTTCATCTGGATGTTTACCAGGGTTTAAATATTCCTGATATTCTCGAATATCAAAATGGGTAAAGGTAATTTTATCGGTAATTTCATTAATCGCCGGTTGAGCAATTTCTTTATAGAAAAATTCAGTTTTTTTGCTAGTTAATCTCCCTGCTTCAAAATCAGTAAATTGTTTAACCAGAGATTTATTACCAATAAATAAGTTTTCAAAGGTTTGAGCATCGAAAATAAACCATTCGTAAATATTAGTAGCGATTAAATATTTAATTTCTAAATTTTTTCCTGTTAAACGTTCTCGCAAGAAATATAAAACTAATTCCTGAAATGCTTTAGTATTGAGATGCTCAACTTTCAACATTTCACCTTTATTATTTGGCTTTTTAAATTCTAAAATCACCCCCACACTACTTTTAGCATCTTTACCATTATAAATAACTAGATCATTGCGTCCCTTAGTATTAATAAAATGATTTGCACTATAAAAAGTATTCTTGAAAAAATCCACAATCAGATTTTTATGAAATTCCTCAGATTCCGCTTCATTAATTTTATTAATTAGATTTTGCAGATGATTTTTAAAATTTTCAACATCATTTCTACAGGGGTTAATTTTCAGAAATGCTTTATTTAATGCTGCTCTAGGTTGCAATTTTTGTAAGTTCATTTTTTCACACCTTGATATTTATTAAAGTTGGTTAATTTCCATTATCTCATAAAACATCCTGTAA
>NZ_KE384669.1:67439-74938 GCF_000426925.1 Dolichospermum circinale AWQC310F | reverse complement strand
TCCCAATGAAATTGATCAGGCAAACCTTTCTCCTCTGGATCTTCACTTTTGAGATCATACATCGTCGGTAACACTTCTTGGGGTGAAGGAGGTGGATCTGTTTGATACATAGTAGTATTCCTGGAAAATATACTTGATTGTGTGTTCACAGTGTCTTAAAACCCACGCAGATGGATTTTCTTTGTGTACAAGATGAGTCACTTATGCTAATAAATCATAACTTACAGCAAGTTCAGCTTGAGTGAAGTACACCTTGTGCGGGCATCTTGCCCGCACCACAAGAGTTTTATTATTAATATCTGTACTTCATAATATCGGGAACTGCTGTATCTTTTCCCAACCGCAGACCAGGACATTTTTGCAAAAAACTGGCCACTTTTTGATCAACATCTGCATTATTAATTTGTTGTTGTGTATTATTATTTGTGTATTATTATTTATAATATACAATTTAGAGGAGTATGAATAATATGACCATAGATAACAATACTTTAGATTTAGTCACTGGGGGATTAGCAATCATGATTTTAGTAGGGGGAATGTTGATGATGTTTACTACCATTTTCACTACCAAGAAATAATTAATTACCTCCCTGACAAAAACTGAGTAATTAATAGTATCAGCAAACCTAATTTTTTGAAGAGAATGGGGAATTGGGATGATAATCTTTAAACAACTCAGTTAAGCAAACTAACAATCAATTAAATCTAATAAAGTGTAAATAGAATAATTAAAATTCTTTTTAATACGCAACTATACATCCCTTTATAGTAGAGGTCAGAAACATCTTTTATGGACGGAAAACAAGAAAATAACTAAAAAAATCAGATTTGTCTGATAAATATTGGTCAATTAGTCAAAGATTGAGTTAAAATGAGGGGTCGCAAACTCAAGCAAAAAACCCGGATATTCCCCGGAGGTGTAATTGACCAAGTTCATTTTAAAAATTCTCTGGTTAGACGAAAACGTCGCCCTCGCAGTTGACCAAGTGGTTGGCAAAGGTTCTAGTCCCTTAACCAAATACTTTTTTTGGCCCAGAAATGATGCCTGGGAAGAGCTAAAAAAAGAGTTAGAATCCAAACATTGGATTACAGATGTTGACCGCGTGGAGTTGCTGAATAAAGCCACGGAAGTAATTAACTACTGGCAAGAAGAAGGCAGAAAACGCCCAATGGCAGAAGCGCAATTAAAATTTCCAGAAGTTGCCTTCACTGGTAGCGCCTGATTATTTTCAACTGATAATTGATAATTGACGATAATTAATTATTGTCAATTATCATCTACGCCATAATTTGATTGTTTTGTCTTTGCTACCACTGACAATTAATTCTGTATCATCGCTAATAGCAACGCTAGATACTGAGTCTGTATGACCTACAAGGCTGGTAATTTCTGATTTTGTGCTGATTTGCCAAATTTTCACTGTTTTATCCCAACTGCCACTAATTAGCATTTCCCCATCTGTACTAAAGGCTACAGCTACTACTGACCAGGAATGACCGGAAAGTGTGTTAATTAATTCACCAGTGTTAATATCCCATAATTTAATTGTATTATCACCGCTACCAGTTGCCAATAAATTTTGATTGGTGGGACTAAATGCAACTGTCAAAACTGCCCAAGTATGGCTTAAAAGAGTTGTTAATAATTTATATTTTCCGTTTTGTAGTTGCCAAATACGAACTGTTTTGTCATGACTAGCACTAGCTAAAAGTTCCCTTTGAGGACTAAAAGCAACAGCATTTACTTGTAATTTATGTCCAGTTAAAGTGTGAAGTTCTAAACCTGTATTTATATCCCATATTTTAATAGTTTTATCCCAACTTCCACTGGCTAAAATTTGCCCATTATGATGAAATGCTAGAGACTTGATAGCGTGGAAGTGTCCACTTAAAGTCTGAATTATTGTTAATGTTTTTATGTCCCATAATTTGATAGTTTTATCATCACTAGCAGTGGCTAAAATTGTCCCATTGGGATTAAATTTAACTGCTGTTATGGCTTGGGTATGTCCTTTCAAATTAGCTATTAATTGTTGAGTTTTTAAATCCCATAATTTAATACTTTTATCATCCTCACCACTTGCTAAAATTTGACTATCAGGGCTTAATGCTATGGTATTAATAGGACTATGAATTTGATTTGTGATTGTATGATAAAGTTGCCAATCACCCTGGGAAATATGAGATGATAAACGCAAATAATTAGCTTTAATTCCCAAGTTGTAAATAAGTTCATTTGCCGATTTCCAGCGTTCTTGTAAATTGTGTTTTACCAGTTTATCAAGGGTTTGCGCTAAATGTTCACTAATTTGATTAGTTAAATAATCTCGCCATATCCAGCTATGATGATTAATATTAAATAATTCAAAGGGTGGTATGTGAGTTAGTAAATAAATACAACTTACACCTAAACTATATAAGTCACTTGCGAAAACGGCTTTACCTTGTATTTGTTCTGGAGAAATATATTCTGGACTCCCAACTATATCATCTTTAAATTGATTTCTATTGACAAATTTAACGACTGTAAAATCAGTTAAAAATAGATTTTCTAATGAATTTTGATTTTGGTTAACAGTCCGCCAAATAATATTTTCTGGGTTAATATTGCGGTGAATAATTTGATGATTATGAATAAAACTGAGAACTGGTAATAAAGTTTTTAAAACTTGCCAAATCTGATTTTCATTAAAAACACCTTGCTTTTCTAACACAGTAGCTAAATTATCACCTTCGATAAATTCCTGAATTAAATAATCATATTTGTCTTCTGTAAAATAGCTGATTAATTTGGGAATTTGAGGATGTTTACCTAGTTCGGTTAATTGCTGTGCTTGATATTCAAAATCTTCAACTGTTTGCTCTGAAAACGACAATTTTTGAACAATACAAGCAAGGGGAGGAAATTGATTTTCATCTACAGCAAGAAATGTTTGATAAAATTCCCCTTTAGCAATCTGTTTGATCAAACGATAACGGTTTTTAATTAAGATCATAAATCGCAGAATCATAGCAAGACAAGAGGCAAGAGGCAACAGTTAAGAGATTTTCAGGGTTCGTCTTTTGTTCGGTAACAAACCGCCATAAAAACACAGAAAAAAGATGAGAATTTTTAGATGAAAATTTTAGCTTTTGGTGGGCATTGCCCACCCTACAAATTTACACTAATTTATCCAAAAATGGACTAACATCAACCGCTAGTTTTTGTCCTAATTTCAGTAATTGACGACATTGTATGGCTTCTGCTTCACTGTTAATATTGGTAATTCGTGGCAATATTTGACTGTGTAAACAACTCCAATATAGTTCTTGGGATTGGTTTAAATTAATGCCAATATGCAGCTTATAACCAATATCAATTAACCGTTCTAACCGTTGGATATCTGTATCCAAATTGCTATTCGCATCATACAATAATTGCCACAATAACCTAACTATTAATTGTTCTAGGATTTGATTGCCTTCGGGAATATTTAATTGACAACGAAGCTGTTCAGCTTCATGAGATATCGCTTCCAATTCTACCATTAGATTCCAGCTTAATTGTGCTTCATTAATATCTTGTTCTAGCGATAGCTGCGCTTGCTGTAGCGATCGCAATGTTATCAAACAACGATGTCCTAAAGCAATTTCTGCTGCTACTTGTAATTCCCGTGGTACTTCTAATCCATCTCGATGAAAAGCCATGATGACACCGTAATTATCACGATAAGCTTGAGTATATAATTGGTCTAATCGTGCCAATGTTTCCTGACTTAACAACCGCATAATCCGATGACGTTCTTCAGCAAATAGAGTTTGTAAACTAAAGGCTTCACCCCCAAATACTTGAGTCATTACCAAAATAACATGAGCTACACTAGCCTGCTGTAAGGCTGTAAACAGCTTTTCTTTAATTTCACCATAGTTACGTCTGCCAGTAAACTGTTGAATGCAGCAGTGAAAATCCCAACCCCCCAAATGCAGTACAGCAAATATTAAATTTTCACTTTCCCAGGTAATATCTGACACTAGCTGCAAATGTCCTACTACCATAGTTAACGGACCAATGCGCTGTTTATGGTAATCTAACTCATGGGCAGTATAGCAATAGACTCGCTGATGATTACCATGGGATTGTTTATCTGTATCTTGTCCAGAAATAGTATTTTTGCGATGATTAAATAAGGAAGTAATACCATAATGGGCGGCGACTTGTTTAAATCCAATTTGAGCAGTTAATACCAATTTATGATATATATCTGCCCCATGTTTAAACTCTTCCACATTACTAGGAGCTAACATCAGGCGTTTAAGAAAACCCTTTTCTAACTGTACACCTGATACATCTCCTGCTAATTCTAAAGCACGGGCGGCATAACGTAAAATTTGTGTTCCCTCCGGGCGGGAAATTTCTTCAAAAAACCAGCCGCAACTAGTGAACATTAGTAAAGAATGACGCTGCATTTCCAACAAGCGTAAAGCCTCTACCTGTTCACCAGCGTCTAGTTTATGAGTTTGATGACGAGATAAAAAATGGCTAACATTAGTATGAGAACGATCAGACATGACGTGAATATATTCGTCCCTTGCTTGCCAAGGATTACGGAATAACATACCACCATGTTTTTCATAAACATCAGTTAACTGA
This sequence comes from Dolichospermum circinale AWQC310F, assembly GCF_000426925.1. Lineage (GTDB taxonomy): Bacteria > Cyanobacteriota > Cyanobacteriia > Cyanobacteriales > Nostocaceae > Dolichospermum > Dolichospermum circinale. The sequence continues at coordinate 70,305 of NZ_KE384669.1, read as the reverse complement.
TCCCGTAACCAATTTAACGCATTTCGTAGCGGCCGCCGCCATTTTTGATGCCACACACCTCCTTCACCACCACAACCACAATCATCTTGCCATCTATCCACACCATGGGCGCAACTCCAGGCTGTGACGGGCTTTAATTGCACTTCCCAACTAGGAGGATTTAAACTCAAATAATGGGCGTAGTTGGTGACAGTCCAACCATGACGAGGAAACTCACCAATAAAGGCATAGGCCAAAGTCTTCTCCGTGCCTTTTTTGTGGTGTCCAAAAGTCTCCCCGTCCGTGGCTACAGAAATTAATTGGGACTGACGATGATCCCCACGAATAGCCGCCCCCACCCGGCCTGCAAAATGATGGGAATTATAGACAACATCACTAAAACCCATATCCCGCGAAATCGGACCATCATAGAAAAAGATATCAATATAGGCCTGTGATTTTTTTCCAGTTTTCTGACTATCTAAATAACAACGATAGGGACGAGTGGGATCAATCTGATTACCCCCTACCTCATGCCATTGACCATGGGGATCATCCTCTGTCGGGCAAGGACGACAACGTTGGGCTTGAGAAGGTGCTAAAATGATGAATTTAATCTTTTCCGCTACCAATGCCTCTAGGGTGGCATAATCCACGGCTGTTTCTGCTAACCACATCCCTTCGGGATCACGGCCAAAGCGCGAACGGAAATCTTCTTTACCCCAGCGAATTTGTGTGTATTTATCTCTTTCGTTGGCTAAAGGTAGGATAATATGATTATATACTTGAGCGATCGCATTGCCATGACCATTTAACCGTTGGCAACTTTTAGCATCAGCCTCCAAAATCCGCTGATAAACGGACTCATCGTAGCGTTCTAACCACGACATCAGCGTTGGACCAATATTAAAGCTCATGTACTCATAATTATTCACAATCCCCACAACTTCTCCACGGTCATTTAATACCCTTGCAAAAGCATTAGGACGATAGCATTCCCAATGAATGCGCTCATTCCAGTCATGAAAGGGCGTAGCACTGGGTTGACGTTCAATTGCATCCAGGTAGGGGTTTTCTCTAGGGGGTTGATAAAAATGACCATGAACTGTAACATAAACACCTTGAGCAATTTTCAGGGGATCATGTTCAGGACTGTATTTAGCCCGTTTATCTAATGGTAAGATCGAGACAGAACTACTTGGTATTTCCGCTGCTGAAGTCATATTTTGTTACCCAAATAAATGTGCAATTTTGAAAAAGATTCTTGCTATGTCTACTTTTCTACAATTGTTGTCTCACAAAATCAGTTATAAATAAAACATAAGAAACAAAACTAAATCTTATCACAATCATTTCTAAACAAGAATACAACTATAGGAATCCGGTTTGATTTTGTGAATTTACTTGTGTGGTCAGGGAACAGGGAACAGGGAACACAGGAAGAAAGACGGAGTCTTGTATGGCTACGCGACGCAAGCTATCAAAAATCAAATATTATTCCTATATAGATGAAGCCAATTACCCATTACCAATTACCCATTACCAATTACCAATTACCAATTACCAATTACCAATTACCGATTACCAATTACCAATTAGCAGCCCTGGCAGATATGATAGGTGTGCAAATGCAGATGATATTTCAGACATCTGTGCCAGATCCCCTGAAATTAAGGTAAAAATGTCAATCAAGAACATTATTTTCACCGTACTGCTGCTGTTTATACCTGTATCTTTAGCAGCCCACTTTTTAGAATGGGGAGACTTAATAATCTTCATCACTGCTGCATTAGCTATACTACCACTAGCCGCTTGGATGGGTACTGCGACCGAAGAAATAGCTGTGGTAGTCGGTCCAATTCTAGGCGGGTTTTTAAATGCGACTTTTGGTAATGCTACAGAATTAATTATTGCCTTAGTTGCCCTGAATGCAGGACTAATTGATGTTGTCAAGGCCAGTATTACTGGATCAATTATCGGTAATTTACTCCTAGTCATGGGTTTATCCATGTTACTAGGCGGTATTCGTTACAAAGAACAAACATTTGAGTCAGTTGTAGCGCGGGTAAATGCCTCCTCCATGAACTTGGCGGTAATTGCCATTTTACTACCAACTGCAATGAACTATACCTCAACAGGTATTAGCGAAAAAACGGTACAGAATCTCTCTCTAGCCGTGGCTATAGTCTTAATTCTAGTTTACGGCTTAACACTACTATTTTCTATGAAAACTCATGCGTATTTGTATGAAGTTGGTGTAGTAGACGTAGAAGGAATAGAAGGAGAAGAAGAGGTTTCCCATGAAAAACCAAATATTTGGTTGTGGACTGGTGTACTTTTAGCCTGTACCTTGTTAGTTGCCTTTGAGTCAGAATTATTAGTCAGTTCCCTAGAAGTTGCTACATCTAAACTAGGTTTAAGCGCACTATTTACTGGGGTGATTTTAGTCCCCATTATCGGTAACGCTGCTGAACACGCTACCGCTGTCACCGTAGCCATGAAAAATAAAATGGATCTTTCTATGTCTGTCGCTGTGGGTTCAAGTATGCAAATTGCCCTATTTGTGGCCCCAGTTTTAGTCATTGCTGGTTGGATAATTGGTCAACCTATGGATTTAGATTTTAACCCATTTGAATTAGTAGCCGTTGCTGTCTCAGTGTTAATTGCTAATAGTATTAGTTCTGATGGTAAATCTAATTGGTTAGAAGGGACTTTACTTCTAGCAGCTTATACTGTATTAGGTTTTGCCTTTTACTTTCATCCAGTTGCCAATAGTATTGGTTAAACTATTACCCTAGTCAAATCTTGACAATCTGAGATTCCCAATCTATTTAGATTAGATTGGGAATTTTTTTATACTCAAACACATTGCAATCTGCTATAAGTC
>NZ_KE384669.1:61176-67403 GCF_000426925.1 Dolichospermum circinale AWQC310F | reverse complement strand
AGGGAACAGGGAACAGGGAACAGGGAACAGGGAACAGGGAACAGGGAACAGGGAACAGGGAACAGGTTATAGGGAACACTTCGACAAGCTCAGTGCATCGCAGGGAACAGGGAACACTTCGACAAGCTCAGTGCATCGCAGGGAACAGGGAACAGGTTATAGGTTACAGGTTATAGGGAACAGGTTACAGGGAACAGGGAACAGGTTATAGGTTACAGGGAACAGGTTTTGGGCAACTTTACTTTTCTTTACTTATATCGGTTTTTTTACGTTCACCTACTTAAATATTTTTTTAAAAATTTTAACTCCCTTAAGATAGATGACTAAAACTAATAATTTCTGTAGTCTCAAATCAGATCATCCCTTTGATATCAACTTCTTGATTAGTAGTTTTATACAGTAATTATATTTGGTTTTTCCCCTTTCCCAAGCGATTAATTTTATCCATAAAATACAATGACTGAAATCGGACTGCTGATGATAGGTGTATTTAATCCAAGAGAACTAAATATTACCCATTTCCCATTAAACCAAACCCTGTTTCACTTAGCAAATGGTGTGCCATTAACAAATAGTCAATCAACTCAGTTAATTTCCTCGACTGAAATTACACCACCAGAATTTATACAAATAAGTGAACCTTTCCTAACTCATCCCTTAGCCATATCTTTTCGTCGGAACAAAATCTTTGAGCAAATTACACAAAAACAAATGTCCGTCAATTCTTCTCAGGCACAACTTCTTTTGGCTGATACTGGTGGCATGGACATTATGGGAACAACAGATATTAAATTATCAACACGATATCCCACAACCCATAAGAATCCTATGCCCGTGATTAGTTTTGGTAGTTCAGGTATATCTGTCAGAGTTTTACAAAAACTTTTAGTCTCTAATGGTTATGGAATACCTGTTGATGGTGTTTTTGGACCAATCACCGAAACCGCTGTTAAAGCCTTTCAAAATCGTCGAAATTTATCAGCAGATGGTATGGTTGGTCAAAAAACTTGGTGGGAATTAACAATGTAATTGGTTAGTTGTTAGTGGTCAGTTGTCAGTTGTTCGTTGTCCGTTGTTAACTAAATCAGACAAATCACAAAAATCATAGTTTAAATCATAGTTAAAGTTCCGTCCTATCAGTTAATATTTCATAACCAGTATCTGTCACTAACACCGTATGCTCAAACTGAGCCGATAAAGCATTATCAACTGTTACCGCTGTCCATCTATCAGCTAAAATTCTGGTATTTTTAGAACCAGCATTTAAAATTGGTTCAATTGCTAAGGTCATCCCTGAGCGTAATTTTACATTCGGTATTTCATGAGTCCGATAATTAAAAACCGCTGGCTCTTCGTGCAAATTTCTACCCACACCATGACCAGTAAATTGCTCCACCACGGTAAAACCATTGGCTTTTACATGATCTTCAATTGCACCCGCAATCTCCGTCAAATGGACACCAGCTTTTACCTGTTCAATGCCTTTGTATAAAGATTCTTCAGCTATTTTAATCAGTCTCGCAGCTTCATCTGTGACATTCCCGACAGCGATAGTAATACAAGAATCACCGTGAAAACCTTGGTAATAAGCTCCTGTATCAACTTTTAAAACATCTCCAGACCGAATTACCTTTTTAGGGCTAGGAATCCCATGGACGACCTCATTATTAATACTGGAACAGATGGAAGCCGGAAAGCCATGGTATCCTTTAAAACTAGGAGTTGCATCCATTTCCCGGATACGTTTTTCAGCATAAGCATCTAAATCGGCAGTTGTCATTCCTGGCTGTACTAGCTCAGAAATTTCTTTGAGGACGGTTGCTACAATCTTAGCTGATTGCCGCATAATTTCGATTTCACGGGGTGATTTAATTTCAATCCCTCGGCGTTGTTGTTTTTCGGGTTTCGGCTGGACTGGTTGCGAAAGCAGGCTGGTGAAAATGTTCATCATTAAATTGAGAAATTACTGGTGCTTTACTAATTGAGTGTGAATTTGTTGAGATTTATTGCCAAAAATATCTATATTGACGTTAACTTATTTTCGCGTCTTTAGGAAAACACAGATATTTATCCTGTTAATCATAGGCTATGTTCATGTTATCAAACGAACATAAATGATCATTTAATTACAATTTATCCCCATTAACCACAGAAGACCCCAATCATTATATTGTAGGGTGCGTTAATGAAATGTAACGCACCACCTCTAAAACTAACACGGTGGGTTACGCTGTCGCTAACCCACCCTAGGTTTTTTGTCGTAGATATTGTAGATAGATGATCACTTAATAACAATTTCTCCTTTCATTCCCGCTTCTGTGTGTCCAGCTATAGTACATCGTAAAGCATATTTTCCTGATTTTATGGGGACAAACACCCATTCTGCTTCTGCACCAGGTTTAAGTTCTAGTTCGTGAATATTACCTTTGATTTCTACCTTACCCGCTTCGACTTTTTGTGTCCAAATTCCATCAGCAAAGTCTTTAGCAGTAAAATAATGTTTTTGGGAGCTAGGATTATTTAATTTCAGATTGTAACGTTTACCAGGGATAAGTTCTAAGTAATTCGGTTCAAATTTTAATTCATTAGCAGTATTACTCAAGCTAACCGTAATTTCTATAACTGGTTGTTTGGAGAGATTATGCGATAGATTCTCTGCTGTTGCTGGAGATGTACCCATGATGACTATACTCATGATCAGGGAAAAAATAAGAGTCAAAAATTTACTCATAGCTAAATAGATAGTTGTAGATTACACCTTTGACAATGACTCATAACTATACTCACTTGATGTTTTTATGGGCTAGAATTGGCGGACCTGCTGTCACGACAACAATTTTATCAGAGTGAAGTAACTCACGGGCAGCTTGATTGACTTGACTTAATTTAACCTGCTCTATTTTACTGATAAATGAGCACAATTCTACCTGATTTAAGCCATAAACCTGATTCATGACCATTCTTTCGCTAAGTTGTTCTGGACTAGCTAAGGAAATATTATAATTACTGATTAAATTAGCTTTGGCTGTTTCTACTTCCTCTAGGGTAACACCTTGTTGGTGAACTTGTTTGAGCAGGTCACGGGTACTGGAAATCGCTTTGTGTGCGTCTTCTGGACTGGTTTGCATTTCAATTAAAAATGTGCCGACATTCTTACCTGTGATGAAATTACTATAAATTCCGTAGGTTAAGCCTTGACGATCGCGCACTTCTGCCCCTAGTTTACTTGATAATGTATCACCTCCGAGAATTTGATTCAAGACCATGGCCGCGTAAAATCTTTGATCTTGACGATTAATGCCAGTATAACCCATGTAAGTAATCGCTTGGGGTTTACCAGGAATAACGGGATTAACATTAATTACATTTTTTGGCATCTCCACTTTGGGGTATTTTACCACTGGTGGTTGGCCTTTTACTTACCAATTTCCTAATTGTGCTTGAATGAGCGATCGCACTTTGTTAATATCAAAATCGCCTACAATTGCTAACACTGTAGTATCTGGACGATAATGTTGGGCTTTAAAAGCTATCACGTCTTGACGTTTAATACTCTGAATACTCTCCGCTGTCGGAAAGCTATGTAATGGGTGTTTTTTCGGATAAATAGATTGAATAAAGATACGAGTTGCAATCTTTTCAGGATCATCTAAATCTGAATCTAGGGAGGTTAAAGCCTGTTGACGCGAGAGTTTGAACTCTTTTTCTGGAAATGTGCTATTTTTAATTACGTCTGTCAATGTTCCCAGTAAAATGGGTAAATCTACTGCTAAACTGCTACCTTTGATCCTCACACCTTCCCGATAGGCTTGAAAGTCCAAATTTACGCCTTTTGCTGCTAATTCTTGATCAATAGTCCGTATATCTTTAGTTTTCGTCCCATTCATCAGATTTGCTGCTACTAAGGAGGCTAATCCCCCCTTATAACTTCCATCAAATTCTGTTCCTGCTTTAATATGTCCGCTTAAAGTAACTGTGGGTGTAGTTTTATCTGTTAATAGTAGTATGCGTAACCCATTGGCAAATTTTAACTCCTGGGGTATTTCTCTTGTTCCTGTTTTCGGTAAGATATCTACAGGTGGTAAATATTTCTTTACTTCTGCTGGGACTACAGTAATATCAGCGACAAAATTATCTTTTTTTATCCCGGACTCAGATTTGATCAGATTTGTACCTGTTTGTTTAGTAGGTTCAAAAAATCCTACAGTCCGCAGTTCTGGTTTTAGATATTTATTGATGACATTAATTACGTCCTGAGGTTGAACTTTCCGAATATCTACTAAATGATTTTCTGTATATTGGTAATTATCTGTTGTGATTTGATCATTACCCAATTGCATGGCTTGACTGGTTATATCACGATTATTTAAAATAACTGAAGCCGTTAATTGGCTTTTTGCTCGTTCTACTTGTTCTGTAGTGACACCAATTTTAATAACTTGTTTTAATGCTTTTGTTACCGTTGCATCAATTTTATACAAATCCTGATTTTCCGCAGCAGTTACTAATATTTCATACCATCCACCAGCCAGTAAACTAGCGACATTTGCTTTCAAATCACTAGCTAAACCCGATTCTACCAACTCTTGATATAGGTAGGAATTTTTACCCGCAGTTAAGATATAATCCATGACCTCTAAAGCGGGTACATCTGGTTGATTAATTTGAGGAAGTGGATAAATTATCTGTAGTAATGGATTTCCTCCCGGTTCTTGTAGTTTAATTGCAGGTGATGGGGAATAGGATGGAGTTATAAGATTATGGGGTGAATATTGACCTTTAGGGATTTTACCAAAAATAGCTTGGACATTTTTTAACGTTGGTGTGGTGTCAAAATCCCCGACAATTACCAAAACAGCATTGTCAGGACTGTAGAATTTTTGGTAATATTCTCTTAATTGTTCAACCGTGAATTTCTCTACATCAGCCTTAGTACCACCAATGGGTAAACCGTAAGGATGATTAGGAAAAACCGACTTCATCACAGCACGTTTTAAACGATATTCTGGGCTATTTTCGTAACCAAGTAATTCAGAAATCACCACTTGTTTCTCACTAGCTAACTGTTGAGGATCTATGAGTGAGTTTTTCATTCTATCTGCTTCTAAGGTTAACACAGAGGTGAGTTTATGCCCTTGAGCAGTGTTGTAATATGCGGTTTGGTCATAACTGGTAAAAGCATTAGAATCACTACCTAAAGCACTAAATAACTGGCCAAATTGAATGGGGCGATCGCTAGTACCTTTAAACATGATATGTTCTAATTGGTGAGCAATGCCATTTACCCCAATTGCTTCTTGACCAGAACCAAATTTATACCATACTTGTACTGTCACCACCGGAGCATTATGAACCTCCTTCGTGATCACAGTTAAGCCATTGTCGAGGACTGTTTTCCGCACGTTTGCTGTAATGGCGAAATTGGCTGTTTCTTTAGTAACTAGTGTTTCCAGGGATCTTTCCGGTTTGGACTTGTAGGGTGTTGTTGATAAACCCCCTTCTTGGAGATTAAAAGCAGCATCATGATTTAATGAAAATGCGGCTATTACCCAAAGACTCAAAATAACTAAAGAAAAGCGATGTCGTTGTGCTAGAGAAAAAAAAGACATATCTTTGGCGAATAGATATATGTAACTTAGATTACATATATTGATGGACTAGAAAAATTGAGCAAATGTTTCCTCAGTACCCCATGGAAAATAAAAATGTACCTGAAAGGGAAAAGTATTATATCATCCAAAAGGCATGAATACTAATTTTCGGGCGATTTATGCAAAAACCGTATAAACTCCAGAGGTAAACCATCAAAATCAGCGATAAACGCAAATTCCAAGATGTTATCGCCAATTTGCTGCTGTGTAGGTTGCAAAAGAATCTTTAGAGGTGGTAGACTTTCTATTGCAGCTAACCGTATTTTTAAACTTTCTAACCAAGTGGGTAAATCTGGTGTAATGTGTGTTAAATCAAAAGCAAGATGATAGTAACCCACATAATGTTCATCCTCAAAAGCATCTGGGGCTGGTTTTGGTTGGGGAATTTGGATCAGTTCAATTCTCCCCCCCAAACCTTCCATCCAGCAAGCTAAAGTATAACCGGTGGTGAAGCGATCGCCCACCGTAAACCCTAGTGTTTCATAAAAAGCGATCGCTAGATGGATATTTGCCGTTCTAATAGAAGTATGGTGCATAATTTTGTCAGTTGTCCGTTGTCCGTTGTTAGTATAGTCT
>NZ_KE384669.1:59658-61052 GCF_000426925.1 Dolichospermum circinale AWQC310F | reverse complement strand
ACTGACCACTGACCACTGACCACTGACCACTGACCACTGACCACTGACCACTGACCACTGACCACTGACTATCACTCAAACAACCGAAAATATGGGTAACGCACCGGGACACCAGGTTCTTTATCCAAATCAAAATTAATCACTTCCCAACAAGGTTCTGCGACAGAATCAGGGCTAAAATCTACAGGTAAGCCATATAACCGCGCCCCCGTAGTAGCTTCCCCTTGTCCAGAACGCCAGGGTGTACTACGTTCCAAGTAGCCACTCATTAATTCCTGATAACGATTAGCAACAATTATTCTCGTAGCCCGATAACCTTGAGTATAAAGCTTATCTAAAGCTTCGTGAATTTCAAACCGAATCCCATCAGGATGAGTATGTTGACGATACCATTCACCATCCCATCTGCGCCAATGACGACCGGACTGTAAATGAACTAACTCCCCAGTTTTAGGTTCAGCTTCAAATGCGCCATGACGAGGACACAAATAAGTATCCGTCAATGTCAACGCTGAAATATTTTGGCGACAGTGGGGACACTGTATTTCAGGGCCAAATATTGGGTACTGAAAGCCTGGATTGATCATGAAGTGCGTATAAACATAGTATTGTTTTTCTGCCAGCACCAGTAGGTTTAACTTTACACTCCTGCTCCACTACTTTAGATGACTTGCTTACTCCTGCATAAAAGTGAGGATAGTGTCTGAGAACAAGTCTCACAACTGCCTGACCATAGCAGGCCAAGGCTATGATATTCTGGTTTAACAACCAGCCCTAAAGGTTGGAGTTTCTCCAGTGTTCCTGGGTACAATATCCATATTCTATCGTGTCTATCTCTTCTGGCTCAAAATCTCCTGAATTTTCTCAAGCTGCTTTTGTGGCAGCTAACGCTATAATCATTGGTTCTGTAACCATAGCAGCCAGAGCCAGTATTTGGTATGGATCTGTGGTTAGAGGTGATGTAGAACGGATTGAAATTGGCGAATGTACAAATATTCAAGACGGTGCAATTCTCCATGGTGATCCGGGTTTACCAACCATTTTAGAAGATTATGTCACTGTTGGACATCGGGCTGTAGTCCATTCTGCTCACATTGAACGTGGGAGTTTAATTGGTATTGGTGCTATCATCTTAAATGGTGTCAGAGTCGGTGCAGGTAGTATGATCGGTGCGGGTGCTGTAGTTACCAAAAATGTCCCCCCTGGTTCTCTAGTCCTCGGCCTCCCCGGTAAGGTAGTTCGTCAACTCACAGACACCGAAATCACTGAACTCATTGCACACGCGGAAAAATACTATCAATTAGCCCTCCTTCATGCTGAGTAGGTAATGGGTAATTGGTAATTGGTAATTGGTGATTCATTTTTGATAACTGACCACTGACTTTTAATTAAAC
>NZ_KE384669.1:42359-59624 GCF_000426925.1 Dolichospermum circinale AWQC310F | reverse complement strand
GATTCATGGAATAACGAACCACAGAGGCACAGAGGTCACGGAGAAATGAGGATTTGAGAGATATTTTGCTTAAGTCCTGTAAACTTTACATACAACCTTGAAAAAATTCCCCACTTGAGTTCTCAATCAAAACTGAGAACTGTTGACCAAAAAAATCGGATACAATCCCCGTTCTTCTACGACAGCTTTATAGTAAACTAGGTATAGTCGCCACAGGGCATTGGGAGACTATAAACGGACATGGAGACTGAATAAGACTACTTTTCGGTAGCAACAGTCAGTGCAGTGTCAAAGAATCCTCGCTCATGAAAGGACGAGGAGGTATGTCAAAAAACTTAAAATTTTTAATTTACAGAGGGTTTCTAAATATGGACATTGATACTCGTGTAGTAATTGTTTTAGCACCTTTAGCGATCGCTGCTAGTTGGGCTGCTTTTAATATCGGCGCTGCTGCTATTAGACAAATACAAAACTTTTTGAGCAAAGAAGCGTAATTTGGAGAATAGGGAACAGGGAACTCTTAACAGGGAACTCTTAACAGGGAACAGGGAATAGGCAAGAGTTTTACCAATTCTAATCTAATTACCAAATTACCAATTACACAATTCCCATGAGCATAGATTCCCTACTCCAACCCTTTGGGCATTTTGGTGTGAATTTGGGATTATCTCGAATTGTCAATTTATTGGCAACTTTGGGAAATCCCCATCACCGAGTGCCAATTATTCATGTCGCTGGTACTAATGGTAAAGGTTCTGTTTGTGCTTATCTGTCTGCGGTACTTACTGAAGCTGGTTATCAAACTGGACGCTACACCTCCCCCCATTTGGTTGATTGGACAGAACGTATCTGTGTTAATGAACAAGCAATTAATAATAATAACTTGTGTGAATTAATACTTCAAGTTCAAGCAGCAATTAATCCAGATGAAGAATCTCCTACCCAATTTGAAGTAATTACCGCAGCAGCTTGGTTATATTTTGCCCAGCAACAAGTTGATATTGCGGTAATTGAAGTCGGACTAGGAGGACGTTTAGATGCCACTAATGTCTGTGATCATCCTTTAGTGACAATAATTAGTTCCATAAGTCGAGAACATTGGCAACAACTAGGACCAACTATCACCCATATTGCCAGAGAAAAAGCAGGAATCATCAAACCCGGATGTCCGGTGGTGGTGGGTTCATTACCAGAAGCAGCGCAAAAAGTCGTGATATCGCGTACATTAGAACTAAAATGCCCGATTTTTACCCCCGCACCCTCTCGTAAAATTAATCAAAACTGGGCCGAATATCAAAAAATAGCCAGTCCAGAAACAATAAAATACCCTTTAGCATTACAGGGACAAATTCAATTACATAATTCAGCCTTAGCAATAGCTGCTTTGGAAATCTTGCAAAAACAGAATTGGCAAATTTCTGAACAGGCTATTATTCAAGGAATGGCTAAAACCAAGTGGCCAGGGAGAATGCAATGGATTACTTGGAAAACTCATCAAATCCTCATTGACGGCGCACACAACCCAGCCTCAGCTAATGTTTTACGCCATTATGTAGATACACTCAAAACTGAAAATATCACCTGGGTAATGGGAATGCTGGCCACTAAAGATCATAGTGATATTTTTCAGGAACTTCTCAAACCAGGGGATAAATTGTATTTAGTGCCAGTACCCGATAGCAATTCAGCGGATTTAGGAAAATTAGCTAATTTAGCAGCGTCAATTTGTCCAGATTTAAGGTTTTGTAATACTTATACAGACGTATTTTCAGCCTTAGACGCTGCTTGTCCCTCCACAGATAATCAAGTTGTATTATGTGGTTCTCTGTATTTAATTGGTTATTTTTTGTCAGTAGTCAGGGGTCATTAGTCAGGTGTCAGGGAACACTTTTATTACCCATTACCAATTACCCATTAGCGATTATCCCACAATTGGGCGGCATCTTCCACAGCTTGATCAACGGTTTTTTGTCCTAACATTGCTGCTTGTAAATTTTCGTAAATTGATTTTTGCAAAAGTTTAAAATCTTTGAGTTTAGGGGTTAATACCTCAGCTTGTTGTAACTGTGACGCACTAATTACCCTTCCCTTTTCTGCGGTAGTAGCATTAGCGGGAACTTTCTTAAAATAAGTATCAGACAATGCCTTAATTGTAGAAGGTAGGACATTAGCGGCTTTGGCAAAAGCTAATTGATTGGCGTCATTAGTCACAAATAATGCAAATTTAACAGCTTCGTCAGGGTATTTACTATCACGGGGAATGACCATATTCATCACGGCGACATTTTTCTTACCCGTATCCCCCGTAATTTGCGGGGCTATAGCGGAGGCTAGGGCAATCTTGGGGGCATTATTAGCAATGGTTTTGAGAAATTCAGGACCAGAAGCTAAAAAAGCTGTTTCTCCAGATTGGTATAAATCTATAGCGTGACGATGCCCTTGGGTTAAAGATGCCTTTGGTAACAAACCTTTTTTATACAAATCTACCCAATATTGAAAAGCAGCTTTTCCTTGAGGTGTATTAAAACCAGCTTTACCATCAGTATTAACTAGAGTGACACCCATTTGTATCAGTGATTCCAGCACCTCTCCAGAGTCTTGAGGGACAAAAGTAGCAAAGAAAGCATACTTACCAGTTTTGTCTTTAATTTGTTGTGCCATTTGTCCCAATTCTGCATAAGTGGCAGGTGGTTTTGTAATACCAGCCTGTTTTAATAAATCGGTGTTATAAATAGTCAGTCGCGTGGTAAGATACCAAGGAATACCAAAACTTTTGTTATTCAGGGTACTTGCTTGCCAAATATTTGGCAAATAAGAGGAACGAACTTGACTAGAAACTTTATTGTCTAAATTTAACCAAGCATTTTTTCCCGCTAATTGGGAAGCAAAGTCTGGGTTAAGGTTAACAACATCTGGAGGTGTTTTTGCTGATACTGCGGTTAAAACCTTGTTTTCCATAGCCGACCAAGGTACATCTACCCATTTAACTTTGATACTTGGGTTCTGTGATTCAAAAGTCCTAATTAGACCCTGAAAATAGTTGGTAAATTGAGGTTGAAGCTGCATTGTCCAGAACTCAATAGTGACAATTCCTTGAACAGGAATTTTCGGGTTATTACTGAAAGTGCTGCAACTAACAATAAAACTAGTAAATAACCCTAACAAAGCCCAAGAAACCAGGCGTTTAATTTTTAGCGATCGAATCATATTAATTAAGTGGTAGTATGATTAGGGTTGGTTTAAGTAACAGGAGGATCGTTGTCGAGACTATAGAATATATCAATTGGGGTAATTGGTAAAGATTCTTTGCTGACCACAACGGACAACCTATTAACTTATTGTTCTTGAGTAATCTAGAGGGTAAAATTGTGCTAAAAGCCTTCACTAGTTTGTTTGGTAGATCTAATCAAGTCCTTGGTATTGAACTAACACCTGAAAGGGTAAATTTAGTACAAATACATAAGCAACGTCAAGGTTTAAAAATTAAATCCTTGACAACAGTACCAGTACCAGATGGCATATTGAGTGATGGTCAAATTATTGATACTCCAGCCATGTCTGAAATTATTCAGCAAGCAGTTGCTGAAAGTAAAACTAAAGCCTCTCATGTTGCTACTTGTATACCAGGCAGAAACGCTATTGTGCGTTTAATTAGTGTACCATCAGATTTAGATAACGAAGAGTTGCGGGATTTGATACTTAACCATGAAGCGAGTTTATACTTACCTTATCCCCAGGAACAAGCTGACATTGACTATCAAACACTTGAACACTTTATAGATGAAGATGGTATTGATAAAGTACGAGTATTATTAGTTGCCACTCGTAAAGATATCACACAAACATATTTGGATGCTTTTGAACAGGCCGGATTAACTGTTGATACCTTGGAGATTAACAGTTTCGCCCTAATTCGGACCATTCGTGAACAGTTGCAGCTATTAGAACCCACAGAAGCAGCGGTGTTAGTTGATATTGAGTTTGATAGTACAGAAATTGCCATCGTTATCAATGGTGTACCGCAATTTTCCCGCACAATACCTATTGGTACATATCAAATGCAAGCTGCACTGTCAAAGGATATGAACTTACCGATATCACGAGATACGGATATGTTAGAGAGCGTTATTATTCCTGAAAACTCAAGGGGTATTGGTGATGATATTGACATAGACTCTATGTTGAATGTTCTCAGGGAATTAAGTGATGAATTAAGTCGTACTATTAATTTTTACGTTAATCAAAGTGTAAATCTGGAAGTTGTGCAACTTTTCTTAGCAGGTCCTGGAGCAGGAATACAACAACTAGGCGAGTTTCTGACTAAAAAGTTGGGTTTACCAACTATACCAATAGATCCTTTTACTTGTTTGTCTTTGAGTGCGGATATCGAAGAATATCCTTTAATGAAACGCCCTGGGTTGGGTATTGTACTAGGTTTAGGAATCCGAGGGGTGGAATAAATAAAATGTACAATCTAGATATTAACCTACTGAAAAACCGTCCAGAATATCAGCAAAAAATTCCAAGTCAGGCTAATCAATTATCACTGCAATTAGGAGAGTTTACCCCTGTTTATGTAGGGGTTGCAGTCGGTTTATTATTCCCATCTTTGGTGTTTTTTAGTTTGTCATTCCTGCAATGGAAAACTGCTGAAGTAGCAAAGCAAACAACAAAATTAGAGGAGCAAGGTAAGGTTTTGAATCAAACAATAGCCAATATTAAAAAAATGAAAGCGGAAACAGCTACCATTAATAGCCAAACGACAACCTTAGTCAAAGTATTTGATCAGATACGTCCTTTGTCAGCAATATTACATGATTTGGGCGATCGCATTCCTCCTAGAGTACAAATTGAAAGTATCAAGCAAACAAGCCCAAACCCTCAACCTACAGCCAACACCACCCCTAATAATACTAATAATACCGCTGGCTACTTAGAAATTTCTGGTTTTGCGGTTTCCTATGCTTCGGTTAACGATTTTACCCTGAGTCTGGGACAATCTAAATTTTTTAATCCCCAGGAAATTAAAATTATCACAACTGAGTTAGTAGATGCACCAGCGATCACAGGTTTCCTTCCTCCTGTGGCTACAAAATCTGAGGTAGGAATTAAACCAATTCAAATAGTTAAATATACTATTAAAACAGGTTTGAGTAACGTACCTGCATCTGATTTAATTCCAGAATTAGAAAAAAAAGGAACAATCGGACTAGTGGATAGACTTCGTCACATTCAAAAACTAGGAGTAGTTAGCAAATAACACTGAGTGGTGAGTTTAATTCTACTCAACAAGTCACAGAGGCAGAAAATTCTGCACCTGTTGTCTTTGGTATCACCTTAACACCACTAATAATCGGTAGTGTATTTGCTGGTTTAGGTGTTTTAGGTGCATTTTATATGCTGGTTAATATGGTAATGCCCGCTGTGGAAAGTTATAAAGAACAGGAAACTAAACGTGATCAACTACAAATAGAAATTCAGCAAAAGCAAAACCAAGCTAGACAAATAGGTAAAATAAAGGCAGACTTAGCAACAGCAAAAGAACAACAGAAACAAATTTTAGCTTTATTTACCGATGAAAAAAGTTTGGAGACTCTATTACTAGATACCAGTCTCTTAATAGATTCTAGCGATATCAAGGTTTTTGGTAGTTCTATTAAAGCCAAAATGAAAAAATTTGCCCCCACTACCGAAAAACCTGAAGTAGTAGCAGATAATAGTTTTGGGGCAGAAATTAATAATAAAATCAAACGCAGTATTATCAAAGTAGAAATTGAGGGTAATTTTGTACAAACCCAATTAATTATGCGGAATATTGAGCGACTACAACCTTTATTGTTAGTCAAAAACTACGACTCAAAATTGTCACCACCAGAGATTTCAGCAGATAAAAATAACCCTATACCGATTAATATTGGTAAACTAATTACATCTTTTGAATTAGAGGCTTTAATTCCACTCACTCCCGAAGAAGAAGCAGCCTTAGCACCCCAACCAGCAGCAGCTAATACACCAAAAAAATAACCTTTGAGAGAATGTTTGAAAAGTCTAATTTCTGATTTTTCCTGAGTCCACGCAGTCCGACTTTATTCGTGTATTAGCGATTTATAATCGCCTTATGGTTTTAAAACAACTTCAGAGAAAAGTATGTTTCGCGCCAAAGCGCAAAAGTTGAGATCTTGAATTTCATTTTAAGTGAGGAGTAAATTGTGAAACAGTCTGATTATGGTTTTTTCGTACCCGGAGCAGCAGCTTGTATTCTCTTAGCAGCCCAGCCGGTTTTAGCACAAATAACACAAGTTACTGATGTTCAACTTAATCCCATTCAGGGGGGAATTAGTGTTATTTTAATAACTGGTACTGAAAATAGTCCCCAAGTATTCAGCACTAAAAAGGGCAAATCCTTAGTTGCGGATATAGTTAATGCTCAATTGCGTTTACCTAAAAGTGGTAATTTCCGTCAAGAAAACCCCGCACCAGGAATCGCTGTGATTGAGATTAAGCAATTAGATACTAATAATATGCAGGTGACAGTCACTGGTACGGATAATGCACCAAATATTCAGCCTGTCAACCGTAGGGATAATAATATTACTTTAGGCTTTACTACTACTGTCGCAAATTCAACAACATCAAACTCTACCAATTCCACAGATAAACCAGGTCAACAGCCAGAGGTTCTAGTTCCTAACCCCCAAGTTACAATTGACGGGAAAATTACCCAAACCCCAAATCCTGGTCAAGCTTATAAGCAAAGTCCTATTTTTTTACCTAAGGCTGTCGCCCCACCTGTAGGAGATATTACTCAGTCTAATATTGATACATCTCCTGTGGTGATTGATTTAGGTACAAAAGAACGAGTTCGTCGGTTGGTGTTGCGTGACGCACCTGTAAGAGAGGTTTTATCTTTATTAGCTCGTGCTGCTGGACTGAATTTGGCTTATATAGGTGATGATGACGATAAAGATCAAAAAACACCTGCTCCCCCTACAGGTGATAATAAAAATGAAACTGAAACTAAAATATATCAAAAAATCTCTTTAGATGTAGAAAACGAACCGGTGCAGGATGTTTTTAATTACGTCCTGCGTTTGAGTGGTTTGGAAGCTAACCGCAGTGGACGGACAATTTTTGTTGGGCCTAAATTACCTAACTCCACCCGTGATGTCGTAATGCGTAATCTACGACTTAATCAAGCAGATGTTAAGGTAGTAGCTAGTTTTCTAGTCAGATTAGGTGCTGAAAGTGCTTTAAATCCTCAAGTACAGACTACTCAAACAACTATCAAAAATTTATCAGAAGCAGGAGGGCAAGCACAGCAGCCTAATACCTCAAGTGAAACTAAAACAGCAGAGAGTGAAATTAAAGCTGAACGTATTGTGTTTAAAGACTCAGTTCCTTTGCTTAGAGGTTTACAAGTATTAGGAGACGAAAGAACTAATACTCTCACCTTGATTGGTAGTCCTAAATTGGTGGAGATGGCAGTATCTCAATTAACACAGCTTGATACCCGTCGTCGTCAAGTGGTGGTAAATGTCAAAATTATTGATGTCAACCTGACAGGTAGTCAAGATTACAATACCAGTTTTTCTTTTGGGGTTGGTAACAACTTCTTTGTTAATGATGGTGGTGCAGCATCTTTAAATTTTGGTGGTTCTCGACCAGCTACAGGAAGTGAAGTGAAAGAAAGTGTGACTCAAACCCCCGTGATTAAAAACCCAATTACAGGAGCGCCATTTTTTGATGCAAATAGTACATTTACAGTCCCCAATGGTGGATCAGGACTCAGAATTATCAGAGATGGTCTGGTGTTATCGGAAACACCACCAGGTGATGCGACATTCTTACGACCAATTTCACCAACTAACACTAGTCCAACTACCCCAGGAATATCTAATTTTACACCTGGAACACCAGATGTCATAACTATCACAACTGATCCTATAACTGGAAGACAGACTGCTGCTTTTGCAGAGGGTAGTCGTGCTGCATCTACATTTGCTCTACCAAGTTTATACCAATTCCCTAAACGGTTTCTTGCGAGTTTACAAGCTCAAGTTACCAAGGGCAACGCTAAGATTCTCACAGATCCTACCTTAATTGTTCAAGAAGGACAAACTGCCGATGTACAACTAACTCAGCAAGTTGTCGGAGACATAAAAATAACTAGAACAGATACTCCTGGAGGTTCTAGAGAAGAGAAAAATATCTCAAAAGAGCCAGTCGGGTTAAGTCTTAGTGTCAAAATTGAACGGATTGATGATAATGGCTTTGTGTCTCTACAAGTTGCTCCAAATGTTAAGTCTCCTGTTGGTACGGCAGATACGGGTAATGGAAAAGTCATTTTAGTTTCTACTCGCTCCCTTACTTCTGGTACAATTCGCCTCCGAGATACTCAAACGCTTATTCTCTCCGGTATTATTCAGGATGAAGATCGAACAAGTGTTTCTAAATTACCTATTTTGGGTGATATTCCCCTGCTGGGTGCGCTGTTTAGGAAAACAAACAAACAGAACGAACGTAGAGAGGTAATTATTTTACTGACACCGCAAATAATGGATGATTCCCAGAATTCTGGCTATGGTTATAATTATACACCCAGTCCCACAGCGCGGGAAATGTTGGAACGTCAGGGGGTGAAGTTGCAACCGCGTTAGTTAGTTTTTGGTGATTATTTGCCAAAATACACGATTTATGGGGGAATTGAGTATTTTGCGGCTAAAACCTCACCTCTCAATTAAAATTGGGATCAGTATTGGGAATAAGTGGAGTTCCTTTGTGTAGTAACGAGTTTTATTTACCCAATACTTTTAATGCTAAGTTAAGAGTTATTAGCCCTTTTTTCCACACTTACCTAATGTCCAGCGTTTATCCCCGAAGACAACGGCAGCTTGAAAGTTTAGTGCAAAAGTTTGGTTTGTCACTAAATGCACCAGTAAAGTGGCAATTATTAGACCTGGCACTAACTCATCCTACCGTCTCCGATACCGCCAATTATGAACAACTAGAATTTGTGGGCGATGCGGTGGTACGTCTAGTGGCAGCTGTGGTATTATGGGAACATTACCCTGATTGCTCCGTTGGTGATTTTGCCGCTATTCGTTCCGTTTTGGTGAGCGATCGCATTCTCGCCCAATTAGCAAGAGAATATGGTTTAGAATTATATTTATTGGTGGCTGGTAGTGCTACTGCCGATCATATCGGGCAAGAATCACGATTAGCAGATTCTTTTGAAGCAGTTCTAGGAGCGCTTTACCTTAGCACTCAAAATCTTAACCTGATTCGTCCTTGGTTAGATTCCCATTTCCAACAGCTAACCACAGAAATCCGTCTTGACCCTGCTAAACTCAATTATAAAGCGGCTTTGCAAGAATGGACTCAAGCACAATTTAAGGTTCTTCCAGAATATCGAGTTTTAGAAATTAGTCAACCCCACCGCAATCATGAACGCTTTTTTGCTGAAGTTTGGCTACATGAAAAAATGTTAGGACAAGGTAAAGGACGTTCTATTAAAGCCGCTGAACAAGCCGCTGCGAAGGAGGCTTATTTGCTAATTAGCACCCAGGTGACAGAGGAGTAATTAAAATCATCTGATATTTACAGCACTTCCCGATGTTATGAGGTACAAGAACCCCACCCCCAACCCCCTCCAATATCAAAAGTTTATCCTTTTCTTCCCCCCGCTGCGGGGGGATTGAGGGGGGTGCGAGGAGGGGGCTTAAGATGTACCTCATAAGAGCGGAAACCCCTGTATATGTAAATATGTATATATCCATGTGTTATAACATACAAAATAAAACCAATTACCTCCCCTCAAGGGAGGACGAGGTTAAAAGGATTTTAAACCCACCCGGGTGGGTTTTGTCTGTATAGATGCGGTTTATAAGCGCCTAACCTCATTTTCTATTCTTCTATTCTACTTTTACCCAAAAATCTGCGGTCTTAATATTTCCATTACGGTTAAATTGTAGCCACATTTTATATGTTCCTGATTTGGGAAATTTTGTCTCAAATTCTATTTTTCCATCTGGGCTATTTTTGAGTGCATGAGCATGAATATAATCGGATTTTGTCAGGGGAGATGAACTTTTAATAATCACTAAATGACCTTTTTCTCCTAAGTAGGGTTGTAGGTCTTTAATGGGTTGATTTTTATTGTCTTTCAAATCAAAAATTAAACTTACTTCTTTACCAGCTTGCAGATTTTTTTCAGAGATATTCAGATTGACTTTAGTATCTGTAAAGGTTTTAGTTTTTGTGAATTTTTCTAAATCTCTTGGGGGTGAAACTGAACCGGGAATTGTGATCTTCATTAAAGAGACATTTTCCTTTTCTCCAGCGGGTTTATAATCACTGAAAAGTGTATAATTTCCTGAGTCTGGAAAATTTGCAGTTACTTGAAATCGTCCATTTTCTTTGTATTCGGGGTGAATATGAGCAAAGGACTTTAAATCATCCCTAACGATAATTAAGTGCATGATTTTTTCCTGGAAAATGTCAAATTTATTCACAGGTTTTCCCGTAGCATCTTGAATATCTATGACTAAATTAACTGATTGATTAGGAGTTAAAGTTTTGGGAGCATTTAATGTCGCTTTAGTAGTTGTTTGTGAATTATTTTCATGATTCATATTTTCCATAGAATGTCCCTCATGTCCACCCATGGAATCATGATCATGATTCATCATCATACTAGGAGAAATTTCTACTTTAGTAGATTTAGTAGTTGATGAACAAGCGGGAGCTAATAATAAAGTTGTCACCACAAAAATACCTGATAAAAATCGTTTCATTTGAGGAATGTTGTAATTTTTAATTTATCGGCTAGTTTGACTTCTAACTCGATTACCAATAGCATCTTTTTTTTCTGCATTCGGTAATAAAGCTAGATCAGTTAAGGGTAATTTGATGATTACCGTTGTTCCTTGATTTAAACCCAAACTCTGCAAACTAATTCTACCACCCATCAGTTCAATTAAATTCCGGGAAATTGCTAAACCTAATCCAGTTCCTTCAAATTTGCGCGTAGTTGTACCGTCAACCATGACAAAGGGACGAAATAGTTTATTTTGCTCTCCTGGATCAATACCAATTCCTGTGTCCTTAATGGACACTATAGCATAAGGCTGATGACTATTTGTGTAAATATTTGTACTAATTTGAATACTACCTTCATCTGTGAATTTAGTAGCATTACCAATAATATTAATTAGCACTTGTTTAAGTTTAACTATATCTGCCTTAATTGGGATGGGTTTATCACCTATATTACAAATTAATTGCAGTCTTTTGGATTGGATATTAACTGATTGTAAGTTAATTACTTCTAATAATAATTGACGTAAATCTAGAGGTACTATAATTACGGAAAGTTTACCAGCTTCTATTTTAGAAATATCCAATAAATCATTGATTAAACCTAATAAATGAATTGCTGTATCATCGGCTTTTTTGAGAAATTCTAATTCTTCTTCTCTGTTATCACACAAACCATCACGAACCAGACGAACACAATTAATAATAATATTAAGTGGGTTTCTTAATTCATGGGAAGTTGTTGCTAAAAATTGACTTTTAATTTGGTTAGCTGATTTAGCTTCCTTCCAAGCAATTTCTAATTCTTCGGCCCAATCTTTGAGTCTTTCTACCATTTGATCTAATGCTTGTGCTAGTTGGTTAAATTCCCGAATTTTGAAATTACGGGGAATGGGTTGGGCTGCGTGGTGACTATGAAGATTAACAGCATAGTCGCGTAGTTCTTCTATTGGACCTGCTAAACAAGGAACTAAATAAAATGATGCTAATAAACTTGCACCAATTAAACCCACTGTTAAGACAATCAGAATTAGTTTAATTTCTTCTAAACCAAATAGGGCATTTTCTACACTGGTAACTGCTAGGATAATCCATCTTTGTGATGGTTTTGTGGTTATAGGTTTAGCGGTAGCTGTAAAACCAACGACCAATTCTTCTCCTTCTTTAAAAGATAAATTACTAGAATTATTACTTCCAGCTAAGGCATCTTTAACTATAGCTTGTATTCTTTCTACATCGGGATAATTTTTAATATTAGTACCGATTCTTTCCGGTAATAGATGAGCTAAAACCCTACCATCTTCAGAAATTACAACTAAAGAACCAGTAAGAGAGCCTCGATGATTGGGAGTTTGTTGATATAATGTGGTTTTAATGCTTAATCGGTAAGCTAAATTACCACGTTGATTAGCAACAGGAATTGATAAAAACAACTGGAGTTGATTTTGTTTATCTCGTTTGCCAGTTTTTCCCGCTGGGAGTGGTAATATAAATTGAATATCAACATCATTATTCGTAGGAGATAAACCTGATGGGGTAATTTCTTGATCACCACAACTACTAGCAATTATATCACCTTTTTTAATATGGGTGAGTTGTAAACAATCAATTTGGGTTGGTAGTTGGTTTTTGAGTTTTTTAAGAAATTCCTCAATTTCTACAGATGATCCAGAATCAATTACTTTCGTTTGACTAGCGGTAATTAAATTGGAACGTAAAGCAGCAATATCATCACTGATTTTTTCTCCTTTGTTAACCGCACTTTCTGTTAAATTTTGTCTAGCTGTATTCAAAAGGCTGGAACGGGCTTTATTGAGAGCGACTAATTCACCTACTAATAAAACCGGGACAAATACCAGCAGTATTCTTGTTACTAAAATTCGTCTAAATGACGATTGACTAGATTTAACCATCTTTTGTCTCTCTTCGCATCCTTAAACCACCATCAAAAGATATGTAATTACACTCACCAAAGGAGACACTTTATAAAGTAAACAGCAGATTTGATCAGCTTAATCACAATTTTTAATAGATAGAAAATAGGTGAAAATTGAAAATTAGAACTTAAAAAGTTATTACCAATTACCAATTAGCAATTCCTCACCTATTAAGTCATCTGTCTTACCTAAAAATAAATATGATGTCCTAGAAATCATAAAAGATAGATATAGTGAATATTGTTGCATATCAATATGGAAACAGTAAAATTTCTCAACATTGTCTTATAACTATAAACTATGAGAAAATCTACACAGCAGCTAAAAATTATCAAAGTAAATTAATGATAGAAAAACGCCCTCATACCACAGTAATTTTAGCCATGAGTGCTGATGGTAAAATAGCAGATTTTAACCGCTCCCCCGCTCGATTTGGCTCATTAAATGATAAACTACACCTGGAGAAACAAATTGCTGCTGCTGATGCTGTTTTATTCGGTTCTGATACCCTTCGTGCTTACGGTACGACAATGATAATATCAGAGTCAATACTCTTGCAACAAAGAAAAAAAGTAAATAATCACCCCCAACCTGTTCATATAGTGATTTCCCATTCAGCTAATCTCAATCCGGACATTAAATTTTTTCAACAACCGGTGAGACGTTGGTTACTGACAACTTCTCTAGGGGCTTCTGTTTGGGAAAAAAGTTCAGGATTTGAACAAATTTTAGTATTTGAAACTGCTAGAGGAGAAATTGACATTCTGGCTGTTGTAAAATACTTAGCAGGTGTAGAAATTAGCCGTCTAGCTATTTTAGGAGGAGGACAATTAGTAGCATCTTTTCTTGAATTGGATTTAATTGATGAAATATGGCTAACTATTTGTCCACTGATTTTAGGTGGTAATACCGCTCCTTCACCCGTAGGAAGAACAGGATTTTTATCGGCTCTTGCTCCTCAGTTACAATTATTAGAAGTGTCTACAGTTGAGCAAGAAGTATTTTTACACTATGGGGTAATTCATAAGTCAGAGTTAAATCTAAAATCCCAAATTTTTTAACAATTAAACAATGATCAAAGCACACAAATATAACTACTCTGTTACTTGGACTCACACAATCGCGGATGTTCCTAAATCTGCTTGGGATGCTTTAGCAATACCCTTAAAAACCCCTTTTTTAGAATGGGATTGGTTACATAATTTGGAAGTATCCCATAGCGCTACAGCCCATGCTGGTTGGTTACCAAATCACCTGATTTTATGGCGAAATGGAACTTTAATCGCTGCTGCTCCTTTATATTTAAAAGGACATAGTCAAGGGGAATTTGTCTTTGATCATCAATGGGCTGAATTAGCATCTCGCTTAGGAATAGAATATTATCCCAAACTTCTGGGAATGACACCATTTACCCCCGCCGAAGGCTATCGCTTTTTAATTTCACCGGGAGAAGATGAGGAAGAAATTACAGCTTTAATGATCTATGAAATTGATAGTTTCTGCGTTAAACATCGCATTTCTAGCTGTCATTTTCTCTATGTTGATACCCAATGGCGACCAATTTTAGAAAAACAGGGTTTGACAACTTGGTTACATCATAGTTATATTTGGAAAAATGCTGATTTTACAACTTTTGATGATTATTTAACTGGATTTAATGCTAATCAAAGACGCAATATTAAACGGGAACGCAAAGCTGTAGAACAAGCGGGTTTGAAACTTCAAGCTATGACTGGTGACGAAATTCCTCCATCTATGTTTCCTTTAATGTATGATTTCTATGCTGATACTTGCGATAAGTTTGGTTGGTGGGGTAGCAAATATCTGACAAAGCAATTTTTTGAACAGTTATACCATAATTATCGTCATCGCGTTGTATTTTTTGCTGCTTATCACCAAGAAGATCAAGATCAGCGTCAACCCCTGGGAATGTCTTTTTGTTTATTTAAAGAAAATCAACTCTATGGACGTTATTGGGGGAGTTTTCAAGACATAGATTGCTTACATTTTGACGCTTGTTATTATACACCAATTGCATGGGCGATCGCTCACAATATCCAAACTTTTGATCCCGGCGCTGGTGGTAAACATAAAAAACGCCGTGGTTTTCCCGCTACTCCTAATCACAGTCTTCACCGCTTTTATAACAACCGTTTAGAAAAGATTATCCTTCCTTGGATTCGAGAAGTCAATCACATCGAACAACAAGAAATAGACGCTATTAATGCAGAATTACCTTTTAAATAGCAAAATATAGCTCGCTTTTAGATCCCGGACTTCTCAAAGCAGTTCGGGATCTACCTAAATGATCTATAATTAGACTCAAGATATAATCTCAAAAACTCTCAATAAATTTACTTTTGATAAAGCGCATGGATTTACTACTTGAAGATTTGACAGCAATTGATCATAAACTTTCCCAACGTCATATTGATCTTGACCCCAGTGGCTATTTTATCATCTACATAGATAAAAATGAACGATTGATTTATGCCAAGCACTTCACTAATATTATTAATGAGCGTGGTTTAGCAGTAGATCCAGAAACAGGTAAGGTCATTCCCGTACGCGGTAAGGTGGAAAGAACACACACAACCGTATTTAGTGGCCGCACAGCCAAAGAACTCTGTATTAAGATCTTTGAAGAAACTCCAGATTGTCCTATTACCTTCTTAGATCATGCAGCTTACTTAGGTAGAGAATTTGTCCGCGCTGAATTAGCTTTAGTATGCGGTAAAGATTATATTCAAGATTGATTAGTAGTAGTGATGGGTAAATACTTACCTCATCACTTATTGGCTATTACTCGGATTCTTTAGTTGCTGGTTGAAACACTTGGTAAATATAATATGTCGCCATGGGAATCACAGTGGCCGCAATTAAAAGCCCTACAACCCAAACAGTAGCATTCCCTTTATCAGTGTCTTCCGCTTTAGTGAATGTTCCTTCTACTTTGACAGTTTCTACTTTCTGTGGTGGACCTGGATCTGGTTTACCAGATAGAACCGCAACCAGGCGATCGCTCACATCCAAAAAACCTTGATTATATTTATTGCCATTACGCAAAAACGTACCTAGTGTTTCTTCAGTAATACTCTGCGCGATACTATCAGTCAATAGAGACTTAATATTATCACCACTAATTAAAACAGTACCATTAGTAACAGTATCAACGAGTAATAACACTTGATTAGCTTGCTCTGCTGCGGTGGGAAACCATTTAGTAAATAATCCTTGACCAAAACTTTCCGGTGTTTCTCCGTAGTCAAGCCTGTGAATTGTTACAAGTCTCACTTCCCGACCAGTTTCCTGAGCCAAATCCTTGAAAGTATTAGTTAGATTACCTTCATTGAATCGGCTAATCACATCACCTTGATCTAAAATCCAAGTATCTGCTGTTAAACCTGGCATTTCGTATACACCAGTAGCAGAAGCAGGTAAAATAAACAGCGAAGTCCCCATCACCATTACCAGTAGAGGTAAAAGAAGACGAGCAAAGTATTTTTTGTTACTAAATATTTTTTTGAGTAACTGTTGCATAGTATGAATCCTTAAACAGACTTGCAATCAAAATACTACATAATGAGGGACTTGGTAATTGGTAATTGGTAAGAAGTTCTTTTCCCTGTACTCCAGCATCGGCGGGGATATGTAACTTTATTAAGGTATTATTAAATTTAATAAAAGTAAAAAAATCTTTGTTTAAGGAAATATCATGACAGCCTCTACCACCTTTGACTTAGTAGCACTAAATCAGCAATTGGAAACCGCAACTCCCAAGGAAATTTTAGCCTGGTCTATTAAGAATATCCCCACGGGACTGGTACAAACTAGCGCCTTTAACGTTGATGACATCATTTTGACACATATACTGTATACAGAACTTCAGCATCCAGTTCCGGTAATTTTTCTTGATACCCTTTATCACTTTCCCCAAACCCTAGAATTAGTTGCTAAAGCCCAAGAAATCTATAATCTTGATTTAAAAACCTATAAAACACCAGATATAGATAGTCGTGAAGCCTTTGCTGCTAAATTTGGTGCAGCCCTTTGGGATACAAATATTGCTAAATTCCACGATATTACCAAAATTGAACCATTGCAACGGGGTTTAGATGAACTGAATACCGTAGCCTGGATTACAGGCCGCCGTCGTGATCAAGCCGTTACCCGTGCTACCATGCCTGTATTAGAATTAGATGGTAAGGGAAGATTGAAAATTAATCCCCTAGCTACTTGGACCCGTAAACAAAGTTGGGAGTATGTAGCTCAACATAAGGTAATTTACAACCCTCTCCATGACCAAGGTTATCCCAGTATTGGTGACGAACCTATTACCACTAAAGTAGGTGAAGGTGAAGACGAACGCGCTGGACGTTGGCGCGGAAGTGAAAAAACTGAGTGCGGAATTCATATTTAGTCACTTGTTAGCAGTCTAGACGACTAAACCCCCGACTTCTTGAAGCAGTCGGGGATCATCCTAAGTAGGTGAACGGAAAAAAACCGAAATATT
>NZ_KE384669.1:33072-42266 GCF_000426925.1 Dolichospermum circinale AWQC310F | reverse complement strand
TTCCCTGTTCCCTGTTCCCTGTTCCCTGTTCCCTGTTCCCTGTTCCCTGTTCCCTTGTCATAACGACAACCTACCTATAACTAAATAAATTATGAAAATTCTTCATCTTTCAGATATCCATATTGGTAGCGGTTTTTGTCACGGGCGTGTTAATCCCCTCACAGGTTTAAATACACGATTGGAGGATTTTGTCAAGACATTATCTTTGTGTATTGACCGGGCGTTAAATGATCATGTAGATTTAGTTTTATTTGGTGGTGATGCTTTTCCTAATGCGACACCTGCGCCCTATGTTCAAGAAGCTTTTGCTCATCAATTTCGTCGCTTAGTAGACGCAGATATTCCCACTGTGTTATTAGTAGGAAATCATGACCAACATTCCCAAGGTTTGGGAGGCGCTAGTTTAAATATTTACCGAACTTTGGCTGTACCAGGTTTTGTGGTTGGTGATACTTTGACCACTCACCGCATTTCTACCCGCAATGGAGATATACAAATAATTACTCTCCCTTGGTTAACTCGTTCTACTTTGATGACTCGTCAAGAAACTCAGGGTTCTTCTTTGGCCGAAGTTAATCAATTACTCACAGAACGTTTACAGGTGGTAATAGAGGGCGAAATTCGTCGTCTTGACCCTAGTATTCCTACGGTACTTTTAGCCCATTTAATGGCTGATAATGCAACTTTGGGCGCAGAACGCTTATTAGCAGTGGGTAAGGGTTTTACTTTACCTTTGTCTTTGTTAACTCGCTCATGTTTTGATTATGTGGCTTTAGGTCATGTTCATAAACACCAAAATCTAAATAAATCTAATGACCCACCAGTGATTTATCCTGGAAGTATTGAACGGGTAGATTTTAGTGAGGAGAAGGAAGATAAAGGTTATGTCATGATAGAGTTGGAAAGGGGGAAGGTAAATTGGGAATTTTGTCCTTTACCGGTGCGAATATTTCGGACAATTGAAGTAGATTTATCTAAACACGATGATCCACAAGCAGCTTTATTAAAAGGAATTGCTAAATATGATATTCAAGACAATGTAGTGCGACTGATTTACAAATTGCGCTCAGATCAATTGGATTTAATTGATAACTCTTCCCTCAACAATGCTTTAAAATCCGCCCATACTTACACCATTCAAGCAGAACTAGTCAGTCAGTTAGCAAAACCCCGGATTCCTGAATTGAGTACGAGTACCAGTATTGACCCAATGTCTGCTTTGAAAACATACTTAAATAATCGGGAGGATTTAAAAGATATCGCCCCGTCTATGTTAGAAGCAGCGCAGAATTTGTTGACAGATGATCAGGAAATTATCAACTACAAGATTCCCAACTTCGTGAACAAGTCGGGAGTGTAAGCCTAGAAAACTTAATGATTAATTATGTAACGGATTTAGCAAAATTGCTATATTCTATAAACTCAGACTTGAGTTTATCCTCAACTGAATAAAAATAAACACATTTATCCGGTGGACTTTCTATGTCCTTGTATCCTCAGATTAAGCAATTTTTCCTTGGTAAGTCCTTACCAACCAGCGCCCATAGCGAGGAACGATTAAGTAACGGTGCGGCTTTAGCGGTTCTTTCTTCCGATGCTCTTTCCTCGGTAGCGTATGCTACAGAAGAAATTTTACTAGTTTTAGTCGCAGCAGGAAGTGGCGCTCTGGGTTTGTCTCTACCTATTGCTGTAGCAATTATCGCCCTGTTGGCTATAGTTGTCCTTTCTTATCGTCAAACCATTCGCGCCTATCCTCAAGGTGGCGGTTCTTACATTGTCGCTAGGGAAAATCTCGGTCTTTATACCGGATTGGTGGCTGGTGGTTCGCTGATGATTGATTATATTTTGACTGTGACTGTCAGTATATCTGCTGGTACAGCAGCTTTGACTTCAGCCATTCCGGTACTAAAATCTCACACTGTCCTGCTGTGTTTGTTTTTCATCTTTTTGATTATGCTGGCAAATCTCCGGGGTGTCAAGGAGTCGGGAAAGATATTTATGGTTCCTACTTATGCCTTTATTACTAGCATTTTTCTGCTAATTGGCATTGGTGTGTTTAAATATACTAATGGACAGGTAATAACTGAATATCCTTCTCTTCCTGTTAGTGAAGGGATCAGTGTATTCTTTATTTTACGGGCTTTTTCCGCCGGTTGTACCGCACTAACGGGGGTAGAAGCAATATCTGACGGGGTTTTAGCTTTTAAAGCTCCAGAATGGAAAAATGCTCGCCTGACTTTGTTATATTTGGGAGTGATTTTGGGATTTATGTTTGTGGGTATCAGCTATTTAGCAAACATTTATCATATTGTTCCCGAAGCAGGACAAACCGTAGTTTCTCTTTTGGGTAGGGTGATTTTGGGAAATGGACCTGTTTACTATTTTTTGCAAATTGTCACTCTGTTGGTTTTGATGTTAGCTGCTAATACTAGTTATGCAGATTTTCCCAGACTGTGTTATTTCCTAGCACGAGATGGATTTTTACCCCGTCAATTATCTCTCTTGGGCGATCGCTTGGTCTACTCTAATGGTATTATGCTCTTGAGTATCTGTGCGGGAGTTTTGGTAATTATCTTTAAAGGTCAAGTTAACGCTATTATTCCTCTCTACGCGGTTGGTGTCTTTACTTCCTTTACTCTCTCCCAAGCGGGTATGGTACGTCACTGGTTTCAAGAACAAACCAGAGGTTGGCGTGCAAGCGCAATTATGAATGGCTTGGGAGCATTCGCTACGCTAGTAGTATTATTAGTAATTATTTGTACTAAGTTCCTATTAGGTGCTTGGCTGGTTGTCATAGCAATTCCTATCTTAGTAACACTATTTGCAGCTATTCATCGTCATTATCAATATGTAGCTGAACGTCTCAGTATCCACGATTTAGAACCCCGGAGTTATATCTCCGTTCCCAAACCCGCAGTTGTCACTCACCCGGCGGTGGTTGTAGTGGGACAACTCAACCGAGGAACGGTAGAAGCTTTGGACTATGCGCGGACAATTGCAGATAAAATTGTTGCTGTTCACGTAGATATTGGTTCTACAGACCGCGAAGAATTACAAAGAAAATGGCAAAATCTAGAAGCGGATATTCCTTTGGAAATTATCGAATCTCCCTATCGTTCTGTAATTGACCCCATTGTAGATTTTATTGGTCAGTTTCAGGAAAATCACCCCGGTGTTTTCACAACTATCATTATTCCTGCTTTTGTCCCTCGTAATTGGTGGGATAGTATTTTACATAATCAAACAACTTTGTTTTTGAAAAATGCTTTGCGAGTTAATAAAAGTCGCATTGTTACCACTGTTAGATATTACTTGTGATCGTTGTCCGTTGTTGGTTGTCCATTGTTGGTTGTCCGTTGTTGGTTGTCCGTTGTTGGTTGTCCGTTGTCCGTTGTCCGTTGTCCGTTGTTGGTTGTCCGTTGTTGGTTGTCCGTTGTTGGTTGTTGGTTGTTGGTTGTCAATTTTTTAAAACTTCCGTTCAAATTCAACTACAGCGCGAGTATCATCAGTTAAATTAGTAGAAGAACGCAGACGAAGTTCATTATTTATTCGGTAATTAATCCCCCATTGTAAAGGATCACGAGCCGTCAAAATCTTAATAGTAGAAAAGGAAAACTTAGGAGAAATATCAATTCCTGCTTCTAAAGCCAATTCTAAAGATGAGTTGTTTCTCCCTGCTTCTGGCCTTTGGGAAAGAATAGTGGGAAATACTCTTAATTCACTTAAACCAAAAGCATCACCAATTTGATTAAATGCACCTTGGAAATTACTAAAAACGGCCGAACCAGCAATATTAATTAAACCCAGTTTAATATCACCACGTTCTTTAGTATCAATGAAACCACCCCCTAACAAAGCCACAATTTGTGTTTCTGAACGCGCAGGATTACTTTTGAGTTGCAAATTCTCATTAATTTGACTAGCTAAACCATTAATACTTGCTTCAACTCGAACTGTTTCTAAACCCGATAAACCTAAAGAACCTACAGAATTTTGTCGGCCAATATCGTTATTTTCAACTACATCTAGAATTTTAGCAAATAAACGAATATCTAAATAAGGGTCACGGGGTTGACTAGAAATGAAAGTAGCAGTATGCTCATAACCTCGTGCTAAACCTAATTGGGTCGTGAATAAGTTCACCGCACCTTTAGTTAGTTTGATAGTTCCTTCCGGTAAGGGTTCAGCTAAAGAACCATTAACAATTAAATCCCCAGCAGCTTGGAACTTAAACAGCGGTGGACTAGCAATTTGTACATTTTTACCTAAGTTTAATTCTAACTTCTTTAACTTGGTAATTTTATTTTCTACTTCTGGAGATCTTTGAGAAATGCTGATTTTACTCTTTGAGGAATTAACATTTTTAGATTCTGCTAACAATACTTGACCATCAGATAATTCTATCTTACCACCAATTACAGGTTGCAGCAGAGAACCCGTAATTTCTAAATTCCCACTAGCACCCCCTTGATATAGTCCTTTGAGATTTAAAGCTAATTGTTCTAAATTAACAGTGAGTGCATTTTCTGTTTTAATATTTTGACTAGTAAAAATTGGTAGTTCTCCCACAGCTTTAACTTTACCATTACTAAATCTACCTTCAAGACTGTCTACAAATACCCGGTTTAAATCAAACTCTGCACTACCATTTATATTGGTTAATTTTCCCGGTAATGCTTGAGCGCTAAAGGTAGCATTACTTAGGGAAGCTTTACCTTCAAGTAAGGGTTTTTTTAAAGTTCCCGAAACTTTTAGATCCAATTCTCCTTGTCCATTTTCAAAAGCTACTTCATTAGTAAAAAGATTTAAAAGTGTTAAACCTTCGTTTTTGACTTTCACATCTAAGGTAATTTGATTACTCTCTGATTTTTTAGTAGCAAAAGGTGTTTGATAAGGAATACTCCCCGATATTTCAGTCCCAGATTCTTTCCCTGTTCCTGAGACATTGCTACTAAAGTTTAATCTTCCATTAGCATAATTGAAAGTGGCATTAGTTGATGCTATTTGTTTTTGATTAATTGTTCCTTCTGTTATGTTTAATTCTCCTATAGCTTGAGGATTATTAATACTACCTGCTATTGCTGTCGTTAAATTCAGTTTACCTCCAATTCCTACTGGTAGTTTCACTAAATCATTTACTCGCCCAAGCGGAAAATTTTCTACTGTCAATTTACCTGATTGTTTACTATTACCAATGTTACCTGTAAAGGCAATTAACTTTTGCTGAGATTGAATTTGTAAAGGTTGTAACCGGAAAATTCCCTCTTCTAAACTACCTTTAACTACTAATTTTTCCACAGCATAAAATCGGCTCGGTTCTGTTGGTTTACCCCAAGTAAAGTTTTGTCCTCGCAGGTTAAATTTCATCCTTGGCTGGTTGGCTGTAACAGTATTTACACTTATGTTACCGTTTAAAATCCCTTTTAATTCTCTTAATTCTGGTATGGGTGTAGCATTAATTCGCTTTTGTTCTTGGGCAGTTACTAGGGCATCAATTTCTGATAACCTTTGAATTTGGCTGAATAAGGACTGATTTGGTAATTTTTGGGATTTAGCGGTTAAGTTACCTGCTCTGCCGTATTTTGGTGCTTTTAAACCACGTTGCAAGTCTTGAAGTTCAAATATTTGGGCAACATTAAGGATATCTTGAATATTACCTTTGTCAATTTTGATGTTTGCTCGCAGTTGCGGTTTTTTAGTCCATGGTCTGATGTTTGCATCAAAGTTATATCTGCTTTCACCTTTGCGAAGTTCGCTATTCCCGAGAATAAATGTTTGATTATCATAGCGCAGTTGGGTTTGAAAGCGATCGCCTTTAATACGGCCAATTTCTGGTTTCTCAATGGCTATATTCCCCTCTGTCGCTAATGTTTGGGAATTAATTTGCAAATTTCCATTTAATAATCCTCCCACACCTCCTGGACTTAATACTGTATCATCTGGTAAAATTACATTTAGTGATTCTAATGGTAGATTAGTCATACCTACGGCTAAGTTACCATCTGTTTCTATACCTGATAACAATGCTTGTTGCCACTTGACTAAAAAAGATTTAGGACGATTATTTCTATCTAATTTAACTGCTATACGCTCTTTTCTACCTGCAACATCTACGGTTATTCCCTCTCCTGATATAGCTTGAACACTACCAGTTAGAGATGGTTCAAAGACCAATTTTTGAAGTCTTAAATCTGTAAATCCCAATTTACCTGTAATATTTGGTGCAGTGGGTTTTCCTCTCAACTGGCCGCTAAAATCCACATTTCCAGCAATATTTACGTTTTTAGGTAATTTAATCGGCAATTTTTGTAGATTATAATTATTTACATCTAAGTTTAAATTCATATCCGTAATTTCGGGAATACCTACTTTTTCGGCATTAGCTAATAAATAACCTTTAACTTGGAAATTACCATTATTATAACTGTCTATAGTTAGCTTTTTTCCATTCCAACCAATATATAACCAAATAGGTGGATCAATACCTGGCAAACCTCTATTAAATCGCAGTTGACCAACAGCAGCAATATCTGCTAATTTGGGGCTGGCTAAAGTTCCCGCTAGTTGTAATTTCCCTGTCAACTGTCCTTGTAACTGCTGACCAAAAGAGCGCAATTCTAACCCAGAAGTAGCCAAAGAAGCCTGATAATTTCCATCGTTAACTCGAATATCAGAGACCATAACCGTTCCGCTAGGAAGTTTCAATCTCCCTTTTCCCTCTCCCTGAATAGTTTCAGGTTGGAATGACTCCACAGAACCCCCTACCTGTAATTCACCTGTGATATTTCCTTGCCATGGGGATGGTACAGGTGCTAAACTAAGTAAAGGTACATTATCAGCCTGAATTTTCGCCTGATAACGACCTTCCGCAACTTGAATATTCCCAGCTTTAATTTTCCCCCCTCCCACAGATAAAAAGGCCTCACCCAATGCTGTCAGGGTTTTAACTTGGAAATTTTCCCGATTACCCCCAATCATGAATTTACCTGTGAGGGGATAATTTAAAATCGGGTTGGTTTGTTTTTGTTTGAATATTGTGCTTAAGCGTAAATTTCTCCCTAGTAACAAGGCTGTGAAATTTTGCTCTTGTAAGTCGAGTTGGGCTATATTGACTGTACCATCGGCAATGTTAACATTCGCATTTTCAGGAATAATTGTCTCAATTTTAAATGGTGAGGAATTTCCTGATAAACGCAGACCTCCATTAAATTCAGCCCCAGTTAAGGAAATGTTTTCCTGTTGTTTTTGCTCTATAAAGGAGGCTAGTTTAATCTTATTAGCTTGTGCTAAAGCTTGCCAACGACCATTACTATAAGTACCACTACCCCTAACTATGCCACTACCTACATTAGCAACTACATCACGGAAGGAAACCCTTTGGTCAGAGTTAATATCAGAATTAATAATTGTTGTTAACGTTGTGGGATATTTAGCTTGAGGTGCTTGCAATTTTACTATGGTCTGGGTTTTATTATCCGCTCCTTTGAGTTGGGCTGTAGCTGATAATAGTCCAAAGGGGAATCCTGTTTGAATATTATATACTTGAGCGATCGCATCTCCGGCTATATTTTCCCCAGTCAAGTTAAAATCTAGTTGGGGTACTGCACTCAGTTTAATTGTTCCCCCACCTTTTACCTCACCTTGATCTGTAGTTTTTCCTTGGATATCTGTAATTTTCAGCAGAGACTTACTGCTTATCAGTTCAAATTTACTACTAACTTTCTGAAAGTCTACTTTATCAATTCGGACAGTTTTCAAACTGCTGACACTACCGGATAATACTGGCTGGGAAATTTCTCCCAATATCTGTACATCTGCTTGAGCTATCCCAGTTACAGGAACTGGTAACTTTACTTTCAGAGTAGTTTGGGCATTAGCTAAACTTACCGCATTGACACGCCCTTTTAAATTAAATCCAGCTTCCTGATCAATTGTACCTGATGCTGTAACCGGGATTTGCCCGTAGTTGGTAATTATCTGATCTAATTTAATAGCCAGTCCATCAAAGCTGAGATTCCCTTGACTATTATTTAATAATTGAGGTATTTTAGGGATTTGTACCGTTACTCCCGCTATGGCCGCCTTACCATATAATAAGGTTTTCCCCCTGGGAACTACTTTAATTTGCAAATCACCATTGACTCTACCAGTTTTTAAGGTTAGTGGTAAAGTGACAATTCGCGTAATATCTGCTGCCAGAATGTTTTCCGCTTGTAGTCGAAAATCCCCAACTAAAACTTTCTGAGGAATTAAATCCCCGGTAATGGAAATATTACCCCCACTCACTGCCTTACCAGCTAATTCTAATTTAATCAGACGATTTTGATTTAAGAGTTTAGCTGTGCCATTAATTCCTGAAAATGCTACTTTCTCTGGTAAAGAATTTTTTTCTAAAACCGATACTTTCGGTACTAATACTAAATTAGCATCACGAAACCGCAATTTATCCAAATCAGTTTTAATCAATGCTTTACCCGGAGGCGGAGTTATAGTAGTAGTTAACCAGCGTCCTTGGGAATCTTGTTCAATATAAATATCTGGATTAATTAAATTAACATCTAATAAAAGATGGCGGTTAACAACTAATTGCCAAGGATCAAATCCCACTTCAACAGCTTTTGTATTTACCTTATCTGAATCTGTATCAGTTCTTGGTATCTCTGAAGCGTCAAAACTTACCCCTGTCAGGGAAAATGACTTAACTGCTCCCAATTTTACCGGACGGTTCAGGGTGTTAGTTAGATTTTGAGTGACTAATGGTACTAAATCACTATAAACGAAATTCCGCAACCGCCAAACACCGGCAATAATTCCCAGCACCAATACAGCACCTAAAACTAGTCCACCTTGACTTAATATTGTTAACCGTAGACGCTCAAACCCAGAGTTTCTGGAGTGAGAATTTTGACTAGGAGAGTTAGACATCTTGTTTTCACCACAACTTATGGGATGAGGAGGTCTGCTAAATTTATGCTGCTAGATATTTGACACTCACTCTGCCTATTATACCAAAAGCTGTCTTTCTAGAACGGAGTTTTTAACCAAAATTTTCGGGAAAAAGAGAGGAAAAGGTATTGACAACGAGTTTTTAATCTGTTATCATACAACCGAGGAGGAAGAACTATCTTCTGTTTTTATATGAATTAATACTTTTTGAATCACGCAGAGGCGCGGAGAGTTGATGCTTTTTCTAG
>NZ_KE384669.1:7167-32905 GCF_000426925.1 Dolichospermum circinale AWQC310F | reverse complement strand
GCAGAAAAGGTATTGACTAGGAGTTTTTAATCTGTTATCATGGAAATGACCAGGAAGAACTATCTTCTGATAATTTTAGAAATTTGTAGCACATAAGCCCAAGCAGATTCTATCAAAAATTATTTTAAAAAAAATAGTTGAGAAAGTCAAGCCCGAAAATGAACTTTTTTCGTCGATTTATTGAGAATATTCTCAAGATTATTGAGAATGGAGGGGCAATTATTCGACTTTACCTTTTTTGTCAAATTCTTATTTAAAAAACTTATGGTTAATTAACTATATAATTGGAAAATCTTTTAGTTTAGCTGTGAGTCCTGAAAATCCGACAAAAATGATCTCAGACTTTTGCAAATGCACAACCTAGAACTCTAATATAAGTTAGACAAGAAATCAAAGGATGGATAATGCGTGTTTTTGTACTAATTTTTAATGCTGGTACGGATAATGAGGGCATTCACAGCGTTCGCATTGCCAATGGCCAAGGGTTAGAAGGTAATCAAATCCTCATGTTTGAATCAGAAGATGATGCTACTCGCTATGCTTTAATGTTGGAAGCTCAAGACTTCGCTGTACCAACAGTGGAAATGATGGATGCTGCTGATGTTCAGGAATTTTGCGAAAGTGCCGGCTATGATTGGGAAATTATTTCCGAAAATAGTGAGTTAGCGATTCCTCCAGCAATGAACGTGGAAGAAACTGACTGGCAAGCTGAAGCTGAAATGGGATATACTGGAAAAGATTTCCTAGACACAGGTTCATCTGTCCCGGAAGCTAATTCTGATTTGGACAGCATTCGTCGTCAACTGGAAGGGCTATTATGATTTGTCATGGGTCATTAGTCATGAGCAGTAAATGACAACTGACTATTGATTTGTTACCACTGACACAGAATATACAAGATGACAAATTTCCAGGAACGCGGCCATCTACTCACGGAACAAGTTAATCCTAATAGTCTCAATTTAGATCAACTCAATTCCCTGGAATTGGTGGAGTTATTTAATCATGAAGACCACAAAGCAGTAGCAGCAGTAGCAGCAGCTAAAGTTCAATTAGCAGCAGCTATTGATTTGACATCGGAGATGTTACGTCAAGGGGGACGTTTATTTTACGTGGGTGCAGGGACAAGTGGCAGATTGGGAGTATTAGATGCTGCTGAATGTCCACCTACTTTCTGCACTCCGGCCGAGTTGGTACAGGGAATTATTGCCGGTGGCGCTGGTGCATTGGTTCGCAGTTCTGAGGATTTAGAAGATCGATCTGAAGATGGGGAAAGTGCGATTTCTCAACGACAAATTACCCAACTAGATGTGGTTGTCGGTATTACTGCGGGAGGAACAACACCTTTTGTTCACGGTGCTATTAATGCTGCTCGTCAACGCGGAGCTAAAACTATTTTTATAGCTTGTGTCCCCGCTGAACAAGTCACTATTGAGGTTGATATTGATATTCGTTTGTTAACAGGTCCAGAAATTTTGGCTGGTTCTACTCGTTTGAAAGCGGGAACTGTAACAAAATTGGCTTTAAATACTCTCTCCACTGGGGTAATGGTCAAACTCGGTAAGGTCTATGGTAATCGTATGGTTGATGTCGCTGTGACTAATCAAAAGTTACGCGATCGCGCTTTACGGATTCTACAAGACTTGACGGGCTTAAATCGAGAAGCGGCGGGTTTTTTACTAGAACGCAGCGGTAAATGGGTGAAGTTATCTTTATTAATGCACTGGACGGGTTTAGATGAGGAAGCGGGTAAGGAACTATTAGCTGCACATTTGGGTAATCTCCGTCAGGCTGTAACTAGTTATAATCAAGATCCTAATTCCGGTGTTGGTAAATGAAACAGGACTTACGCAAAATATTCCTCAAACTCTTATTCCTCTGTGTTCTCTGTGCCTCTGTGGTTCCTTATTCAGTGACTCGTGCGTAAGTCCTATGAAAGTATGAATTTCACTTCACCTATATCTAGTATATCTAAAGTGTTTAGGTTAAAAGTTTTGACAAAGGAGACATCTTCATAAACATCAGTAATAATTTAATTGTAATTGCTGTTATTTTTTAGGTGTTGCTTCACCAAATTTAATGACAAGGGAAATTGATATACTCACTATCAAAATCAATTTATTTAATTTATCTCGATTTTGCCACAGATATTCCCAATCTTCGGGAGGATTTGAGAGTTTTTCCGAGTTGTATAATAACCCTGTTGTTCCCCAATTAAAGGGAATACTATAACGGTTTTTGGGGTCATAAATGGGATTATTAAATTGTGGAAATAAGTTATCTAGTCCGATTAATCGCTGATGATCTATTTCTGCTAATAATCCTTTTTCTGCCATTTTCTGTACCATAAAATCTGATGGATAAATAATACTATAAGTACCACTTCCCCCAGCTTGCAATTTCGCTAACATGACATCATTGGATTCATATACATCTGCTATTACTTTCATCCCTGTTTGTCTGGTAAAGGTTGTTAGTAGTTCTTTATCTGTATATTGTGTCCAGGTGTAAATATATAGTTTATCACTTTGATTAGGGTTAATATCCTTTGAGCCTACATTGGCTAGTCTCCAACCACAACTACCTAAAGATAAGGTGGAAAAAACTGCGATTTTTTTGAGAAGTTTACGTCTGTTAATCATTGGGGGAAATTGAGTTTTGATAATTGATTCATGAGATATTATTCTGAGGATAATTGACCGCAAATCAATTAAAGTTGGTTATTTTCACTAATAGCTAAACAGTCGGCTTTTTCCCACCAAGTATAAATGGTTGTATTCCTTTCTAGTAAGTTAGTGAATGTATTCGGTTGTAAAACATTAATGTTCATACCGTTGATTAATTCTATGGTATAATTAACATGAGTACCTGAATACATGATATTAATTAACCTTCCAGCAAAGCAGTTTATGGGTATGTTGGGTGGATATAGGGAAAGTTGGATTTTTTCGGGACGGACGCTAACTACTACATTTTGGGATTTTTCTAGGGGTGTTTGTTCGCAGCGATTAACAATCATGGTTAATCCGGTTTTTGTTTCAATTTTCACACATTCTGCGTCTATTTCGACAATTTTACCACTAAATAAATTAGTATTACCGATGAAATCAGCTACAAAAACTGTTTGGGGATTTTCGTAAATTTGACTGGGAGTACCAATTTGTTCTATTCTGCCTTGATTCATCATAGCAATGCGGTCAGATAAGGATAGCGCTTCTTCCTGATCATGTGTCACCATGATAAAGGTTAATCCTAACTCTTGGTGAAGATTGGATAGTTCAACCTGCATCTGTTTACGAAGTTTTAGGTCTAATGCTCCCAAGGGTTCATCTAATAGGACCACTGCGGGACGATTAACTAAAGCCCTTGCTAGTGCTACCCGTTGTTGTTGACCTCCTGAGAGTTGATGAGGAACACGCGATCGCAATCTTTCCATTTTGACAAGTTTTAAAGCTTCCGTGACGCGACTATTAATTTCTGATTTGGATACTTTTTTTAATCGCAGTCCAAAGGCAATATTTTCCCACACATTTAAATGATTAAATAAGGCATAACTTTGAAATACAGTATTAACAGGCCGTTGATAAGGAGGAATATCGGTCATTAATTGACCCTGAATCAATAGTTTACCAGCATCAATTCTTTCAAATCCAGCAATTAAGCGCAGTGTGGTTGTCTTTCCACAACCAGATGGACCTAAAATACTAAAAAACTCTCCTTTTTTAACATTCAAATCTACACCCTGTACTGCAGGTTCTTGGTTAAAAAACTTAAATACGTTGCATAATTCAACATCAAGTGTCTGTGAGGATTTTAAATCCCTTTGATTTTTGATCGCAGTTTCAGCCATAATTAATATTTAATCCAATGACCTCATCTCATATTTAATATGATTGTCAATTGTTAATTTTTCCCTGTTTAACCCCAAATTTCTTTTAGTCCTATGGCTATTTTACCACTATTGCTTAGTAGTCAAAAAAATACGCGCACCGTTGGACGTGGTGTCCAATCTACATTTATAATTTTATTCACATTATTAATGTTATCTGGTATTGGCGCTCGATTGGTCTATTTACAAATAGTACAAGGAGCGAAACATCGTCAACGCGCAGAATCTAACCGGGTGCGGATTATTCCTAAACAACCAGAAAGAGGTAATATTTTTGACAGAAATGGTAAATTATTAGCCAGCACTCGTTATCCTCGGTCTGTATATTTATGGCCTATGGCACATAGAAAATCCTCTTGGTCTGTCGTCGGTCCACGTCTAGCGCAAATTCTGGAAATTCCCCAAGCAGAGATTGAAAAAACTCTTCAAGAATCTGCTGTTAATCCTTCTTCACTGATTCGTATTGCTCACAACTTAAATGAAGCCCAAGTTACAGCATTAAGGGAGTATGGAAATGAACTCCCAGGTGTGGAAATAAATACGGAGGCTGTTCGTTATTATCCCTATGGTAAAGAGTTAGCTCATATACTTGGATACACCAGAGAAATTACGGCTGAACAGTTGGAAAAAAAGAAAGCCCAAGGCTACCGATTGGGTGATGTGATGGGTCAAATGGGTATAGAAAAGGCTTATGAAAAATTGTTAAGAGGTGAGTGGGGAGGTCAGCAAATAGAAGTAGATGGTAGCGGTAGACCCCTCCGAGTATTGGGAACTAAACAAGCAAAATCTGGTAATGATCTACATTTGACTATAGATTTAGAGATGCAAATAGCCGCAGAAAAGGCTTTAGGTAATCGAAATGGAGCAATACTAGCAATTGACCCTAAAAATGGTGCTATCTTAGCAATGGTGTCTCATCCCAGTTTTGACCCGAATATCTTTTCTAAACAAAAACTTTCCCAAAAAGATTGGGAAAGTCTCCAAGGTTCGGAACATCCTTTAGTTAATCGTGCTATTAGCGCCTTTCCTCCCGCTAGTACCTTTAAAATTGTCACCACCACAGCGGCGCTAGAATCGGGACAATTTTCTCCAGATACAGTATTACAAACCTATGGTTCTTTAACTATTGGTGGGACTAGATTTGGTGAATGGAATCATGCTGGTTTTGGACCACTGGGTTTTGTGGGAGCGCTACAGTGGAGTAGTGATACCTTCTTTTATCAAATTGGGAAGCGGGTTGGCGGACCGACATTGATTTCATGGACTCGTAAATATGGGTTTGGTCAAAAAACTGGTTTTGAATTTACTACAGAGGAAGCTAAAGGTTTAGTTCCCGATCAAAATTGGAAACAGAAGGTATGGAAAAGAGATTGGACTGTGGGTGATACTATAAATATGTCCATTGGCCAAGGAGCTTTACAAACTACACCTTTACAAGTCGCTGTCATGTTTGCTGTACCTGCTAACGGTGGTTATCGTGTCCAACCCCATTTACTCAAGGATAATGAAGAAGCTAAAAGTTGGAGAGAATCATTAAATCTCAAACCCACAACCGTTAACGTTTTGCGTGCTGGATTAAGGAAGGTAGTTAGCGAAGGCACAGGTAAGGTATTAAATACCCCTACTCTTCCCCCAGT
Organism: Dolichospermum circinale AWQC310F; assembly: GCF_000426925.1. GTDB lineage: Bacteria > Cyanobacteriota > Cyanobacteriia > Cyanobacteriales > Nostocaceae > Dolichospermum > Dolichospermum circinale. The sequence continues at coordinate 27,379 of NZ_KE384669.1, read as the reverse complement.
AGCGGGTAAAAGTGGAACTGCGGAAGCTTGGAGACGAGGAGTTAAAGAAAATCACGCTTGGTTTGGTGCTTATGCACCCGCTGATAAACCAGAAATTTTAGTGGTGGCTTTTGCTGAACATTCCGGTGGTGGTGGTGGTAGTGTAGCAGCACCTATGATTTTAGCAGTAATGGAAAAACATTTTGCTCGCAAGTAGGTAAACCACCTTTAGGTTGAAAACCATAGTTTTTGAGAATTACAGCAGTTTTCGAGCCAAAGTAAGCTGTTACACAGCTAAATTGGACAATCTTAATATAGCTAAATCTTGTGGTGCGGGCATCTTGCCCGCTACTTGTCCAATATAATTATAGAAATTAAATGCAGTGCATCTGACTACAAAAATAATCTGGCGTTGCTGATTAAGAGTATGATTTTATTTCACGCAGAGGTGCTCCAGGCGCAGAGAGTAAGAGTTTCATTTTTTTGATTTTTCAATTTCATACCCCAATTCAGCAATGCCAATAATCTATGGTATGCTGATACCAAGCTGTAATTAATCTGCGTTTATCTGCGTTCATCTGCGGTTAATTATTCAGAGAAAATATGTTCTATAAGCAAATTAAAATTTACCCTCTGTGCCAGCGTGTTCCTTCTTTGCTATCTATTAAGGTAACACCTTTTTTTAATAGTTGATCACGAATTTGATCAGATTCTGCAAAGTTTTTGGCTTTTCTTGCTACCTGTCTTTTTTGAATTAACTCCTCAATATCAACATCATTTATACCATGATTAACGGGATTTTCTACTTCTGGTTGGGCGGTTAAACCTAAAACATCTGCTAATCTAATTAGAGTTCGCCATTTTTGCAGTAATTCATTGGCTGGTGTTTCTGTTTTTCCTTGATGTATAATAATATTTCCTTCTCGATTTAGTTCTTTGGCTAATTCAAAAATTATTGCTAAACCACCGGGGAAATTAAAATCATCATTCACTGCTGCTTTAAATCTCTCCACCTCCGCATTTTGGATTTGAGATTTCAGATTTTGGATTTGGTTAGACTCATCCCACTTTAATTTTTTACCATGTTGATAACCGAAAAGTAAACCTTCTTTGAGGGTATGCCAGCCATTGGTTGCTGCTAATATGCCATCATCAGTAAAATCTATGGGTTTGCGGTATTGTGCCATTAAGACAAATAATCTTACCGCCATTGGGTCTATGCCACGATCTAATAATTGGCGAATTGTGATAAAATTACCCAAGGATTTGGACATTTTTTCACCGTCTACCTTAACCATACCATTGTGTAACCAATAATTGGCTAAAGGTTTGCCAGTTACCGCTTCTGATTGAGCAATTTCGTTTTCATGATGGGGGAAAATTAAGTCAGCACCACCAGCATGAATATCTATTGTATCACCCAAGCGATCGCGCACCATGGCAGAACACTCTATATGCCATCCTGGGCGGCCTTTTCCCCAAGGAGACTCCCACGCAGGTTCACCGGGTTTTGCAGCCTTCCACAGAGCAAAATCAAAGGGGTATTTCTTCTTTTGATATTCCGCGTCTTCGATATTTACCCTTTCACTCGCACCGGCTTGCATATCCTCTAATTTGCGTCCTGAAAGTTTACCATATTCGTTAAAATTCTGTACCGCATAATAGACATCACCGTCAGCGGGATAAGCAAAACTTTTATGCTCTAAATCGTGAATTAATCGCACAATCCCATTCATTGTATGTGTAGCGCGGGGATATTCGTCAGCTTCTTTAATTCCTAACCGCGACATATCCTCAAAATACGCCTTAATGTAGCGTTCTGCGACAATTTCCATGGAGGAATTTTCTTCTCTAGCCCGTTTGAGAATTTTATCATCAATATCCGTAAAATTTTGGATGTAATACACATCATAGCCAATAAACTTCAGGTATGAACGCACTATATCCCAGATAATAGACGTTCTAGCATGACCCAAATGGCAGTAATCATAAACTGTCACACCGCAGCAATACATTTTCACTTTTCCAGGTTCGACGGTGGTAAATTGCTCTTGACGACGGGTGAGAGTATTGTAAATAGATAGGGTCATAATAGAGGGATAAGGCATCTGACGATTAATAATGATAACGCAATTTGATGACAATGGTGTCATCCCAGATTAAGATCAAGCTGCATGGAGTAAGTTTATGGATGAATTTTGTTATAGTTGAAAATCTTAGTAGCTAATAACTATTAACTATTAAGTAGGTGAACGGAAAAAAACCGACATAAGTAACGAAAAGTAAAGTTGCTGAAAACGTCTTCCCAGTTAAGAGTTCCCTGTTCCCCATAACGACAATTTTTCACACCAACCTACTTATTAGTAATACTTGCTAATCTTGTCAACACCTGGAGGTAAAGTATGATTCAAGCATTACCCAAAACTAAATCAGTCACTTTTGAGGAATTTGTGGAATGGAAACCAGAGGGAAAGTATTATGAATTACATCATGGAGTAATTATTGAAATGAATCAACCATCAGGCAAGCATGAATGGATTATCATTTTTTTGAATAGAAAAATAAACTCAGAATCTACACGTTTAGACTTACCCTATGGTATAGCAAAAACTGTTTTAGTTAAACCACCTGAAAATCAGTCTGCTTACTCACCAGATGTTTTACTTGTAAATCCCAATAATTTAATCAATGAGCCATTATGGGAAAAAGAATCTACCCTGATCCAAGGTACATCAATTCCCTTAGTGATTGAAGTTGTGAGTACAAATTGGCGTGTTGATTATTTAACAAAAGTCAAAGATTATGAAGAAATTGGTATTCCTGAATATTGGATTGTTGATTATTTAGCATTAGGAGGAACTCCCTATATTGGAAATCCTAAACAACCAACTATTTCTATCTATGACTTAATCAATGGGGAATATCAAGTGAGTCAATTTAGAGGAAATCAAACTATAGTTTCACGTACTTTCCCCGAATTAACTTTAACTGCTAACCAAATTTTTCAAGCTGGTATGTAAATATGTTACTCTCGTGGACAAAATTAAGATAAAATCTAAAATACATCAACAATTCACTTTCCACCATGCAAACAATAGTTAATTCCGACTCTCAGACCATGGAACTTACTAAAAAAGGTTTACCAGTAACTATTATTACCGGGTTTCTCGGTAGCGGTAAGACTACTTTACTCAACCATATTTTGACAAATCAGCAAGGTGTGAAAACTGCTGTTTTAGTGAATGAATTTGGAGAAATTGGTATTGATAATGAATTGATTGTTTCCACTGATCAAAACATGGTGGAATTGAGTAATGGCTGCATTTGTTGTACCATTAATAATGACTTAGTTGATGCTGTTTACAAAGTTTTAGAACGGGAAGAAAAGCTAGATTATCTAGTTGTCGAAACCACTGGTTTAGCAGATCCTTTACCAGTAGCCATGACATTTTTGGGTTCAGAATTACGAGATCTAACCAGATTAGATTCTATCATTACCGTAGTTGATGCCGCCAATTATAGCTTAGATTTATTCAATTCTGAAGCTGCTTTAAGTCAAATTACTTATGGTGATGTCATTATTCTTAATAAGACAGATTTAGTTGATGAAACCACTCTACAGGAATTGGAGAAAAAAATCAATAATATTAAAGAAGGAGCGCGGATTATTCGGACTACAAAATCTCAAGTTCCACTTCCTTTAATTCTGAGTGTTGGTTTGTTTGAATCTGATAAATACTTTGATTCCCACACGAAAAAACATGATGATCATTCCCATTGTGAACACGAACATCATGATCATTCCCATTGTGAACATGAACATCACGAACATCATCATGATCATTCTCACCATTTAGAAAATGACGGTTTTACATCTATTTCCTTCCAAAGTGATAAACCTTTTTCTATTAGAAGATTTCAATATTTCTTAGATAATCAATTACCTACAAATGTCTTTCGTGCTAAGGGAATTATGTGGTTTCAGGAAAGTCCGCAACGTCATATTTTCCATCTTTGCGGTAAACGCTTTACTATTGATGATGATCAATGGAAAAATGAAAACAAAAAGCAAAATCAGCTAGTGCTAATTGGTCAAAATTTAGATAGCAAAACCTTACTCCAGCAGTTAGAAAATTGTCTTTGTGTTCCCTCTAACAGCAAAGGTAAAGGATTTGGAAACCAGTAATTAATTAGCAAATTAGCAAATATTTTCTAGGTTGGGTTACAACAGCGTAACCCAATAAATTTGATCGAAATCCAAATTAAAAATCAGAAATGATCATTGATTTAAAAAAAATGCAATAATATAGGAACGGCTCAGAAACTATCTGAGTTAATCCACGTCATCTCACCTATCATATACTATTGACAATCCAATCCTATCATGAATAATTCTATGCGTTGGCAATCTAGTACCGCTGCACTTATGGCCATAGCCATGACAACAGGTATAGCTATGCCTATACTATCATTTAATCCTGTTTTTGCCCAAGGATTTAATCTCAATCAGTCGCGGACAATTAGTATCCCCGCTAATGTAACTTTACCTGTCACCTACGAAAAAGAGAAAGTTATTGTCAAACCTGGAGAAACATTAGCCTTAACTTTGAAAATAGCCGACAATATAACTGATAGTAACAGAAATATTTTAATTCCTGCTAATACTCAAGTTATCGGTGAATTACAACCAGTAAGATTAAATGGGGTATCTACTAATAATAACCGTCAAGGTGTACGCTTTGTAGCCAGAGAATTAGTATTTCCTTCTGGACAAAGATTACAGATTTTTGCTAACTCTAAAACTATCACCCAAACAGAAACAATTACTAAAGGTTCAAGCACTGGACAAATATTGACTGACGCGGCTATTGGTGCGGGTGCGGCTACTCTGATTTCTTTGGTGACAGGTAACAAGAAAATTGAGGTTTTAGAACCTGTTGGTGGCGCAGCAGCGGGGGCTTTAGCTAGTGTATTATTACGGAAACAAAAAGCCGATGTTTTTGTCCTCAGACCAGAACAAGATTTAGATATTACCCTAACTTCAAATTTGGTGATCACTCGTCAATAGAGAGAAATTCATGGTATATATAGCAATTACTACTCAAAGTGAGGTACAAGCAGTGATCATAAAACGCAGATAGACGCAGATGATTTCGTATTTTATTAGACCGGGAAATGCTATATCATGATATGAATTATCAGAATAAAGCGATTTTTTCCTGTATCATGGTGAGCGATCGCTTTATTTTTATGTTAATCTTTCCATTTGAGAGAATAATGGTATGGCCGTGGGCTTCCAACCCACCCTAGTCAACAACTCTCTGATATTTATTTCAGCTTATCTCGACGATTTTTTCAACAACAGCTTAATCCTTAACCGCCTTAGCTGATACTCTGGATCTAACTAGTACCACTATGGTACAATAGGTAAAATAAAATTAAACACTTTGATATTCTAAAATCATGAAAGCATCTGCTAAATTTGACTTTGAAGACGAAAAATTTAACGCCCCACCTTCTCAAGTAGTCCCCTGGTGTCAAATGATCAGTCCTCGCTATGATGAAGAAGGTTTACAAAGTTATGGTTTAGCGATTAAACTTGAAAATGCCCAAGCTGTTGGTTTCAAACCCGATGATAATTGGCAAGAGATACAGCACACCTTTAGTTCTGGAGAAGTAGATACAGTATTTCTAACGACTACGCCCAGACTAGTTATAGTCCGTCGTGGTCCGTTATCTGTGAAAGACCGAGAAACGGGAATTAAATTAGGAACTTTTAAAGATAATTACGATGCTTTTTTAGCGGATAAACTGAAATTTAAAACCTTTACCCGGCATATAATTTTTTTAGTCGCTGAAGATAAAAAGTTTTTGCACCAATCACCATTACAATTAACTCTGAGTGGTTCAGCTTGTGCTAGTTTTGGGAAAAATTACGCGGAATATCAACAGGGGAGAATTACAGGCGGTTTTGCGGGAGAATTAGAAAAAGCTTATGCCGGTTTTCAAAAAAAACCAGTCACTCCCAAAGGACCATTATTTCATGCCCATGGCATTTATTGCCCGATAATTGAAGCAGAAGAAAGAGGAATTGAACCGAATACAGCTTTAGTGGCTGCAACTGTAGATTATAAACATCCTACAGTCGCAACCTTTACAGATTATATGATTGCTTCAGATTCCCCAGAATCGGAAATGATTCATAAAGCTTTTGAAGAATACAAAGAATTTGGCAAGGAAGTAGTTAAACCAGAAAGTTCTAAAGCGGAAATGGCTGGTATTAGTAATTCCTATGTTTATGCAGATGATGATGAACTTGATTATCCACCCTATTAAAAAAGATTGACATACTATCCCCAAGAGGCAGAAAATAAAGTTTTTCTCTTGCCTCTTGGCTGTTGCTTACTCTTTCAGTAATAAATAAAATAGTAAACCATTACCGCCAGAAATACCAGCGCGATCGCCAGCTAATTGACCAGAACCCATAAAATAATCAACCCTTCCTGGTCCTTTAATTGCACTACCGGTATCCTGATCTAAAACAAAACGGTTCACTAGACGAGATTCCAACTTGCCACTACTATTAGGATAGGGAAAAGAATTGACAATTAGTGCCAATGCTCCCGGAGGCATAATATCTTTGTCCGTAGCAATAGAACGTTCAGCGGTTACAGGTACGAGAAGACTACCCGTAGCAGGTCTACCGTTAGTTTCCGCAAAGAAAACAAACCTTTCCCAACGTGGTAAATAATTGTTTAACTGTCTAGGATTTTGCCGGAAATAACTAATTAATTTCGGCATAGTTAGGCCGCTAAGGGGTAGTTTACCATCTTTTGCCAATTCTTTACCGATACTCGTCCAAGGATAATCCGTTCCTCCAGCATAACCAACAGATGTTCTTTGGCCATTAGTTAATCTAATTTGGGCAGAACCTTGGATATGAATCATGTATGGTTCTAAACGATTACTAAACCAGACAATTTCTAAACCCTTTAACCTGCTTCTATTACCTAGTAAACCATTTTTCCCTTCCAAATCAATTCGTTTCGGGTGGGGTTTTGGCCATTTCTGAAAGTCCTTGGGTAGACGATAGAGAGGATACTTATATACAGAAGTCCTGACTCGACTAGCAGTGTACACAGGTTCATAATAAGCTGTGAATTTCACAGTCCCTTTATTATCATTGCCTATAGACTGGTAGAAGACAAACTCCCGACGCACAGCGGCCTGTAATTCTGCTGCTGACTGAGAACTAATTACCACTTCCCGAAATCTTACCAAACTTCGACGTACCCGATCTAAAGTAATTTCTGTAATTGGGTAAGTTTGATAAGCTGCGATCGCTCTATTGCTTTCCAGATAACGTAAACTGTTATCTATTGCAGTTATTAGTGCTTGTTTATCCCCCTGTTGACCCCAAAGTTGTTCGTCCCAACCCAAGCAATTTTGAGGAATACAAACAGTATCTATATCCACCTTTTGTAGCGGTGGTAAACCTGCGGGTGGTGTTTCGGGAGTAGCTGGAGGGACTTGTATTGGCTGTGGAATCGGAAGTTGGGCGAAAACTGACGAAAATGGATTTATAAAAGCAATTCCCAGAGTGAAAGCAAATAAAGTCAGGTTTTTTCTCATCATCTTTCCATACTCGAATTAAAAACAGGTTCTACCCTAATCCCCGCAATTTTAGACGGACGTATTACCATATATTCTCCCTGAATATTCTTAATCGGTACGCTAATAAAATCGTTAGAAGTAGATTTTGGCACAAGTTCACCACTGTACCACTTTTGAAATTCTTGAATAGTAGGAAAACGCACCTCTTCTCGATGTCCACTGTCTAAAAGCAGAAAAACAGCATATTCACTTGCAGTTCTAGGCATAAATTTACATTATTAAAGATAATAGAGATATTTATATCACATCACATTCCTACCTCACAAATCTAGACAAATAACTATATTTGACTAGATTTTTGTGATTTACTATTATTTCACTAATATTTGACTTTTTCTATTCAATTTTAGTACAAAGTTATAAACAAACAACAACACCCACATCTACTAGCCTGTTGATTCCCCTTTCTTGTTGACTCTAGCTAGGGATGTACTACCTTTCACCAACTCGATAAACAAGTGATGAAAACCAGTAACAGCGCCCCCTGATTTTCATTCATCTGAGGGAATATCAGCTTTCGCGTCGGGTGTCGTTGTCTGTTGACGAGACAGATGTGAATTAAACAGCGATTTTACCTCTTGCTTAACTTGTGTTACTTCTCTTTTCTTCTCTCTAGCTGTTGTATCTGCCAGGGAAGCCTGATCGGCTTCAATTATTAGGATAACAACTTTAAATTGAATTGGAAATTCTTGCAATTAAACTTTACAATTCCAAAAACATAAGTTAGCTTTAAAACTGGGGTGAGGTAATTCGATCAACTATGAGAACACAGGGCTAAAGCCCTGACTACAAATATAAGATCAGGGCTAAAGCCCTGACTACAAATAAAGGATGATCATTTTTTGTGACAGTTGAGTAAGTCTTATTTTTATCAAAAACAGTTAACCTAATTGTAAGTAGGTGAGGGAAAAAAACCGACATAAGTAAAGAAAAGTAAAGTTGTCCAAAACCTGTTCCCTGTTCCCTGTTCCCTGTTCCCTGTTCCCTTGTCATAGAGTTCTCTGTTCCCTGTTCCCTGTTCCCTGTTCCCTGTTCCCTGTTCCCTGTTCCCTGTTCCCTTGTCATAGAGTTCCCTGTTCCCTAATCACCAACCAAGTGACAAACTTAGTTAAAATATTCAACTAAGCTCAAAACAGAAACACACCAAAAACTCATGCCAGATCAAATGCAGTGGACAAATGCTTTATCAACCCGTTCTTCTTTAGAAGCGGCTATTAACGATGTCATAGAACAAGCTGTGGCATCTTTAACAGCACCAGCGGATTTAGGGCTGGTATTCATTTCTTCTGCTTTTATGAGTGAGTATACAAGGCTTTTACCTTTATTGGCAGAAAAACTTTCTGTACCCGTATTAATTGGTTGTAGTGCAGGGGGTGTAATTGGCAGGAAACAGACAGGAAAAACGGAAGAAATAGAAGCAGAACCCGCCCTAAGTCTGACTTTAGCCCATCTTCCCGGTGTAAAAATCCGACCTTTTCATATTTTAGCGGAAGAATTGCCAGATTCCGATAGTTCCCCCAATGCTTGGATTGATTTAGTGGGTGTACCACCGTTACCAGTACCCCAATTCATTCTTTTTTCCAGTCCTTTTGGTTCAGCAACTAATGATCTATTGCAGGGGTTAGATTTTGCTTATCCAGGTTCGGTGGTGGTAGGAGGACGGGCCAGCGGCGGCTTTATGAATGGTCCTGTGGGTTTATTTTGTAATGATAAGTTATGTCGAGAAGGTACGGTAGGTATAGCTTTAACTGGCAATATCGTCTTAGATACTATTGTTTCCCAAGGTTGTCGTCCCATTGGTCAACCATTACAAGTCACTAAAGCGGAACGAAATATTATTTTAGAGTTGGATGAAAAAGTGCCTTTAATGGTATTGCGAAATTTAATTAGTAGTTTGAGTGAAGAAGATCGAACTTTAGCACAACATTCTTTATTTGTCGGTTTAGCAATGGATGAATTTAGAATTAATTTACATTCGGGGGATTTTTTAATTCGTAATATTTTGGGGGTAGACCCTAAAGCTGGGGCGATCGCCATTAGCGATCGCATTCGTGCCGGTCAAAGGTTACAATTTCACTTGCGGGAAGCGGAGGCTTCGTCCCAAGATTTAGAAAATCTACTCCAAGAATATCAAAATGAAAATGAAAATACTAGTCAACCGTCTCCTGTCGGGGCTTTGATGTTTACCTGTTTAGGACGGGGAATAGGGCTTTATGGCCAACCTAATTTTGATTCCCAACTTTTTAGCCGTTATCTCCATGATATACCCCTTGGTGGCTGTTTCTGCGGTGGTGAAATCGGTCCTGTAAGTGGTAGAACTTTCGTACATGGTTATACTTCCGTATTTGCTATTTGTCGTTCTCTTGAAGAATAGGAGTCGGTTGTCGGTTGTCGGTTGTCCGTTGTCCGTTGTCCGTTGTTCGTTGTCCGTTGTCCGTTGTCCGTTGTCCGTTGTTCGTTGTCCGTTGTCCGTTGTAATTTACTACTAACTACTAACTACTAACTAATGACCAATGACTAATGACCAATGACTAATGACTAATGACCAATTAAAAGCGTACTGTGATTATCAATGAAAGCTGTGTTCCCACCATTAACCGCGCTATATTCTTCGATGTAACGACGGACATGAATGGGGAAATGTGGATACTCTAGCATAGCATCACCATCGGCAATAGTCGCCCAAAAATCCCGTAAACCGGGTGCTAGTATTTGTGCCTGGTCTAATGGTAAACTCAGGGGAGGTAAAGTTAATAATTTGAGTACAAATGGATAAGAGCGATCGCCCATCCATTTTCGTGATAGTGTTTGTAAATTGGGAAAATCTGGTACTGATTCTACACGATGAGAAACAATTTGTAAAGATTCCCTACCTAATTCATCTCGGTTAAATTCCAATACCCGATAGGGATGAGGATAGCTAACTAAAGAACCAGTAGTAATATCATATATCCCTTGGGAACAAGCGATATCTTGAACGTGCAAATGTCCTGTAAATACTAACTTAACTCCATAGTCTTGTAATAATTGCCTAAGTTCTGCTGCATTCTCTAGCATATAACGATTCGCCATGGGATGACAAGACTGATTCGGTAAATGTTCAACCACATTGTGATGAATCATTACCAAAACTAAATCATCCTCAATTGCTGCTAATTCCCCTTTTAACCATTGAAATTGTTGATTATCTAACCTTCCTATTTGCTGACCTTGATCATTAAATGAGTTAGAATTAAGAGCGATTAATCTCACCCCTGGGAATATCTGACGATTGTAATAATGTTGTTGAGGATTTTCATAACCAAACTGTTGGTAATAATAGGGAAAATCTGCAAAACTAATGGATTGTTCATTAGGCATCAAAACAGGTATATCATGATTACCAGGAATCACGTAAGATGGAAAAGGTAATTGAGACAACCTATTTTGTAACCATTTGTGATTTACTGATTCACCATGTTGGGTTAGGTCTCCAGGGATCAACAAAAAATCTAAATCTAATTGGGTTAAATGTGCTAAAACACTATCAAAAGCCGGAACACTTACCTCTACCAAATGAAAACGACTAGGGTGATCCCAAATAGTTTCAGGAAGCGCAATGTGTAAATCGCTAACTATAGCAAACCGAAAATTGAGTTTCATTGGGTTAAGAAAATGTTAAAAATCTAGTGGAAAAAATTATTATTCTCAAAGTATAACCCTGACTGTGTATACTAGTGTGGAAATATTTAGACTTAATAATATTTGTATACATTTGTTAAAGATTTTGTTTTTTTAGGAGAGTAAATTTTGTCACCTGTTCGAGTTCGTCAGCACGTTAACCCCCTTGCGAGTAAATTTCAAACCCCAACCGCTTCTCCAGACTGGGAAAGTATTTATACACAACCAAACCTACCACTACATTTAGATATTGGTTGTGCTAAGGGTAGATTTGTTTTGAAAATGGCGCAAATAGAAGCAAATTGGAATTTTTTAGGCTTAGAAATTCGAGAACCGTTAGTAGTAGAAGCCAATAGAATCCGCGAGGAAATGGGTTTAAAAAATTTACATTATATGTTTGCGAATGTGAATAACTCCCTAGTTTCCTTATTATCAAATTTACCATCAGGAAGATTACAAAAAGTAACAATTCAATTTCCTGATCCTTGGTTTAAAAATCGTCACGCGAAACGTCGGGTAGTCCAACCGGAATTGGTAACAGAATTAGCCAATTATTTAGCTTTGGGTGGTGTTGTTTTTCTCCAATCTGATATACAATTTGTAGCAGAGGAAATGTGCGATCGCTTTGACGAACATCCTGCATTTGAAAAGCTAGGAACAACAACATGGTTAGCGGAAAATCCCCTTCCAGTTCCCACAGAACGGGAAATAGCCACCTTCAATAAAGGTGAACCAGTATATAGGGCTTTATTTAGAAAAAAGATTACTAATGATTAATTGATGTATGACATGGCGTTTCCTAATGATGTCAAATACATCATAGCCCCCTCCTCGCTTGCGGGGAGGGGGTTGGGGGTGGGGTTTGAAACTTAAATTAACGAATTAAACCATTGCACGAAAAATGGTATGAGGAGTTATTTCTAATCCTGGTAATATTTCATGAGTGATAATTTGATGTTCTCGAAAAGTCGCAGGAAGAGAAGATTGTGTAAAAACAGTGATAGTTTGAGAGATTGTATCTACTATCCACACCAATAAAATCCCCGCTTGGAGATAATAAATGGCTTTTTCAATCATATCTCCAAAAGTCTGACCAGGAGAAATAATTTCCATCACTAATTCTGGTATAACAGGACAAGCTTCATCTTCAAGCCAGTCAGCAGAAAGACGGTGGTAGGAAACATAAGTTAAATCAGGGACGGGTATCCAAATTTCTTGATTTTTAGTTAATTTGATAGCCCATTCCACAACAACACGACCTTTTGCTTGCGCCCATGTAGATAATATTATAAATAATATAAATAATGCTCCTGTGGTTGAGCCATGAAAAAATTTAGGAGACATTTGCTGATTTTTATATTTAGGTATAGCTTCACCGTCAACAAACTCATAAGTAGTATCATTTTCGGGAAGTGCGAGAAATTCTTCAACGGTCAGTTTAATTTTTACTTGAGTCATTATGGGACTCCTATTTGATTTTTGAAAGTTAGGAATTTCATATCCCCGACTTCTTAAATAAGTCGGGGATATTGTTGTTAAGAAATTATTGAGGATTCCTATATTTAATTTTAGTGATCAAAAAACAATCCTCGCAGTTTAAATTAAGCGCCACGTTTTAATGATGCTTCTACTTTTTTAAATTCTGCATCTAGACGTTTTTTGAGTTTTTCAGGAACGGGACGGTTAGGATAAGAACTATAATGTCCCGCAAGGGAGTTGAGGGCTGTTCTCATGGTTGTAAAAGAGCTAAGACTCGCAACAGCGCTATTTCTCTGGTAACGGGCTGAAAAATCGTTAATTTTTTGACGGGCTTCTGTTTGTAGGGCGGCCTGTTCAGGAGAACCTTGTGGTAATTCTATAGCTTGTCTCAAGGTATTGACTACAGCTAAGGTATCTTGACGATAATCCCCAGTTAAACTATCAAGACTACCACTACAGCCAATTAAGCCGATAACTAAAACTAAAACTAAAGAAAGCAGACGCGACCAATAGCTTTTCATAAGCATTAAGTAAAAAAAACTAAATCACGTCTATCCTATCTTGAATCGGTATAGTTACTAAAAATTATCAGTTCTCTATTATCAGTTCTCCCCAATTTTCCATGACTCGATATAAAGTATCTCGTTGCTGGTAAGGTCTGTTTATAGATGTTATGGCATTCTGTAACGTTTCTACTTCCATACAAGTACCACCTATAGCCCCGGCCATGGTGGTAATATGTTCTTCCATTAAAGTCCCACCAAGATCATTACAACCCCAATTTAAGGCCGTTGTAGCCCCAGCCAGTCCTAATTTTACCCAACTTGGTTGATGATTGGGTATATAATTTCCCAGGTAAATTCTGGCGACAGCGGTTAACAGCAGGGAATCAGTTAACACTGGTTGATTCCTTCCTACCCGTCTGCGTAACGATTTGGGTGCTTCTTGTCCCACAAATGGTAAAACAATAAATTCAGTAATTCTAGCAGGATATCCTGTTTCTATTGCCTTTTGTTGGAGCGATCGCAATTTTTCTAAATGTCCTATTTGTTGTTCTGGAGTTTCAATATGTCCAGATAATATGGTACTAGTAGTAGGTACACCTAATTGATGGGCTGTACTGACAATTTCTAACCAAGTTGCTGTATTAATCTTTTCTGGACATAATACCCGTCTCACATCATCATCTAACACTTCTGCGGCTGTTCCGGGCATAGAACCGACACCAGCATCCCGCAAAGCTATAATGACATCAGTATAGGAAATTCCGTCTAATCTAGCGATAAATTGGATTTCCTGGGGTGAAAAAGCGTGTAAATGTAAGTGAGGAAATTCGCTTTTGATGGTTTCTACCAGTTTCAGATAGTAAGTTAAAGACTTGCCATTTATTCGCGCTTCTGGGTGTAGTCCTCCTTGCATACAGATTTCAGTTGCTCCTCGACGCACTGCATCTGTAGTTTTTGACAAAATCTGCCCCCAGTTTAACCAGTAAGCATCTGGATCACCATCATCGCGCCGAAATGCACAAAAACTACAATGTTGTTCACAGATGTTAGTAAAATTAATATTTCGATTAATAACATAAGTAACCGTATTTCCGACTTGTTTTTGTCGTAATTGGTCTGCTGTAGCCTGAATTTGTGTAATTGCTTCTGGACTGGTCTGTTTTAATAAAAATACTGCATCATCCGGGGATATATTAGTATCTGTTAAAGCAGAATCAAGAATAGAATCAACAGTTATATTAGTCATTGGTGATCGATTAAATATAAACGACTTATTTAAGTTTTATAATAAATTGAAATTTGCAACCTTTAAATATTATTTGGGTGCGGCTCTTTTAGGAAGACGGGAGAGGAGGTCAAACAACCATTGGTATTGGTAGTGGAGTAGTAGAGTAACGAGCTTGAGAGACACCTTTAAGCAAAGGAATACCACTTTGATATACAGCTAAACCCTTCATAAATCAGTTTGTCTAATCCCGTGTGAATATCGTTCTATTGGTTTTAGGGCTTTATTATTGTCAATAAGTGAGATGTTTATTACAAGTGTGGGATTTAGCGATCGCTTCTCACTGTGGTGTTGGTGATAATTCCTGGAGGGGGAGATAATGAGTAGTCGAAAATAACAAGGCGTTTATTTCAACTATGTGTAATTTTGTGGAAAAATTGAATGTATTTTGTGTATTAGCCGGATTCTGGTATGATATTATAGAATTTGTCTAAATTTGACGATAAAACTGCTTATATGTCACAAGACTACATTTGGATTGTAACTGAGGATACAGAAGAACCAGCCAAAACCACTCTTGAAGGACAGAGAGGTTTTCGAGAAAACTTTCAAAAGCAAATATCTGATTTAAAACAGGTCAAGCTGAACCCAGCAGAATTGGAAAAGAAAATGACTGACTTTCTGCAAGTAGTTGGTCGGTTGTTCAAGCAAGCAGAACAGCAAGCACAAATAGATCAAACATCTGGTAAAACTTCCGTTATGCAATTAACAGAGGTTGAATTATCCGTTGAAATCAGTGCAGAAGGAGAAGTTAAGCTGATAGCAGGTGGTAAAGCGTCAGGAAAGGGAGCTATAAAGCTAAAGTTCACACGACTAGAAACAAAGTAAGTAAGTTATCAGTTATCCGTTTTTTTTTGTTGCTTGTAATTAAAGGAGAAAAAATTTGTGATTAAGCAATATAGGTTATTTATAAGCCATTCATGGACATATATTGATGCTTATGAAAAGCTTATTAACATTTTAGATAGTCAAAATCTTAGTTACTATAATCATTCAGTACCCAAAAGTGATCCAATTCACACTAATGGTACTGACAAAGACCTCTACGAAGCAATCAAAAATAAAATATCTGGTACGAACTGTGTGTTAATTTTGGCTGGTGTTTATTCGACTTACAGTAAATGGATATATAAAGAAATTGAAATATCCAAAGCTTTTGGCAAACCAATTATCGCTATTGAGCCTTGGGGAGCAGAAAGAACTTCAGCAATAGTTACAAATAATGCAGATGTAATTGTCAAATGGCAAGGTGCATCTATTGTTAAAGCTATAAAGGAACTGGGATGAGAAAAGCACTTATTGTTGGAATCAACTATTATAACAACATCCAATCTTTACAAGGATGTGTTTATGATGCTTACAACGTAAAAAGCGTTTTAGAACGACATTCCGATGGGACATTAAACTTTGGTATTAATTTATTAGTGGCTACGGATGCTAGTTCATCAATTAGTCGCAAATATCTTAAAGACAAAGTTGTTGAATTATTTAAAGATAATAATGATGTAGCTTTTTTTTATTTTGCTGGTCATGGATATTTAGAATCTACGGGAGGATATTTAATTACTTCTGATTGTAGTAGTGGCGATGATGGCTTATCAATGAATGAGCTTTTATCAATTGCTAATAACTCTCCAGCAAGAAATCGAGTAATTGTAGTTGACTGTTGTCATTCAGGCCAGATAGGTATACTTGAAATTAAAGATGACAAAGCAATTCTCAAAGAAGGCATGACAATTTTAACAGCATCAACCGCAGATCAATCTGCAACAGAAAGAAATGGAGCAGGTATTTTTACCAGCTTATTGGTTGATGCTCTCAATGGTAGTGCTGCAAATCTTGTTGGTGATATAACTCCTGGTAGTGTCTATGCTCATATTGACCAATCACTAGGTCCTTGGGAACAAAGGCCAGTCTTTAAAACAAACGTTAAGACTTTTACCACTCTTAGAAAAGTTCAACCTCCAATTTCATTGTCTGAACTCAAGATGATTACAGCCTTTTTTTCTGATCCTAGTCAAGAGTTTCAGCTTGATCCCAGTTATGAGTCAGATAGTGGTAATCCTAACGAAGATAATGTAGCAAAGTTTAGAGTTTTGCAGAAGTACAATAGAGTAAATTTAGTTGTTCCTGTTGGCGAAGATCATATGTATTATGCCGCAATGAATTCAAAATCTTGCAAGTTGACGGTTCTTGGTATTCACTACTGGAACTTAGTAAACAAAGAACGGATATAGCATTTTGTATTTACATGAGGGTAATATGCTTGAAAAATTAGCAGATTTGCAACATGAAATTTGGTCACATTGGATGACCTATCTTTTTGAGGTATCAACGTTAAATGATGATGGAAGCGTTACAATTCCTGCCGACAAGGTTGAGCGATGGAAACGTCAAATGAAAACTCACTACTTGGATTTATCGAATGATGAAAGAAAAAGTGACTTGGAACAAGCTCAAAAGGTAATTGATGTAATTGATGGTTTAGTTTAACCTTATACTTGATACTTGTCTTTAAAACACTTATGCGTTTCTTGGACAAGTTTATCCTTTTTTTAACTAATATTTCGCCAATGGTTCTTCAGTACCTAGTATGGCCAACTATTAATTAAACATCAAAACTGTGTTCAAAAATAAAGTCAAAAAGCCAAAACCCATGAAAAAAACTAAAATTTTAATAAATAATGCTAGTTTAGTTTTCATTACAGGATAAGGCTTTCATGCTTTTGGTGAACCCAATTTAGAATAATATGTATGTAATGAAGAACCTCGCCAATAGGATCGTTATTGCAACTAATGGTATATTAAAAAAGTAAACTCAATTTTAAAAATTCCTTTGTGATTGGGTTTCGCATACTTAAATTCTTACAGTGAAAAAAATATGAATGAGAAGATTATAAATATAATAAGATCCAATTCTATAATAAGATCCAATTCTGCTCAAGTTAAAGAGAGATTAATAGTAAAAATTGATCAAAAAATAGCCAATCTTAAAGATAAGGAGGTAGAAATATATATATATTGTGTGCTTAATATTGCTTTTTTATTCTTGCTTGCTTTCATTTTCTTTAAACCCGAGATGATGGGTTTGGTTTTCTTATTCTATGTGTGGTTATTTATAGCTTATACATTACAAACAATAATAGTAATAGAACTTGATAAATTAGGTAATAAAATTTATAAATATGAATCTCAGAAAGATAATTTATCTAACCATCAAGAAGATACAATAATATCAGAAGAAAACTTAAAAAAAGCAGACTTATATTTGTACCTTCGGGCTTTTGAAGATGATAATATATTAGTGTATGGTCTTGAGAATTCACCCATAGAAGTATCAGTAATAAGATGTTATACTGCTTATATAGAAGAAATAATTTGTAAATTATTATATAGCAGTCCTAGCAATCCTATTTCAAGTCCACTGATTGCAACAGCAAATCCTAAGCAACTTGAAACTAACAATGAAAAAGAACTAATATTGCAACCAGTAAACACTACCTTGATCTATTTAGACAGCCAAAATTGGAAAGAAGTAATAGAAGACTTGATTAAAGATGCAAAATTAATTTTTTTAATTCCTAAAGGAACAGACGGTTTGATAGAAGAAATAAATACAATAGTCAAATTAAATTGCCTTGATAAGGTTGTATTAATTTTTCCACCAAACTATTCCTATTCAGGGGGAAATACACATAAAAGTCCACAAGATAGATGGAACGAATTTGTGAACAAATCAGAGCTTAAAAAGCATTTTTCAGCAAATTCAGTAGACATCTCCGAAAAAAAACTATGTGTTGGGGTATTTAAAGAAAACAAAATATGTATTATTGATCAATCAAAAATTCCAAAAACTTTTGAAAGAAAGAGTGATGCACGTCTATTAGAAACTTTTTTAGAAAAAGTGATTCAAGGTGAAATATAGTAGATGTTCATAGATTTACCTAAAGATAGTTATGAATTAAAGATTGCTAAAATAATAACTGGGGATTATTACCTCAACTTTTAAATTGGTTTTTGGCTTGTTTTAAATAATACAAAAATTACCCTATTTGTCCCAAATCACTATATTGGAAGCAAGGGATTTAAAAAATATTTGTAATGCTTTGTATTGCTGGCACACTTCTAGTTTGTCTTTATATTTCACTAAAGATGCGCTCATTGCTTTATTTTTGTCAACACATAATGCTACTGCTTCAAGTTTTGGATTTGGCTTAATTATTTTATAACCAAAAGATGTAATACCTATAATTTCTCTAGCAGTGATATACATTCTTTTTCTATCATTATCCCAGAGATTACTCCATCTTAGTGGAGATGCAAAATGGAAATCAGTATTTGCATGAATCCCTCCTATTATCCAGGCATCATTAGCAATAAGTGTCCAATTTTCGGAATCTAAGATACATCCACTTTCTTTGGTAAAATCTTCATCTAAAGTTAATAGGTTATTTTTCATTGAATCATCTATGCTAGGGAAGCTTTCATCTGAAGGAAGTAGAATATTTTCCATTTCATTTTTCAATTTCCACCGACCAACAACTGAAAAACCTAAGATAGAACCTTGTCTTGCTTTTTGATATATTGCATAAGCTACAGAAATTTTGTGTGGTTGAAGTGATTCATATGAATAATAGTTTGAACCACAGGATTGAGCATCTTTTATAAAAAGTTCTTGAGAATTGTACATTTATTCTATTTCCTATATATATAATTATTGTCTCTACACTATTATAAAACATCCTCATTATTTTAGAGCGTGGAGTGCAGCACCGGAGGAGGTTAAATTTAACCCAAAACTCCTTGACACAAAATACCTAAAATCTTGTTTAACTCCTTAATATAATAATTATTCAAATCAATAAATATATCAGTCCCTTCCAACTTCAAGAACTTCCAAATATCTCCTGTTGTCACAGCCCCATAAATAGTTTTAATTTCATTACCTTCCTGTTCATTAAACAACTGTGCTGCTAACATTGCTGCTGCACATTGACCCAAACCACCTTTAATATTTTCATTTTTAGCTTCTACAATAATTAGTACAGGAGCATTAATTGTTAACTGTTCTCTAGAACGACTGATAACAAAATCACAATAACCATTTAAACCTCTCTCAATATCAACATTAAAATCTGTACCAGAAAATAAACTAATTTGATAATTAGCTTTACGTCTAACTTCTAATAAAATTGGCGTAATAATCATTTCTGAGCGTGCTTTTTCCGTATTTATTGCTAACGCGAGTTCTGTAGTTTCTTCTAAAGTGTTAGTTAACTTTTCGCTGATTTCTATAGGTTCTACGGTAGCAAATAAATCAATTTCTTCTTTAATTGTAATGTTAAAAGTTTTCTTAAACTTAGTTAAGCTAAAATCACTATAAGCCATTGATCTTACCTAATTATTTTCAATAGGTTATCTAAAATTTAAAACTTCTTTAATTATAGCAGTATACTTTTCACCGAATAGGTGCATCTTTACCCTTAATCTCAATATCCCTTTGTTTTGATCATATTAAGTGTATGATACTCTATGGAAAATTAAGCTTTATACAGACAATTTGGCAATTTAAGATTTACCATGTAGCTTATGAATACAAACTCATCAAATTCCCTATTACCAGTTCCCT
>NZ_KE384669.1:3516-7157 GCF_000426925.1 Dolichospermum circinale AWQC310F | reverse complement strand
TGGTGCATTGAGAATTTCTGAACTGACACCAGACCCGAAGAACGAAAACAATATCATGCTGCTATCTGTAGTAATTCCTACCTATAAAGAGCGTGATAACATTGAAAATGTAGTTAATATCTTGAGTGGGTTATTGGATCAGACTATTCCTGGTAATTATGAACTAATTGTAGTGGATGATGATAGCCCAGACCGAACTTGGGAAGTAGCGGAAAATCTCATCCCAGATTATCCCCAATTGCGGGTCATGCGTCGTCAAGAAGAACGGGGACTATCGTCGGCGGTAATTCGTGGCTGGCAAGCGGCCAGAGGGAGTATATTAGGTGTAATTGATGGAGATTTGCAACATCCTCCAGAAGTGCTGACACAATTATGGCAGAAAATTGAACAGGGAGCAGATTTAGCAGTAGCTAGTCGTCATGTCGAGGGTGGTGGTGTGAGTAGCTGGAGTGTAATTAGACGCTTTTTATCACGTGGGGCGCAGGTATTGGGACTAGTAATTTTACCAGAAGTTGTGGGTAGAGTATCTGACCCAATGAGTGGTTATTTTATGGTAAGACGAAATGCGATCGCTAATACTACACTTAATCCCATAGGATATAAAATTCTTTTAGAAGTCATTGGCCGGGGACAAATTGGGGAAATTGGTGAAGCTGGTTACATCTTCCGGGAACGCACAGAAGGAGAAAGCAAAGTCACTTGGAAACAATATGTAGACTATATTCAACATTTAATCAGATTACGGTTATCTACTGGGAGAATAGGAAAAATTAGTCAAAAAGTCAACTTTCCTGTTGGGCGATTTCTTCGTTTTGGTGCGGTAGGATTGAGTGGCGTATTTGTGGATATGTTAATACTTTATTTACTAAGTGACCCCACAACCCTAGCCTTACCATTAACACGCAGCAAAATTTTAGCAGGTGAAATTGCTATTTTCAATAATTTTCTGTGGAATGATGCTTGGACATTCGCTGATGTTTCTATACAGCAGAAGGGCTGGAAACCCCGGATCAAACGCTTTATTAAGTTCAACGTTGTTTGTTTGGCTGGGTTAGTTTTGAATGTGCTGATATTGAATTTAGTGTTTAATTATCTGATTCCTAATCGCTACATTGCTAACTTTATAGCGATCGCAGTGGCCACAATTTGGAATTTCTGGGTTAACCTAAAACTAAGCTGGCGAGTTACAGAAGTCAAGTAGATCCATTAATTCATCTGCGTTTATCCGCGTTTATCTGCGTTCAATAATTCTTCAATTGTTAAGATTAAGTTTTTGCTTTTGATTAAATAAACCGGACATACTCATACCCATTACCAACAAATTAAACAATCCGAAGCCATTTAAAATTGGATAAGCGGATGATTATTAATGATTATTAATATCTGCGTCGCCAAACTTTGAGTCCCTCAAACCACAAAATACTAAACACCCCAGAAATAAGACTAACTAATAAATCATCAAAATGCAGAAAAGAGAACCGAAATAAATGGCGTAACAAAGGAACATAAAGCACCAGTCCCATAAACACCACACCACCACCCAATACCCACCAAAGTGCTGCATTAGGAGTGTGTAACATTTCGGGAATAGTCCGCGACCAAGAACGATTAGTTAATATCATACTCAAGTTAGAGACAATGAGAGTAGTAAAAGCTAGAGTGCGGGCATCAAATTCTCCATGTCCAAAATAAAAAGCCACAGCAAATACAACCAGCAGCACCACCAACACACTTACCCCTTGCAGGAGTGCTAATTTCAAAGTCCGACGGCTAAATAACGACTCTCTAGGATTACGTGGTGGACGGTGCATGATATTGGTTTCTTCTGGCTCGGCCTCAAATACTATAGTACAAGCGGGGTCAATAATTAAATGTAGAAAAGCAATGTGAATAGGCAATAGCACCAGCGGCCAATGAAATATGACCGGAATTAGAGACATCCCTGCAATGGGGATATGAACGGCCAAAGTATAAGCCATACCTTTTTTCAGGTTATCAAATACTCGCCGTCCCAGCCTGACAGATTGGACAATGGCAGAAAAATCATCATCTAGCAATACTAAATCCGCAGATTCACGGGCGACATCTGTTCCCCGTTCACCCATAGCAATGCCAATATTTGCGGCTTTCAAGGCTGGGGCATCATTTACCCCGTCTCCGGTCATAGCCACGATTTCACCGCAGCGTTTCAGGGCATTGACAATCAGTAATTTTTGTTCTGGAACAACCCGCGCAAAGATATTCACGGTTTGAATGCGAGACAGTAATTCACCTTCTGGGATTGTTTCTAGTTCTGCCCCGGTAATCACTTCTGTGGCAGGTTTTAGCCCAATTTGGCGGGCAATATTTTGGGCTGTGGCGGGGTAATCTCCTGTAATCATCAATACTCGTATACCAGCGGTGTAGCATTCGGCAATGGCTGGGGCTACAGTTGGGCGCACGGGGTCGGCCATACCTAGCAGTCCCAAAAAGGCAAATTCAAAGTCATGTTGGGCTTGGGGAAGAGACTTGAGGGTTTTGTTTTTTTGATGTTGTCCAATGACTTTTGCTACACCTAAAACACGCAAACCATCCCTGGCCATTTGATTAATCTGCTGTTGCAGGTCTTGGATTTGTTGGTCATTAAAATGACATAAATCTGCGATCGCTTCGGGAGATCCTTTAGTAGCAACTATTAATTTATCCTCTGGTGATTGCCACACACAGGACATGGCCAATAATTCACCTGTGAGGGGATATTCCCGCAGTATTTCCCAGTCTTGATGTAAATGTTCTGTTCTGGCTAAATAGTCATCACCCACTTGTTTCAGGGCTTTTTCCATGGGGTCGAAGGGGTCTTTGCGACTGGCTAAAATGCCAAATTCAATTAATTCATGGAACGTTTCTGGTAGCGCTTCTTGTTCATGCAGGGCAACATCGTAAAATTGCGGTGTTAAGCTTGTAGATTCATATACAAATAATTGCTGAACTGACATCCGGTTAAAAGTCAGGGTTCCGGTTTTATCTACACAAAGAACAGTCGCAGAACCCAGTGTTTCTACCACAGGGACACGCCGAGTTAAAACCCTGGACTGGGAAAATCTCCAAGCCCCCAAAGCCAGGAAAATTGCCAATACTACAGGAATTTCATTAGGTAAAATTGCCATAGCCAGAGCCAAACCAGCCAAAACTCCCTGTAGCCAATCGCCCCTAGTTGCACCGTAAATAACGATCACAGCTACGCAGATAGCGATCGCTACAAAGGTCAATTTACCCACAATCCTGCGAGTTTCCCGTTGCAGAACCGTGTCTTCCTGTGTTACAGTTTGCAGGGCTTTACCAATTTTCCCCATTTCTGTCTGCATACCCGTAGCATAGACTTGTGCAATTCCTTGACCTTGAACTATCAGCGTTCCCGAATAGACAAAAGGCAAATCTTCACCACCGGGACGGTGCTGTGTGCTGCTTCTGATAGTGTTTTCTAAATCAGTGGTATCCCTAACAGATTGCTTACGAACAGGTAAAGATTCTCCAGTTAATAAGGATTCATCAATGCTCAAATGGGTAGACCATATCACCACAGCATCTGCTGGAACTCTATCACCCTCCGACAAAACAATCACATCTTCACGCACTACTTCCCGTCCCGCAATGCGTTGACG
>NZ_KE384669.1:0-3506 GCF_000426925.1 Dolichospermum circinale AWQC310F | reverse complement strand
TTTCCATCACGAATGACTAATGCACGGGGACTAGAAAGATCCCGTAGTGCCTCCAGTGATTTTTCTGTTTTTTGTTCTTGGTATAAGTTAATGCCGACAATAAAAAAGATGAAACCTAACAAAATTAAAGCTTCCTGAGCATCACCCAAAAATAAGTAAATGATACCACAGCCTAATAAAAGCAGAAAAATTGGCTCTTGAAAGATTTCCAGCGCAATTTCCCAGATTTGACGATGTTGGGTAGATGGTAACTCATTATATCCTTCTTGTTTGAGGCGATTACCTGCGGTGAGTGCAGATAATCCCCTAAGAGATTGAACCTCAATTTTATGAGTCATGATAAAAGCTGATGATCATGCTGCGCTATTAAAGACGATACCAATACCAGTATCCGCTACTTCCATAACTACAAAATCATCCCATGTCAGGATTTTTATCGTGACTAGAATGCCATTAGACAGATATTGTAAACGAAAAATGCAACTGTTTTGAGACATCATTAGCCAAAACCTTGCACTTTTTTGTGACAAAAATCAGCGAACCGCTTATTAATAAACGGTTTTAGTTTTATTCAGCAAGTCCTAATTATTGTTTTAGTATCTGAAAATCTGCGGCTTTAACTGATTTTCTATCTCTTTTTCTATCAAAACTTTCTTGTAAAATAAAACTTACTCTTTGCTTTTCTTTACGCAAAAATTTAGGTAACTCCTTTTGTAAGAAAAAGACACGATTTCCATGATCATCTATAATCCATCCATGAGATTGATTAGGTGGTAATGATTCAATTGTACCACAATAACGGGGAATATCTTGATATAAAAGTTCTTTCCAGTATTTCCGACATATTTGATTTAATTTAGTAATATCTCCCTCAAATTTAGTAAATGTTAATTGCTGCTTAGTGATTTCTTGGTTAATCTTTACTTGTAATTGTTGTAAAGTATCTTTGACTTTCCAACCCTCTCTTTCTCGAATCGCTTTACATAGTTCTAAATGTTGTGCAGATATTTCTAACTTTCCTAATAATAAGCTTTGCTGACAGATTTTTTCATATAAAGTAACTTTAATTTTATCTTCTCCCGAAGAAGATAATGCAGCTTGACAAGCAAACTTTAGGGCTATTTCTGGCTGATTCATACGTAAATATATATCTGATAAATCCTGGTAAATATACCATTCTTCTCGATATTTTAGCAGGATATCCTTCAACTCAAGAATAGCTTTTTCTTCTTCTCCTAGATTAGCTAATGCTAAAGCAGAGAATCTATAAAAATTCATTTCTTTGGGATAAAATTTAATTGCTTCTAATGCACAAACACGAGCTTCTTTCCATAATTCAAGTTCAATTAGACTTTTTACCTTAGCAAAGAACCATTGTTCTTTTCTAGATCTGCCTCTGTTACCATCAACAATTATTGGTTCATCATTCAATTCTTCAGGATTTATAAAATTACACCATTCCAGAACAATATCCCACTTTTCTTTTTGTTTAGCAGCTTTAATCACAGCAAAGACAGTTAATTCTTTAGGTAAAATATCTGGCTGTAAACTTAAAATTGTTTTTGCAGATTCTATTAGTTGGTATAAATTTTCTTTAGATTCTTCTGGTTTAATAGCATCATCATAATATGCCCAAACTAATTTATTTTTAATATATTTATTCCCAGGAAATTGATTAAGTGCTTTATTTCCTTGTTTAATAGAGGCTGAAGCATAACCAGCTTTACGTAAACATTTGAGATAACAACGCTAAACTGGGTTTAACCAGAGGGAACGTTACATCCTCATCTTCTAAAGGTTCAACTAAATCAGAGACATGGTTTAAAATACTCAATGCAGATGACAGAATTTGATGAGTGTTGCGATAGTTTTTGTCTAAGTCAAATTTCTTGCTAAAAGTACGGCCTTGTGCTTTAACTCCTACATCTTTCCACTTAAAATTAGACCTTTTATAAAGACTTTGATTGCCATCTGCAACAATGATTAAATCACCATTTTCACTATCTTTCAGCGCATTCACACAACACTGAAACCAAATAGGAACAAAAGTATGAGCTTCATCAATAAAAATAGCATCCCATTTTTGTTCTAGTGAATATTCAGACAATTTATCAACAACTATTTTACCTGTATATTCGTCCCGATTTCCTTGCACTTGACTGGGTAATGTACCTAAGACAGATTTTGCCCATACATCAAAATTTCCGACTTCAATATTTTGATAGTGTTTATTTTGTGAATCTTGATGAAGAACTGATTTTATATAGGCTGCTAAACATACATTGAAACACAGTATTAATATTCTTGCATTATGATTTTGGTTAATTAAGTATTTAGAGCGTGATATTAATAATAGGGTTTTCCCTGAACCAGACACCCCAAAGAAGATACGATGACCATCTCCTATACTTTTAGCCAAAGATTCTTGTTTACTGTCTAATGTTGTTAATATAATATCGCTTGGTAAAATTGAAAATTCAGAATTAACACTTTTTAATGTAGCTTTTTCTTGTCTAATAACAATTTCAGGATATATAATTCCTTTGATGGTACTAATCTGATCAGGCGTTAAAGGAGAGAAAACAAAGTTAATTCCAAACATTTCTTGAAAACGCTGGATAATTGTTTCTTCTTTAATATAATCTTTTTCCCATGTCAACAACTCATCACGATAAACTACACTTTTTATTGGTAGTACATTAATTAAATTATATCTGTCAGCTTGTTCATGGGTTAAGTTAGACATAACTGCACCAACACCAATAGGAAAACATAAATTTCCTTGATATTTGCCTGATTGGTTAGTTAATACTCTAGATTTTTTCAGAAGATTTAATAGTTTATCAAGATAATCTTTACCTTGACGTAAAGGAGATTTCTGTTTTTGAATTGTCTCTAAATCATTTTGATTATTTTCTATTTCAAAACTATCATTTGATGCTTTGAGTATTTGATTAGGATACCATCCTTTAACTTCTATAACAAGTAGTCCAAAATCAGGGGATAAAATAATAAAGTCAGGATAAAGACCATCTATTCTGGGTTCATACCAAACATAGAAATTATCCGACAGCTTATTTTTGAGAATATTGTATAGTCTTTTTTCTCCCTGACTAGCTTTGTCAGGAATAGAGAACGGTATCATCATTGCCATATTGAACTGTTTATAATTTTACAAAGGTAAATTTTAACATCTTATAATCTCGCTAAGATGCTTGGTTACATTTCTTAATATAGAATATTTTTCTATATATAGCTGTAGCCATCAAGATTAGGACAACATTACGAAATAAACTATGTATAGTAGAAGTACCATCCTAATTAACCTAGATACAGCTATACTTAAAAGTATAGCTGTTGCTAAGTCGTGAAGAAAACTTGAGTAGAATTTATTAGGTATTTATGCCACTGAGTGAAAAAAGATAAAACTTCTCATATCTTGGGCTTTAGCCCTAAAAACACCAAAAACAAACCCCTTCATTAACGGTGTAATGAAGGGGTTTGTT
>NZ_KE384668.1:110551-115790 GCF_000426925.1 Dolichospermum circinale AWQC310F | reverse complement strand
GCAGGTTTAAATGCTTGTTTAGATCGAGTAAATGAACTAATTGCCACTGCTACCAGTGATTTAGTATCACAGCAAGATTTAGCAACAATCCAAAAATTACAAAGGGACTTTTCTTCAGAACTAGCCACCTTAAAGGGGCGTGTAGACACTGTAGAAGCGAAAACCGCTGAATTGGAAGCTAATCAATTTTCAACTACCACCAAGCTACAAGGACAGGTTGTGGCGGTTGTTAGTGATGTTGTCTCCGGTAAAAAAGTCGGTAATAATAACATTACTGATAAAAATACTACTTTAGGGGCCAGAACCAGACTGGATTTTGTCAGCAGCTTTACAGGACAAGATACACTGCTGACGAGGTTGGAAAGCAATAATATCAAGAGTCCCGATATTCAGACTCCAGAAGGAAACTTGTTTTTTGCTAGTGGTAGTCCCAGTAATAATTTTAGTATAGGAACTTTATCCTATACTTTTCCTCTTGGCAAAAATACACAAGCAAAACTAATTGCTACTGGAGGCGCACCTGATGATCTTACCAATACAGTTAACCTTTTTGATGGTGATGCTTCTTTTGGTGCTTTGTCAACTTTTGGCACAAGAAACGCAATTTATGGTCAAGTAGGTGGTGCAGGACTAGGAATTAATCATCAGTTTGGTAAGAAATTAGCCCTCAGTTTAGGCTATTTGACTCCTAATGCTAATCAACCCACCCCTGGAAATGGTTTGTTTGATGGTTCTTACGGTGCTTTAGCGCAGTTAACTGTGAAGCCAAGCGATCGCACTACTCTTGGTTTGACTTATATCAATTCCTATAACCAACCACTCATTACAGGTAGTAATAACGCGACCTCTGGCTTTGGTGGACAAGATTTTTCCAGTAATTCCTATGGTGTACAAACATCTTTAGGTATTGGCAATAAACTTGTTATCGGTGGTTGGGCTGGATATACCAATAGTCAAGTCTTGACTGGTACTAAAGGAAAGGCGGAAATTTGGAACTATGCTGTTACTCTAGGCTTACCAGATTTCGGTAAAAAAGGTAACTTAGCTGGTGTTATAGTTGGTATGGAACCAAAGGTCACAAATTCTACTGCTGCTGGAGTAACAAAAGACCCAGATACCTCCTATCACATTGAAGGATTTTATCAATATAAAGTTAGTGATAATATCACCATTACTCCTGCTGTAATTTGGTTAACAGCCCCAGATCACAATAAGGATAATGATAGTGTGGTCATTGGTGCTTTAAGAACTACTTTCAGCTTCTAAGCTTCCACGTCAACAAAAAGACCAGCCCTCCCACAGGCTGGTCTGCAAAAAAACGTTGTTCGTGTTGTCTTCTCAGTGGAGTCAAAACCAAATTGCGCGTTCCTAAAATTCAACGGGCAACTTTTCTTAACAAGATTGTAACAGCCAGTACAATTTTTTGATGAAAATATCTGAAAAAATATCTGTCTGTGGGTGAATAGACTTTCTATTTGCAGAAAGAAGAGGAGGTTAATAACCTGCTGATAACTAACCGCTGACTAATACTTGTGGTTTTCCCCAAATAATTGTTTCGTGTTTATAAACTACCAGTCCTGGTTTAGTTCCTTTGGGTTTGTAGACGTGCTTGGGTTGGGTGTACACTACTGGTACTTGGTCACTTTGACGGGCCCGACTGAAATAAGCGGCTAAATTAGCGGTAAATTGTAAATCAGCTTCTTCTGCAATTGTACCCGGTTCTAGACGCAAAAGCACATGACTACCCGGAATTTCTTGGGCGTGAAACCATAAATCATAGTCTCCAGCGACACGGAATGTCAATTGGTCATTTTGAACGTTATTCCGGCCAATAAGGACTTCAAAGCCACTGGGACTGCGGTAACGATGAAAATTAGTACCGGGGGTGTCGTTGCTGCTACGGCTGCGGTATTCTAGGTCTTCTAAGTATTTTTGATCAATTAGTTCGTCACGGATTTCTTCTAAAGCCTGTAAATCTTCTGGGTTTTGGTAGTTATCTATCTGAGAAATTGCGGCTTCTACTTGTTCTAAATAATCAATTTCTGTCTGCACTGCAAATAACAGCGGTTCGACAGCCCCACGGGCGCGTTTTAACTTTTGATGCTGTTTGTAAAGCTTTTGGGCATTTTGAACAGCGTTTTTATCTGGTAAAAGAGCAATTAGTATAGGTTTTTCTGTTTCAAAGTCTGGTAATATTATATTCTGCATTCCTGGTTGCCATTGATGCAGGTTTGCCATTAATAAATCGGCTTTTTGCCGATATTCCTCCGCTTGGTCTGATTGTTGCAAGCGATCGCTAAAAGTTTGTGCTTTAATACGTAATTTAGCCAAAATATTCGCTAATTTCTGAATTAACTGATGTCGCAGTTGCACAAATAACTGTTGATTCAGATGATCAGAATAATAACGGTAAAGTAACTCTTGAATACTCTTTGTGGGTGTGACTGCACCCCAACCCATAACTGTATATCCAGTTTTTGTCCAAGCAGGTTTAAATTGACCTGATTCTAAAGCTTGTAACCATTCTTGCCAACATTCAAATAAATTTTGCCAATCTTTAGGGGTTAATACGTCCGTATTAGTATCAGGTAAAATCTGAGCATTTAGTAACATTGTCTCTAATAAAGCCGAACTTAAACCACTATAACTTTTAAGTAATTGGCGCTTAATTTCCCCTGGTACTAAACTTACCCGTTCTTGCCAACGTTCTAGAGATTCGTTTAAATTGGGGGTCTTTCCCGTTAATTTTGGCGGTTTTTCGTAATTTTGTCCCGTTTGAATGGGACGCACACTAGATTGTTGTTGACTAACTTGATGGGCAGCAGTGATAATTTCGTTACTAGCATCAGTTAAAATCACATTGCTATATTTACCCATAATTTCAGCATAGAGGTGATAAAGCGCACTTTCTCCTGGACGAGGGGCAAATTGTAAATCAATTACCCGTTCCCACGGAGAAATAGCCTCAATTGCCACTAAGGCCAACCCACCTAATTGATGTCTTAACTGCTGACTAAATGTAAAAGTATCTGGATGTCGTGGTGGTGGTTCGCTGATACAAACATGAGCGGCTTGGGGATGCCAAGAAATATCTAACCAACCCCGTTGTTTTAAGGTTCGTAAAGCAATAGCAATGGTAAAGCGATCGCGCTGATATACTTGTTCTGTGCGTGCAGGTAGCCAGTTAGTGCGAATTTCGCTACAAGCAGCGGTTAAAGCTGTAAAATCAAGGGGTTGCAAAACAATTAATCTCTTTTATAATTTAGTTTGGTTAGGTTGGTTAGGTTGGTTAATTTTAAGAGCTAATTGTACTAATTATATAGATCATTCACCATTTTATCTAATTCTCTATAAATTGAACTAATATTTGTGATTGTATCACATATTTCCGTTTTTAACCGAGTGCATTCAGCAAATATTTTCTGAATATCTACATCTGTTTTAGGTATTTTACCTTCTTGGATTAAATTAGTCCAAGTTAAACCCCGTTTTTCATACTGTTGTAGATAAATTTGCAGGAATTGTAAAACAATTGTACTTTCCGAAAAGATTAATTCTTGACGACCATTAAAAATTTTATCATCTTTGATTTTAATTTTAGTGATTGGTTGATCACGTGATCCAATAATTTCAAATCTGTGTGGTTCAGCGTTTAAAAAATTCCAACAAAGTAAATTGAGATTTTCAAAAACTTGTAAAAAATTAACCTCAACTATGGGTTTATTATCACTATAATCAAACTTAATTTTATGTCCTAATTGTGTTAATTCATATAACTGCCAATTCCATGTTATTAAATTATTGACACCATTAATAAATGGTTGTTGTGCTGCTAACGAAATATTTTTAATAGGAAATTCCTTTAAATCATCAGGATATATTCTACTCTTAGCTATTTGAGTTTCACTATTAACACTCATAATATTTTCATCACGGTTATTCAATAGTAAAAAGCGTTTCCCAAAACTAGAAGCAAGAATAGCAGCAATATATCTTAAATCAAATTTTTTGGCTATTTCTAGTTTTTCTTCTGCATATTGATAAATTTGTAATTTCTTACCTTTTCCATCTCCCAGAAGTTTTTGACGTTTTTTAGAAAGTTCATACATTTGTCTTTTTTCTTTCTCTAAACGTTTAACTTTATAAACATCATCCCATCTGACACAAATTCTCACACTATCAGGAACATAAAACCCATCTCCTGCTATGATTCCTCGATCATAGGTAGGAAATGAAGTCATCCCAAACAGGATTTTAGGATAATTATATAATTCAGGAATTGTTGCTCTACTAATATTATTAGGTACACGAGACGTACCCCATTCTAAATATCTAATTTTGTCTATTGTAAACTCTCTAACTAAATTTTCACCATCTATATATTTATGAATATGAATATTAGTTTCTACTTGAGAAATCAAATCATCTTTTTTAAATTCTCCTGATTCTGAATGTAAAACCATTGCTTTACTACAATAACAAATATCTTCTAAATAAGTAACGTCTGCAAAATTATCATTAACTACAAACTGTCTAAAAACCTTACCTTTATATTCATATTGATTCAAAGGATCAATTTCTTGAATTTCTGTAAATAACCCATTGTGGAGAAATCTTTTTACTTGATAATTATTTTCTGGAACAATATTTTCTAAAATAAAAATAGTATTGTTAACAACAGCATCAGAGAAAATTTTCACATTATTAAAAAAATCTACTTGTTTAATAGTCAGATTTTCAGCAATATATTCTCGGAGTAATTCCGCATAATTATTAGTTTGAATACCCCTAGAAACAATTAAGCCAATTTTACCTAAATCCTTAGTAGCTTGACAAGCAAGTTCCACAAATGGCACAAACAGATCCCATTTTTCATGAAGTGTGGTAAATCTTCCAGAATTTTCAATTTCTCGACGATAAATATCTGCTCCAGGTTCATCAGCTTTTACATAAGGAGGGTTGCCCACGACAAAATCGAAACCATCAATAAATTTACCCGTTTTAGTTTTAATTTGGGCAACAGTAGAAAGTTCTAAATCTAAAATAGGATTAAGTAAAGGAGTTCTAATTTCTTGTGATTTTGGTAATAACAAAGAAT
Source organism: Dolichospermum circinale AWQC310F (assembly GCF_000426925.1). Taxonomy (GTDB): domain Bacteria; phylum Cyanobacteriota; class Cyanobacteriia; order Cyanobacteriales; family Nostocaceae; genus Dolichospermum; species Dolichospermum circinale. The sequence continues at coordinate 110,692 of NZ_KE384668.1, read as the reverse complement.
CCGTATTATATACATTAAATCTATCTATGGTACATTCTTGTAACTTACCTGCTTCCTTCGCTTGTTGGAGTAAATCAACCACTTGAATTAATAAATTAGTTTCAGCTAAATAACAAGCAAAAGGATTAATATCTAAACAAA
>NZ_KE384668.1:62704-110541 GCF_000426925.1 Dolichospermum circinale AWQC310F | reverse complement strand
AAACAATCTTTCACTTGTTGAATAATCGCAGGAACATATTCCACAGGAATAGTATTAGTTTTCCGAGAACGATAGGAATTAATTAAACGACGTGCAGCATGAACTAAAAAACTACCAGAACCTCCTGCGGGGTCTAATAATTTTTGATCACGAATATCAGGATTATCGGATTTATACCCAATAGCATCTAAAATATATTCTACAACTTCTTTAGGTGTAAAATATCTACCTTGTTCATGTTTTCCTTCTTCTACATATCTACCATAAACCATCCCAATAATATCGCTATCAATTTATTGTAAATTAAAGCGATTAAGAATATGTAAAACCTTAATTAAAGTATTAGAATTAATGCGATACCAATTAAATAAATCCGCACTATTGAAGAAATGAGCATAGATATTTTGAGCAGAACGATAGGACATTTCTAAAAGATAATCCATAGACATTCCTTGCGCTAGATCTAAATATCTTGGTTCGACTTCTTCCTTCCAATATTTAAACCCTGCATTGGAAAATTTACGATTAATTAATTTTTTATCCTCACAAATTCTTACCATTAAAAGACGAATGACATAAACATAAGCAGTTTGTCTAGCAAATTCAGTTTTTAATTTATCTTCATTTGCACCTTGTAAAATGGTTTTACTAACTAAATTACGCCAAGATATAAAATATTGATGGGTTTTAATTGCCGTATCATAAGTTAAATTTTGCTTTGCTTGCCAGTCTTTCCAATCAAATACAATTCTTTCATATTCTCGTAATAATTCAATTAATTTTGGATCAAGTTTAGTAATTTTCTTTTCTTCTGTGACTTTAATTCCTAGTTCTTGTTTTTTGGTTTCTGAAATCGTAGGAATTAAATCTAATTGTACTCCTTTTATACCTTCTATATTTTTAGGAGAATTTTGATTTTTCTGTGCTATTTTTTTAGCTTGAGCATTGATTAATTTATTTAAAAATATTTGTTCTAATTCTTGAATTGAACCTTGAGATTTATCGGCAAATTCAAGCAATTTTTCTACAATTTCGGAAAATTCCTCAACTTCTAATACTCCATAAGCACGTAAATAATTTAAAATCTGATTTCTCAGACGATCTAAAATTTTAGTTGCTGTCTCTTGATAATTTTGTTCAGTTGCATGAATATTAGGTAAATATTTATTTTGACAATATTGATCATATTCTTCTAGTAATAATTGTAATTGATATAAAACATCTTCTTCTAACAGGAGAATTGCGGCTTTAATATCTAAAATTAGTAATTCATCAAAATTAGGAGTATTAACCTGAGATTTGGCATTATTTAACCATTCATTCTCTGGTTTACCAATATCTTGAATTAAACTTTCAATATTTTCAAAATTGAGTTTATTAAATCGTCTATATAAAGTTTTTAAATCTTGAATTTGGGCATTATTTAAGCCAGAAATACCACCATGATCATGATAAGTTTGGACAATTTGCTCAAGATCCAAATGTAAAACCGGACTGGGAGAATTAGGCTCAGAAATATCCCAACCTAATAATAATTTACCATTACAAAGTAATCCTAAATCATAACCGCGACTGGGTGCATAACTTATTAATTGTTGTAAAGGTTCAGATTTTTGAATATTATAGGCAGTATGTTTATCTTCTACTAAAAAACAGCGAATATTACCACTTGCTAATTTAATTTGAAAATCTGGACGACTACTATCTTTAGCATTACCTGTCCTATTTTTCACCATATCTCCTAACTCAAAACCTAAAGCCTCCAGCAATGGCGAAACTATTTTAGTATCAACAATATCATCCTCATCATTAGTTTGTGGTTCAGCAATATATTCTAAATAAGTTTTGCCTTCATAGAAGTTCTGATTATTGAAAATATTGAAAAATTCGCTTTGAAATTGATCTAATGTAGACACATCTAATTTCCCTTTTGATTTATTTTTAGCTAAAATAACTGATCACATAGCAATTCTAAATAATAAATATATATATTACACTATCTGCTGTATGTGCAAAAATTTCCTTTTCTTCTGCCTCTGCGACCTCCGCGCCTCTGCGTGAGCTATCATAAAAAGGTTTTCAAAAGCAAATCTAAATAAATCGGTTTTAGAGGATGTTTTTCAAGATTAGCCATAAAAGGCCATTTTCTTTTAAAACATCCTTTAACAAAAATCAGTTATCCGAGTATCAGCAGTTATGTATCTGTTGAAGCTGAATGCTGCTTATTGCCAGGGTGAGGGGATAGGTGTAGTAGAAATCACCTTTTCTGCCATTAACCTGACGGCGCTTCTGCCACAATTTGGACATTCTACCTCTAAATACTGCGAAGATGATACGTCTACCTCAGATAATATCCCTTGTTTGCAGTGCCAACACTCACAAATCACTCTGCAAACTGGTTGGTTACAGTCAAGAATCTTAACGTGCTGAAAATTTTGAGATTCGCTGTCTGGTTTCCTGGGTTTAGGGAATTTTTTGATTTCTTGAACTTCCATCATCTTACCATCTAACTGCAAGTATGTTTAGAGCTTTTGGAGCTTACTTAATCCTTTCCTATCTTACAACCATGCACCAATGATCTGGTCATTGGTGATTGGTCATTTTTGCCTATTTACCAACTAATGCAGGTTCTCTCACGGATTGCTGCAACAGTTGGGTATATAGTTTATCTAGCTGACTAGCTACACCATGCCAGCTAAATTTATCAATAACACGCTTTTTAGCTGCTTTTCCTAATTCTTGCTGCCATTGAGGATGACTGAGAATTTGATCAATAGCGTGATTAAAAGCAGGGACATTTTGCGGTGGTACTAATAAACCAGTTTCTTCATTAACTACGGTAAATTGCAGTCCACCGACATCACTAGCGACTACAGGTGTACCACAGGCCATGGCCTCAATAGCTACCAGTCCAAAAGGTTCGTAGTGACTAGGAACTACACAAACATCCGCAGCGGCGTAATAAGCTGGTAATATCTCTCGGCTCAAACAGCCTGGCAGGGACGTACATTCGTCCATGCCCAACTCGTTAACAATTCCTGCTATGCGATCGCGTTCCTTAGCATCAGTATTACCTGGTGTACAACCACCACCAATAATCAATTGCAATTGTTTCGACTCATAGAACTTAGATTCCCCTACTGCCCGCACTAAGGTTTCTATGCCTTTCCGGGGGTCAAATCTACCTACATATAAAACCACTTTAGCTTCTGGATCAATTTCTAATCTGGTTCTTGCTGCTTCTCTTGTCACTGAACCAAACTGTTGAATATCTGTACCACAGGGAATAATATCAATTTCCCCTTTTTGGGAAACAAGCGATCGCATATGTTCCTGTTCTTGGGGACTAGTGGCAACAATTCTTTCTACTGTTTCTAATATTTCTTTTTCCACTAATAAACGTTGACTTGCTACCAGCGGAATATTTTCTATGGTCTTGTATTTGATCACTCCTAAGGAATGGTAGGTATGAACCTGTTTAATTCCCAGTCTTTTTTTCAATTCCATTCCTACCCAACCAGATAACCAATAGTTGCTATGAACCAAATCATAATTAATCCCGGCTTCTTTCTGGAATTTTATTAACTGATCTACAAATTCTGGTAAATACTGAAAACCATGATCTCTTGACACAAATTCTACAGGACCTGCTGTTAAGCGAATAGTCCGACAATTAGAACTATGTTCTACTATCGTTTCTTGATCAGCACTGACTCTCCTGCTAAACATATCCACTTGCCATCCTAGCAGTGCCAGGGCTTCACCCACTTGACGGACATAAACATTTTGTCCTCCTGCTTCTTCTCTACCTATTTCAATTGCTGGATCACCGTGAACTGAAATTAAGGCAATGTGTTTTTTTGTGGTAGCTTTCATAGATTTGTGATTTTCCTAATTTTAACAAGATATAAGTGTGTTTTCAACTTGTGCTTATTAAACTGAAATCTGTGTTTTCTTGGCTAACTTTGAATAATTAATATTTATTCTATCTTGATTATTGCCAAAATATTGGTTAACCTCTCCCGCATTCTATATTTATATTTAATACCTTCTATAGATAGAAATATCTATCTTTTTAGATGCAAAAGTAAATGTGATCTATCATGATATACTAGTTAGTCCATGATAAAACCTATCTCAAGTCGCAACGCCACATCCTCTTAGATATTTCTAGTTCATGATTTGCACCTTTCAAGTAATTACAATAATTTCCATCAAACCAAATACAACAAAGTTAAATCCCTGAAAACATCACTTCAATTGTCATCATGTTCAAAAAGCACTAATTTAATTTGGACAAGTGTGTTCACTTATACTATTATTATATTTCCATAAGTTTTGTTACGTTAGCTACAGTTTTCGCAAAAAATTCCAAATTTTGTGTAATTATGCTCTCAAGCCTGAAAAAACCCAAAAACTAAGCAGTGCAAATAACCATGTCTGGCTACCTACACTGCTTATTAAGGGAATTTGGTCTTTACCCGGAGACAAAATAAATTTCTACACGCTCAACTAGTCAGACTAATCACAGCACTTTATGTATAATAACTAAATTTGTATGTATATAAATGCGTTTATTAAAAATTTACCGGGCAAGATGCCCGCACTACAATATTTTCATCAATATCTGTACCTCATAAGATCGGAAACTGCTATATATTGTAGAGGCAATTCATGAATTATGGCTACGTTAATATAACCATAACTTCCTTTTCAGACTAGCTTTCCAGGAAGTCGGTATGCTAAACAGCTTTAAGAATAATTCTTAAAGCGTATTGATTAAACAAACAATCTAGTTGGTAGTTTGTGCAGCCAACATTTCCTTGAGCTTTTCTAACTCCGCCGCCCAACGGGGATCTGGACGAATTGCTTCAGTTTCAACATTTGCAGCAGTCTCACGCGCACTGCTGCTGCCACCACCACCGCCGCGTCGAGATTTCTTGCTTTTCTCCCGACGGCCGGCTTCTTTATTGCTGCTAGGAACGGGGGCGCTAGTACCTTGAAGAACTGGTTTGGGGGTTTGTGGTTGTTCTTCACCACCTTCTTCACCTTTAGTTCTTGGTAAAGCCTTTTCTAACTTGATGGGTGTGTCTTTAAACAATTGACCATTATATTTTTCAATAATTTGATCTGCTTGTTCGTCATTATTCACTGTCAAAAAACCGAAGCCACGACATTTGCCTGTTTTCCGGTCTTTAATTAGTTTAGTGGTGACACCATCTCCTTCTTCTGCAAAAACAGCTTGCAACTCTTGACGATCTATTTCTTCTTTGGGCAGATTTCCTATATATAGGCGAATTGACATGGACTATACCTCCAGATTGGGAATAAACAGATAAACAGAGCAAGACAAAAAAAACAATCAATTGGCTTTGGCTTTTGAATAGATACTATGGACTAAAACCACCACAAACCAATTTTTTCAATCCCAACTATCAACTTATAGAATACAGTTTTTTATTGGGATCAAGCTTATTTGGCACGAAAGCACAACTGCACTCGTGGGTTAATATCACCTTAATTTTTGGAATTGTAAATTTAATAGCCAATTATCCACCACAGTAAATTCATTCTTCTTAATTCTTGCCCGCAGAATAAAATACCATTAGTTAACATTATCATGGTATTTCCTATGTAGCTAGTTCCGCAGAAACTTTTCCGCCAACAGCTAAAAGCCAATATTATGATCTCATCGTAGCATGAAACACATTTTAATGGAAGAGGCAAGGAGGAAAAATTTTTACTAAAAATAACGGACAACGGACTAATGACCCATCAGGACAAGATAAGCACCCCAGCCTTGAGCTAAAATAGCAATGGCCAGCATCCAAATAGAATGAGGGCTATTGATTTTTTTACCATCTTGAGTTTCTAGGCTTTGGATATCTATCCAGGGAGTCGCCTTGCGTCGTAACCAACCTCTAACAACAATCTGTTGACCAATTAGGTCTTGAGGGTGGAATGACTTTCCTAGCCCAGGAATATGATGTAATTTCATTAAACCTTGGCTAGATTGAAGAATTAGGTCTGGTGCTAGATAATTACCAATTCCAGGACGACCTAATAGTTTACCAGTAAAACGGACTCTAATGCTATCAACTGGTAAAATTGACGGATCTGTAAGTAGGCTGATGAGGTTTTCGTTTTTGTGGACATTAACATCTGTAATCTTGGGAAATAGAGCATTTATCTGTATCAGTGTGCCAATGCTAAAGCCAATTAACACAAAACCCAGAACAAAATACCAGTCGTCATAGATCCACTTCAAGTTTAACAACTGCATAGCATAAGCTGTTTGCCAAAGTAACCAAGTTAGACCAGCCAATATAACACCCAGCAAAATTCCCAACCAAGGGGCAATTTGTAATAAAAAAGATTGTGGACGTATTATAATCGGCTGCTGTGGGTTTATTTGGTATAATTCTGTGTTCAAATGCCAATAGCGAGCTATTTGACAAAGACGTTCAATGCGATCGCCCATTAATGGATGACTACTATTAATTGTCAACCATTGGCGATGGGGATGAAAGTTTTCCCACTGGAAAAATGATTCAAAGGGTAGATGACCAGCTATACTACCTAAGACTATGCTATGTTGATATGCAACGGGAGCAAGAAGATTCAGGCTTTCTAATTGCCAACTGGTATGTTCTTTGAGGTTGATATCATGAGCCACACCAATGGAAATTTTCAGTAAAGCCCGAATGAGTCCATTGGGATTACCAGTAATTTCCGCAGCTTGGCGATCGCTATGATAAAGCCTTAATCGAGAATTTAGCAAGGCTGTACCAGTTAGAAGAAACCAAATTCCGTAAGTAATAGCCGCTAAAACTGTGGCTGGCCAACGCCAAATTTTACTTTGCCAAATTTTACTGTGATGTTGATTTGCCGAAAGTGATATTTGCTGATATAATCCATAAAATGGTATGGTAACTAACAGAATTAGGGACATTACCACAAAATCCCAACGCCCAATTTGCCCTAAAGTTAAAGCATAGATGGCTGCTATTTCATCATTAGCCAATTGTTCCAATAAACCTTGACTAACAGTTATTCTCGCTGTACGGGGTAGATTACCATAACTAATGATTATGGGGGCGGAAATTGGTAAGATTCTCAGTTGGGGACAAGGCCAGCGTCGCTGTTGACAAGTACGTTGTAATACCCTGAGTGTCTCCCGACTGTAGGAATTTAATTTTTCTTTGGATAACTCTTTCTGAGCCAAAAATTTTCCTAGTAACCAGTCGAGTAACCAAGGGGATAATACCATTAAGATGAGGAATAATCCCAGAATCAAGAAACTAGAATCATGATATAAAACCTGGGGAGGCTGTAAGTATGGCAATTTATATAGAATTTGGGCAATTAAACCCCATACTAGTTTAAACATTTCTTTGCACATCCAAAATAGTGCTATAAATGTCAAACAAGCAATTAATCGTGAGTAAATGACATTAGGCTTAGGTAGAGGTTGCCATACTTTAGCTCGTCTAGCCTGCCGCCAATAAATGCTAACTGGTTTGATATTATTGTGATGATCATCAGTACCAACATAACCATTTTGTGGCTCTTGTCGGGAAGCATTTAAACCAGAAATATTTCCAGTATGGGTTTCGGGAGGTTTTTGTTTCCGGTTTTTGCTCTTATACAAGTTTTCAAGAGCGCGTGTAGCCCACTCTTGCACCTGGGGGTGGTTACTGGAAATCAAATTTTGGCACAGAGCGATCGCTTTAGAGACCTCACCTGTGCGAGCATAGGACATAACTAACCCAACTTGTGCCTGTAAATAAATCTTGTCTTGTTTTTGAACTTTGGCCAGTGGTTCAAGATTAGCTATTGCTGTGTGGTAATTCCCCTGCTTAAGGGCAGCTAAACCAGCCTGTAAACATGATTCAGCGTGAGAAGGCATAGAAAATTTGGTACTCCAATCTGTTTTAGGTGACAAAAGCACGCTTATTGAGATACCCTGGTAATTAAAAATGCAAAATTTTGAAGATGGTAATGGGTAATTGGTAATGGGTAATTGGTAATTGGTAATTGGTAATTGGTAATTGGTAATTGGTAATGGGTAATTGGTAATTGGTAATTGGTAAAACGAAAAGTAAAGTTGCCCAAAACCTGTTCCCTGTTCCCTGTAACCTGTTCCCTGTTCCCTGTTCCCTGTAACCTGTTCCCTGTTCCCTGTTCCCTGTAACCTGTAACCTGTAACCTGTAACCTGTAACCTGTAACCTGTTCCCTGTTCCCTGTTCCCTGTTCCCTGTAACCTGTAACCTGTAACCTGTTCCCTGTAACCTGTTCCCTGTAACCTGTTCCCTGTTCCCTTGTTATAACGACAATTTTTAACACCAACCTACTTATCTAGGTTTCAATTGTTTGTTGATGAGAAAAAACAGGAGCAATAGCAGTTAATTTCAACTCTGGATGATCACCCTCTAACTGTTGACAATTCCACTCGTTGCGGAATAATAATACTGGTCTATCCATACTATCTTTAACAGTGGTAGTATTGAACAAACGTCCCACCTGCTTTAAAGCTTCCCAACCACCTTCAACCCAACGCGCAACACTGTAGGGTAATAAATCCAAAATAGTTTCTACACCATACTCATTTTGTAAGCGGAACTGTACCACTTCAAATTGCAACTGACCAACAGCCGCTAAAATCGGTTCACGCTTGGCTTCATCAATTGAATACATAATTTGTACAGCACCTTCTTCTCGCAATTCGGAAACACCTTTTTGAAACTGCTTAAATTTAGAAGGGTTGGGGTTTCTCAATGTAGCAAACAATTCCGGCGAGAAATAAGGTATTCCCTCATATTCTAGCTTTTGACCTGTGTAAATTGTATCACCAATCGCAAAAACACCTGGATTGTTTAAACCAATTACATCCCCTGGATAAGCAACATCAATAGATTCCCTTTCTTGAGCAAACAATTTTTGGGGACGGGATAAACGGACAGCTTTACCAGTTCGGGCATGATTTACTGTCATATCTTTTTCAAACTTACCTGTACAGACCCGGACAAAAGCCACTCTATCTCGGTGTTTCGGGTCCATGTTGGCTTGCAGTTTGAAAATAAACCCTGTAAATTCTGGATAAGTAGGAGGAATATCCCCGACGCTGCTGCTGTGTGTTCCTGGTTTGAGAGCAAAGTTAAGAAAATTCTTCAGAAATAATTCTACCCCAAAATTGGTCATAGCACTACCAAAAAACACGGGGGTCATTTTGCCAGCGTGTACCAAGTCTAAATCTAGTTCTGGACAAACTCCTTCTAAGAGTTCTAATTCATCTTTAAGTTGGTGGTAAAGTTCTTTTTCTAATAATGCCTCAATTTTACTATCGCCTATATCTATGATAGTTTGCTTTGCTTCCCGACTACCGTGAGCGCTACGTTCAAATAAATGAATTTGCTGTTGTTGACGGTCAAAAACTCCTTTAAAGCGATCGCCCATACCAATAGGCCAATTCACTGCATAGGTCTGTAATCCCAATTCCTTCTCAATCTCATCTAGTAATTCTATCGGTTCTCTGCCCGGACGATCAAGTTTATTCACAAAGGTAAAAATTGGGATTCCCCGCAGTTTACACACTTCAAACAGTTTCCGCGTTTGTGGTTCTAAACCCTTTGCCGCATCTATCAGCATGACTGCATTATCAGCAGCTGCTAAAGTTCGATAAGTATCTTCACTGAAATCTTGGTGACCAGGAGTATCAAGTAAATTAATTTGACAATTAGAATAGGCAAATTGTAATACCGTTGAAGTTACGGAAATACCCCGTTGTTGTTCCATTGCCATCCAGTCAGAAGTCACTTTCCGCTGGTCTCTTCGCGCTTTTACCGCCCCCGCTTCATGAATCGCACCTCCGTATAATAATAGTTTTTCAGTTAAAGTAGTTTTACCAGCATCAGGGTGAGAAATAATCGCAAAGTTGCGACGTTGTTCCACCGCTTGACCTAGTTCTGCTTGTAGTTCAATGGACATATATGTAATTTCTTTCTAACTTCACTAAATTTAGTCTTTTTCAGGACTAGGGATCAAAATTGTCAATAGTTGGGTTGACACACTTATCCAGGACTGAAGGAGGTAAGCTGTTGAGCATTTAAATTGTATAACCTAAAATCAGTCTAACTCTTGTGGGGTGGACATCCTTGTGCATCCTAATGTATAAATTAGGTGCATTTTAGCTGACTTGACAAATACCGGACTTTTCTCTATTATATATTTATAGTGGGAATATGTCCGCCCATATATATTAAACATTTACTAAACATCTATTAAACATATCCATAAGTATATCTAAGTAATTTGCGTTTTGATCACGATAGGTCAGAGAAATTAACCACGAAGGAACGAAGGTCACGAATAAAGAGAGGAAGTGAAGAAAAAATGATTTTTAGTTATCAGTTTTCTCTTTTGGTGTTGAGAATTTTTTTATACTATGTTTTATACTATTTGTGCTCTTATTCCCTGGTGCAATCTTCGGCAAAATACTGACCTCACAGGTGCGATAATGTCAAATGGGTAAATCAGAAACACTTTTCATTAAAGAGCCAAAAGAGATAGATATTATGACTCGTGAAGTAATTCGTACTGATAAAGCACCTGCACCTGTTGGACCATATAATCAAGCAATTCTCGCTTCTGGACAAATGTTGTTTGTGGCTGGACAAATTGCTATAGATCCTCGTTTAGGTGATGTTGTTTATACGGAAGATGTAGTTAAGCAAACGGAACAGGTAATGAGCAATATTGAGGCTATTTTGACACAAGCAGGAGCTACATTTGCAGATGTGGTCAAAACCGGTGTATTTTTAGCTGATATGAATGATTTTGCTGCTGTAAATGCGGTTTATGCAAAATATTTTTCTGAGGATACAGCCCCAGCGCGTGCCTGTGTAGAAGTGTCGCGTTTACCTAAAAATGTGCTGGTAGAAATTGATTGTATTGCAGTAATTGGTGGTTAATTATATGGTGGGTATTACCCACCCTACTTTTAATTTTCTGGTTCGATACCTAATGCTTTTAATTGGGCTGCTAGTTTGTCCGCACGTTGTTTTTCTTGTTCCGCACGTTGTTTTTCTTGTTCAATTTCTTGTTGTTTTTGTGCTACTAATTCTGAACTCCACAACAATAAATTTCCCTGTTCGTCCCACAACCTTAACCATTTAGCAGTTAAGTTTTCTCTTGTACCTTCCCATATACCAAGATAAAGATTCATTTCTTCTATCCAGTAACGTTGGTTTTCATGAGGATTCTGCAAAGTGTACAAACCTGTATTAGAGTTTAACTTATAAAACTCTAAACTACCGCTATCTGGTTCAAAAATAGCATAATTTGGGACTTTTAAGATTTTTTCATAAAAAAACCATTTTCCAGGTGGATAGGTTGGTTTACTGGAATATTCTGTTCCGTCTGTATCAGAAATAAATTCCATAACAATAACCGGAATATCTCCCTGTAGTTGGGGTGTATAACTACGAAAGACTTCTTTTTTAGTTACCCGAATTTCCGGTATATAAGCCCAATCAGGGGCTTTAATGACAATTTTGCCATTTACGGTGGCACAGATGGCGTAGTTAGTCGGTGTGAGACAATTAGGGGGAAGTTTACCGGCTAGTTGGAGGCTTTCTGTCAGGGCTGTGGCTTGGGTTGGTTGGTAGATATTGTCCACTGGATCATCTGGGAGAATATAATCATCGGGTAGTTTTTCCCAAGTGATTTGGTAGGCTTGGGTAGCAATGATCATGATGGGGTTTTCCTGTATTCAGGTTGTAAATTCTAGTTTAACCAATTTTAGAAATCCCGTCTACACAGACAAAACCCACCTTACAGTTATAGGACTTACGCAAGTGTCACACCAAAAGGCGTTGCTGATTTGAGGTATGAAAATGATTTTTGATGATTTCAAAACCCTTGTAGAGACGTTCCATGGAACGTCTCTACACCTAAATTCACAGGGTGTACTTCACGCTGAACTTGCTGTATCTGACGCACCTTACCAATGTGCCAGTTGCATAAATCCTGAATTAATTTCTTAATGATAAACTCTCAAGTATTCTTTAAATATGGGGAATATAGTAAATAATTTTTCATCATTTTCTAACTTGGTTAATAAAAATCTTCTTGTTAATGATTGTAACCCGTTTATTATATCTATTGATGACAATGATAAGCACTTTTTGATCTCGTCTCTAGATATGGGTTGATGATTTTGACTGATTTTTAATAATATCTCTTTTTCAATATCAGATAATCTCAACCATATTGAATCAAACTCGGTTTTAAAGTCCGCTGTTAAAATTAAAATATTTTCTTTGAGAAATTCTGATACTTCACCCTGAAATACATCTTTAATCAGGATACTAATATACTGTAAATATTTAGGATAACTTTCATATAGTTTAATCAATTCTAACCAATTTTCCTGATTTTTTAAGCCTGTATTTTGTAAAATATCTACATGATTTAACCCTGATAATTCTAGGGAGTGAATTGGGTAAATTTCCTGGTCTAAGGATATCATTTCTTGACATTTTTCCTGACTAATGAGAATTAAACAGCTTTGATGTTCAATTTCTGTGATCATTTGCAAAAAGATTTGATAGTCTTGATATTCAGGTTTATATTTTCCAGCAAATTGACGATTCATAAAAATATTTTCTAAATCATCTAAAATAATTAAACATTTCTGATTTATAAATATATCAAATAACTGTTTTAATTTATCATCTATAGGTTGTTTAGCTTGCTGTTGACAAACATTTAATAAATCATCAATGAGTAAATTTAGGGATTTAGGAAATTTTAAAGTTCTCCAAATAATGACCGCAAATTTATCTAAGTTTAAATCAACAAATCTTTTGACAAGGCTAGTTTTACCAATTCCAGGTAATCCTAATATGGAGATTAAATGAGTGTTTAGATTGACGATAAACTTAAATATCAATTCTAATTCTTTTTCTCGTCCATAAAAACGAGTAATTTTAGGAGATACGGTTAAATCATGGTAATAAGATTTAGATTGTTTTGTATTATGATCTTCTGGATAATGATTTGATTTTTGAAGATGAGAATAACAATTAATATTATTATTTCCAAAGCTAACAATTTTAGAGTTTATAACTCTTTCTATAGTCCAACAAAAATTAGATTTATTAACCTCTTGACCTAAACCGTCCGATAACATTTTAAATAACTTCCTACTTTCGTCACCAATATAACCCTCATCATAATCATAAATACTGGCAATTTGTCTATAGGTTTTACCATTAAATAGTTCCTCAATAATCTTTTTTTGTAAATCATCTAAATGTTTATCAGTCTGTGTAAATACTAGGTGATCAACAAATTGTAAAATTTCTGTAACATTCATAAAACCGAGCTTAGGTAATATTTTTAGCCATTATAACTCAATTTGTTGGCAATTTATCAGGTATTTTCAGGTATTTTTTTAATATTCTGTAACAAAACATCAGGTAATATCAAGCATTTTCTGACATGACAAAAAAGTCATTTAGTATAAAACTGATTAATCAGGGGTAATTGAAGCAAAAATAATTGTGTAAAAACAATGGTTAACCAACTTTATTATGGGGACAATTTAGAAGTTTTAAGACGTTACATAAAAGATGAGTCTGTGGACTTATGTTATATTGATCCTCCCTTTAATTCTAAACGGAATTACAATCAAATTTATAATAATATCGGTGCAGAAGATAAAGCACAAGCGCAAGCATTTATTGACACTTGGGAATGGGATGATCACGCTATTCATGGAATAAATGAAATCCTCATTAATTATCATGGTTTATTTACTCAACAATGTATTGCTTTAATTACAGGTTTGAGTAATGTTTTAGGAAAAGGAAGTTTACTGGCTTATTTGGTGAGTATGACTTTAAGGATAACAGAAATTCATCGCGTTTTGAAACCTACGGGGAGTTTTTATTTACATTGTGATCCCACTGCGAGTCATTATTTAAAGTTGATTTTAGATGGTGTCTTTTGTTCTCAGAGAGGAGAGTTTCAGAATGAAATTATTTGGAGTTATAACACCGGAGGAAAAGGAAAATCAAGATTTTTAAGAAAACATGATGTTATTTTATGGTATTCTAAAACCAAAAATTATTTGTTTAATAGAAATGAAATTTCAATACCAAGAAAAATAGGCACAGCACATTTAAAATATGGTGTAGATGAAGATGGTAGAGAATATTATGAAGATTTTTCACCTCGAAAAAGTGGAAAACAATATCGTTGGTATTTAGATGAAGGATTAACACCTATGGATGTATGGATAGATATACAAGCAATTAATCCGTCAGCAACAGAACGTTTAGGATACCCAACACAAAAACCAGAAGCATTATTAGAAAGAATAATTAAAGCCAGTTCTAACGAAAATGATATAGTATTAGATGCCTATTGTGGATGTGGTACAACCGTCGCAGTGTGCCAAAAATTAGATAGACAATGGATAGGAATTGATATTACCTATCAAAGCATTAGCTTAATCTTAAAAAGATTAGAAGATAGTTTTCCAGGAGTTTTAAAAACCATTAAACTTCATGGTATTCCTAAAGATATAGAAAGTGCAAGAGCATTAGCAAATAAAACAGATGATCGCACTCGTAAAGAATTTGAAAAATGGGCAATTTTAACTTATACTAATAATAAAGCAGTCATTAACGCTAAAAAAGGTGCAGATAAAGGTATAGATGGAATTGTTTATTTTCAAGGTGATAAAAATGACCCAGAAAAGATAATTTTTCAAGTTAAATCTGGTAAAGTTAAATCGGGAGATATCCGAGATTTACTAGGAACAATGACCCTAGAAACTGCTAGTCTAGCCATATTTATCACCCTAGAAGAACCTACTAAAGATATGCTAAAAACCGCAAAATCTGCTGGTTTTTATCAGAGTAAATACATGAGTCATACTTGCGACAAAATCCAAATCGTCACCATTAAAGAGATAATTGAAGATCAACAAAGATTAAATATTCGTTTAAGTTATGAAGTTCTCAAAAGTGCGGAAAAACAAAAAGAAGTAAGAGTGAATCAAATAGAGTTAGATTTTTAATAAATTTTGTTTAATAAACTTTAAGTAGGTTGGGTTGAGGTAACGAAACCCAACATTTATGATTTTTATCTTGCGTTTATGATCAAAATTGTTCCATAAAAGATTTAAAAACCCCCTCCAGGAATGGAAAGGGGTTAATTGTTACTACTGAAAACTCAATTCCAGCAATGCTTAATAAGCGTTTTGTAACTCGTAAAAATCAGGTGAGATGTAATCTTTCCGCAAAGGCCAACCTACCCAATCTTCTGGCATCAAAATCCGCTTTAAGTTAGGATGACCTTCATAGAAGATACCATACATATCATAGCTTTCCCGTTCTTGCCAGTCCGCTGTTTTCCAAATCCAGTAAACTGAAGGTACAACGGGATTTTCCCTCGGTAAAAATACTTTTACCCTGATTTCTTCAGGACGGTCAGCATTATCGCTAACTTTGAGTAAATGATAAACACTTACTAAGTCTTCTCCCGCTCCCAAGTCAATACCCCCCTGAAACTGGAGATAATTAAACCCATAAGCATACAAAGCTGTAGAAATGGGTAGTAGAAAACTTGCAGGGACTTTAATGATCTCTACTCCGTTAGCATCAAGTTCTAAAAACTCATGGAAAAAGCCATTTTCCGTCAACCATTGGGAAATTTTACCGGCTTTGACTAGAGACGCTTCTGCTGCGGGAACTGGTTTAGATTCTTCAGCCACGCGCTTGTTCCTCCTTCTGGGTCTTTGCTGTCAACAAAGCTGGGGGTACAGCCATACCAATTGCTTCTGTCAATTCTTTGGGAGGATTGAAACGGGTTTCTGACTGCATATACTTACCAGTTAAGATTTCGGGAACTGGCTTCAGATTATGAGTTGTACTGTAGTAACGGTGAACTTGCTTGATGTTATCCCGTTCTTGCATAGAATCGTTAGCGATTTTTTTCCGCAGTTTAATAATTGCGTCAATAATCGCTTCAGGACGAGGCGGACAACCAGGTAAATATACATCTACGGGAATTAGCTTATCCACTCCACGTACTGCTGTGGGTGAGTCAACGCTAAACATCCCTCCAGTAATTGTACAAGCACCCATGGCAATTACATACTTAGGTTCGGGCATTTGTTCATAAAGACGCACTAATTGGGGTGCCATCTTCATGGTAATTGTTCCCGCAGTGATGAGTAAATCGGCTTGGCGGGGGCTGCAACGAGGAATTAACCCAAAACGGTCAAAGTCAAAACGAGAGCCGATTAAAGCCGCAAATTCGATGAAGCAGCAAGCTGTACCGAATAGTAAAGGCCACAAACTAGAAAGCCGCGCCCAGTTGTAAAGGTCATCAACGGTAGTTAAAATGACGTTTTCTGACAGTTCATGGGTGACTGTAGGGCGTTGAATGGGGTTGATGATTTGCTCTTTGTCTGGGGTGGTAATATTAGAATTTACGACCATTCTAAAGCTCCTTTACGCCATGCGTAAACTAAGGCGATGATGAGTATCGAAATAAAGATTAGGGCTTCGATAAATGCCAATAAACCCAGGCGGTTAAAAGCAACGGCCCAAGGATACAAAAATACTGTTTCTACGTCAAAAACAACGAAGACCAGGGCGAACATATAGTAGCGAATGTTGAACTGAATCCAAGCTCCGCCAATGGGTTCTAGTCCGCATTCGTAAGTAGTCCGTTTTTCTAGACTTGTACTAACGGGTCTCAGGATTTTTGAGGCTGACAGTGCTAGAACTGGAACTAGGCTACACAAGATGAAAAAGCCTAGAAGATACTCGTAACCGCTAAGAACAAACACAATGGGTTTCTACCGCTAATGGTGTAAGGGGATAAGCTATCAGTTATCAGATTTATAGTTTGATAGGTGTTTCCTGATAACTGTTGACTGCAATATATGGATAATGTTCTTTTACATTATATCTTTTAGGGCTTTCCCGAATTTGTATTTACATCCCCTGATTCTATTGAAATCCTTTTAATGAGTGATAGAAAACTCCGGCAATTATGTCATAATTTGTAACGTATATTTAATAATTCCCCTGAAGCGAGACTATAAGCCATGAGTGAACAAGCTGAACAAGCTGTGGAAACTCCAGTATTAGACCGCTACGAGTGTCGTTCTTGCGGTTACGTTTATGAACCTGAGAAGGGAGACGACAAAAGCAATATTCCCCCCGGAACAGTTTTTGCAGAACTACCCGCAAATTGGCGCTGTCCAGTTTGTATAGCTAAGAAAACTGCTTTTGCGAATATTGGACCAGTAGGTACGGCCTCTGGTTTTAAGGAAAACTTAGGTTACGGTTTAGGTGTTAATACTCTCACACCAACTCAAAAGAACATTTTGATTTTTGGGGCTTTAGCCCTTGGCTTCTTGTTTTTTATTAGTCTCTACGGACTACAGTAAAAACCGCTATCTTGATTTACCGCAGCGCAAATCTCATTTAACCTGAACTGGAAAACCTCAGTAATACTGATGCAATCAATTGTGAAAAAGTGGCAAGGATTTTTTGCCGCGTTAATAGTAGTTATGGCCTGTATCGGGTGTAGTAGTGTTCCTTCTATTAGCTACAATCCCTGGCAGGTGATTAATGTACCAACAAAGTCGAAATTGCTCGATATTGGTTTTGTTGATAATTCTCAACATGGTTATTTAGTGGGTGGTAATGCCACTCTTTTGGAAACTAATGATGGTGGTGAGACTTGGCAACCGCTAAAATTAGAATTGGATGATCCTAGATACCGTTTTAACTCTGTCAGTTTTGCCGGTCAAGAGGGCTGGATTGCTGGAGAACCTTCTCTCCTACTCCATACTACTGATGAGGGTAAGTCTTGGTCACGAATCGCTTTAAGCGAAAAGTTACCCGGTAGCCCCATTGCTATTACAGCCATAGGTGCAAATACGGCGGAAATGGCCACCGATTTGGGGGCAATTTACCAAACTACAGATGGTGGTCAAAATTGGAAAGCTAATCTGGAAGCAGCATTTGGTGTAGTACGTAACATCGAGCGATCCCCTGATGGTAAGTATATCGCTGTTTCTGCTAAGGGTAGTTTTTACTCGACTTGGGAGCCTGGTCAAAATGCTTGGCAACCCCATAACCGCAATAGTTCCCGTCGTTTGGAAAATATGGGTTTTACTCAGGATGGACAATTGTGGTTATTAGCACGAGGTGGACAGGTTCAATTCAGTGATCCTACTAAAACAGAAGAGTGGCTAGAGCCGACATATCCAGAGTTGTCCACAAGTTGGGGTTTACTGGATTTGGCTTATCGCACACCTGATGAAATTTGGGTTGGCGGTGGTAGTGGTAATTTACTCAGCAGTGCTGATGGTGGGAAAACCTGGACAAAAGACCGTGATGTAGAAAAAGTAGCCGCTAATTTTTACAAAATTGTGTTCTTTAAGCCCGATCAAGGTTTTATAATTGGCGATCGCGGCGTTTTACTCAAATATAACCCCAAAGCAGAGCCAACAGCAGCCCCAGCAGCTTAATTACACCCAACTCAACTGTGGTATGTAACTCAAGTCTCAACTTTGTAGGATAATAAACTTAATCATCGTTTTTGAGAAGGGAGTGAAATAAATGGCAGGTACCACTGGAGAACGTCCGTTTTCTGACATTGTTACCAGTATTCGTTACTGGGTAATTCACAGCATCACCATCCCCGCACTATTTGTCGCCGGTTGGTTATTTGTCAGCACTGGTCTGGCTTATGATGTTTTTGGTACACCACGTCCTAATGAGTATTTTACTCAGGTTCGTCAAGAAGTACCAATTGTGAAAAACCGTTTTGAAGCAAAACAACAAGTAGAAACCTTTATTGGAAAGTAATTTGACATCATGGCTAGCGGTAATAACATCAATCAACCAGTTACCTATCCCATTTTTACAGTCAGATGGCTTGCGGTTCATACCCTAGCTGTCCCTACTGTATTCTTTTTGGGCGCGATCGCTTCAATGCAATTTATTCAACGCTAGGAGTTAATCATGGAAAGAACGCCTAATCCTAATCAACAACCAGTTGAATTAAACCGTACCTCTCTCTATCTAGGACTACTCTTGGTCTTCGTACTGGGAATTTTATTTTCCAGTTACTTCTTTAACTAACTGGGCTTTTTAACGTCAGTTGCTAGTTAGGTAACAGGTGGGAGAAAATTCTCAACTGACAACTGACGAATGACAACTGACGAATGACAACTGACAATTTTTGTAAGTGAGGAAAAAACTGTGTCTGGAAGTGGAAGAATTCCCCTGTGGGTCGTCGCTACGATCGCAGGTTTAGGTGTCATCACTGTTGTAGGTATCTTCTTTTATGGATCTTACGCAGGAATTGGTTCTTCAATGTAATGCTACCGGAAAAAAGGCAGCAATTAAAAATACAAAAGACTAAATTTTTGCTTGATCATCATTTTTGAAATCCTGCTTCAGAAATTATCATAAAAACCGCCTACCTCATAGAGATAGGCGGTTTTGTTAGTTTCTAAATAGGTAATTAGCGTAAAAACTAAGTAACCAATTACCCATAGCCTAATTAAGCAATATCTTCACTTTCAATGTATGAAAACAAAAATGCGAAAATTACTGCTGGTAAAACTAAGCCGGTGAGAGGAACGAAAATAGAAGGCAAAAAGGAGGAATAAGCCAACACAGTGGGCAAAAATGAACTTGACATGATGATAAAGTCCTGTAAAGTCTGACTACAATTCAAATTGAGCTTACTGCAAAATCTTCCCCAATTTGCTAAATCATCAAGATTTTTAACAGAAGTTACTAAAAAATGCGATTTAGCGGTTTTGATAGTAACCTACTATTTGCTTAAATCTTTTTTTATCTTCCTCATGAGCGTTTGGTAGCCACGAAATCCATAAACCAGCAATTTGACTTTCGTTATAATCAAACTCTAAAGATGTTTGAGAAATTAATCCCACTTCTACCCCTGCTAACTGATTTAGATGGGCTGCTATTTCTCGATATACCGCCAAAGGTAAACCAGGAAATTCTATTTTCTCTTGTATTTCCATATCTATAAATCTCTGTGCGGCTTTTGCACCACAATATAATTACTAACAGATGCTTTAGTTAAAGGTTTAGATTCTTCCACAGGTTTTTCTCCCACCTGTTTGACAACTTCAATCCCATACTCTTCTAAAATTACGGTGGGATTACTCCCTTGACGCATTTCAATACGTTTCACTAATACGCCATTCATCAGTCTTTGTCCCGGTTGTACATATCTACTGGTTGGCTCATTCGGTGCTTTAATAATTGCTTGGGGTACTTCACCAATCAAAACTATACCAGTCACAACAACTGCTCTAGCTATTTTCGGCTGTGGCGCTAGTGGTAGAATGGTTTTTTTTGTCGGTTTTTGCTTCATTGGCCTTGGTTGTGCCGACTTGGATATTAACGCGACTACTTTAGTTACTGGTTTAGCAACCGATTTACTAGCCAGTACGGTCTTTGGTGTCGGTTTTTGCCTCATTGGACTTAGTTTTGCCGACTTGGCCGTTATATTCATTGGTTGTTGTTTGATTATAGTAGGTAAGGGCAATAATGTAGGAACTGGGATTTTTGTCCTTGATTCCACAATTTGCCCAAAGGGGTCTGTTCGTCCTTTTTGTATGACCAGCAATCGTTCTGCACCTTTAGTCGGTGGAATCAAAGTGCCAACAGATTCACGATTCGTGACCGGTCTAGCAGACACCATGGGATTATTCAAAGCCAACTCTAAAGATTGTGGTTGTGTTATCTGCTGGGTAGTTGGTTGAGGACTAGCAGTATTAGTGCTAGTGGGCGTTTCACCTATCGTACATCCAGTCAGCGATAAGGTTGTTAAAATAGTTGCGGCTGCAATAGCTGTGGCTGTAATATCTGAATTTGTAATCATTAACTTCTCTTAAAAACTATAGGAAGGTTCGTTTATGGCGTGAATGGCTTGAACTTAGTTCTTCAAGATACTCAGACATAAAGCACTGAATGTAGCTAAACAATATAAAAACTTCACCAGATTGATTAAGTGCGTGGTCTCAACTAACATTTGTTATGTTACCAGCATCAACTAAAATTAACAATTAACTTTACCCGTCATCCATGATATTTTTCAACAATTCTAACCCCTTCTTAACCCGCCTGGAAACTGTTACAACACTAATATTTAGAAGCTGTGCTACCTCTTTTTGGGTGAACTCATGAAAAAAAACATACTCAACAACTTCACGAGTCAGTTTTTCTAACTTAACCAGGGCTTGTTGTAAAAGAATTTGATCTTCTTGGGCTAATTGGAAACTGCGATACTTGGGGTCTGGAACTAATTCACCCAAACAACTAGAATCTTCTTCTCCATCTTTTATAGGTACATCTAGACTCAAGGGTGTGCGGTTAATCAATGCTAATTTAATTTCTTGCCATTCACTTAGAGAAATTTTCAATGCAGCCGCTAATTCCTGATCCGTCGGTTGACGATGATATTCCTCGCTCACAGACCGACAAACCGCGACAGCTTTTTGTTGGATTTCTAGCCAGTGCCTGGGTATTTTTAGGGTGACACTTTTATCTCGTAAATAGTGTTGAATTTCACCACGAATGTAGGGCATGGCATAGGAACTAAAAGCATTTCCCAAAGAAAGTTCAAATTTCTCAATTGCCTTAATTAAGCCTATAGAACCTACCTGTAGCAGATCCTCATAGCTTTCATGGCACTGATTAACCCAATAATAAGCTTCTTTTCTCACTAGTCCAAAATTAAGTTCCACCAATTGATTACGAACTTTTTCCGAGCGGGACTGCTGGTACTCTCGTAACAACTGTGAAATTTGATGTTTTAGTTCGTCGGTGGCTATATTAGACATAAAATTTGAGTTTTTAAGTGAATTTGGAATCTGTTGATTAACCCTTTCCTTGTTCTAGACATCAGAACTATATTCAAATAGCCGTTTAGATAGGTTATATGAACCTCTATGAAAGGAAATATTGGCTGTGTAAAATTGTCTTCAATGGTTTATTTCGCACAATTAATATTAGTAAAAGTGCTTTAGTGTTTTTTACTCAATTAAGTTGAGTGTGTTCGGTAGTTGGTTAAACAACTGTTAGGGAACGAAAATATACAATTAACAGTTAAATAATAAACCGGAATTGTACTCAATTAAATTAATTAACGATGAGATTTACTTATATTTCTGGAGAATTTGAGAAGATTTAATAATTATTAGCCTGAAACTGTGATTACTTTTGTTTATATTGTATGACAAAGCTCTATCCCCTAGTTTCCAAAAAAAACCAAGCAGCACGTTGTTAGTAATGTGCTTCTTGGTCAAGGGAATTCCACAAATAAATTCCTCGGTAGGCTAGGCAAGATGCCTATTCTCCAAAATTTATTTTGTATACATCATGGATGTATATTAGGGTACTAATTTACCAAAATCTGGATATATTTTTACACTTCCATGATGTTGTATAAATATTTAATCAGTAATTTAGGCACGAGGCTCAATCCGACCGTAGAACAAACCACGAATCTTCACTTCTTTAGGTTCACCCGCGCCCAAATCTGTATCAGAAGGTTGTTCACTTTCAAAAGTCCCAGCGATTTCACCGGAAGTGTTATCAACTTTGGCTACCTGCAAAGAAATTTTGCCCTTGAGAACTTCTGCCCGCTTGACGTTAGTACGGGTTAATTCTTCATCATCAGCTTGGGCTGGTAAAGCCACGGCATTATCATAGCCACTAACAACACCACGACCTTTAGGATCTAAGAAAGCAGCACCACGATAGGAAGGGACCTTAAAAGTTCCTTCAAAGTCAGTGGATGTATTGATGCTACTTAAATTAGGTTGTGTTTGTGCGACTAAATTTTTGATGGTAAATAAGAAAGGCACTAATTCACCACCGGGAAGCTTAACGGTGATAGCTTGGAAGTCAAGACCATCTTCTTCTGTAAAAGTCAAGCTATTATCTGAGTTGACGGTTAGCTTACCTTGTACTTGGTCAATGCTAGAAGTATATCTGGTCATAACTTTACCAGGGACAAATTCTGCTTCTTGACGTTTGTTAGCAGGTTCTTCTTTAACAAAGAAATTAGTTGGTTCTAAACAAAGTTCTTTGATAGAATATGTTACGTTAGGATCAACTGCAATAGAACCACGGCTAGTTTCTGCTAGTTGGGGGCATTTGTTCGCCAACCCAGTGCCGCGAATTTGTTCATAGGTAAGTACATCACTCACGCTGGTAGAGGGTGCATCACTACAAGCAGTGATTAGTCCCAAGCATAGAGCGAAGAAAGCAACAATTAAAGCGCGATACCTCATGGTCAACCTCAATCTCAAAAATTAATATCTAAGTTGTCAAACTGCTTTACTAAACGTACTTAAACGCATTGCGTTTCTGAGTCTAGAATTCAAACCATAGACTAAGCAGTGAACCGCATCCATTTGCGATTATGTATGTGTTGCCAGTACATACAATAAAGGTATTTGGATAAGGAAATTAGCCAGATCATACGACTTTTTTTAACTCAAAATCAAAGCACTCTAGTGATTAAATCCTGCCGTAATACAGCACAGATTATGGAAAAGCTTTCTCTACCTTACCACCAAGGATTCTTGTTACCTGAGAATAGCCAGAAAGATATACGCCTATTTTAGGTTTATGAGGATATTGTGCCAGTTGCATAACTTTTCCAGTATCCTATTAGTTTTATGGAGTAGAACCTTTTATGGAGCATGATCAAAATTTAGCCTGTGAGGATTTATCCTGGCAACTACAGGCGATTTCTAACGCGGTAAAAAATGTAGCTGAAACCTGCGAGGGGGATGTAATTGCTATATTGGCTGTGTTACGTCATTTAGAACAATTGCACAGAGAAATTCGGGATGGAGTGTTTCAGGAAAATTTGCCCGATAATCGCCAAAGACTGTACTCATTGCTCAGAAATATCGAGTCAGAGGGAGGTTGGCCTTATATCGCCCGAATGCGAATACAAGCTTTGTTAGTGAATTTGTCGCAGTCAGCTAGTGATGAAGATACTTCTCCCAACCACAGTCATGATGTTTTTCAATCCTCAGAATAGATTAGCGTTAAAATTTGTTGTTGTGAAGAGGGAAAGGGGAAGAGGCAAGAGGGAAATGTTACTTTTCTTTAGAAACTGTGGTTTTCTGCCCCTCTCTACTGAGAGTAAAATTATCATGTAATTTAATGTAAATTAATGTAGCTTTATGAAACCAAAGGCTGTAAAGAATTGTCTGCCGGCTGATACTGTTGGCAAAAGCTAATTTTCTGGAAAATGCCCACTATATGGCATAGATGTGATTGCTGGTATAAGTGAACTCAATATACAAAATAAATTCGATTGTAATTGACAAGGAGTGCAAATGGCTGGAATATTATCGGTTTCTCGGACAAATTTAGCTCAACGTCGGCAGAAATTACGCCGTCAGCGACAAATCAAAGTTATTCAGACTATTTGGCGAACAGTTGCCGTAACTGGAATGGCCTCGGCCTTGTTATGGGTGGCAATTCAACCAATGTGGGTATTAAAGGATTCCCAGCAAATAGTTATAAAATCTGGTGCCAAAATCGAGCCGGCTCAAAAGGATATTTATTCACTGTTAGGATTATCCTCCCCTCAGTCTTTATGGCGAATTGAACCTTCCCTAATTGCCGACTCTTTAAAAAAACAACCAAATATTGCCCAAGCCACCGTTAGTCGTCGTTTGTTTCCACCTGGTTTAATTATTGAAATCCAGGAACGAGTTCCTGTGGCCATAGCCCAAATACGTAAAAAGCAACCCGCCACTAGTTGCACAGCTGCGCCTTCTGCTCCGGGCAAGTCTGCTGATGTTAAGCCTTGTGTACAAAACAACAGTACGGCTCATAAGCAAAGTGAACTGGGTTTACTAGATGCTAGTGGGATCTGGATGCCCATGGCTAAGTATATGTCAATGAATCCTCAAAGGGAATTACCCCAGATGATGGTGATTGGTTCTCCCGCACAATATAGGCCATTCTGGACTCAACTTTATGAAGCTATTCGTCAAAGTTCTCTCAAGGTGACGGAAATTGATTTTCAAGATCCCACAAATTTAATTTTGACGACTGAATTAGGAATTGTGCATTTGGGTAGCCCTAGCAACAAATTACCTGAACAAATTCGGGTACTTGAGCAAATGCGCCATTTAAAGACTCAATTTAATCCTAGTAATATGGATTATATCGATCTAAAAAATCCTGCCATGCCATTAGTACAGGTGAATCAAAAAAAATCAGACTTAGATATCAAAAAATCGGCACAACTGAATACAAAACCAATCCTAAATCTCTGAATACTGACATTTTCTCGAATTAAACTGACGTGACTAATTTTATATTTTGGCAAATTGGCAAATTCGTATGTATTATACATATAGATGTACGATTTTGCAGCCATTAGTTAAAAAATCATGGTCAGGGTTGTCAAATCAATATCTGAAAAATATTCTGAAAAGACATGAGGAGGTGATTAAAAATTATTGGTAGGACTAAAGTCTATCGCAAAGCTCAGTAACCAGTCAAATATTCTATGTGAAGTAGTGCCAGTAGATTTATGCCTAGAGATAGGCATGAGATAAATAAACATCTATGGTTTTTTGGAACTATACTTTTGAGGAATAGGGGAGAGTTAGCCACATTAGCGTTTAGTATTATATACTGTACAGCTAATTATTTTATTTCACAAATCCACCAATACAAGAGCCAGTAAAACCAAAAGAATTTATACAGCAGTAATCAAAACTACTAGCCGCTCTAAAAATACCATGACCATTTTACAGCAAGTATTTCACTTTAGACAGTGGCTTTTGTTGTTTCTGTCAAAGTTAAATTTTATGCCTGAATCAGCGAAAAATTACTAGATATAGCCTACAACATCATGGTAGGCTGGTAAATAGTAAAAACAATAAAATATGATGCCAATAAATTCTGGCAACGTCAAAATATAGTTGACTGTTAAGTAAATCACACCGATAAAAGTCGTTTATCTATCCTTCGCAAATCCAATGACACTTGATAATAACCAAGGGCTAATCTATAACTCTCAAGCCGGAAACCAGCCAGGATTCTCTCTAGCAGTTAACGCCACGAATCCTTTTAATAATTCTTCTTTAAACTTCACCCAAGGTCAAGATCATAAGAGAATTTCTACTGAAAGTAGGAGTATTGGTGAAATTGTTCCGGGTCGTGTTGCTAACATCAAGGTGATTGGTGTCGGTGGTGGTGGTGGTAATGCTGTCAACCGCATGATTGAGTCTGATGTGTCTGGAGTAGAGTTTTGGTCAATCAATACTGATGCTCAAGCTTTAACTTTAGCCGGCGCTCCTAGTCGTTTACAAATTGGGCAAAAGCTAACTAGAGGTTTGGGTGCAGGAGGAAATCCCGCTATTGGTCAAAAGGCAGCGGAGGAATCTCGTGATGAAATTGCTACTGCTTTAGATGGTGCAGACTTGGTATTTATTACTGCTGGTATGGGTGGGGGAACTGGTACAGGCGCTGCCCCAATTGTGGCGGAAGTAGCTAAGGAAATGGGCGCTCTGACTGTTGGTGTGGTGACTCGGCCGTTTATCTTTGAAGGACGCAGACGCACCAGCCAAGCGGAACAGGGAATTGAAGGCTTGAAAAGTCGAGTTGATACTTTAATTATTATTCCTAATAATAAGCTCTTGGAGGTGATTCCTGAACAAACTCCTGTCCAAGAAGCTTTCCGCTATGCCGATGATGTGTTACGTCAAGGTGTGCAGGGTATTTCTGATATTATTACTATTCCTGGTTTAGTAAATGTTGACTTTGCTGATGTGCGGGCTGTTATGGCTGATGCAGGATCGGCTTTGATGGGTATTGGTGTAAGTTCAGGTAAATCTAGAGCTAGAGAGGCAGCGATCGCTGCAATTTCTTCACCTTTGCTAGAATGTTCTATTGAAGGTGCTAGAGGAGTTGTGTTTAATATTACTGGTGGTAGTGATTTAACTCTTCATGAAGTGAATGCTGCTGCGGAAACAATCTATGAAGTGGTTGATCCTAATGCCAATATTATTTTTGGAGCGGTAATTGATGACAGACTCCAGGGAGAAGTGAGAATTACTGTGATTGCTACTGGCTTTACTGGGGAAATTCAAACCCCTTCAGCGCAAACTATCGTTACTCCCAGAGTGGTTACACCTACTCCCACTCCTACTACTACCAGAAGACCTGCACCACTACAACCACCTGTTAATAATCCCCCCCCAGTTGCAGAACCACCAAAGGAAAAACCCTCTTTGGATATTCCTGACTTTCTACAAAGACGACGGACACCACCCAGAAACTAGTTCAAGTTGTCAGGATTGGTAACACACCAAAATCTCAATAAACCTTTATTAAGAAAGGTTTACATTGCTATAGACAATTTTTTGTTCTCAATAAGAATTGTGTAATGTCTATATTTTCGTTCTTTATTGCGACTAAAGATATGTTAATAAACCAAATTTTCATTTCAAATTATTCTTGGAATTTCTCTCTAAACTTGTGGTTTTATAATCTTTAACCCTGAATAGGAAAACCAGATCCCCGAATTTTACAGCACTTACTGGTGTTATGAGGTACATATCTAGCGGGCAAGATGCCCGCACCACAAAAGTTTCATGATTCAACTTTGTACCTCATCAGAGCGGAAAAGGCTGTAGTATTGATTCAGCATTCATTGATTTCATTAAAGAAAAAACGGGGATCTTGCACCTATTGTAGCTTGATTAAACCTCCTAAATTCTGACAATTTCATAAACATTATGTCCGACTTTAATAACAACATCAATAACTACATCCAAGATCTACAAGAAAATAGCCAACGCGGTGGAGAACGTAGTCACTATTCCAGTTTACAAAGTTTAATAGAAAGTTTAGAAATCGGTATTAACACCATAGTTAAAGAAAAAGGTAATCAAGCAGGAATACCCGATTTAACTATCAGAAAAAATGATCGGATTTTAGGATATATAGAAGCTAAAGATATTAATATTGATTTAACTAAAATCGAAAAAACACCACAACTCAAACGTTATTTAGAATCAAATATTGGTGACAATTTGATTTTAACTAATTATCTAGAATTTCATTGGTATGTAAACGGAGAATGTGAAAAAACTGCTAAACTAGCTGATTTAAAATCAGGTAAAATTATTGTAATTAATGATTTACAACCAATTAGAGAATTATTACAATCATTTCTGAATCAAAAAGCCAAAGATATTAATAATTATTACGATTTGGCTAAAGAAATGGCAGCTTATACTAAAACCATTAGAAACGCAATTCAATCATCTTTAGAAATAGAAACAACCACAGAAGAATTAAATCGTCTAAAAGAGACATTTAAAAAACTACTACTTTTAGATATAGATAATGATAAATTTGCAGATATGTACGCTCAAACTATCGCTTATGGGTTATTTACTGCAAAAATTGGTCATGTACAAAATCCTGGACAATTTGCATTTAATCGGACAACAGCCGGTATTTACATTACTGATAAAATCCCTTTTTTAAAAGGTTTTTTCGACATAGTTATTAATAGCGATAATGTGAGTAATATTCATCAATCAATTGAAAATTTGGTAGAATTATTAAATACAGTTGATATGACGAATATTTTAGAAAACTTTGGGAGAGAAACCCGCACAGAAGACCCGGTTTTGCACTTTTATGAAACATTTTTAGCTGCTTATGAATCTTCATTAAGAAAAAGTCGTGGTGTTTATTATACTCCTGAACCTGTAGTTAATTTTATTGTCCGTTCTGTGGATGATCTTTTAGATAAAGTTTTTGATTTAGAATATGGTTTAGGAAATCGCAAAGTCAAAATTCTTGACCCCGCAACGGGAACAGGAACTTTTTTATATGCAGTTATTAAACAAATTCGTGATAATGTTGCTAAATATGGTGTTGATAAATGGAATAGTTTTTTAAGAGACGCAAAACTTTTAAAGCGTTTATTTGGGTTTGAATTATTGATGACTCCCTATACCATAGCGCATTTAAAATTAGGTTTATTATTAGGAGATTTGGGTTATAAATTTGCACCAGAAGAAAGATTAAAAGTTTATTTAACTAATGCTTTGGAAGCAGGAATAAAGGAAGATGATTTAATTCCTGGTATTACTCAAATAATTGCGGAAGAATCAAGTCAAGCAGCAAAGGTAAAAACGGAAATTTCTGTAACTGTGGTATTAGGAAATCCTCCTTATTCTGTGAGTTCGCAAAATGCGAGTAAACGCAAAAGGGTCTTAAATCAAGATGAAAGATATTTAGCAGATATTGAATATACTGGTTCAGTTTGGAATCGGATTTATAAAACCGGAAAAGCGGGTACAACTATCACCGAATTAACCCACATTGGGGAACTTTTAGAACTATATAAAGGTAGAGTGAGACTGGAAGGAGAAAAGAATATCCAACCTTTGGATGATGATTATATTAAATTTATTCGTTTTGCTCAATATCAACTGCAAAAAACACCAAAAGGCTATGGTATCATTGGTTTTATTACTAACCATTCCTATCTCAATGGTTTAATTCATCGAGGTATGAGGGAAGAATTGTTAAGGTATTTTGATAGATTATATATCATGGATTTACATGGTAATTCTTTATTAAAGGAAACCACTCCAGAGGGAAATGTTGATCAAAATGTTTTTGATATTCAACAGGGTGTAGCGATTTTAATTGCTGTGCGCGAAAAAGATAAACCTGATTATTTTTCTACTGCTTATAAATCCAGAGATGGTGTTAAGGAAATGGCTAAGGTGTTATATTATGATCTGTGGGGAAGACGTGAGGATAAGTATAAGTTTTTAGAATCTGCAAGTTTAGATAATATTGATTGGATAGAAGTAAAACCTACTGAACCTAATTACTTTTTAGCACCTAAAAATCTTGATTATGAAGACGAATATCAAAGAGATTTGAGTATGACTGATATCTTTCCTATTTATGCTGCGGGAGTAAAAACTAGAAGAGATAATATATGTGTTGACTACGATAGAGAAACTCTAATAAATCGTTTTGATGATATTTCTATAAATACTAATTTAGAAGAACTAAAACAAAAATACAATATCAAAGATACAGAATATTGGACTTTAGAAAAAGCTAAGTTAGATATTAAACAAGATGAAATTGAATCAAAATTACTACTATATGCTTATAGACCATTTGATAATCGTTGGGTTTATTATAATCATAAGATTATTGAAAGAGGAGATAGTCGTAAAGAATTAATGGGACATTTGTTGAAAAGTAATAATATTGCTTTACTTTCCTGTCGTCAACAAGTTGAATCTGGATTTCATCATATATTTTGTTCAGAAATTCTCACAGAACATTGTTCTGTATCATTAAAAAGTAGAGAAGCAACTTATGTTTTTCCTCTTTATATCTACCCAAATACAGAAAATAAACAAACAAATCTTTTTCTAGAAAAAACTCCTAACCTATCCCCAAAATTCCTAGAAGCTATCAAAGATAAACTTGGTACAATACCCACACCAGAACAAATCTTTTACTATGCTTATGCTATATTTCACAGTCCTATATACCGCACTAGATACGCTGAGTTTTTAAAAATAGATTTTCCTCGTCTTCCTTTAACCAGTAACGAAAACCTATTTAATTCATTAGCTATCAAAGGAGAAGAATTAGTTAACTTACATTTAATGAAATCTCATACACTCAATAATTTCATGACAACTTATCAACAAATAGGAGATAATCAAATTACTGAAGTTACTTATCATTCAGAATTACAAAGAGTATATGTTAATAAACAGAATTACTTTACCAATATTCCTCAACATATCTGGGAATTTAAAATCGGAGGATATCAAGTATTAGATAAATGGTTAAAAGACAGAAAAAACGCTAAACGAGAATTATCTACCCAAGAAGTTAACCATTATCAAAAAATTGTGATCTCCTTAACAGAAACTTTCCGAATTATGCAAGAAATTGATCAAATTATTCCTCATTTTCCCCTCAAATGAATATTCGCTTCTACCCATTGAATTACTTGATAACCAAGATTAGTACCATTAAGTCGATCAATTTCCCGAACTCCGGTAGGACTTGTCACATTAACTTCCGTAAGGTAGCCACCAATGACATCAATACCAACGAAAATTAACCCATCTTGACGGAGTTTTGCGGCTAAATGAGTGCAAATTTCCTCTTCTCTTGGGGTGATATTAGTTTTTGCGACAGTACCACCTGTTGCCATATTATTGCGAAAATCACTACCACTAGCAATACGATTAAGCGCACCTATAGCTAGACCATTGAGTAAGATAATCCGTTTATCTCCCTCCTTCGCTTGAGGTAAATAATTTTGTACCATGACGGGAATTTGACCATGAACTGTGCTAAGTTCAACAATAGAATTAAAATTGCGATCGCTTGCTTGTAAAAATAAAATTCCTTCTCCAGCTTTATTTCCCAGTGGTTTGAGAATTGTCGCTGCTTTGGCTACCACAAACTCGCGGATCACCTGTTTATCAGCACTAACAATGGTTTCGGGAACACATTCCCGAAACTGAAGTGCGTACATTTTTTCATTCGCACTACGAATACCAGCGGGGTTATTAATGACTAGAGTTTTATTTTGGTCAATATAATCCAAAATATAGGTAGCATGAAGATAAGCGTCATTTATTGGTGGATCTGTACGCATAAATACGCCATCCATTTCTTCTAAAGGAATAAAAACACTAGGGCTTAATTTAAACCAATTATCAACCGCTAACCAACGTCCCTCCACTAAATTTACAGGAACAAGCTCTACTTGTTGCGATACAGCCCAAGCTTGACCATCAATGACACTCAGTAAATTTGCTTGAGTTATCCATATTTCATGTCCCAAAATTTGCCCAGCTTCCATCAGTGCCACACTGGTATCATGACATGGATCAAGTTTATGTATAGGATCAATAATAAAAGCCAGTTTCACCCTTTATACCTCTGTTATCCATGAATTTTAACATCAAAGAATATTCAAGATCCCCGACTTCTCAAATTCATTTATGTATCTCAGAGCAAGAAAAATGAGAGTAGGAAGTTGGGGATATGATACATAATCTTTTAATCTTAATTAAGATGCTAACATCTCATCTAATTTACCTTGACGTTCTAAAGCGTGTATATCGTCACAACCACCTATGTGATTATCATTAATAAAAATTTGGGGTAGAGAACGTCTACCATTGGCTCGCTGTGCCATTTTTGCTCTTGCTTCCTCATCTCCGTCAATACTATATTCAGTAAAATTAACACCTTTTTTGTTCAGTAGACTTTTAGCACGGAGACAAAAGGGGCAGGTTGACCAAGTATAAATTTCTACTATTGCAGTCATAATATTCTCAACAAAACGTCATAATTCTTAATTTTAGCGATAATGATAGGTAAAAGGCAACTAATAGCTATTAATTACCAATTACCTATCACCTATTACCAATTACCTATTCCCACTCAATAGTTCCTGGTGGTTTAGAAGTAATATCATAAACCACACGATTAACCCCTTTCACTTCATTGACAATGCGGTTAGAAATTGCTTCTAGCACGTCATAAGGAATCCGCGCCCAGTCTGCGGTCATCCCATCCTCGCTGGTAACAATCCGTAAGACAATAGGATGGGCATAGGTACGTTTATCACCCATAACTCCAACGCTGCGAATGGGTAAAAGGACTGCAAAAGCTTGCCAAACCTGATTATACAAGCCGCGTTGATTAATTTCTTGACGGACAATTAAATCAGCATCTCGCAAAATATTTAAGCGTTCAGCAGTGACCTCCCCTAAAATGCGAATTGCTAAACCCGGTCCTGGAAAAGGTTGACGTTGGACAATTTCTTCTGGTAAACCAATAGAACGACCAACCTTACGAACTTCGTCTTTAAACAGTTTCCGCAGCGGTTCTACCAGTTTAAATCTCAAGTCCTTTGGTAAACCACCCACATTGTGATGACTTTTAATTTTCACTGCTACCCGTTCCCCAGTTTTGGGGTCAACATTGGTATCAGCAGATTCAATCACGTCTGGATAGAGTGTTCCTTGAGCCAAGTAGTCGAAGTGTCCAAGATTCTTGGATGTTTCCTCAAAAACACTGATAAATTCATGTCCAATACGCCGACGTTTCTCCTCTGGATCTGTGACTCCAGCGATAGCTGAGATAAATCGCTCACGGGCATTGACATATTCTACAGGAATATGGAATTGTTCTTTAAATAACTTTACTAACCTTTCTGGCTCTAATTTCCGCATAAAACCCTGGTCAATAAATACACAGGTTAACTGTTCACCAATGGCTTTATACAGAAGAAAGGCCAAAGTAGAAGAATCTACCCCACCAGACAATGCTAATAATACCCGTTTATCCCCTACCTTGGCGCGAATTTCCTGAATAGCTTCCTCAACAAAAGCCGCTGTTGTCCAAGTAGGTTCACATTCACAGATATGATAAACAAAATTACGAATTAAAGCTAAACCACCCTGAGAATGGACGACTTCGGGGTGAAACTGTACGCCATAAAGTTTTTTGTCGTGATGAGCGATCGCTGCACAAGGTGTATTGTGGGTATGGGCAAGCATTTCAAAGCCTGGAGGTACGGTTGTAACTGAATCTCCATGACTCATCCACATAGTTGTACCCTCTTCGACATTAGTTAATAAGTCTGTAGGATCATCTATATATAGAGATGCTTTACCATATTCACCTCGTTCGGCTTTGGTAACTTCCCCACCCAATTGATTAACCATCAATTGCATACCATAGCACACTCCCAGAACTGGTATTCCCAACTTCCAAATTTCTGAGTCACAATGGGGAGCAAAGTCACTATATACAGAACTAGGTCCACCAGAAAGAATAATACCTTTGGGGTTAATTTGACGTAACTGTTCCGCTGTGGTGCGGTAGGAAAGAACTTCGGAATATACTTGAGTTTCGCGGATACGACGCGCAATTAACTCAGAATATTGAGAACCAAAGTCTAAAATTACAATTATTTGCTGTTTCAGGTCCCCAAAATTTTCCTGTGTTTGAGGTACTTCAAGTGTTGGTAGAGTCACCGCTGTATTCATGGTAGCCAAGGTGTGTCGTGAAGGATAAAAAGTCACAGTCTGTGATTTTGATGATTTTTGTGATTAATAGTCATAAGTAGGTGAACGGAAAAAAACCGACATAAGTAACGAAAAGTAAAGTTACCCAAAACCTCTTCCCTGTTCCCTGCTCCCTGTTCCCTTGTCATAACGACAATTTTTCACGCTAACCTACTTAACTGTTAAATTAATCATCGAAATCAAATTCAAATTTCAAATTTAGTATTAAAAAAAATATTTATTTGAGTTATTTACACCAATTTAAGACCAAGCAGCCAGATTAGAGTAGTCAATTGCAATTATCATTAACCGCAAAGACGGATAAGTTAATTGATGAGTTTAATGATTCTGGAGTGACTATTTGCCTACTTAAAATTGGTAAGATGATAATTCTTGCTAGTTTAGCACAATTTTTCCAGTAAGATACAACCAGTTTTACTTTTTACAAAAATTTGGCGATCGCGGTCAAACAAGACGCAACCACAAGCTATACTAGTTTTACCTTGTTCATTGTGGCTGTTGATATATTCCTGGCTACGGTTGTCAATCATTTCAGCAATTGCACTATAGACTAGATTTACCCAATTACTACCAGTATTAATATCAAGGTTTTTCAGGTGTTTTAGTGCTGCTTCGGCTGTAGGACTGTGAAAAATGGTTTGAATATCAGTCGCATTTAAACCGAGCATAGCACAATGACTGGTTAAAATTTCCCGACGACCATCAGCCAAATGATGATGGGTATGAAAAATTCCCCCCGCTAGTTTCATCAATTTACCATGATAACCAAATAATAAAATTTCTTTGACACCCAAGACATCAGCAGCCACTAACATTGGTCCCAACCAATTGGCGGTTTTTACCAACTGTGCAGGATTTATACCGATTCTCTGGGCTAAATCTAGTCCATTTTCCCCAATACAAAATACCAAAGTTGTAAATTTACTAGCCTTTTCCTCCAGATTAGCCAGAAAAGCCGCTAATTGATCTGGTGTGCTTAAAGGTTGAGAAATACCCGTTGTTCCCAGTAAAGACAATCCCTCTACTACACCAAAAGCTGAGTTAGAAGTACGGATGGCCAGCGATCGCCCTTCTGGTAAAATAATTGTAACTTTGATTTTTTCCGTCTCTGTTAATAATTTCCG
The DNA here is from genome assembly GCF_000426925.1 of Dolichospermum circinale AWQC310F. Lineage (GTDB taxonomy): Bacteria > Cyanobacteriota > Cyanobacteriia > Cyanobacteriales > Nostocaceae > Dolichospermum > Dolichospermum circinale. The sequence continues at coordinate 75,179 of NZ_KE384668.1, read as the reverse complement.
TAAATTTTCCTGAAATAACCGTTGAGCATAAGTATAAATTGCGGCTTTACCATCATCATTGAGTTTTTTCCCAATACCTTCTCCACCCTGAATAATTACTGATTCTCCATCTCCTTCGTACCATTCTACCACAGCCCAAATTGGTGTATTTTTAGTTAAATCCAGATTATCACCCGGATCACTGCGAGTCATAGCCAAAGCTTGATTTTCTGATATTCCTGCTACTTGCTCAATGGGTATTTCTCCCATTTGGGCAGGTTCAAGCAAATCTATAGAGACAGAATTTATATGTTGACGATAACGTAGCCAATGTAAAGCCGCAACAGCAGCAGCACAAGCAAAAACCGGTAAAGTGTATCCAGAACGGGACATAGTGACAATTGAAAATTGAGAAAACCCTGAATCATCTAAACACCAACTTCCGACAATAAAACCTGCATATTTTCCCAAGAAATATCCTTTTCCAGATAACGGGGTGACTCAGGATGATAGGGACTTGCTATTCTATCAATAGTGATAATTTTAGCAGCTTCAGATAACACCGGCACATCAGGATCAAAAGCAGTTGCACGCATTAAAGAACTAGAAAAGCCTTTAAAAACAGCAATTGTATCAGTTTCACCGTCAATTTCTACAGTGACAATAAGCACCTCCTTTGGTCTTTTAACTGTGTATTTTTCCAGTCTTTTACTAATAGGACTATTCATAATCTTCAAATGAGCGACTTTCCCTGAGACACAATTAATGTGTAGTCGAACGTCCATACTTACTGAGTTTGAACGCGACAAAATAACTTAAATAAACTATGTAAAATCCTAAAGTAACTATACCCAGAAAACCGAGAAAAGCAGGTGTACTCTTATGGTGGAAATAGTCCTTAAAGACTAATGGTGCTTCCAACCAAACACTACAGTAAGGAGTTTTCAGCGTATTAGCCGAAAAAGCACAACGTAAAAAAGGTAAAAGTGCTAACGCTCCTAAACTACAATAAACCGTTGTTGCCCAACGCCAAGAAGTAAAAACCAGTTTTAATGGACCTTGGGGATGATACTCAATTTCATCATTGATATCCAGCCAAAACCATAGCGCAATAGGGATGAAAATCCGTGCCATTAAAGCAGATATAAAACCGACCCCAAAGCCACCAATCATTAAATAAATGCTAATAGCCAATAGACTAGCTACACGCCAGTAAATCGTTAATAAGCGTTGCATGGCCTCAGATTTTTGCACAAATACCCAAATTAGGAGAATTATGGGAATAATCAGCACAAATAATAATTCTAGCCAATAGTCCATCCAAACATAGGGGCGAAACCATACTTCTGTCATAAAGTCAATAGAAAACTAGAAAAATTTGTAACTAAATATTTGATAGCATAGCTCATCCTGAGCATGGCAGAAAAAGTTATAGCACAAGGCAAGAGGGACTTATGCACTCATGCAACGTTGAAATTCTTGTTATTTCTAAGTTTCCATGATTGATTATGTTCTAATTCCCCTGGCTACAGCTATAGTTTTAGTATCCTGTTTCCAAGTGAAAAACGGGGGGTTTATTCCCCGTCTTCAACACTCCGGTAAATTATTACCTCATAAAAACGTACAAATACTGGTTTTAGTCTTCATAAAGACGACACTCATCTGCGTCTGGATTAGCATCGCAATACTTTTCTAAAGAGTTTTTAGGCTTCTCCTGGCTTTGGTGAGATGCTGCGGCTTGAAGCTCTTCCACTGCGTCCCAAGCAGCAGCACACTCAGCGGAATTACTACCTGAAATGTCGCATACAGCGCGAGCTTCTGCAACTTCTTGTTCGATTTTTTCTTGGATATCGCTAGTAGTTTGGGTATTAGTCATGATTTTTTCCCGTTATGTTTTGTTTATACCAATATAGAACAATTTTGAAAATGGCAAGTTTTCTTGCTGTGAATAACCATTCTTACACTTTTAGTGATAATTCGGTTGGGTAATATCATCTAAACTGACAATTCCTGACCATTGCACCTTTTTTTGCTGTTCTCGACGATAGGAGAAGAAATATTCTGGAGTTTGGAAAGTACAATAAGGTGCGATCGCAATTTGTTCTAAACTAACTCCCAAGTGTTCCAACTGTAAAGCATTTACCCGACGCACATCCAAACGCACTTTTCCTGGTTCTGTATCACTGAGTAAAGGAGAATTTGGTAAATCATGTAAAGCAGCAATAATTTTTTCTGGTTCGTTATCTGGTATAATGCTACTGCCGATTTTCGCGGCCACTTCCACCGCAACTTGATAAACTTCACCCGCAATAGCCGGACCCATAGCCACACGCAAATCTGCTAAATTACTGCCATGGGCTTGCATTCTATTAATAGCCGCTGGGACAATTTTCGCCGCAGTACCGCGCCAACCAGCGTGTAAAGCCGCTACTTGTCCAGTTTTGACATCTCCAATCAAAACAGGTGTACAGTCAGCAGAAGCCACCCAGACAGCTTGTAAAGGTTGATGACTAATTAAACCATCTGCTAAAGCCAAATCATCATCACTGATGTTAACATGATGATCAACTTCCTGGGGAGTCAAAACAGTATTACCATGTACCTGTTTTAAGCGATAAACTAAAGCTTCTGGTTGTAGCGCCTGAGTTAGCTCATGAGGTAGACGTGGCCAAAACCGCTGGGTAAAGAAACCATGAGGCCAGGGTTTTAGAAGATTACAAGTTAGGTAGGGTAGACCTTGCCAATTGTGCCAATGCCAAGTGTGCATCTTTAACCAAACCTCAACAGAAAATTAATAACTTTCAATCAATTCCATGTTAACTTGAACAACGAGAAAAACAGATTTGCCCAAAAGCCAAAAAATCTTCAAATCAATTATGGGGGAATGTAGTGGAATTTAATCGCCAACTTCTGGTAGATAGATTAAAAGCAGAATATAAGCATCAAGACTTACCATTCTCCCTACATATTTTTAACACATTATCCTCCACAAATCAAACCCTATGGCAACTCATTCACCAGGGGGAGAAACCCTGCTGTGTAGTTATTGCTACTCAACAAACCGCAGGGAGAGGCCAATGGGGTCGTCAATGGCAGTCTCCTGCTGGTGGTCTCTATCTTTCGATGGCAATAGATCCTAAACTAGAAGCTACCAGCAGTTATCAACTGACCTTGGCCAGTGCTTGGGGAATTACAGCACAATTAAGAAAATGCGGTCTACCGGTTGGCATAAAATGGCCGAATGATTTAGTATTAAATGGTCGGAAATTAGGCGGTATTTTGACGGAAACCAAAGTTAATCAAGGACAAATCACTCAAGCCGTTATTGGTGTTGGTATTAACTGGGAAAATCAAGTTCCGTCCACGGGAATTAATCTGAAATTATGGCAAAATTCCCAGAATTATCAGATAATAGATCACCTAGAAATGCTAACTTCAAAGGTTTTACTAGGAATTAATTCTGGTATAGAGTGTTTACAAGCAGAAGGAATAAGTATACTCTTATCTCACTATCTTGATGTCCTCACAAATATGGGTGATCAGGTTGATGTCAATAATCTTTTAGGTACAGTAGTTGGTGTAACTCAAGAGGGTAATCTCCGATTAAAAATGACAAATGATGATCCAAAAGCACCAATAACACCCGAAATTTGCTGCCAACCAGGTACAATCAGTTTAGGTTATCCTCTAGCTTAGGTTTCATCTGGTAGGATAGTACACATCCAACATTTAATGACATCATTTTCTTAGGTTTATTACACACAAAAAAAGAGAACAAATGACGCAGCATCATAAATCTGCCCATAAAAATTTTTACTATTGTGGGATGAGTAAAGGTTTTGCTTATAAACTACCGGGACGAAGCCTTTGTCTACTAACTAGCTTTAGTCTTATCGGTAGCGGTTTTGTGGCTGCAAGTGAAAGTTCAATATACAACATTGCCCCAACTATTGAGAATTCCCAGCCAAAAGCAGCAGCCCAACCAGCCCAGCCAGAAACTATTGTGTCACCAACAGCACAACCAAAAACAGATTTTTCTGAACGTCAAGCTAGGCTGAAAAAAAGGCTAACTAGTAAAAGTGGATATAGAGCTATACAAGCTATTAGAGATGCAAAATCCAGAGGTGAAAATACTCAACAGTCGGAAGCTGACTCCCTAGCCAAAAAACTCCCAGAAGTCCGCCAAACAGACAAAATCTCTGAGGATACTATCATGGTTACAGAGAGTGACGTCAAAGATGACAATAACAATAATTATATTGATCCGACTGAGTACAAAAATCCCGACACAGGTAACTATCAATCCCCAAGTTCTGTAGTAGTGACAGAACGTTCTAGAGGTTGTCGAACAATTTTAGCTGCGGGTGCTTGTGGTAAAACTATCCAAAATCACCCTGTGGCTAAGTTTCAAAGATCATCACCAACTTGGCTGAAAAAAAGTGCAACTGCTAAATTACCAACCGTTTTCTCTGTCAAAAAATCACCCTGGTCACCCATAACGGTAAATAACAATCAGCAAAAGAATATTGCCGAAAATCTTCCTAATAGTCACAGTCAAATTAGTTGGACTCGAAATAATTGGCACTCAAGGGCAATTAAAAACAGAACTTATACCGCCAATTATACAGGTAATACAAAGGCAGCCTATCATGGTCGTCCCTTTCTCCCTAGTCCTGGGGAATTTAGCACTACAATTGTCAGCGCTAATCCTATCGCTCCCCCGGTGGGTAGTTTACCAGCACCAGTGATGGAGGGCAATGTTGCTCCTCGTGCCAGTATGGTGTCTTATAACTTCTCCCTGGCATCAGTCCTACCAGAAGTTCCTTATACTAATACCATTGCCTATCGTGGTGGTAGTGGTTCGGGAATGATCTTCCCCCTAGCTATCGCTGCCCCCATTACTTCTTTGTTTGGCTGGCGGGTTCATCCTATCACAGGTGATAGTCGCTTTCACACTGGCACCGATTTGGGTGCGCCCACAGGAACACCAATTTTAGCAGCAGCTAAAGGTCAAGTCGAGACTGCTAACTGGGTTAGTGGTTACGGTTTAACTGTGATCATTAATCATGCTTCGGCTCAACAAACTCTCTACGGTCACATGTCAGAAATCTTGGTTCAACCCGGTCAATGGGTAGAACCGGGAACTGTCCTTGGCCTAGTTGGTAACACTGGTAATTCTACTGGTCCTCACTTGCACTTTGAAGTCCGTCACCTCACCCAAAATGGATGGGTTGCTGTTGACCCAGGTGTACAGTTAGCAGGTGGAATCAGTCAATTGATACAATCTCAGCGCATAGCCCAAGCTCGTTAATTAGGGTAGGGGGAATTGCCAATTCCCTCTACAAATACCCATTTTCTGCTAAAAATGCAGTTGTAATCTCCCCTTGTTGATGGTGATTATTGCCAGGAGTGAGAAATTTTTCTACGTATTTACCCAAGATGTCTGCTTCTAAATTTACCCAACTCCCCGGTAATAAATGACTCAGATTGGTTTCGCTGTATGTCAGGGGTATAACTGCAACTGTAAATTGAGATAATTCTGATTTATATTCAGCCACCGTTAGACTGATACCATTAACAGCAATACTCCCTTTAGGAACAATATAGCGAGCGATCGCATCCGGAGCAACAAAGGTCATTTCCCAGGAACTAGCAGTTTGTTTAGATGTTATTAACTGACCAATTCCATCTACATGACCCATGACAAAATGACCACCGACTTTACCACCTACTCGCAGAGACGTTTCTAAATTAACATATCTTTGCTGAGTTTCTTCCTTACCTAATGTTGTGCGGCCGAGGGTTTCTGGTGAAGCGGTGGCAATAAATCCATCTTTTAATATTTCTTCAACTGTCAGACAGACTCCATCCACAGCTATACTATCACCATAAGCCAAGTCCTGAACGATTGTCTGTGGCTGACTAAGATAACTAATTTGCCACAAATCTCCCCCACGGGGTTTTATCGTTCCTAAACCTTGAATTAATCCTGTAAACACAGCTTTTGCGAAAATAATTTTATTTATTGCCTGATTTTGGCGGAAATCAACTCATAATTATCGGAAAAAATTTACAGCCCGTAGGTTTAATTTATTTCCCGATTTTGCTAAATGAATATTAACATATTCACATCACTCCCAGGGCTTACTTGAATTTAAAGGTTAAAGAAGGATAAAATATGAAGGACAAATAAATTAGTTGTTAATATGGTAGGAAATAGGTTTATTTATACCTCATTGCTAGGATACCACAACAACAGTCAACAAACCATTAAAAATTCATAAAAAGCAGATTAAACCAGCTTTTTATGAATGATTAATTTTTAATTTTTAATTTTCAGAAGAGTGTATTGTCTGCTACATATTTCCAAGCGATTAAAGAATTTTAGAGGCTGAACCAATGATAGAAATGAAAGTCGCTGGTATAGCATTAGATGCCATCACCCGCAGCCCGATTGTACTCCTGAAAGATGGTTCAGATCGTCGCGCTTTGCCCATTTACATCGGTCAAGAACAAGCCAGAGCAATTATGGGGGCTATGGAAAATCAAAAGCCTCCTAGACCTTTAACCCATGACCTGATGGTGAATATGCTGGAAGCGTGGAATATGACCTTAGATCGGGTGATTATTCATACCCTGCAAAAGGATACCTTTTATGCAGCGTTAATTCTTCAACAAGGGGATGTCAAAAAAGAAATTGATGCTCGTCCCAGTGATGCGATCGCTATTGCTCTACGTACAAATACTCCGATTTGGGTGATGGAAGAAGTAGTCGCTGATGCTTCTATCCCCGTAGATCGTGATGCTGATGAAGCTGAACAAGAGGCCTTCCGCGAATTTATTTCTAATCTCCGTCCCGAGGACTTGATTAAGCGGTTTGGTAATGGAGAAAGCTAATATCAAGTTCTCGAACTAGAAAATTAACAATTGAAAATTAAAAAAGCAGATAAAAAAAGCTTTTTAAAAGTTTTTAATAGTTATTTATTTTTACCGCAGGGGATTAACAAACTATTGAGTAATAATTTCTGAGTTGTCAAAGCTGAGAATTGAGAAAACACAAGAAAATTATTATTTCTCTTCTCCATTCTTTCCTCAACTCAGCCATCATTTACTTAACTGGATAAACTAGAGTCATGCAATATCGTCGTTTTGGTAAAACTAACTTACATCTTTCTGTTTTTTCGTTGGGAACAATGCGCTATTTAACTGACAGCGAAAATGTCCAGCAAACCATTGAAAAAGCTTTATCTTTAGGAATTAATCATCTAGAAACAGCTAGAGGTTATGGTGATAGCGAAGCATATTTGGCTAAAGCTATTAAGGCTGGTTTATCAATACCTCGTCATCAACTTTATATTACTACCAAAATTCCGCCTACAGCAGATGCTGATACCATGCGTCAGTATATTGATGAATCTTTAAAACGGTTAAATTTAGATTATTTAGATTGTCTGGGAATTCATGGATTAAATACGTGGGAACATTTAGAATGGGTACAATCAAAAAACGGCTGTATGCTGGCTGTACAAGAAGCTGTAAATGATGGCAGAGTCAGACATATTGGTTTTTCTACCCATGGTGCATTAGATCTAATTTTAGCCGCTATAAATACAGATTTTTTTGAATTTGTCAATCTCCATTATTACTATTTTTTTCAACGTAATACCGCCGCAATTGAATTAGCAATAGAGAAAGATATGGGGGTTTTTATTATTTCTCCCGCTGATAAAGGGGGAAAATTATATAGTCCTCCCCCAACATTAAAAGAACTGTGTCATCCATTCACACCCTTAGATTTTAATTATCGTTTTCTACTCAATGACAAACGCATTACTACCTTGAGTATAGGACCTGCAAAACCAGAAGAATTAGTAATATCTCCAGAAATTTTTGCTGATAAAAATGAATTAACCAAAGCGGAAATTGCTATTTTAGAAAGATTAGAAACTCAGCAAAATAATGTTTTATTAACTGATAAATGCAGTCAATGTTATGCTTGTTTACCTTGTCCAGAAAATATTCATATTCCCGAAGTTTTAAGATTAAGAAATTTAGCCGTAGCCTACAAAATGACAGATTATGGACAATATCGTTATGGAATGTTTGAAAAAGCCGGCCATTGGTTTCCAGGAATGAAAGCCAACCGTTGTACAGAATGTGGTGATTGTTTACCCAAATGTCCAGAAAATTTAGATATTCCTGCTTTATTAAAAGATACCCATGAAAGATTACAAGGGAAAGCAGGAAGAAGATTATGGGAGTAAAAAAATCAAATGTAGAGATGTTACCAGCAACATCTCTACAAATATTAAAGATAATGGATATTTAAATTACAGAAATCTTTAAACATTAGTATTTTTGCTCCTGATTTCTTCGACTTCTGCTAATGTTTCCACCGTTAAAGGTGTAGATTGACTCGCACCAGAGAGCAGTTTTAAAAGATTAGGACGGGAATCATATAATAGATAGATAATGCGATCGCCAATTTCCCATTCTTGAGTGGCTGACATTACCTGTAAACGTTGTTCTCGTTCTAGCAAAAGAGGTATTAAAATCCCATCCTGAATTTTTTCTTGTATATGTTCCTGTTGAGATGCAAATTCTGCTACATTTAATGTAGTTGCACCTAACTTAACTTGTCCATTACTTAAATATTCATTCCAAGTTTTTATTGGTAAATCAGGAACAAAAGCCTGATCAACTTTACTATTAACCACAGGAGAACCTTGAGGGTGACGGGGAAAAGCAGCTAAAACACAGGGGGGATTAAATTCCTCAGCAGCCCGTTGCGCTAAAACAAAATTTACCTCACCATTACTTGTAATTGCCAAAAAAGTACCCATTGAACCAATTCCGGCCTCTTCGAGTATTTCCCCGTCCAAAGCACTACTAGCAATTACCCGCAGATTTTGGGCTTCAGCTTGGGCTAAACGTTCTGGGTCAGTATCAATCATCACCACACTTTCTCCCCGTTCTTGAAAAAAGCGAGCAATTAATAAACCCAAAGGATTACAGCCCACAATTACCGCCCCAGTTGCGTCTTGAGAACTAATTCTTAACAATTTAACCAACCAGCCAGCGGTTAAACCTTGACAAAAAACTGTCATAATAATTGTTAAAAACACTAAAGCCTTAATTGAGTCACCACCATTAATACCGCGTTGGGTGAGTAAAATGGCAAATAAAGAAGCCACAGAAGCGGAAACTATGCCTCTAGGTGCAACCCAACTTAAAAATAGTTTTTGTCGCCAATTTAAGTCACTGTTCCAAGTACAAAAAATGATATTAATGGGACGCACGACAAACATTAACACCAAAACAGTCAATAAACTCCCCCAACCCAAAGCCAAGACACTGGCAATAGATAAATCAGCCGCTAGGAGGATGAATAAAACAGAAACACTGAGAATGGTAAGTTGATTTTTAAAACTTCGCAATAAACGTTCTTCGGGAACTGAAGAGTTAGCAAATACCGCACCAGCCACCACTGTAGTCATAATTCCCGACTCGCTGCGGATGATTTGCGCTAGGGTGAACAATACCCATAACATTGCCAGTACAACCAGATTTTTCAGTTCAAAGGAGATGAAATTGGCACGTTTGAAGATCCAACTCATTAAGTAGCCACCAATACCACCTATACCCGCACCTACACCGAAACGTAAGAGGAGACCAATAATGGCATTAATCGGGTCCGTGTCACCGTTTAAAATTGTATCTAGGACTACATAAGCCAGAATAGCACCCACGGGATCAATGATAATCCCTTCTCCTTCTAATAGCGTTGCTACTTGTCTATCTACATTAATTTGTTGAATTAATGGACCAATTACAGTTGGACCTGTAACAACAACAATAGACGCATAGAGAAAAGCTATATTCCAAGGAAATTCACCCAACCAGTGAGCGGCCAGACTACCTCCCAACAGAGTGATCATTGTTCCCAGTGTCACAAGTAACTGTAAACTAACGGAAACCTTGCCCAACTCTTGCCGATCTAATTTCAGTCCACCCTCAAACAAAATGATTGCTGTTGCTAGGGAAACAATCACTTCTAATCCTGCCCCTAGTAAGTGCGGTTGCAATAGTCCCAAACCGTCTTTACCCAAAAGAATGCCTAATAGCAGTAGTAAGACAATGCTGGGTAGCTTGAAATATGCAGCCATTACTTGGGCGCTAATGCCCGCAAAAACAGTGATCACCATCTGGATGGTGATTTCAAAAGGTGCTTCCATGTTGTAGATTTTGAGCCATAGATTTCAAATCAAAATCCTGTGTACAGAATCATATAGCAAGGAAACTGGTAAACAAGAGTATCTGGAGACCTTCATAGGACGCGTTGCCCAAACCAAGTATGAATTTAGGTGTAGATATGAGAACCCCTACCCAGGTCACGTCTCTACAAGGATTTGGATATCAACAAATATCATTGTCACACATCAAATCAGCAACGCCCATAGGAAAACAGCACCCACAAAGTTATCTCACTAAGATTTTAGTAGATTTTGTCCAAACGTCAGCAGTTTATTTCCCCTGTTGGTGCCTCTAACCCTTTCCCAGACTGCTAAAAAAAATTTTTTCCCAACCTATTGACATCCTCAAAAAAATCCGCTATATTATTTAAAGTGATGAAAAACAAGCCCCCATCGTCTAGAGGCCTAGGACACCTCCCTTTCACGGAGGTAACAGGGATTCGAATTCCCTTGGGGGTACTAAAGAAAGGATAGAGCTTCTTCTATCCGTTTATTATTTCCAGATTTTCATTTTTTGTAGTTCCTGTAACAAAATAATTTGTTAGAGGGTGGTTTCTAGAGAACGTTGACGAATTGCTAAGAGGTTGGCTTGCAGGTCTTGACTGAGACGGCGTTCAATAATTGAGATTGGCATAGTCAGTTTAGGCCAAACTTGGATGGTGTAGCAAAGAGTAGTACCTTGTTGTTCACTCAAGAAACAAGGCTCTAAGCACCAAAAACCCGAAAAACCCTTAAAATCTCCTTCTACCATATTGAATTGGATTAATTTAGGAAATGATTCCTCTAAATCCAAAACCACACGGGCACAGAATTTAAAATTAAGTAAACTCGCTCTACCAATTTGTTCCAGTCGAATGCCTCCATTGGGATGTTCAAGAAGAGTGCTTTTGGCGAGATTGGGAATAAAATCAGGTAATGATTCATAGTCCGTGAGAATTTGCCAAACTTTTTCTACTGGTTGGGGAATTTGGATTGTAGCGCTAATTTGGCGCTGTCTGTCTGATAATTTATCAACCTGAATAGCTACTTCATTGGTATCTAAGTTTTCTTCAGGAGAAATATTGTTGCTGAGTGTAGAAGAATCAGTTACCATTGTTTTTTATTCTATTTCCCTATAAATAACCCATAAAGCTGATATTTTGCATCCGAGTTAATAGCTGACCTGGTGTAGCCATAGTCAAATGTTTAAAATTAATTTTTAAGCTTTATTTTACCCAATTACAAGGGTATAAATGGGTAAAATTAACTAAAGTTTCCAACTAGCCAGATAAACTTTCCAGACTTAGAGGAAGCATATCACCATTTCTGGTCAATCCTAACAGCATTGACTGTTGTGGTTCAATTAATTTACCCGTGAGGACACAACGTTGTTGTTGTTCAGCTATGGCAGAAATACTGGCGCGAATATCAGATTTAGAAAAACGCGGTTGCCACTCACCAGATTTTTGTTGGATATAATTCCACAGGATATCTCGAATTAGAGACTGATATCCTTGATTACCAGCCATATCTTTAAGTTTATCCTTTAGTACCCGTTCTAGACGAATACTAGTAACTTCCATATCAGTTGTTGAAATGCGTGTAATGGTTTGCATGATTTTTTCTCCTTACAGATATATACAGAGTAGTAATACAAGTGTAGTATCTTTAAAAAAATGTTCAATATAGCAAAATAAATCCCGTTCAGAGTTCCCCGCTCTCAAAGGTAACTTTTATGACTACGCCATTTAGACTATCAGCATTTAAAAAATTAATCGACAATAAAACAAGAAAGCGGAATGTGGGTTATAAAACGTCTCCACATCATCTTCGTCGTTAAGTCCTGACCAGAAATAGCATTTTTTATAGGACTTACGCAAGTGTCACACCAAAAATCTGTTGTAGCCTGCTTTGCTACTGCATAAATCCTGCAAATAAACAGATTGTTGATATCTGACGCACCCTACCAATGTGCCAGTTGCGTAAGTCCTGTTTTAAACTAAATATTGTTGTGTCCTTTGATTATAATTACGAAAAGCTCCTTACATACCATAAGTTACTCTATTTGTCAATAGTATATTTGTCCTATCAATCAAAGTACATTATTTGCTGAATAATTTTTCGCCAATTTACTCTTTAAAACCACTGCTAATTTGTAAAGTTTTGTATTTTTTTGAAAATTGATCTCTGAAACGACTGTAAATAAAGAGTTTTAAAGATCATCTTTTTAGCAGCGTACAAAATTGACAATAGTAACCCAATTG
>NZ_KE384668.1:55839-62666 GCF_000426925.1 Dolichospermum circinale AWQC310F | reverse complement strand
GCAAATCGCGGAAAGTATTGCAAGCTCGTTGCTAAATAAAAATAATTCTCAATTAATTGTTAAGAAAATCTAAAGTCGAATTTTGCTAAGTTATGAATATTAAAATTAATATAGATTATATATAAGTTAAAGTTATCATACATCAGAGATCATAAATAGGTTTGCTGATAACATTTATGAATGTTATAAAATAATAGGACTTACGTATAAGTTACGGAAGAATGAACCAAGAAGAACGCAAAGAACACGAAGTTAAGAGGGTTTCAGAGATATTTTGCGTAAATACCAATTTCTTCTATCCTAGACAAATCACAGGATACTAACTCTCTTCCTGTACACAAATTCTGGATTTAGGGGGCTTACTACTTTTGCTACTGCTTCTATTTAAGAATTTTTGAGAGATGGCGGTATCTGCTAAATTATCTAAAACCTGTTGACGATTTTCTAAAACAGAATTGTACCAATTTGTGTTTATTTACTGACAACTAACTAAAATCGCAAGTAATACATTAATTGAGCGATCGCTTCCCCTGATAATTTTAACCGTTTTTGGAAATCAAGTAAACTTAGGTAAGGACCTGCTGCCAGTCGGTTTTCTATAACTGTCTGTGCTAGGGATAAATCAATAAAAGGAATTTTACGCAAACCCTCAACTGTTGCTGTATTGGGATTAATTAGTTGGGGTTTATCTAAGGAATTATTGTCATAATAGTTAAATTTTAACATGGGTTTTACTGGTTCTAATCGCTGCACTGGTATACTTAAAGCCGCAGCTACATCTTCAATACAATAAAATACTACACCAGCGCGGGAAAGTTCCACTAGAGATCGGCATTGGTGAATTGATAACCCAGGTAAACGCAACCAATCATCCACAGTCGCTTGATTAGCATCAATTCCCAAGCCTAGTTCAGCCGCTATTTGCACTTCTTCACCAGATTGTAAACGATAATAGGGGTCATTGAGTAATTTAACCCGGAGCTTTTGTAATTTCAGATTTAACGGTAGCCACTTATTCATATTTTTACAGTTATAAATAAGTAATTTTTAGTTGCGCTAATCATCATCAAATCTAACTTTTTTATCACTTAGGAACGGAGAGGGAGGGATTCGAACCCTCGTATACATTACTGCATAACAGACTTTCCAGGTCTGCGCCTTCAACCACTCGGCCACCTCTCCAGGTGTCTCGCTTTACAATCCTACAACAGAATTTTCAAAAAAGCAAGCATTTTAAAAAAATATTTTTTTTCATGACTCCCTGACCTGAAAATGCGGGGTTTTCCACCTATTTTCTTATAATAGACTTTGACACCCCCAAATCGGAAAAGCTAAAAATCAAAATGGTTCAAACCCACACCATTAAAGTTTATAATCGCCAAACTGGTATATCCCATACCCTGGAAGTTCCCGAAGACCGTTATATTTTGCACACTGCTGAACATAACGGGGCTGAACTCCCCTTTTCTTGTCGTAATGGGGCTTGTACAACTTGTGCGGTAAGAGTTGTATCAGGAGAAATTTATCAACCAGAAGCCATTGGCCTTTCCCCAGCTTTACGCCGTCAAGGGTACGCCTTATTATGTGTAAGTTACGCTCGTTCTGATTTAGAAGTAGAAACACAAGACGAAGATGAAGTTTATGAACTTCAATTTGGGCGCTTTTTTGGTAAAGGTAGAGTTAAAGCGGGTTTACCCTTAGATGAGGACTAATACTTTTTCTGTGTTCAAGTTCACAAATTTCATGGCGAGGACGATCTCTATCCTATTCCGTCTTCGCATTCTTGTGACAAAAATAAAAATAATTATATTGTTGAGTTTGTTATTTTTGGTAAGTTGTCAAAGCCAAAATAAATCCGCAACAATTCCCTCTGATGTGAAATTAGCGCGGGTTATGAGTGGACAAAGTTTGGAAGTGTTGGGAATGGAAACACAACCCAATTTAACCTCCCAAATTCGATTAATTGGTTTGGATGCTCCAGATTTGGGTCAAACTCCTTGGGGAGAGGATGCAAAAAAAACACTAGAAACTTTGATTGGTGGTGTAAATCAATCTATAAAACTGGAATTTGACCTAGAAAACAAGGATAAATTTAACCGTACCTTAGCTTATGTATGGAAAGATCAACTATTGTTAAACGAAGAAATCATTAAACAAGGATATGCTTTATTTGTAGCGCGATCGCCTAATATTAAATATAATCAACGTTTACAACACGCCCAACAATGGGCCAGAATCATGGGGAAAGGTATCTGGAACCCTGATCAACCTATGCGAATAACTCCTGGAGAGTATCGTCGTCTTTATCGTTAAATCCACTGATAACTAACAACTAACAAATATGCAAATTTTTCTAGATATGGCTACGGAAGCAGCCCTGTCCGCAGGTGTAGTTTTACAAGACTATTTAGGTAAATTAGAAAACACAATCACCGAAAAAGGCCGTCCGGGTGACTTAGTTACTGCTGCTGATAAAGCTTCTGAACAGGTAATTTTAGAAGTCTTGCGTCGTCATTTTCCCCAACACTCAATTTTAGCAGAAGAGTCGGGAAAACTGGGAAATCAAGACCATGATTTTCTCTGGGCTATTGACCCTCTCGATGGTACAACTAATTACGCCCATCAATATCCTTGTTTTGCTGTTTCCATTGGTTTATTGATTCAGGGTGTACCCAAGGTAGGAGTAATTTATGACCCTTTTCGTGATGAATTATTTCGGGCTGGGGCGGGTTTAGGTGCAACCCGTAACCGTCGTCCTATTCATGTTTCAAAAACAGCGGAATTAAATAAAAGTCTGTTGTCTAGTGGATTTGCTTATGATCGTCGAGAAACCGCTGATAATAATTATCCTGAATTTTGTCATCTGACCCATCTTACCCAGGGTGTGCGTCGTGGTGGTGCAGCCGCCTTAGATTTAGCCTATGTAGCCTGTGGACGACTTGATGGTTATTGGGAGAGAGGAATAGCTCCTTGGGACGTTGTGGCTGGGATAATATTGGTTCAGGAAGCGGGAGGAAAGGTCACTGCTTATGATGGGACTCCGATAAAAATTGAATCGGGGAGAATTTTAGCTACTAATGGTCATCTTCATGATAGTCTCAGTCAAAAATTGATGCAAGTTCCCCGTTTATCTAGTTGGACATGATTTTTTGATCATGATTTTGGGTAAGAAATAGGAATACTGTCAGTTAAGAAACATCCGCACCCAAGGCTATCCTAATTACCCAAAATATCATTAAAGAGGCGATCGCTAACCAATCGGCTATTTTTAACTTTAATTCTTGCCATTTAACCTGATGTTCATTAGGACTAGTAAAACCCCTAACCATCATCGCATTGGCCATTTGTTCAGCCCGCAAAAGCAGATTTTTTAATAGTCTTTCGGTAACAATTAACCAAACTTTTGCTCCTGCTTTTAATCCTAACTTTTTCCAATTAATTGCCCTAGTCATAACGGAACGAACCAAGTTTTGGATTTCTTCTAAAACCAGGGGAATAAACCGCAAAGATAAGGTTAAAGTTAGGGTGATTTCTGTAACTGGAATATTCAATTTTCTTAAAGGCTGCATTAAACTTTCCATTCCCGAAGTAATTTCTTCTGGTGAGGTTGTAAGCAAATATAAATTAGTGCTGTAGATTAATGTAAAAACTATTGTACTCAAACTAATTGCTAAATCCCAAGAACGGTGACTTACTTTCACAAATCCCTGGTGAAATAACACATAGCTATATTGTTTATTATTATCTGCTGTAGTCGGGGTAATTTGCGTTTTTTTATCAGTGCTTGGTTGCGTGAGAATTTGCTCATTTCCAGGTAAACGCGACTGATAATTTATGCCTAATCCATCGGGACTAATTGCGCCAATAGCTAATACCATAAATGATAATACCAACAGCCAGCCCATTTGTTGTCGCCATACTCTAAGCGGAATTTTAGCAAACACCGTCAAAAGAATTAGTAGTAATACCAGTAATAACCGCCAATAATTATTAGCGAAAACATAGCTACTTAGAAAGCTCAATAACCAAATTAACTTAACTCGCGGGTCAAGTTTATGTAACCAAGTTTGTGGATCTTCTAAGTAAAGTCCGATGGGTAGCGATCGCAGTAAGTCCATATTTTTGTCATTGTTCAGTTATCATTTGTCAGTTGTCAAGATTATCAATTCCAGGAAGATGACCAACTGACAATAGTTCTTTATTTTACACGAGTAGCTCGATTCGGACCACCAATTTCCATGTCTCGAACTTTCTTACTGCGCCAAAATAACCGAATGGGTGTCCCTTGAAAGCCCAACTGTTTACGGAATTGTCGTTCGATGTAACGGCGATAATTCTCATTAAAGCGGGAAGCATCATTTACAAACAAAGCAATAGAAGGAGGTTGACTACTCACCTGAGTCCCATAATATATTTTACCCTGACGACCGCCCCGGGATGTCGGTGGTGAATGCCAACTGATAGCATCTTCTAGCACTTCATTAATTACCGATGTACTTACACGGCGTTTATGTGATTCAGCGGCTTCGTTGACCAATTCTAAAATCTTTTCTACTCTTAATCCTGTAACTGCACTCACAAAAATAGTATCTGCCCATTCAGTAAAATGTAAGCGAGATTCTAAATCTTTTTCATAATCATAAATGGTGTAAGAGTCTTTTTCGATAGCATCCCACTTGTTAATAACAATAACACAAGCGCGACCTTCTTCTAAAACGCGCCCAGCTAATTTTTGATCTTGTTCGGTTACACCGTCTATGGCATCAATCACTAATAAAACCACATCAGCCCGACGAATAGCTTTGAATGCGCGGTTAATACTGAAAAATTCCGTCCCGTATTCTATATGTTTCTTTTTGCGAATACCAGCGGTATCAATTAACCTGTAAGTTTGTCCACCTCGCTCAACTATCGTATCAATTGTATCTCTAGTTGTTCCAGAAATAGGACTGACAATAGCTCTATTTTCACCGACAAAGGTATTAAGTAGACTGGATTTACCCACATTTGGGCGGCCGATAATAGCGACTTTAATTTCTGGATTTTCCTCTACTTCTGTTGCATAAGGAATGTGATTCATTAACTCATCGAGAATTTCCCCCGTACCACTACCATGAATAGCGGAAATGGGGAAAGGTTCACCTAGTCCTAATTCCCAAAATTCAGCGGCTTGAATCACTCCTTGATCTGGGGATTCGCATTTATTCACAGCCAATAATACGGGTACTGGTTGCTGACGTAACCATTCGGAAATTTCTTCATCTGCGGGCATTAGACCTGCTTGCCCATCAACTACGAAAATCGCCGCAGAGGCTTCTGCAAGAGCCGTTAAAGCCTGTTGGCGAATTAAAGGTAAAAATTCGGTGTCATCGTTAAAAACTAAGCCGCCTGTGTCCACTACGACAAATTCCCGATCATTCCAAAATGCTGGACGATACGTGCGATCGCGTGTTACACCTGGTTCATCGTGAACTATTGCTGTTTGATCTCCAGCAAGACGATTTACAAAGGTAGATTTGCCCACATTTGGGCGGCCGATAATTGCAACAATTGGCAATGGCATAAACTAGAGTTCTTTAGTGCTGAGTGTGTAGGTGTGCTGAGTTTTGTCTCTACGTTCTTCACCCAGCACTGTTTTAGAGAACTATTTATCTTATCATGGTTTTTGATAATTAAAGATAATTAAATTTGTTTGTGGAATCAGATATTATAGAACCCTGAATTTTTAGAGAAATCAGGGTTCTAAATATCAGGATATTTAACTAGATTTCATTCAGAAATTGAAGCAACTGGATCTTCAATTTCAGAGGATACACTAGGTAATTCTAGACAATATCCAGCCCCATAGACGGTTTTAATGTAGCGTGGATGACGAGGATCGGGTTCAAGTTTGGTTCTCAAATGACGAATATGTACGCGAATAGTCTCAATGTCATCATCAGGATCATAACCCCAAACTTCTCTGAGGATTTCACTGGGGGAAACGGTTTGTCCGTGACGTTGTAGCAAGCAGTGGAGTAACTCAAATTCTAAATGAGTCAATTTCACTGTTGTTTTGAACCAGATAGCCTCAAATCTTTCAGGAACAAGGGTAAGAGATCCATAGTTGAGAATTTCACTATGTTTTGCTGCTTGGGGAATTCTGTCAGTGCGTCGCAATAAAGCCCGTATCCGTGCTAATAATTCCTCTACCTCAAACGGTTTTGTAAGGTAGTCATCCGCACCAGCATTAAACCCTTCTACCTTATTCTGAGTTTGGCTTAAAGCAGTCAACATCAATACAGGAATCTCAGCAGTGCGCTCATCCCGACGTAAGCGTTGACAAACTGTAAACCCATCTACTTTGGGTAACATCAGATCAAGCATAATTAAGTCTGGTTGTAGCTGGAGAGCCAGCGCTTGACCTTTGATACCATCTTCGGCTTGACTAACATCGTAGCCCGCCATTTCCAAGTTGACGGCAACAAGTTCTGAAATCGCTAGGTCATCATCTATGACAAGAATCCTCGGCATTCTGAAAAATTATAACTACTTTATTTAAGGATAATTGACGTTCCCCCCACTACCAAAAGTTGGCTGTGCTAATTCTGGTAGAAAGTTGAGGGACTTTTGAGATCATCAAGCAAACCGTAAACTTTTGTTTTCCTTGATATATAAAAAGATTACCATCTTAATTATAAAAAATATGTTAAATCTAATATAGAACCTATTTAGGATCTGTGATGGGATAATGGCTGCTCTTTTGAATATCAACTTTAGATTTAGAAAATCACAACTCGTCCTAATCTATTGTTGGCGTGACTAAATGCAGTTAGATCTTACCACAC
>NZ_KE384668.1:54793-55806 GCF_000426925.1 Dolichospermum circinale AWQC310F | reverse complement strand
TGCGTGGCGTAGCCATACAAGAATTAGTAGGTATCAATTCTGTCTTTCTTCCTGTGTTCCCTGACCACACAAGTAAATTCACAGAATCAAACCGGATTCCTATATTATAATTGGTTACAAAATTAACCCTCTTTTATTAACCGAGACGTATAGAGTCATGTCCAATAGTAATATATATCTTCCCTATTTTGACAAACTTCTGGAAAAATTCCGCCAGGGTGATACCGAGACAATGCAAGCCTTTGGTAGGCACGTCCATTGGGGTTACTGGGAAAATCCGAAACAAGCCGATGGTTCAGTATCAGATTTTGTTGCAGCAGCCGAAAATCTGTGTCAGCGAGTATGCGATACAGCAACTATCAAAGATGGTGATAAATTGTTAGATGTCGGGTGCGGTTTTGGTGGAACTATTGCCAGTCTCAATGAACGTATTGCTAATAGCGTACTAGTGGGTTTAAATATTGATGAACGCCAATTAATACGTGCTAAATCGGAATTAAAAGCATCCAATTACAATCAAATCGAATTTATACAAGGTGATGCCTGTCAACTTCCTTTTGAAGATGCTTCCTTTGATGTGGTACTGGCAGTGGAGTGTATTTTTCATTTTCCCAGCCGGGAGCGTTTTTTCCAAGAAGCAAAGCGAGTTTTAAAACCGGGTGGTAGACTAGCATTATCTGATTTTGTCCCCATTCCCCTAGCTTATCACTTGATGAACTTAGTAGGACAAGTAATTAAGTCACCTGTGGGAGAAACCTATGGTAGAGTGGACAGTCGCTTTACTTTGAAGGATTACCGAAAACTTGCCCAAGAAACCGGATTTAGTATACTTGAGGAAGAAGATATTACAGTAAAAACACTGCCAACTTATCCCATTGTCAAACGGATATTTGAGCAAATGGGCGGCGAAATTGACAGAAAATCCACTGCTGATGTTGAATTGGTGAGTAATTTAGGATTATTACGCTATCTGATTCTTTCCTTTCAATCGCTTTAAAATTTATGATAAATTT
>NZ_KE384668.1:31247-54755 GCF_000426925.1 Dolichospermum circinale AWQC310F | reverse complement strand
TGAAAATCAAATATTCTAGTTCTTAAACTCTTACTCTCTGCGTCCTTCGCGCCTCTGCGTGAGAAAAAAATCATACCTTCATTCACCAACGCCACAAGTAAATTTATGGGTATAATTAATTTCTCCAAAACCTCTAGCCACCAGATTTAAAATTTTGTTCCCTGTAACTGAGTTTAATTTGTGTTTAATTATAATTGGCTAACCGCGCCCGAAAACTTAAATTTGTCATTAAATGATGTGCATCTTTGGTGCATTAATTTAAATCAGTCGGAATCACAATTACAAGATTTTTGGGAAACTTTATCTAGTGATGAAATCGCTCGCGCCGAAAGGTTTTATTTTCCTGAACATCGACAAAGATTTATCGCTGGACGTGGCACTCTCCGCGCCATTTTAGGGCGATATTTAGGTATTGATCCCAAACAAGTGGAATTTGAATATCAACCCCGTGGTAAGCCTTTTTTGGCGGCTAAATTTGCCAATCAAAGATTATTCTTTAATTTATCTCATTCCCAAGATTTAGCTTTGTGTGGTGTAAGTTATCCAAATCAGATTGGTGTAGATATAGAATATATTCGCACTATGTCAGATTTAGAAAGTCTGGCTAAACGGTTTTTTTCTGCTGAAGAATATGAACATCTGCGGTTAGTCTCTTCTGAAGAACAAAAACAAATGTTTTTCCGTTATTGGACTTGCAAAGAAGCTTATGTAAAAGCGACAGGAGATGGTTTAGTCAAGTTAGAAGAAATTAAAATATCTTTAACGAAAAATCAACCAAGTAGATTACTTGTATCAGGAGATTGGAATTTAAGGGAATTAACACCAACAGATAATTTTGCGGCCGCAGTTGTCGTTGCGGGGAAGAATATTAATTTACATTGTTGGGAATATTCACCCTTTGTGGACTATTAAATAGATTTCCTGTCTCATAACTGAAGTCGCTTAAAAGCGACTGAAATTAGCAGTAATTCGGTTTTGGGTGAGTTCTCAACTGTCTTGAGGGGAAATTCGGCCAAGGTAAACTAAGATTTAGTTTGGTTAGAGTCATGACTAAGCTTCCTGAAAAACTTATGTTTACCGTGGCCTGACTAATTGATGAATTTAACTCATACCAAATGATTACTTTTTCAGCAAACCCTAATTAATCATCTCAATAATCTCCAGTAGAAAAATCACAGTTTAGACATTATTCAGGTGCTAATAATTCCCGAATTATCCTAGTTACAGCTTTTTGAGTAACGCGACTAGCAATTTGTTGACCTAAACGCTGCACTCCTGGGTTAACAATGATTTGGGCTAATTGTGGTGCTATTTTAGTAGCATCAAAACCTTTAGTTTCTCGCAAAATACCAGCAATGCGTTTAATATATTCTAAGGTTTGTTGTTGTTCAACTGTTGCTGATGGGATTTGATTTACTGCTGTTAATCCTACCCTTTCTCTGAGTATATAGGTGAAGTTATGTAAAGCATTTTTACTAACAGCATCTACACTATTGAAAAATTCATCAACTAATCTATCACGAATAAATGAACCCCGTTCTGAAGAAAGAAATTCTACTCCTTGATTGAGGACTAAGTTAAGATCATATTCTTGGTTACTGCGGGCATTTTTTAACAAGTTTTCCAAACGATTCCAGCGGAATTTACCATCTTTAAAAAGTAACTCTTTTAATGATGTTCTTAATTCATCTGCTGAATCTGTTAATAATCGTTTAGCAACGTAAGGATAGGCTTCACTGAGAACTTTGAAGTTGGGATCTATATAAATTGCAATCCCTTCTAAAGTCACAAGAGAACGAATAATTAAAGCGTAATAAGGTGGAACACGGAAAGGATATTCATACATTAAAGCCGATAAATCATCGGTAATACTTTTAATATTCAAATCCGCTACACTTGCACCTTCCGCGTTAGCAAATACCTTAGCAAAAGCCGGAACAATAGGGGTAAGGTCCGTTTCTGGAGTCAGAAATTCTAGCTTTACATAGTCCTTTGCTAAACTATCAAATTCTCGGTTAACAACGTGAACAATTGCCTCAATTAAACCATAACGTTGGGCTGGTTTAACTTCGCTCATCATTCCAAAATCAAGATAAGCTAATTTACCATCCATGGTAGCTAACAAATTACCTGGGTGGGGGTCAGCATGGAAAAATCCATGTTCTAATAATTGACGCAAGGAACACTGGACACCAATTTCAATTAAATACCGCGCATTGATTCCTAAGGCCGCAATTTTTTCTGGTTGAGTCAATTTCAAACCGTTAATCCATTCCATCGTTAAAACCCGACGGTTGGTGTATTCCCAGTAAATTTTTGGTACATAAATATCCTTCATGTTACCATATAACTCAAAAAAGCGTTCGGCATTTTCCCCTTCATGAATATAATCCATTTCTTCAAAAATGCGATCGCCCAATTCATCTAAAATCCCGACTAAATCACTACGCACCCGCTTGACTTTCCGCTGTACCCAACCAGCCAGATTTCGTAAAATATACAAATCTATAGTAATTCGTTCCCGTAAATCTGGACGCTGAACTTTAATCGCTACCTCTTCCCCAGTTTTCAATTTTCCTTTATATACCTGTCCCAAGGAAGCAGCCGCAATAGGTTGAGCAGATAATTCTGCATAAATTTCTCCCGGTGGCGCTCCTAGTTCTTCTTCTATAAACTGGTAAGCTATTTCATTAGGAAAAGCCGGTAATTGATCTTGCAGTTTAGTTAATTCTTCTAAATAAACTGGTGGTACTAAATCTGGCCTGGTAGATAAAGCCTGACCGATTTTAATGTAAGCCGGACCGAGTTTTGTTAATAATTTTCTGAGTTGAATGGCGCGACTTTGTTCATTTTTTACCAAAATTCCCCATTGCTTATCCCACCATAAGCCAAATACAAAGGAAATTGTTGGTTTAAGAACCGTCAAAATCCGCCCTAAAACTTGCAGAAATCGTCCACGATATTGTGCTTGTATTTCCACAGGATCATACAGCAGTGTCTCTGGTTCAGACCCAGTCTTCACTCGCGGCTTATGTCTCGGCTGTCTGGAGACTTCCGCTGACTTGATTATTAAAGTCTCTGCACTTTTTTCCGCTATGACTTCAATTACGGACAATTCGCCTCCGCGACTGTCCTCCTGAATTGTTCGAGAACTAGGGGGAAGTGTCTTAACCATCATGAAGAAGCCACCAGTTAAATCAACGTTGTTAAATATTGTAACAATATCTTGTCTTTTAGAAATATTTTTGTCAATTATTATCTTTTATGTTTCTGTAAGCTACAGCGAGTCTTAATTTGATACGTTACGATTAAGAAGATTAAGTGGTTTTTTGCTCTCGCCCAGCCGCAGAGGACGCAAAGAAAAGAGAAATATAGAGCGTTTTTATCTAAATTTGGGACTTTTTTATTTGCAAGTCTCTTCTGAAATTACAAGATTGATTAAATAATTTGGATATTTTGTTGTAGGGATATAAGTTATTTATATAAGATTTTGGCAAAAAAGAACTTTCTCAATAAATAGGGGTTCATTCTCATGAATATTGAGAATTTTGTCAATAATTTCACGAGTTTCGGTAATTTCAGCCGGGGGGCTTGACAGTGTTTTGAGTTTCGGCTATGATGATGTTATTGGTGGGGAATAGTGCGCCCATATATATAGAGTTTTGAATTACTAAGATTATTATTTCCAAAATAAATCTCCGCAGTAGGGAAATAATAACCGCAAATTCTGAAATTACAAGATTGATTAAATAATTTGGATATTTTGTTATAGAGATATAAGTTATTTATATAGCCGTTGATTAATCCCAACTCTCACTCAATCAATGTCAAAATTTAATTGGGAAGAAATCAAGTAAATTCAACATGGATATTAAAAATGGATTTGTCGGTACAATTGGGAATACACCACTAATTCGTTTAAACAGTTTTAGTGAAGAAACAGGTTGTGATATCTTAGCCAAAGCCGAATTTCTGAACCCTGGTGGTTCTGTAAAAGATCGGGCTGCGCTTTACATTATAGAAGATGCAGAAAAAAAAGGACTGCTTAAACCTGGTGGCACAGTAGTCGAAGGAACTGCGGGAAATACGGGAATTGGACTGGCGCATATCTGTAATGTCAAGGGTTACAAATGTTTGATTATTATTCCCAACACTCAATCTCAAGAAAAAATAGATGCTTTAACTACCTTGGGTGCAGAAGTTCGTACTGTTCCTGCTGTACCCTACAAAGATCCCAATAATTACGTCAAACTATCTGGTAGAATTGCCGCAGAAATGGAAAACGCCTTATGGGCTAATCAGTTTGACAATTTAGCTAATCGTTTTGCTCATTATCAAACCACAGGTAGAGAGATTTGGCAACAGACAGATGGTAAAATAAACGGTTGGGTAGCGGCCACGGGTACGGGTGGTACTTATGCAGGTGTCGCCATGTACCTAAAAGAACAAAATCCCGGCGTTAAATGTGTGGTTGCTGACCCCTTGGGTAGTGGACTATATAGTTATATCAAAACCGGGGAAATCAAAATAGAAGGTAATTCCATTACTGAAGGTATTGGTAATAGCAGAATTACAGCTAATATGGAAGGCGCACCTATTGATGATTCTATCCAAATTGATGATTTAGAAGCCTTGCGTGTCGTTTATCAACTATTAAAAAAAGATGGTTTATTAATGGGTGGTTCAACAGGAATTAATGTGGCTGCGGCTGTGGCTTTAGCCAAACAATTAGGACCTGGACATACTATTGTTACTATCTTGTGTGATAGTGGTTCTCGCTATCAATCACGCATATTTAATAGTGAATGGTTAGCAAGTAAAGGACTGATGATTAATTAGGATTTCCGCGTTTGTCACTACTTTGAGTATAAATTAGAGCGGGCAGCCCGCCCGCATTTAAGTATAAATTACAGCAGGGAAGCTGGTTAATTACCCTTTATTCTTTATTCAAGGGATATTCATGAGAAACAAAGGGAATAGCTACTATTTCTCCCTCTGTTTCCCCAATTTGCACTTTTAAACCGACTCCACCAGCTTTACTTCTGATGTAACCTAGTCCAAAATGACCATCCGGGGTGGTTGTATAGCTGGTGAGTTTACCTACTTTTTCATCGCCAATGGTGATGATTGTTCCTGGTTCAGCCGCATTATGGAGATGAATGCCCCAAAGGTATTGTTTTACACCTTTATATGTATTCAATCTGGCAATGGTTTCTTGTCCGATATAACAACCTTTATTGAGGGAGATTGTTTGCCATAAACCGACTTCTAAAGGGTTATAATCATCCGTAATTTCCGCATCTGGTGCGGGACGACCTTGTAGTATTCGTAACATCTCCCATTGCTGATCGCTTAATTCTCCAGCACCATAACTGAGGATTTCATTCGACAATGTTTCTTTATTTGTGACTGGTAAAATTAGAGTATATCCAGGTGTAGCCAAGCCGCTACCAATAGCAACTATTACTCCATTTACTGATATGAGATTACCATCTGGTTGACCAATTAAATCACCAGCCCCCAATTTTTCGACAATACCATGGCTTTGGGGTCCCATAAGGCTAAAAGTCGCCGTTTCTGCGGTGATATCAGTTAATTTAACCTTATCTGCAAAGAAGATATAACGATCTAACCATTTTGCTAGTAGCTGACGACGGTTAGGGGAAACTAAGAGCAAAACAGCATCATCTAATACATAGCTAGTGACTAAATCAATGGTTCTGGCTGTAGATGTCACCATAACAGTATCGCAGCCCTGACCGGGTTTGAGGACTTGAAAATTATTTGTGCTTTGATTGTGTAAAAAACGTATTCTATCATCACCAGAAACACGGATACGACCCCAATGAGAGCGATCGCTTATAGCTACACCTTCTTTAATTAATTGGATGGCGTTTGCATTTTCATTGTTAATTGCAGATGTCAACATAATTATGTAAGTCTATTTTTGTTTAAAGAATCAATAGCATTGTTTTAACGGTTGATATTTTATCCCAATGGAACTTGAATTGTTTCTCCTTGTGGCAGATTATTTGATACTAATTAGAGATTTACAAGTAATAACCCAAGATGTAAAAAGAGTTGTACTTATTTTAGGCGACTACCCCAATTTTGACAACCAAGATTATGAAACTTTACGGTTTCAATTAGCCTTGATAATTCTTTCTATCAAATTCACTGGTTTTTGGGTAGAATGATATCTCTCTTCTTTATAAAAATCTATATCTCTCCAAACATCAGTGATGCCCATTTCAATATTAAAAACAGGTGCTATATTTTCATAAGGATGTTGAAATTCCAGAATTTACTGCAATTTTTCCCACATTTATTTTGTGGGAATTTGTGCTAAAATATTATTTCCTGTATAAAGTGACCACATCCCTCCACCATTAACTTTTACCCCTAATCTTTGATTAATTTCTAAAGCACTTAAACCTAATTCTTTTTGTCTATCCTTGAGAATTTTTTTCACAAATGGTTGACTATTAGAATTAAAAAATAATAGACTTTCCGTAACATTCGGAAACATTTTATAACCTTTTGTTGCACCTCCCCCGATAGATTTTATGCCTTTATCTATGATTATTTGCTGTCTAAAAGCAAATCCTAATTTAATTAAATGATCATATAAATAAAACAAATTTCTTAAATAGCCAAATAGATATAAACTACCCGACAATTTAATTACTCTTGATATTTGATTCAGCCATTGTAAACACCATTCTACATAATCTTCTTCAGTACGCCATTGATAGTCCCATTTTTCTTGAATTACTTTCCAATAAGGAGGATCAAGGATAACTAAATCAATACTTTTATCTGGTAATTCTTGCAATTTTTCTATGCAATCACCTAAAATAAGCAGATTTATAAATATTCTTTTCTGATTCATAAACATCTGCAAAAGATGCTATTGCGTCCTTTAATTTATTAACTGCATCTTCTTGAGTATCTCCCTGTCCAACAATACCATTTTCTAAACACAAACCCACCCAATAACCGGAACTTTGTCTAAGAACAACTGTGTAAAAGTTCATTTTTTTTGTTAACCCAATCAATACTACGCCAAAAATAATATAGTATCTCCTAAAGACATTTTTTTAATCTGTTTTAGTTTTACTCCTTGCTCAATTACAGCTTGAGAAACTGGTAATATTTGAGAAGCATTGAAAAACTCCTCAAACTAGGTTTTATCTTCATCATTTATCTGATGATAACCCAATACTTCGAGACGAGAAAGAGCAGATACAAAAGGAGAATTTTCAGCGATAAACTCCCTTAAAAATTCATTTTCTGCTTGTGCTGCATAAATAATAATATTGCTATCAAGTAACATCATTTAATGACGATTAGGAAGAGAGCGATCTTGACGAATTTCTTGTTGCCATTTCTGCGGATCAATTTCAACAAAAATATTCTTTTTTGATATTTTTCTTAATGCTTCTGCCATTTTTTGTCCATTAGATATGGTAAGATATGAAAAATCTATTCCCATTAATTCTAAAATTTTCAAAAATATGTCTGTATCCATTTCCATGATTTCGGCTGCTTTATGTAAACTAATTAACCGAGATGTTAAAGCACCAAGTACAAATATAAAGGTTTCTTTTTGTTCTATACTCTGGAATAATTGCACTTGAGAGGCAATTTCTTTAAAGGTAGTTTGGTGATTCATTTATTTGATACTGGTTAATGGATTAAGTCTATTTTTATAATTATATCAACTTTGCTCTACCAAAACCATAAAACAAAACGACAAGTTGGATATTCAGAAGAAATAACCTTAATCATCTGCTAAAGTTTCCAACTCATCGGAAATCAAATTTTGCCAATCTTCATCACAATGGGAATGTAAATGAATTGATGCTACTAATAATTCTGAAAGTATTTTAGCTTTTTGGCGATCGCTTAACTCAGAAAGTTGTAATTGATTAACCAGAGAAATCACATTTTGGCATTCTTCCTGTAATTCCATTAGTAGCTGATTAAGCGTTGAGTTGTCACTGCTAATTTTTTGGTTTGCGAGTTTCATTAGTTTTTACCCAATCTTTTTAGCGCTTGTTTTATTCCTTGTTCAAAAGCTCTAATTTCCTTTTCCCAATGGTTAATTAAACCCTGGTCTGGAAATTCTTTCTCTAATTCTAGCCTAATTTTTTCCTTGTGTTCAGCAATACGAGATTCTAAAGATGATATTGCTTTCTTGAAATGACTTTTACCCATATAAGATAACTGATAAAACTTACATTATACTAGGAGGACAGCGATCGGACTCACAAAACCACAACCAAAATGCGATCGCTCTCTCATCGTACCTACATCAAAGAGCGATACACAGGTAAAGCAATATTTTCACCTTTTTCTAAAAAGTTAGCATACCATAGTTTACATTTTTGAGCTTTTATAGATGTTGATTTAGGGTTGGTAATAATTCCTAAAACTCCTGAATCAGGGATAATTAATCTTGGCATTATGGCAATGGTGAAAATAGAGAACGATTAGAAAAATGATCTTGTTCTAAAGATTAAGATAAATACTCTAAAGTTTCTGTTTGTTCTTGTTCATCTCCTTCTTCTTCCCACGTTTTTAATAATTCCAGTGCTTTTTTGTTGTTGCTTTTTGTTGGTTCTAATTCTTTTTTCCTCTCAATTATTGTTTCTAATTGTTTGATATAAGCGAGGACTTTTTGATAAGATGCGGCATCTTGTACTACTAATTCTGCTTTACCATTAACTGTTAAAATCAGAGGATTTCCGGTTTCTTTCATCTGGTTAATGAGTTCGTTGGTGTTGCGTTTGAAGGTTGAGAGGGATTGAATATCTTGACTGAGATTAATCATGGTTGGTGACTCTGCACTAAATTTAGATTTAATTTAATGTTAGCATAAATAGGACTTACGTAAGATGTTGCTGAACACCTTATTCTTGCGTAGGGGTAATTCATGAATTACCGCAAATTCGGTTCTTTTTGCGTAAGTCCTGATAAAATTAAAAAAGCAATCGCACTTCATTCTACCTACATCAAAAAGCGATCGCTCTCCACCAAACCACACCCAAACAGCGATCGCTTTGTTATAGTTTCTACTCTACTCAGTTAACGGTTAACGGATTCTGATAAATCCTGATACAGAAGATAAATTATGAGTAAAGTTACCACTGGTATTGACTGGTCGCTTACCTTTATTACCTTCAGAAGTCTTAATAACAGTGCTTCCTTGAGAATATGCTCTGATAATGCCAATATGATTAAACTCACCCGGAGCTTCAGACCAGTCAAAAGTAACAATATCTCCACGCATAGGAATCACCGAACCTTTAGGAAACCAAAAATCGTTTTGTTTTGCCCAAAATTTCCAAGATTCAACTAAAGCCATTGTTGCCCAAAAACCTTCAGGTTGATCTGGTATATCAATTCCTACGTTACGACAACAATAAGCAACAAAAGCCGCACACCAATTATAAAAAACTGGATCACTTCCGATATGACCTATATTTTGCATAGGTTTACGGAAAGGTTTGAGGTATTTTTCCGCTTCACTACTTGCACTACTCCAAGTAAGTCCTTTAGCGGCTTCAATTTCAGCAAAACCAGCCAATCGTAAATAAATAGGATCAGATGGATCTACAGAAATGCTATCTCCAGGTTTACCACCAAGTTTACCCCAAGTCATGGGACCTACTTCCCCATCAGCCATTAAACCTGCTTTTAACTGAAAAGCTTTAACGGCATTTTCTGTGTTATTTTCAAATTCACCATCTACTTGGCCAGCATTAAATCCTAAATCATTAAGTGCTTTTTGCAAGGCTTTAACATCATCTCCTTTACTACCCCAACGCAGAATACGAGTTAAGGTTGGTAAATCAGTGGTAGGAGTAATGGTAATATCAGGTGCGGTAACAGAAGGAATCTTCTTATCAGAGGGAGCAATTAAAAAGGTTTTTGCTGTAGGATATTTGCCTAAAAAATCTACAAATTCATCCGTTAGTTTGGTTTTTAATTCTACTACTTCAATAGGTTCTGAACCTGCATTAGCAGCGATAACTGGATAAGATGTGCCATCTTCTTCCTTCCGAAAAAGTTCAAACCATGTCACCTCTTTTTGTTTTGTTTTTGTATCAATATCGTCACCCATTCCACTTTCTGGTATATTGTGATAGTTCCATAAAATATCCTCAAAATTCTGATATATAAGTAATAACGTATCTCCCCCCCCGAATAATCAGCTTTTCTTATGTATTTTCATAGTTAATTGATAGTTGATTTCTCTATCGGGATATCCTGAGCATGAAACATTTATCCGCGTCAATTCTAAAATTTGCCAAAACATTTCTGTATCCACTTCCATAATTTTGGTTGCTTTATGCAAACTAATATTAATTAGAATCAGTAAAATTTGCTCTTCTTGTATAGCAAGTTTAAGTGGCACAGGCTTCCAGCCTGTGAACCTGCTAAAATCAAACTGTGAATCTGCTAAAATCAAACTTGTAAAAATTTAAAAATTAACTCTTAACAAAAATTCATGTAATTCATCTATAGAAAAAAGTATTAAGCAATAGCAAACTCTGTAAACTTACGAGTTTCTGGATCATGAAAAGCTAACACAATATCCTCTTTCGGTACACCTTCTCTTAATAACTCCGTTGCAATACCTTCCTGGGTCCAATCTTCCTCAATATATATCTTATCATTTTTAATGCGAATATGGACATGAGTTGATTTTAGTCTTTTATCTTCTTTCCAATCAACTGTTAACCACAAATAATGATCGTGAGTTTCATCAAATACTAAACAGGTTTCAGTATTATAATCAGGAGATTTATGAACCAACTGATCATATTCTGTTAAAATACTTTTAATTAACTCCCGATATTTTATAATTTTATCCATGATTGAATCTCCTGTTTTTTATCATTAAAAACAATAAAGTTAAGTTATGGTATATGTCCTTTGCTGGCATTTTTCACCCCGATAATCAACTATTATATTATATAGCAATCCTGAACAGTTTGTGAGAAAATACGTAGATAAAAATCCTTGTTTTATAAGCATTTTAGCCTTGTTGAACTCTCACGTATCATTTAGGATTGCTATAACATTCAGGTGAGTTCATCAAGACCCACCCTAACCTAAATTATACCAAAGCCGCTTCTCCTTACTAATCACCCTCCCCTCATCCTCAAAACCAACAATTTGATCACATTAACAACATACTTTTCACATCTTCTAAAGACATTGAAACACTATTCTTTTCTTCTTCCTTAGCATCTCTCAAATCTCGTAAATCTTCCAAATCTTCTAATAATTCCTGAATCTTCAAAAATTCCTCATAAGGTAAAACCGCAAATTGTTTTTCACCATTTTTTGTTAAAAACTCAGGATGTAATTCAATCATTTTTTAACCTCCTATTACTCATAAGCTTTACTACGATGCTTAACCCTATACACGATTATAGTTTGTTCTGCTAATTCAAACAAAATTCGATAATCACCAACTCTTAAACGATATTCTGGAGTAAAATTTGTTAAGCGTTTCACATCTCCTTGTAAATCATCTTGCATTGCTTCAATTTTATTGATAATGCGTTCTCTGTCATTTACAGGAATTTTCTGTAAATCTTTAATCGCTTTGGGTTTAAATTCTATTTGGTAATGCACATATTTTAACCTTTTTCAAAACATTAAGGTGAGTCCATCCAAACTCACCCTAACCTAAATTATACTAACAAATTTTTTCTCTATTAAGCCACAGCAAACTCAGTCAACTTCCGAGTTTCAGGATCATGAAAAGCTAAAACAATATCCTCTTTGGGTACACCTTCCCTTAATAACTCAGTTGCAATTCCCTCCTCAGTCCAATCTTCCTCAATGTAAATCTTCTCATTTTTAATTCTCACATAAACCGAAATTGCTTTCACTCTTTTATGATTTTTCCACCCGATATTAAACCAAAGATATTGACTTCTTTGATCATCAAACATTAATACCTCATCTATATCAGGATCAGGTACTTGTGCTGAAATTCTTTCATATTCAGTGAGGATTTGTTTGATTATATTTTGATAATTATTTACCTTGTCCATTTGATAATCTCCTCTTTATTAATATCAACAACCAACAGTGAAACTTGATATTTTTGTAAAATTAATTCAATCGCAACTTGTTCAAAAAACTTCTCATAAATCTTTTCACCAATTGCTAAATAAACTTTATACTCAGGATGAGTCAGAGAAAGAAAGGTTTGATAAATGAGATATTGTCCTAACGCTGTTTCAAATTCTCGCATGGGAGAACGACTCAGAAAACTTTTAATTTCAATAACTATTTTTTCTCCTTCTCTGGTTGCGGAAATTGTTTTTTCACCAGCTAAATCAGCAAGTAATTTAACTTCTTCATATTTAATTGGATATGGATCAAAAGTAATTATCCAACCATCTTTAATTAAAGCATTTTTCACCGCTTCATGGCAAGTATCCTTTGCTGGCATTGTTTACCCCGATAATAAACTATTATAACATTCAGGTGAGTCCACAAAGAACTCACCCCAATTACATTATACCAAAGCAGCCTGATCCTCCTTACTAATCACCCTACCTTCATGCTCAAAACCAACAATTTGATCAAAATTCAAATAACGATACAAATTATCAGCAAAAGGATTAATTTTCTCCCCTACAATCTCCATATATTCCTTAACTGTAGGAATACGCCCCAACAACGCACAAACTGCTGCTAATTCCGCTGAACCTAAATACACTTGAGCGCCTTTACCCATGCGATTATTAAAATTACGAGTTGAGGTAGAAAACACTGTTGTATTATCATCAACTCGCGCCTGATTTCCCATACATAAACTGCATCCAGGAATCTCCGTTCTCGCATTCGCACCTACAAAAACATCATACACTTTTTCTACTTTTAATTGATGTTCATCCATTCTTGTCGGAGGTGCAATCCATAACCGCGCTTTCACCGCACCTGCACCTTCTAAAACCTTGGCTGTTGCTCGATAATGTCCGATATTTGTCATACAAGAACCTACGAAAACTTCCTGTACTGGATCATTCGCAACTTCCGATAATAACTTAACATTATCAGGGTCATTGGGTGCAGCTACAATTGGTTCTTTGATGTCGTTTAAATCAATCTCAATTACTTCTGCATATTCCGCATCTGCATCTGCTGATAATAACACAGGATTGGCTAACCATTCCTCCATTTTTGCCACGCGCCGCAGGATAGTTCTGGCATCACTATAACCCCGTGCTACCATATTTTTTAACAGAGCAATATTTGACCGCAAATATTCCGCTATTGTCTCTTCACTTAACTTAATTGTACAACCTGCACAAGAACGTTCGGCGGAAGCATCTGTTAATTCAAATGCTTGTTCTACTTTCAAATTTGGTAATCCTTCAATTTCCAAAATTCGCCCGGAAAAAACATTTTTCTTGTTCTGTTTTTCCACGGTTAACAAACCTTTTTGCATAGCTACATAAGGAATGGCGTTAACAATATCTCTCAAGGTAATTCCTGGTTGCAATTCTCCTTTAAAACGGACTAATACGGATTCTGGCATATCTAAGGGCATTACACCCAATGCACCAGCAAACGCAACTAACCCAGAACCCGCAGGGAAGGATAAACCCAACGGAAAGCGGGTATGGGAGTCTCCTCCTGTTCCCACTGTGTCGGGTAATAACATTCTGTTTAACCAGGAGTGAATGATACCATCACCAGGACGCAAAGCCACGCCACCACGAGAAGAAATGAAGTCTGGTAGTTCTTGATGGGTTTTGATATCTACCGGTTTAGGATAAGCGGCTGTGTGACAGAAACTTTGCATGACTAAGTCTGCACTGAACCCTAAACAAGCGAGTTCTTTTAACTCGTCTCTGGTCATTGGTCCTGTGGTGTCTTGAGAACCCACTGTGGTCATGATTGGTTCGCAAGATGCCCCCGGACGTACCCCTGGCAATCCGCACGCCTTCCCGACCATTTTCTGCGCCAATGTGAAGCCTTTTCCACTGTCGGCGGGTGCTTGGGGACGGATAAATAAATCGCTGGGTGCTAAACCCAAGGCTTGACGGGTTTTGTCGGTGAGGGTACGGCCAATTAATAGGGGAATGCGGCCACCTGCGCGAACTTCGTCTAAAATGGTGTCAGGTTTGAGGCTGAAGGTGGAAATTACTTCTCCTGCGGCGTTGGTAACTTCACCTTTGTAGGGGTAGATGGTAATTACGTCACCAGTTGCCATTTTTGTGACATCGCATTGTATGGGTAAAGATCCCGCATCTTCGGCGGTGTTAAAAAAGATAGGTGCGATCGCACTACCCAAGATATAGCCTCCAGCCCGTTTATTTGGTACAAAGGGGATATCATTACCTAAATGCCATAATACTGAATTGATTGCAGATTTGCGTGATGAACCTGTACCCACCACATCGCCAACATAAGCTACAGGATATCCTTTTTTCTTTAAGTCTGCAATGGTTTCTAAACTTCCCGGTTGACGGGTTTCTAACATTGCTAAGGCGTGAAGAGGAATATCTGGACGGGTTGTAGCGTGGGTTGCTGGTGATAAGTCGTCAGTGTTAGTTTCTCCGGGAACTTTGAAAACCGTGACGGTGATAGATTCTGGTAATGTGGGACGAGTGGTAAACCATTCCGCTGCGGACCAGGAGTCTACCACTTTTTTGGCGTATTTGTTGGTTTTTGATAGTTCTAATACATCATGAAACGCATCATAAACTAACAGTATTTTGCTCAATGCTATTGCTGCGTTTTCTGCTACTGAGGAACTGAGTAAATCAATTAAGGATTGGACGTTATAACCGCCTACCATCGTTCCCAGTAATTCTACTGCTTCGATAGCAGAGACTAAAGGACTGGTAATTTCTCCTTTAGCAATAGCAGTAAGAAATCCGGCTTTTACATAAGCTGCTTGATCTACTCCGGGGGGAATGCGATCGCGTAATAAATGTAATAATAACTCTTCCGTACCTGGGGCAGGATTTTTCAGTAATTCACATAATTCTGAAGTTTGTAATGCGTCTAATGGTAAAGGGGGAATACCGAGTTGGGCGCGTTCTTGGGTGTGTTGTTGGTATTCTGCTAACATGATTTAGCCTTTCTCCTGCTATGTCTTGTTTTCTTTATTTTATTGTAAGGGAATTGTTACAGGAGTTACTGGTAAACGAATTTGTCAGAAATAGACAGTTTGTGGTTTATAATTTAAGAAGTAAAGTTTACATTAGGTAGGTTACTATGGTGACAAAACAAATAATTCAAGAGAAATTAGAAGGTTTAACTCAAGAAGAACTTAATCAAGTTTATGGATTAATTGAACAACTAAGTAGTGCAGAAAAGCCAGTTAAAAAGCCCAGTATAATGTCTAAATTAAGAAAGATTTATATTGATGCTCCTGAAGATTTTTCTGTTAAACTTGCGATTAGCTTTGGGAGAGATGTAAGTGAGGAGTAAAATTTTTGCTGATACTTGGTTTTTTGTTGCTTTAATCAAAAGGAGTTGTGAATAATGAAGGTGAAAAAAGAAGAAATTAAAGCCATGATTCTCCAATTTCCTGTAGAAGAAATTAATGAATTAATTGCAGAAATTAGAAAAGTATTGGAAATAAGAGAATTTATGAAATTAGCAGAAACAGGATTTACGGAGTGGAATGATCCAGAAGAGCATATTTATAATGATGAAACCGAAGATTCATGAAATTTGGTTAGTTTCCTTTCCTTTTAGCGATTTAAGCAGTAATAAACTTAGACCTGCTTTAGTTGTTGCTATTCACAGAGAAGAAGTAATTATTTTGGGAATTTTCTCAAAAATACCTGATGGTGATTTACGAGATACTTGGGTTTTAATCTCTGATAAAGACGATGAATTTCAGGAAACTGGACTGAAAAAAAGCTCAATAATTAGGAGTGATAAAATAGCAACTGTGAATCAGTCTGTTTTTCAGAAAAGATTAGGTATCTTATCACCAATGTTCATAGAAAAAGTAAATTTAACTTTGAAAATCTCTCTTAATTTAGGTGATTAAAGTTAAACATGATTCTGAAACTCGGAAGTTTACAGATTTTGCTGTAGCCTAAATTGAAAAGTGATGTTATTATAGTTACAAAGAAAATAAATTTAATACTTTTAATTGAGGTGCTTAGTCTATGTTTCCAATGAAAATTGAGAGAAAACCCGAAATTTAAACCAGAATATTTTAACATAGACTTATCCACATTAGAAGCTGAAAAAACCACAGTAAAAGCAATTGAATATGCTCAATTACTTGATGATGCTGTGCAAATAGGAGTTAGTGTACAGAAAGAAATGAGGAAATTACAAGGTAAGCGTTAAAAGTCTGGTTTGAATGTAGGTAAACCGGGATTAGATGATTTAAAATAACCCCATCCTGTAAATCCTCAAATCCTCTAAATCCTGATTTTGACAATATGCTATAATCTACCTAATGATTTAGGAGTAAAATCAATGCTACAAATCAACAAAAACTACGTATTAGACCAAAATCAAAAACCAATAGCGGTACAAATTCCTATTACCGAATTTGAACAAATCGAAGAAATCTTAGAAAACTATGGATTAGCAAAACTGATGGAAGAAGTAGAAACGGATGAAGTTCTCTCTAAAAATGAAGCTATCAAATATTTACAAATCCTGAAAAATAACAATGTGGAAAGTTGAATATACAAAGAAATTTTTAAAAGAATTAGCATCTTTACCCAAAGATGAAAGGTTACAAAGATAAATACAAAATCAGAGTAGGAGATTATAGAATAGGTTTAACTCTTGATCAAGAAAATCAAACTATTTTATGTCAAAGAGTTGCACATCGTAGCGAAATCTATAAAATTTTTCCTTGATTTACAATAGTACAATTGCTATTTTACAGGGGTTTCCGCTCTTATGAGGTACATCTTAAGCCCCCTCCTCGCTTGCGGGGAGGGGGTTGGGGGTGGGGTTCTTGTACCTCATAACATCGGGAAGTGCTGTAATTCTACTAAATTCTGTAGGTTGGGTTGATAAAACCCAACATTTTACATTTTCAGGATGTAATTACATTCTGATGCCAATATTTTACAACTCTTTCACCGTTAACTGAATACTCGGACTTGGTAATAACGTATATCTCAAATAGAACCCCAACCACACAAATGCAATAATTAACAAAGTCCCAATTCCCAGGAAATTAGGTAACCAAAACACCACCTCTATATGATTGATAGCACCTGGTTTAAGTGTCCAGATCAATTGATTACCATGCTTTTCTGGTTTGATAGCATTTTCATTATTGTCAATGTTTTTTGTTCCCCAAGGTGTCTGTAAACTAAAATCTAAATTGACAATTGAATTATTATTCTTGGTGGTAAGCATGGCCAAAGAACGCAAATCTAAATCATAAACTAGATGATTTCTAGAAAATAGGAAAAAATTCCTATCTTCTGCTACCAAACTTGAGGTAATATCTGATATTTCCGAATTATTGCTATCTTGAGAACTGCGATTTTTGAAAAATACAGTAAATTTTTCTTGTAATTCCTTCGCACTGGTAAAGGGAATTTTAACAATAATTTCTGCTGGTGAAATTCTCTGTGTTGAACCTCCTAAAGTTCGCGCTTGATTTTCTAAAGTTTTTAACCATTCTGATAGATAATCACCACTAAAAATGGTGAGTTTTTCCGCTAACTGAATATGCTGTATTAATTCTCCATTATTTGTGCTATTAAAATTCACTCCTAAATCATATTTTACACAACCAGATAGGAGCAATGAAGAAAGTATTACCATCAATACAATAGGTTTTATTTTGGTAATTTTGCCAATTTTAATAATTGAAAAAAATCTGGATTTTATCTTAGTGAAAGTGAATACATTCATTGTAGTTTCTCCTTATTTGCTAAAAACTTAACCAAACTAAATAGGAAATTGTTAAAGAAACAGCAATTAAAGCTACCCAAACAAAGCGATTATCTTTAGTATTGACCGTGCTAAGATCAATATATTCTGGTTCTACAGATTTGGGTTGAGATTTTTTAGGTTGGGAATTGACAACTATTTTCGATTTGTGATCAGAAACTATACCAAAGTCAGGAATTTCTGTCATCCATTCTTGAGGACGATTAAGTTTGGGTGCTTTTAAAATATAGACTAGGCGCTTTGCTTGTTGACGAATTTCATAATGGGGATGACCTACAAGTTGTTGACAAAGATTTATTGCTGCTTCTGAACGTCCCGCAGCTTCATAAGCATTCACCAACCAAATTTCTACTTCTCCAGCAAAACGGGTATTTTTTCCTAATAGGGCGCTGGCTTTTTCTAAATTTTCTACAGCTTCCCGATATTGACCATTTTCAAAAGCAATTGTCCCCATTTGGTAACGAGATCTAGCGAGTTCTAAACTTTCTGTAGTCATTAGTTATTCAGTCATTAGTTATTAGTTATTAGTTAAATCGGCGGTTAGAAACCGCATCTACACAAACAAAACCCACCTGCGTGGGTGAGAAATCTCTGGTTTTTATGCAGTCTGCGGAGGCGGAATTTGTTTGTGTAGCCGTGAATTTTATTCACCAGAACTATTAATCCTGATTATTGTCTCAACTGAGAACCAAGAATCATTGTCCCAATCCCCACATCTGTAAATACTTCTAACAGTAAAGCATGAGGAATACGACC
Organism: Dolichospermum circinale AWQC310F; assembly: GCF_000426925.1. Classification (GTDB taxonomy): domain Bacteria; phylum Cyanobacteriota; class Cyanobacteriia; order Cyanobacteriales; family Nostocaceae; genus Dolichospermum; species Dolichospermum circinale. The sequence goes on along the minus strand of NZ_KE384668.1, from coordinate 36,065 downwards.
ATCAATGATATGTGAAGCTTTCACCCCTTGAGCTAGAGATCGCACACAACAATTCACTTTAGGAATCATCCCCCCACTAACTATACCATCAGCAATTAATTGTCGCGCTTCCCGAATATCTATTTTCGGAATCAAGGTAGAAGGGTCATGATAATCTTTTAAAATTCCTCTGGTATCGGTGAGCAAAATTAACTTTTCTGCTCCCAAAGCTGCGGCTATTTCCCCCGCTACGGTATCAGCATTAATATTATAAGCCTGTCCCGTTTCATCAGCAGCAACACTGGAAACTACGGGAATATAGCCATTACTAGAAAGTGTTTCTAAAATTTTGATATTGACACTGCTAACTTCCCCAACAAAACCAATTCCTTCATCACCTTGAGGACGAGCCGTAATTAAGTTACCATCTTTACCACAAAGTCCTACGGCCATACCTCCAGCCTGGTTAATTAGCGCGACAATTTCTTTATTTACACGCCCAACTAACACCATTTCCACTACATCCATTGTTGGTGCATCGGTAACGCGCAAACCATTTTTAAATTGTGCTTCAATTCCTAATTTACCTAACCAACTATTAATTTCTGGACCACCACCATGAACTAAAATTGGCCGCAAGCCGACGCAAGATAAAAAGACAACATCCCGAATTACTTTATCTTTGAGGTTGCTATCCTTCATTGCTGCGCCACCATATTTAACTACAACGGTGCGACCAGTGAATTGTTGGATGTAAGGTAATGCTTCACTGAGAATTTCGACGCGATTCGCTTCAGCCTTCCTGATATACTCTGTATCATTAATCATGTTTTTACCCAAGTTGCTAATTATCTAGTTTATTGGATAACTAGCAACTAGAGTTAATAAGCTGTTGTGATCATAGCAGTGGGACAGGGAGCAGAAAGATATTCATTACCCATTACCCATTACCTATTACCTGTTCCTAAGAGAGTTGAAACAAGAAAGTCACTAAATCGCCCTTACCTAAGCTAATGCGATCGCCGGGACGGAGGCGATGTCTATTTCCTGGTAATAGGGGTAAATTGTTGATGTAAGTTCCATTGGAACTACCTGCATCTTCTATATAACAAGCATCTCCCTCAATCCGAATATCTGCGTGAATCCGGGAAACAATCTCCGAATTTGCGAACCCTGAAACATCAATATCTGGAGGAATGCGGTCATTAGGCTTACCAATATGAATAACCGAGAGATTTTGTGGTAATTCTATTTCTTGGTTAGCTTGAACATAAAATAACCGCGCGACTACCTGTTGTAATTGGGTGTTGGACACCTTGGCTGGTGGTGCGGCTGGAGCTACTTCAGGAATTGTCGGGGGATCTATCTGGGGTACATAAGCAGGCGGAATATAAGCTTCCGGTTCTGGCGCTACGGGTGCTGGTGGGGGAGTAAGTACAGGGGGAATATATACTTCCGGTTCTGGCGCTACGGGTGCCGGTGGAGGAGTAAGTACAGGGGGAATATATACTTCCGGTTCTGGTGCTACAGGTGCCGGTGGAGGAGTAAGTACAGGGGGAATATATACTTCCGGTTCTGGCGCTACAGGTGCTGGTACAGCAGGAATATAAACAGCTTGTTCCTGGACTACAGCTACCGGTGCGGGTGTCAGTACAGGGGGAATATAAACTTCTGGTTCTGGTGCTATGGGGGGAACATAAACGGCTTCTGAACTAGCTACAGGTGGGGGTGCTATGGGCGGTATATTAACACTAACGGCAGGGCTGGCGGTATTCCCAATTCCCAAGGCATCGGGCTTTAATAGTTCCATGATTGGATCAGGAGCAACCGGCGGTACTTGTACAGGAATATTAGCAGCAGCAGTTGGTGCGACTGTGGTTGCTGTAACAGCAGCAGCGTGAAGACGTAGGTTATAACCGCACTGACCGCAGAATGCCGCATCTGACTGTACTGTTGCTCCACAATTAGGACATTTAGCTGTAGCTGGCAACGGGCTGTAGCAAGCTTCACATTGAACAGCCCCATCTGGATTAGGGTGATTGCAATTAGGGCAAACTATCATGGATTTAAGCCTTAGTCAAGGTCGTTGTAAAAATATTACTGACAAGCACAGCAGTAACTTTAGCTTTTGATGCTAATAATTACCTAGAGTGAAAACATTTAGCTTTTGAGTTCTAAACCAGCCGCAGTATCTAGCAACCAGTAAAGTTCTCCCTGGGGTTTAATCAAGCGAGATGGATAAGCAAAATCATCTGCTACTGGTGCGAAAATTTGCGCCAGCGCTGGCCTTTTGTTAGCACCAGCAACCATAAAAATCACACTGCGAGCCGCGTTAATCAATGGGTAAGTAAATGTGAGGCGGAGACTGTCACCTTTATTACCAACAGTAATTAAGCGATCGCACACGTTGAGAGCCTCTGTGTGGGGAAATAAAGATGCAGTATGGGCATCATCACCCATTCCCAATAAAACTACATCTAATGCCGGGAACTCTCCAGATACGGAATTAAAAAATGTTTGCAGATGCTGGTTATACTTAGCTGCGTCCACTTCTGGATGAGAGGACAAAGTGGGGATAGCATGAATATTAGCCGCTGGTATAGCAACCTGATCTAACCATGCACGTCGCGCCATCAATTCGTTGCTATCAGGGTGATCTGGTGGTACATAACGCTCATCTCCCCAGAATACATGAATTTTATCCCAGGGCAACTTCTGCACGGCCATGGCTTCATACAAAGGTTTTGGTGTGCTGCCACCTGATAAAGCAATTGTAAATTGTCCGCGTTCCCTAATAGCAGTTTCCACTTTTGACAGGATCAATTCTAGCGCCCGTTGGACGAGTTCGGACACGCTGGTGTGAACTTCAACAGTTTTGTTCATGGCATTATCATTACATGATGCTGTTTCTTTGCAATACCATAGCGAACTTCTGACCATTTTCCGGTTTAACTGTGGAAACTTTTAACATCATCAAGTTAAACCATAAATTACGGTCTTCTATTGTCCTTCACCTTCTTTATCATTATTCTTGATTGCTTGTCAGTATTCAGTTGTACTAATCGCTCATAATCACTCCAAAAGACTGTTAGCTGAATCAAGATACATCGGTAAATAAGCCAAAAATAAAAATTCTTACCAGTTTACCAGTTGTGAACATTGACAAATTAGAGATTATTACTGATCACATTAACGTCACATAATAGAAAGTAAATTGGCAAATAAAATATACCAAATATCCATCTGGATCAAAATCTACATCTTTTTGTCAACTTAAACCTAATTATAAAGCTTTTCTTCCTTTGCGCCTTTGCTCCTTAGCATCTTAGCGCGAAACAAAAACCTAAAAAGTCACAACACTGCGAATAGAGTCACCCCTGTGCATTAAATCAAAAGCATCATTAATTTTTTCTATCGGCATAACATGAGTAATTAAATCATCAATATTGATTCTACCATCCATATACCAATCTACAATTTTTGGCACATCAGTTCTTCCTCTAGCACCACCAAAAGCCGAACCTTTCCAAACTCTTCCAGTTACTAATTGAAATGGACGAGTGCTGATTTCTTGTCCCGCACCAGCAACACCAATGATCACACTTACACCCCAACCTTTATGACAACATTCTAAGGCTTGACGCATGGTATTAACATTGCCAATACATTCAAAAGAATAGTCAGCACCACCTTTTGTTAAGTCTACTAAATAAGGAACTAAATCACCCGCAATTTCTTGAGGATTGACAAAATCTGTCATACCAAATTTTTCAGCTAAATCCCGCTTTTTAGGATTAATATCTACACCAATAATTTTATTCGCGCCCACCATTCGCGCTCCTTGGATGACGTTTAAACCAATCCCCCCTAAACCAAAAACTACTACATTTGCACCTGGTTCTACTTTAGCTGTATAAATTACCGCGCCAATACCTGTTGTTACGCCACAACCAATATAACAAACTTTATCAAAAGGGGCATCCTCTCGAATTTTGGCGACAGCAATCTCTGGCAATACCGTATAATTAGCGAAGGTGGATGTACCCATGTAATGGTGAATAATATCGCCACCAATACTAAAACGACTAGTACCATCTGGCATTAAACCCCGTCCTTGTGTGCCGCGAATTGCTTGACAAAGATTAGTTTTGAAGCTGAGGCAATAATCACATTGACGACATTCAGGGGTGTATAAAGGGATTACATGATCTCCAGGTTTAAGACTTTTGACATCAGCCCCCACTTCCACAACTATACCAGCGCCTTCATGGCCTAAAATTGCCGGAAATAAACCTTCTGGATCATCACCAGAAAGGGTAAAGGCATCCGTATGACATACTCCACTAGCTTTAATCTCAATTAATACTTCCCCTGCTTGTGGTCCTTGTAATTGTACGGTTTCAATTGTTAGGGGTTTTCCCGGACTATAGGCTACTGCTGCTTTGACTTCCATTTGATTCTCTTTATTGGCGAGGATTTACGTAATTTTATCTCACCCAGAGGCACTCCAGGCGCGAAGAGGAATATTTTTCATGATTACTTGTCAAATTGTTCTATGTATGCTAGAGTGATGGGCATTGTCAGAAAAATATCCTATCTAATTAACTACGGTTTAGACTGGTTGAAGTCAGCAGATATTTTAGCAATTATGACCATAAAATTAATCTTGGCTGCAACTACCCACTTTGACGATTAATGAAATCTGTAATAAACATGATCAAACCTGCCCTTACTAAAATTGGCGCTCAAATGTCTAACTTAACTGGCGTAAGAGCGATTATGAAAGATATTAACGAAACCCTCAGAGCCAGTAAGGGAAAGGAATTATATAATTTGAGC
>NZ_KE384668.1:25154-31237 GCF_000426925.1 Dolichospermum circinale AWQC310F | reverse complement strand
AAGGAATTATATAATTTGAGCGCCGGTAATCCCCTGATTTTACCAGAGGTGGAACAGTTATGGCGGGATTGTACGGCAGATTTATTAGCTAGTCCTGAATATGGTGAGGTTGTTTGTCGTTACGGTTCAAGTCAAGGTTATTCACCATTAATTGACGCAATTGTCAAGGACTTTAACCAGCGTTATGGGTTAAGTTTAACTGACCGGAATATTTTAATTACTGCGGGTAGTCAAACTATCTATTTTTATGCTGCTAATGCTTTCGGTGGTTATACTCAAGATGGTAATTTAAAGGAAATTGTCCTGCCTTTAAGTCCAGATTATACTGGTTATGGTGGTGTTTGTTTGTTCCCAGAAGCTTTAGTCGCTTATAAGCCTACTTTGGATATTGATAGGGACGCACACCGTTTTAAATATCGTCCTGATTTTAACCAACTTTCCATTACAGAAAATACTGGTTGTGTGATATTTTCTCGTCCTTGTAATCCTACTGGTAATGTTTTAACTAATGATGAAGTGAATAAAATCACTAACTTAGCTGAACCTCATCATGTTCCTGTATTAATTGATTCTGCTTACGCACCTCCGTTCCCAGCGTTGAATTTTACAGACATGACTCCCGTATTTGGGAAGAATATCCTCCACTGTATGAGTTTATCAAAGGCGGGATTACCTGGAGAACGGATTGGGGTGGCTATTGGTCATGAAAAGCTAATTCAGGTCTTAGAATGTTTCCAAACTAATGTGGGAATTCATTCTTCTCGATATGGTCAAGCGATCGCCGCTCGCGCCATAGAATCAGGTACACTAGCAAATATTGCGGAAAATGTGATTCGTCCTTTCTATCAGCAAAAGTTTGATGTGTTAGAAAGTACATTAGCATCGGCAATGCCAAAAAATTTACCCTGGTTCTTACATCGTGGTGAAGGAGCAATTTTTGGGTGGTTGTGGTTGCAGGATTTACCCATGACTGATTGGGAATTTTACCAGGAATTAAAGAAAGTTGGTGTGATTGTTGTTCCTGGTAGTAGTTTCTTCCCCGGTTTAAAAGAGGAATGGGAACACAAACACCAATGTCTGAGAATTAGTTTGACTGGTAGTGATGAGGAGATTATTATCGGTATGCAGCGTTTAGCTAAGGTTGCTGAACGGGTTTATCAAGTTGCGGCTATAAGTGTGTAAGAGAAATGAACCACGAAGACGCAAAGAACACGAAGAAAATATTGCAGGGAAGCAGGAAGCAGCCAGCAGGGGTAAAAGCTGAAAAATCTGCTCTTCCTGGTGCTGTGAGGGCTGAGAAACCCCGTTCTCAACCAATTCCTAATCTTGATGATTGGTTAGAAATTGGTAAAATTGTCGCACCTCAAGGTTTAAATGGGGAGTTGCGAGTTTATCCTGATACTGATTTTCCCGAACGTTTTGAAGAACCAGGAAAACGCTGGTTATTACGTCCAGGGGAAACGGAACTTCAGCCTGTAGAATTATTAAGTGGACGCTATATTGAGAGTAAAAATCTCTATGTGATTAGATTAAAAGGAGTAAGCGATCGCTCTCAAGCTGAAAATATGCGTGACTGTCGGTTCTTTGTGCCTATAAGCGATCGCCCTAAATTGGCAGCGGGTGAGTTTCATGTGATAGACTTGCTAGGATTGCAGGTTTTTATGCAATCTTCTGGGGAGTTGGTGGGAACACTGGTGGATATATTACCTTCAGGTCATGATTTATTAGAAGTAAAATTAGATTCTGCTTTTGCTGAGGATAAAGCCGGAAAAACAGTTTTAATTCCCTTTGTCATGGAAATTGTCCCTGTTGTGGATTTGCAAAATCGTCGCGTCGAAATTACTCCTCCTCCTGGTTTGTTATCAATTAATGATTAGTTAAACTGTGTCACATAAGTGGTTTAATAACTCTTTGTATTTGCAATTACTACCTGCCTATATTTACTTACAATCAGATGAATTTGCTGTTAAAATCCTTCACCCCAATCTGGGACGTATCCCATAATTTCTATATTGCCAATAATCTCCCAAAATCCGGTCGTGATCAAAACACAAATCACCAGGAACACACCAAGGCTCGAAAATACCCACACCCTTAGCATCATCACCCGCTAAAGGTTGACCTGTAGCTGTTGCTAAAAATACAATACTAATTGTATGCTGACGGGAATCACGATGGGGATCAGAATAAACTAATAATTGTTGAATTAACTCTACTTTTAACCCTATTTCTTCCTCTGCTTCTCTAATTGCGGCTTTTTCCACAGTTTCACCATAATCCACAAAACCACCGGGTAGCGCCCACCCTAAAGGTTCATTATGTCTTTCAATGAGAATAATAGGGCGATGAGGTCTATCAATTAACTCAATAATGATATCAACAGTGGGTGCAGGGTTTCTGTAAGTCATTGAACAGGGGACAGGTGACAGGTTACACGGTAGAGAAATATTCTTTTACAACGGACAAGGGACAACGGACAACTAACATCCGTTCACCTGCTTCACTTAGTTATATAACAATTATAACGATCATTGTGATTCATCTTCTTATTTCTTCACAAATCACAACATTCAAGACTAACCATGCCATGATAAATTCGATGCGTAACTGATAAACGATTACCCTTTCCTATATTTCAGGTTAAATATGCCTTTTCCTAGATCCAGTGGTATTCTACTACATCCTAGTTCTTTCCCCAGTCGTTTTGGTATTGGGGATTTAGGACTGGAAGCCTATCACTTTATTGATTTTCTTAAAAATAGTCACCAGCAATATTGGCAAGTTTTACCTCTAGGTCCGACTGGTTACGGTAATTCTCCCTATATGTGCTATTCTGCCATGGCGGGAAATTACTTTTTAATTAGTCCCGAAAAGTTGCTAGAGGAGGGCTTATTAACTACAGCCGATTTAGCTGATTTGCCAGATTTTCCAGCAGATTATGTAGATTTTCAGGAAGTTATCCCGGTTAAGGTTAATTTACTCATTAAAGCTTGTGAAGACTTTAAAACTAAGGCAACTTTAACTCAAAAACAAGCTTTTACCAAGTTTTGTACTGATAAAGGCTATTGGTTAAATAATTACGCTCTGTTTATGGCTGTTAAAGATGCCCAAAATGGTGCAGGCTGGCATAATTGGGAGCAGGAATTGGCAAAGCGTGAACCAGCGGCTTTAGCTGCGATAGAACAAGAATTAGCGGCAGAAATTTTTTATTATAAGTTTGTCCAATATGAGTTTTTCCGTCAATGGTCAGAACTGAAAAACTATGCTAATGAAAATGGTGTAGAAATTATTGGTGATATCCCCATTTACGTAGCCCATGATAGCGCTGATGTCTGGGCTAATCCTGAGATATTTGCTCTAGACGAGGAAACAGGAGCAGCAGCTTTAATGGCGGGAGTTCCACCGGACTATTTTAGCGCCACTGGTCAATTATGGGGAAATCCGGTTTATAATTGGGAAGAATTACAAAAACAAGACTTTAAATGGTGGGTACTGCGTTTTGAGGCCATGCTGGATTATGTAGATATCATTCGCATTGATCATTTCCGGGGTTTTGAGGCTTATTGGGCTGTACCCCAAGGAGAAACAACAGCTATGAATGGTGAATGGATTAAAGCACCTGGTGTGGCTTTATTTGAAACTATTAGAAAGCAGTTAGGTAAGTTACCTGTTCTCGCGGAGGATTTGGGGATTATCACCCCAGAAGTGGAAGCACTACGAGATCAATTTGAGTTTCCAGGAATGAAGGTATTACAGTTTGCTTTTGGTTCTGATCCCGGAAATCCCTTTTTACCCTTTAACTACAATCGTAATGCTGTAGTTTATACTGGCACTCATGATAATGATACAACTGTGGGCTGGTTTAATGTTGCAAATGATTACGAAAAGCAAAATTTATTGTTGTATTTGGGTTGTATTAGTCCTGACGGCATAAACTGGGATTTAATTAGATTAGCTTTGAGTTCTATCGCTAATCAGGCGATTATACCTTTACAGGATGTATTAGGTTTGGGAACTGATGCAAGAATGAATTTTCCAAGTACAGCGGAGGGAAATTGGCAATGGCGTTATCAAGCAGGTGTATTAACTCAAGAATTAAGCGATCGCTTAAAAACTCTCACCCTCCGTTGTGGACGCGCCCCTAGACAATCCTAAGTTACTTAAATAATTTTGGGCTAATAAACCAGAAAAAAACTGATGTTTTCGCTATTTTGTCCTGGTTTGACTGAATAGACGAAAACGCCAAATTTTTGATCAAACCACCCTTGATTGAGATCCAGCCAAAAGCCAAAATAAGCCAAAATTGAACGATGATTTCCGGTTAGTTTGGCCGAGCAGCGATCTTGATTTCCTCGGTTTTGCCAATTTCCCCCATTTCTTTAGCCTTCTGCCGATTCACGCTCATTAACACCCCACCAGCATTATCGGTTTTTACTATCAGTTGCTGACTAGCTTTCCAAGTACGACTAGCACCCTGTGGTAAAACTCCTTCAAAAGCCGTTTTACCATCTGTCACCACACTAATCCATGAGGAGGCTTTTAAGGTAACACCAACTTGTACAGACTGATCCTGTTCACTACTGGGCTGTTTATTAGAAGATGTTTCTTGTTGTGTTGATGGCTGTGCTGTCTTTGATTGAATTTGGCGATTATTGGACTGCAATGTAGCATTATTTAATAAATGAGATAAACTGTTAACAGAGCAAAAAACCAAAACAATGTAAAACAGGTAAAGATGTATAGGACGGAATTGAGCAATGTTTTGGTTTTTCCAAGTGGATTTAAAAGCCACTGGTTGATAACCAATCGGGAAATGACTGGCAAATTCCCCCCCCTTAATTCCTAAAGCATCTGCAAACTGCCTAATTAAACCTTGAATATAAATTGGTTCTGGTAGGTCGCTTAAATTACCTTCTTCAATGGCTTGCAAAAGTCGTCGAGGAATTCTGGTGAAGAGGACTAACTCATCAAGAGTTAAATTCTTTTCCTGACGTAGGGAAGCCAGTTGAGAGCCAAGCTGTATCAACTTTTCACTTTGATGTTGCTTGATAGAAGGTTTGATTGGCTGTTCATCCTTCTTTCTGAACCATTTCATGTTTTTGCTTTACTCCTTAACTTGTGCTTTGTCTTTATGGGTGTGCGATTTATCTGCTTGCTTAAAAAAATCATCTCATCTTGAGTTAAATGACGATATTCACCAACTTGCAAAAATGGTGTTATTGCCGTCTTTAGTTGAATTGAACCTATGGCCGTCCGATGTAGCTTGATAACTGGATATCCCAACTGTTCGGCTACACGACGAATTTGCCGATTTCTTCCCTCCTGTAAAACAATTTCTAAACAGCTTTGGTTAATATAAGTTTCAATTAAACGCACCCGGGCTGGTCTGGTGATTTTTCCTTCCAGAATTACACCCTGACTCCACCTCTGAATAACTGCTGCGGGGGGATGTCCTTGGACAGTAACACGATAGCTCTTAGAAATACTATGACTAGGATGGGTAAGTCCATAAGTTAATTCCCCATCATTTGTCAGGATTAACGCTCCTGTAGAGTCTACATCCAAACGACCAACGGGGTGAATACCCAATCCCTCCCTTAATTCTGAGGGTAGCAGATCCAGGACAGTTGGTCTTCCTTGGGGGTCATGGCAAGTAGATACAAATCCGGCTGGTTTATGCAGCAATAAATAGATCAAAGATGGACGTTGTTCTGTCAGGACTGGTATATCATCAATCAAGATTTTGTCCCGTTGGGGATCAACTTTTTGACCTAAATGTGCCAATATACCATTAACACGCACCCTTGATTGTTTAATCATTTCTTCACTTTCACGACGGGAGGCAATGCCCCATTGGGCTAAAATTTTTTGTAATCGTTCCTCCATGTTTTAATTGTCACTTTTTTCTCTCATTGAATACTATTATACTACTGATTTTTTAACTTTTTTGTTATATTACAGTTAAGAATTATTTAAGATACTTATAGCACTTATGCAAGTGTCACACTAAAAATCTATTGTAGACGGTAGTTATGCACCTTGCTAATGTGCCAGTTGCGTAAGTCCTGACTTAATAGCTAAAC
>NZ_KE384668.1:9492-25144 GCF_000426925.1 Dolichospermum circinale AWQC310F | reverse complement strand
CACTTCCCGGTGTTATGAGGTACATATCTAGCGGGCAAGATGCCCGCACCACAAGAGTTTCATGATTCAGCTTTGTACCTCATCAGAGCGGAAAACGCTGTATTTACATAGAATTACCGAAAAATGATAAAAACAAGTTCCCCAAATACAGATAACAACAAAGTTAAGATAATTACAAAAGTTTTGACTTCAGCGATTAAGTTATGGCTAAGAACTCAATTAAGTCACGTATCGGATTTAGATGTGCAGATTAAAGCGAGCGATCGCCAACTTTTTTCTGGTTCTATTCCTGGGGTATCTATTTCTGCTAGTAAAGCTGTGTATCGAGGAATTCATATCACAGAAATCGAACTTTATGCCGAAAAAATACAACTTAATGTCTCATCAATATTGAGAGGACAGCCGCTGCAATTACTAGAAATAGTACCTGTTGTTGGTAAACTAATAGTTGAAGAACAGGATCTTAATAACTCGCTCTCATCTCCATTATTATTGACAGCTATAAGTGATTTACTAATTACACTATTACCAGAATCTGGACTAAATTCCAAGTCCCTTAGTTGGCGAAAAATTACCCTTGACAATCAGTTATTGATACTGCATGGTATAACTATTTCTGATAAGCAAGAAACATTCTTTAATATTCATTTATACTTAAAACTACTAAACGGACAAGAACTGCAATTGACACAAGTTGAGATCAAAAGCGACGAAGAAGTTATTCTAGAAGGATATGCTCCTGATATTATAAATCTGGGGACAGATGTTGATATTCAAGAAATCTCTCTGATACCGGGACAACTAACTTGTTATGGACGCATTAATATTAATCCATAACCGTCTGTCTGCATCAGGATATCCAGGATTTAAGGATTTTCAAGTTTTATGCTGATATGTGACAATAAACCACAAATTATGAATCATAGAGTTGTTTGTAACAGTGGTAAAAGAAGAGTCACAAAATAATAAACTAAAGGCGCGGTAAAAATATAACTATCAGTCCGATCTAAAATACCACCATGGCCAGGGATTAATTGTCCAGAATCTTTGACACCCGCATCACGTTTAAGTAAAGATTCCGTTAAATCACCTAATAAACTAGCAATACCAATAATCAAACCCAATGTTAAACCGGTAATTAACCAGTAGGGAAAATGGAGAAAATAAGCACCTGTCACAGCCACGGACAAACTAGCAGCAATACCAAAAACTGCACCTTCTACGGTTTTCCTGGGACTAATATCCGATAAACGAGTTTTACCGAAGAATTTACCAATAATATAAGCACCAATATCAGCAGCCCAAATACAGGAAAATGCAAGGATAGTGGTTGTTAAACCTGTGGGTAAGGCGCTAAAATTGCCTTGTCCAATATCCTCCCAATGGGATGGCCAATAACCACCTAAAGGCAGATTACTGGTAAGATCATGATTAATTTCCCGTAAGCGTACCCAGTAACTTGGTAAATAACCTACATAAAACAAACCCATAATAGAAGCGGAAATATCGGCAATTGTCGCTAGTTTAGGTTGAAAAAGTAGATAAAAACAAATCAGTGTTCCTGCTATGGGCATAATTGCATCAGCTAAACTAGCATTCAGAGTACAAATTGCCAATAAAACTTGACTGACAAACATAGTAGTTTTTACCGCTGGTGTAATGCCGCGAGAACGCACTAAGTTAAAATATTCTTGTTGACCTAAAAATACAACAATAGCGATCGCTATGGTGAAATACCACCCCCCTAACAGGGTTGAAGATAGCGCCATGAAAATCGCAATAATTCCACTAACAATTCGAGACCAGGGCATAATAGTATTTTGGATTTTGGATTTTAGATTTTGGATTGAATCCAAAACCGAAAACCGCAGAAGTTTTAATTCATTCAAATTTAGTCTAATTTCTCACCACTGAGAATAAAAATGGGATCTCCAGCTACAAAAGTTTGAGAATAACCCCGTGTTTCCAAACGGTTCACCCCTGACTGGACAACTTCGATATTTCTCACTCTCAATTGGGAAAAACTTTGAGAAATAGCATACAGATTTTCTAGATTAGCAGCTGTCGCCACTACTCGTCCAGATGTGGGTAAATATTGCCATGCAGCTTGGACAATTTCATTTATGGCTTTTCCCCCTTCAATGCAAATACGATTAGGTTGTAACTTGATTTGCTTTAAACATTCCGGGGCGCTACCTTCGATAACTGCTACGTTTTTCACTTCAAAGCGATCGCAATTGCGTTTAATCAGGTTAGCTACATCCTCATCACGTTCAATGGCAATTACCCGTCCTTGGGGACACAATAAACCAACCTCTATAGGAATTGTACCCGTTCCCGCACCAATATCCCACAATATTGAATCTGCTTGTAGTCGCAGTTGAGAAATCAACAACAATCTTAATTCTCGCTGACTGAGGGGAATACCTGGTAAATGCTCAAATAATTCATCGGGAATCCCTGGAGTAATATAAGGCCAAAGTGGGGAAGGCATAAGCAATTAAAAATTAAAATTAACAATTAATTTAACAATTAAATAAAAATCAGGAATGGGGAAGATAATTTTGGTATTTATGCTCATGAGTGACAGAAGGATACTTTAATGGTCATGAATAGGGAAATATTAGCCAATCGCTACGAGATTCAACAACAGTTAGGCAAAAAAGCTGGTAGAAGCACTTTCCTAGCTACTGATGTAGTAACTGGAAAATCGGTAATTGTCAAGTTACTTGCTTTTGGTGGTGATTTTGAATGGGATGATCTGAAATTGTTTGAAAGGGAGGCTCAAACTTTAAAATCTTTATCACATCCTTTTATTCCTGCATACTTAGACTATTTTGAGGTTAATTCCCCTACATATAAAGGATTTGCCCTCGTCCAGACTTATATCCCAGCCCAAACCCTAGAACAATATTTACAAACTGGGAGAAAATTTACAGAGGTTGAAGTCCAAGAAATTGCCAAAGCACTTTTAGAAATTCTTATATATTTACATAACTTAAATCCGCCAGTTATCCATCGTGATATTAAGCCTAGCAATATTTTATTAGGAGAACGTTCTGGTAATAGCGTTGGTTCAGTTTATTTAGTAGATTTTGGTTCAGTTCAGACTGTTCTAGCAGCAGAAGGAGGGACAATAACGATTGTCGGAACCTATGGTTATATGCCACAAGAACAGTTTGGAGGCCGCACAGTTCCCGCTTCTGACCTTTATAGTTTAGGATGCACAATAATTTATTTGGTAACGGGTACTCACCCAGCAGATTTACCCCAAAAGGATTTTTGCATTCAGTTTGAGCAATTTACTAATATTAGTCCGTATTTTACTAATTGGTTGCAGAAAATCACAGAACCGAGTTTAGAAAAGCGTTTCTCTTCTGCAACTCAAGCGCTGATAGCTTTAGAACAGGGAGAGGGAGAATATACCGAAATTACAGCTTTAGCTGTTGGTAAACCAGCAGGTAGTGAAATTCAACTCACAAAAAATGAAGATTTTTTAGAAATTATTATTCCCCATACTGGCTTTAAACCCTCGATGGTATTTATAGGGTGTTTTGCCACATTTTGGAATTTATTTATATTAGTTTGGACTATTGGCGCTCTTTCTGCTCCTTTTCCCGCCAATATTCCCTTTGCTTTGTTTTCATTACCTTTTTGGGGTGCTGGTTTTTCGATGATATATGCTGGCATATTATACCCTTTATTTGGCAGCGTGAAAGTACGTATAGATAAAGAACAAATTACTTTTAATGCTTGGTTAGGAAAATGGAAAATCCGTCGTCGTTCAGCTTCTAGAGCAAGTATTAATAAACTGATTTATACACCACAACATTTTACTGGAGATTCGGAAGATAGAACCCTACAGCCAGCAAAATTAGAAATTTGGGCGGGAGTGAAAAAATTTGAGTTTAATCTTGATACTCTGAAATCTGAAGCAGAATTAGAATGGTTAGCTAAGGAATTAAGTGATTGGTTGGGTATAGGAATCTCTGAGGTAAGATAGTATTGAAGCCTCATCTCAATGCTACTCTGATTAATTTTCAGTATTATTGCCACTTTTGTATTTATCCGCTGAGGTTGGTTAATTACTAAACGTAAATAACATGAATTACAGCTAAAATTAACCCCCAGACTGAAATTATAAATTAGTCCGGGGGCAATTTACAAACAAGATAAAGTTCACTAAATAGGCGTATTGACCACAGAGGAAGGTGCTACCCCCCCAGAAAGTTTTGTCTGGGAATCATTGCTAATTGAGTTTTGTAGTGGTATTTCATCATCTATCACACCACGCAACTTAATTAATTTGATCGCCCGGTTAACACTTTCTGGTAAGATCACCACTAAACTACCATCGGTAGCCATATCTAAGGCTTTGTTAATGGCTTGAGTTTCGTCTAGAATTGATTCAAAGCGACTATTAGGCTTAACCTCATTAATACCCTTAGTAATCAAATCCGAGGCTGAACCCCGTGGCCGTCCTCTGGTATCATCATCTTCCTTAACAATAATGTAGTCAAAGATATCCGCCGATAACTTACCTAGCATAACAAAATCTTCGTCACGGCGATCGCCAGGGCCTCCAACCACACCAATACGCTGTCCTGTTGTCCAGTTGCGAACAAATGAACCCAAAGCCTCATAACTAGCCGCATTATGGGCATAATCAACTAAAGCGTGGTATTTACCCAAATTAAACAAATTCATGCGTCCTGGGGTTTGACTTACAGAAGCGCGGAAACTTCTTAAACCAGCACGAATTTGCTCAATTGTGACATCTTGGACAAAAGCTGCCAAACTTGCAGCTAGGGCATTAGCAATCATAAATGGCGCTCTTGCGCCCATTGTCAAGGGTATATTTTCCGCTCTTTCAATGCGGTGTGTCCAATCACCTTTAACAATTGACAGATAATCATGTTCATATACTGCGGCTACTCCTCCCTTTTGGATATGCTTTCGCACCAGTTCCGAATCGGGATTCATGGTAAAATAAGCCACATTGGCCTTAGTTTTTTCTGCCATAGCCGCAACCCGTGGATCATCAGCATTGAGTACGGTATAACCATCGGGGAATACAGCTTCAGCGACTACGCTTTTAAGATGAGCTAATTGCTCTATAGTATCTATATCACTGATACCGAGATGATCTGCGGATACATTTAATACTACACCAACATTAGCATTATCAAAACCGAGTCCAGAGCGGAGAAGACCACCACGAGCAGATTCTAATACCGCCACTTCTACGGTAGGATCTTGGAGGATAACATGGGCGCTTTGAGGACCAGTATTATCTCCTGATTCTACCAAGAAATCACCGATATAAGTACCGTCAGTGGTAGTATAGCCGACTACCTTACCTGTTTGCTTATAAATGTGTGCCAATAGGCGGGTAGTAGTGGTTTTGCCATTTGTGCCGGTGACTGAGAGAATGGGAACACGGCTGGCTTGATCATTGGGGAATAGCATATTAATCACAGCACCAGCGACATTACGGGGTATACCCACGCTAGGAGCGACGTGCATTCGGAAACCAGGGGCCGCATTAACTTCGACAATCACACCATCTAATTCTCTCAAAGGACGGCTAATATCAGAAGTGACAATATCTATACCAGCAACATCTAAACCGATGATTCGGACTATCCGCTGTGCTAACCAAACGTTTTCTGGGTGAATTTCGTCCGTACGGTCAACAGCACTACCACCTGTACTTAGATTTGCCGTTGCCCGTAGATAACAAATTGCTCCTGATGGTGGCACACTATTGATAGTATAACCTTGCCTTTCTAGTAGCTGGTAGCTGCTGCGGTCTAACTCAATCTTAGTCAGAACATTATCATGCCCTTCACCGCGCTTAGGATCTTGGTTAGTTTCTTCAATGAGTTCTAGAATAGTAGACTTGCCATTACCCAGGACATGGGCGGGGATTCTTTCTGCTACAGCGACTACTTTGCCATTTACTACTAATACCCTATGGTCGCGTCCAAGATAATACCGCTCGACAATGATTGAGTTAGAAACTTGTCTAGCCATTTCATAGGCTGCTTCTGCGTCTTTCCAGTTTCTGATATCAATGGTGATACCACGGCCATGATTACCATCTAAAGGCTTAATAACGATTGGATACCCGCCAACATATTCAATAGCTTCTTCCAAATCATCAAAGAAATTGATGACTGTACCTCTAGGAACTGGTATACCATTAGCATAGAGAATACGTTTAGTAGCCTCTTTATCACAAGCTAATTCTACACCGAGAATGCCTGTGTTATTGGTCATTGTGGCCTGAATCCGTTTTTGATGGATACCATAGCCCAACTGAATGAGAAACCTTGCTGGTAAAGGCATCCAGGGAATGCCTTTTTTCTCAGCTTCTTTAATAATGGCTTCTGTTGACGGTCCAAGAGTTGCATCGCGCCAAAAGTCTTTTAAGTCTTGGATATCTTGCTCTAATTCGGCTTTTGGATAACGACCTCGGTCAATAATGCTTTGACATAGCCTTACTGCTGCCCGTGCTGCGTAACGACCCGCTTCTTCATTTAGGTACTCAATCACTACCTGGTAAATCCCAGGTGTGGCAGTTTCACGGGTGCGACCGAAACCTACGTGCATTCCCGCCAATTCCTGGAGTTCCAAGGCTACGTGTTCCACTATATGACCCATCATAGTGCCTTCTCGCACCCGCATTAGAAAACCACCACGACAGCCGGGGGAACAATAGTGACCCTCTAAACTTGGCAGCGCCTCTACTAATCCTTCATAAAAGTCAGTTATTTCATTAGAGGGAGTTTCGGCAATATTCTCTAAGTCGAGGCGCATAACTATCAGCTTGTGCCGTCTAATGCTCCAGTAGTTTGGGCCGCGTAAGGTTTGGATCTTGAGGATTCTCATGGGAATAGGTAGATGGAGATTCGGAACCAAAATTCTAGTTTCTGACTGGAATTGACCGCTAAACTGTTCATTCTGAACAGTTTTTCTAGTGAGATCATATCTAAATCTGGGGACAGGAAGAAATTAAGTCGCGGTCAAGCCAGTGTCACTTTAGATACTCTATCCCGTTAGCTAGAGATGCGATGCACAGCAGGTAAAACAGTACGTTGGTAAAGATGGAAGCGATCTCCGTAACTGAGGATATGTAGTCGTAAATTATGTACTGTCAAGGGTTCATTAGCACTAACACTAGGTTCATTAGTATGGGTTAGTTCTGTCGGGTCAACAATAGTAACACTACCTTTACCCATAACTTGCAACCAACCATCCCGTTCAAACACAGCACAAGTATCTTCATCAATACCAATGCCTAAGCGATCAGGGTGAGAGGCGATAGCACTTACAAGTCTTCCCATGCGATTCCGGTTATGGAAATGTTGGTCAACTACCACTTCAGGAATAAATCCTAAACCGGTTGCCATGTCCACCAGGGAACGATTGGGTGTTTCACCACTCCCACCACCAGCGATCATGTGATGACCCATTACGGCTGCTCCAGCGCTTGTACCTGCTAGAGTCAGTTGTCCGGCTCTCACCCGTTGGCGGATAATTTCCATGGCTGGGGTGTCGGAGAGGACTCCACAAAGGCGCAGTTGGTCTCCTCCTGTCAAGAAGACACCACTACAGGCTTCGAGGGATGCTTTAATCTCAGGATTTTCGCATTGTTCCCGTTCACGAATGTCTAAAATTTCCACCTTTTCCGCACCCATTTCTTCAAAAATGCGGATATACCTACCACCAATAATGGCAGGCTCCCGGGAGGCTGATGGAATTATTGTAATATACGCCTTGTTACCGCCAGCACGAATAAAAAAAGTTCTCAGAATTTCTCGTCCATGAACCTTATCTTCTGCGCCTCCGATAACCATAACGGCGGTTTTAGTTGCTTGGGGTGTCCTCATTTCCAGCGATTTAACTTCTAACTGCGGCATTGTGTTTCTGCTTGAGGGAGTCAACAACTTCAGGTCAATTGAACAAGGTTTGGTACTTGTTAATTTTCGCCTTTTGCTTGGTGTGAGAGGACACGGCTTGACGGACATGAGGCTTCAACTATGACATCATGTCCGTCTTTCTCATAGCCAGTGCCATTGTTTTTTACCTATCTACGACTTCTATAGGGCTTTTATAGTCCTCATACAACTACAATTCCTTTCTAGATTTAGGTTTTAGTAGGTTTTGACACTCTTACTTCTGATAGCGTAGCCATGGCTGGCTGGATGCATCCCGGAAGTTGTTAACATTAGTGGGATTATTAACTTAAATTTAGTGGTGACAATATTTAAACACAATTTAAACACAAATCCAGTGATTAGAAAAACTTTTGATTTCACCAAAGAACTAAAAGTTATGGTACTTTTAGATACTATTGGTAGATTTTTTCTTGATTTTTAGATGTTTTTATGGCTTAGGCCTATCTACGCTATTGTGTTTGCTCAGTATCTACCACTAAGATTAGTTCTATCGAATACGAATTACTGTGCGTTTTGATATAGTTACACTTTTTCCCGACTGTTTTACTTCAATCCTCCATTCTGGTTTATTGGGTAAGGCTTTAGCTAAACAGATTGCTCAGGTGCATCTGACTAACCCCAGAGATTTTACCACGGATAAGCACCACAAGGTGGATGATGAACCCTATGGCGGTGGGGTGGGAATGTTAATGAAGCCAGAGCCTATCTTTGCAGCTGTGGAGTCTTTGCCAATTCTACCCCGTCGAGATGTGATTTTCATGAGTCCCCAAGGACAAACGATTAACCAGCCTTTGCTGCGCGAATTAGCCACGAATTACGACCAATTAGTTATCATCTGTGGTCACTATGAAGGAGTAGATGAAAGGGTACTAAATTTAGTGACTCGTGAGGTGTCTTTAGGAGATTTTATCCTGACTGGGGGTGAAATTCCTTCTATGGCTTTGATTAATGGTGTGATGCGTCTGTTACCGGGAACTGTAGGTAAGGAGGAATCTCTCAAAACTGAGAGTTTTGAAGAAAGTTTGTTAGATTTTCCCCAGTATACCCGTCCTGCTAATTTTCGCGGTTGGAAAGTTCCTGATGTGTTACTAAGTGGTAATCATGGTAAAATAGCCCGTTGGCGTTTTCAACAACAAGTTGAACGTACTGCTTTACGTCGTCCCGATTTACTAAAAAAATGGCAAGAGGAAAGGGAACAGGGAACAGGGGACAGGTGACAGGGAACAGGTGCTACGCCACGGTGACAATTAACCACTAACAATTAACCACTAACAACTAACCACTGACAACTAACCACTGACAACTAACTACTGACAACGGACAACTAACTATGAACATCAGAATTGGTAATGGCTATGATATACACAGATTGGTGAGCGATCGCCATTTAATTTTGGGCGGTATTCATATTCCCCATGAACTCGGTTTGTTAGGACACAGTGATGCTGATGTCCTTACTCATGCCATCATGGACGCAATGCTAGGAGCATTATCTTTAGGGGATATTGGTCATTATTTCCCCCCCACAGATCCCCAATGGAAAGGTGCTGATAGTCTTGTATTATTAAAACAGGTCAATCAGCTAATTCTTGATCAAGGTTGGAAAATCGGCAATATTGATTCTGTTGTAGTTGCTGAACGTCCCAAATTAAAACCTCATATTCATTCCATGCGGGATAAATTAGCAGCAGTTTTAGCAGTAGCACCAAATCAAATTGGTGTCAAAGCTACTACTAACGAAAAATTGGGACCGACGGGACGGGAAGAAGGGATTTGTGCTTATGCTGTGGTTTTGTTGGTAAGTGGTGATTAATTGATAACTAATAGGAGAATAAAAGAATGTTTAGTTTAGATAAACCAGAAGAACTAATTAAAATTAGACTTATTTCTAGTATTTGGAATAATCAATTTGATTCACCAGAGAAAATAGAAAGTTTATTTCAACTGTCTTCTCCAGATATTGTTGTCTTAGATCAAAATCAGCAAATTGCATTATTAGTAGATGTCAAAGCGCAAGAAATTCTAGAAAGTCATGAAAATAATTTATCAAAAGTTAGCAATCTATATTTAAAAAATTCTCAGGAAAACCCGCGATTTGTTATGTTAGCAAATTTAACAGAAATTAATGTTTTTCAATCTAAAAATGGTGTATTTTCTAAACCAGCTATATCATTAAATACAGGAAAAATTCTTAGTCATTATGATTCAGAATTTTGCGAAAAAAAAATTTTTAATTTCTACTTAAAAACCCTGATAGTATCTTGGTTAAGAGATTTGACTTATCACTGGAAATTAGAAATACCACCTGCTTCTGAAAAATTTGAAAAAATAGGTTTATTAGCAAAGCTAAAACATGGAGAAACATATTCGCAAAATGATGAATAATAGGTAATTTATATTTATTTACCAGTACCAGGAATATTAAAATGACCATACTTTATATAGAAACTAATTTTTTAATGACTATTGCTAAAGGACAGGATACACGAGCGGATAATTTGCTTTATAATCGTCTTAGGTCTTTAAAAATATTTATACCCCATATTTGTTATATAGAAGCAATTACAGTTTATAAATTAGAGAAGCAGGAAAAACTTAATTTTAAAAAAGATATGGAACTAAAAATTAGAGAAATTGCTCGTGATCAAACTTCTAATTATGCTCCTCTATTAGTTCAACAGCTACAACAAGCTATCATTACTAATGATGGTTTACTTAATGACATTGAATCTCGCCTTACTAATGCTATTAATACTCGCATTAACATCATCAATGTAAATCTTAATAACCTTAAGAATATTTGTACATCAGTGTTGACACAACCAGAAATATTACTAATTAAAAATGATATTATGGATAATATAATATTACAATCTATCTTAGATCATGCCCAGTTATATCCTCAAGAAGATAAAGCATTTATTAGTAATAACAGTAAAGACTTTGATAAACCTGAAGTTAGATATGCTTTACGCAATGCTGGAATTAGGTATTTTACAATGACACAGCATTTTCTCGACTGGTTTAACTCTCGTTCATTAACTTAAAAATAATTATTTAATTACCGAAACTATGACATTAACTAAAACAATACTCAATTCCACCAAAGGCTTTTTATTACTAATAACAATCATTGCTTTTACAGCAATAGGAATTACCGCTTGTAGTCCAACCAAATTAAAAACTAGCACCGCTCAAGTACCCCAATTAGTAACCAGTATTCTTAGTGATCCAAAAACATTTAATGCTGCGTTGAGTTCCGAATCACCAAATATTTTTGGTTACACTTATGAGGGATTATTAACTCAAAATCCTATTGATGGTAAAATAGAAGGAGCATTAGCCGAATCTTGGGAAATATCAGAAGATAAAACGAAAATTACCTTTACTATGCGCGAAGGTTTAAAATGGTCAAATGGAGAACCATTAACAGTTGATGATGTCGTCTTTACCTATAATGATATTTATCTAAATCAAGACATACCCACAGACACTAGAGATGTTTTAAGAGTGGGGAAAGATCGCAAATTACCAACAGTTAAAAAAATAGATAATAGGAGAGTAGAATTTACTGTACCTGAACCATTTAGACCTTTTTTACTGAGTACAGGAGCGCCTATTTTACCTGCTCATATCTTAGAAAAATCAGTCAAAACCAAAAATAAAGATGGTAAACTAGAGTTTTTAAGTAAATGGGGTGTTGATACTCCTCCTGAAGAACTTATTGTTAATGGACCTTACAAACTGGAAAGATATGATACAAGTCAACGGATAATTTTTCGTCGTAATCCCTATTATTGGCGGAAAGATGCTCAAGGTAAATCCCAACCATATATTGAACGGATAATTTGGCAAATTGTCGAATCAACTGATACTGCTTTACTTCAATTTCGCTCTGGAGATTTAGATGCTATTGGGGTTTCCCCTGATTATTTTTCTCTGTTAAAAGTTCAAGAAAAACAAGGTAATTTTCAAATATATAATGGTGGTCCAAGTTCTGCTACTTCCTTTATTTCTTTTAATTTAAATAAGGGAAAAAGAGATGATCAGCCTTTAGTTGATCCTATTAAATCTAAATGGTTTAATAATGTCCAATTTCGTCAAGCTGTAGCCTATGCTATTGATAGAAAAACCATGTTAAATAATACTTTTCGTGGTTTAGGTACACCTCAAGATTCTCCTATTTCTGTCCAAAGTCCTTATTTTTTACCACCGGAAAAAGGCTTGAAGGTTTACACATATAATCCCGATAAAGCTAAACAATTACTACTACAGGCCGGATTTAAATATAATGACAAAAATCTGTTACTAGATGATCAAGGTAATGAGGTGAGATTTACATTATTAACAAATTCTGGGAATAAAATTCGGGAATCAATGGGTTCACAAATTAAACAGGATTTAAGTAAAATCGGTATTCAAGTAGATTTTGCACCTCTGGCTTGGAATGCCTTTATAGATAAACTTTCTAATACTTTAGATTGGGATGCTTGTTTAATAGGCTTAACGGGGGGTTTAGAACCTAATGACGGTGCAAATGTGTGGTCACCTGAAGGAGGTTTACATATGTTTAATCAGAAGCCCCAAGCCGGACAGAAACCAATTGAGGGGAGAGAAGTTACACCTTGGGAAATCAAAATTAATGAACTTTATATTCAAGGGGCGCAAGAATTTGATGAAGAGAAAGTTAAACAAATTTATGGCGAAAGTCAACAATTAACACAAGAATATTTACCTTTTATTTATTTGGTTAATTCCTACGCTATGTCCGCAATTCGGAACCGGTTTCAAGGTATCCAATTTTCTGCTCTTGGTGGTGCTTTTTGGAATATTCATGAAATTAAAGTGACAAAATAACTGCATAAGGGAACTCCAAAATCTCAAATCCAAAATCCAAAATCCCATGACTCAACCCGAAAATTTGCGATCGCTCTTAGAAGCTGTCGCTAATGGTAAAATAACTCCAGAGATAGCCTTCGACTCCCTCAAAGATCTAGCCTATCAATCTGTAGGTGAGTTTGCTAAAATAGACCACCACCGTCAATTAAGAACCGGTTTCCCGGAAGTAATTTGGGGACCTGGTAAAACACCCGAACAAATTACTCAAATTATGGAGGTCATGAGACATCGGACTTCTGTAGTCATGGCTACCCGTATAGAACCTCAAGTATATTCCGCAATTCAAAAAAAAGTTAGAGGTATACAATATTACGAACAAGCCCGAATCTGTGCCATTGCTCCCTCGGTAATTGAAGTCAAATTTCCTGGTAAAATTGGCATTCTTTCCGCTGGTACTGCTGATTTAGCTGTTGCTGAAGAAGCGGCTGTCACTGCTGAACTTTCTGGTTTCTCTGTACAGCGTCTTTGGGATGTAGGTATAGCGGGAATACACCGTTTACTAAGTAACCGTCACCTATTAGAATCAGCGTCAGTATTAATTGTCGTAGCGGGTATGGAAGGGGCTTTACCTAGTGTAGTAGCTGGTTTGGCAGATTGTCCAGTGATTGCTGTTCCTACTAGTATTGGTTATGGTGCGAGTTTTTCCGGTTTAGCACCTCTATTGACAATGCTCAATTCTTGCGCTGCTGGTATAGGTGTGGTAAATATAGATAATGGCTTTGGTGCAGCGGTTTTAGCGGGACAAATTTTAAGAACTTCAGAAAAATTACGCTTGACAGCAGAAACATAGTCAAGTAACAGGGTAAAATAGAATATAATTGCCGTATTTTCTACCTCAATTAGCTACTTTTACTATTTAATAGAATTTGTCAAGATTTTGCTTACAGTATTATGGAAAACCTGAATGATTTACTATTGCCATTTTTAGGCAATTTACACCAACATATCACTTTTCTGGCTGATTACAGTCATATTAAAGACCCAGACCTTTTGGAGCAAATGCGACTTGGTTGGAATCACTTTATCACAACTGGGCAAGTTTGGGCGCTGTTTATTGGTGTAGTTGTTGGTTATCTGCTTAAAAGTTTAAGTAGTTTCGGCTAAATAGATTTTAGATTTTGAATTGATTTTCAGGAAAAATCTCTCAGGGTGTTTTCAAGGTTGCAAGCAAATATAATTTGCTACTACATAAGCAAAGTTTGCTTGCGTATATTAACAAAAAAACAAGGGTTTAAAACCCATGAAGATGTATTTTCTGTGTGTAAAGGCGGTTTCTACTGCCTGTTTTGTAGTGTCTACTATCACATTCTCCTCTATTCAGATTTATGACCGAAAAACAAACTTGGAGTCAGCGGTTCGAGTCCGCGCTAAATCCTGCGATTGCTCGCTTTAATGCCAGTATAGGTTTTGATATCGAACTGATCAAATATGACATTACTGGTTCTCAAGCTCATGCTAAAATGTTAGCTCACACTGGGATAATTTCTTATGAAGAAGGGGAAATACTATTTACAGGTTTAGAACAAATTCGTCAAGAATACGACCAAGGAAAATTTCAGCCCGGTATTGACTCTGAAGATGTGCATTTTGCTGTAGAAAAGCGACTAACGGAAATTGTCGGGGATGTCGGTAAAAAGCTACACACAGCCCGTTCTCGCAATGATCAAGTAGGTACTGATACTAGATTATATCTTCGTGATCAAATTCGGAAAATTCGCCAGCAATTGCGGGAGTTTCAAGGGGTTTTACTTGATATAGCTGAAAAAAATGTAGAAACGCTGATTCCTGGTTACACCCACCTGCAACGGGCCCAGCCCGTGAGTTTAGCACATCATTTACTAGCATACTTTCAGATGGCACAACGGGACTGGGAAAGGTTAGCAGACGTTTATAGCCGAGTGAATATCTCCCCTTTGGGTTGTGGTGCTTTAGCGGGAACAACTTTTCCTATTGACCGCCACTATACAGCGAAGTTATTGCATTTTGATCGCGTTTATGCCAATAGCTTGGATGGAGTTAGCGATCGGGATTTCGCCATAGAATTTCTCTGTGCTGCTAGTATAATCATGGTTCACCTCAGCCGTCTTTCTGAGGAAGTGATTTTGTGGGCTTCAGAAGAATTTCGTTTTGTTACCCTTAAAGATAGCTGTGCTACGGGTTCTAGCATTATGCCCCAAAAGAAAAACCCTGACGTACCAGAATTAGTCAGAGGGAAAACGGGGCGGGTATTTGGTCATTTACAAGCCATGTTAGTGATTATGAAGGGTTTACCACTGGCTTATAATAAAGACCTACAGGAGGATAAAGAAGGTATCTTTGACAGCGTGAACACAGTTAAAGCCTGTTTAGAGGCAATGACAATTTTACTGCAAGAAGGTTTAGAATTTCGTCATCAGCGATTAGCAACAGCGGTTACAGAGGACTTTGCTAATGCTACAGATGTTGCAGATTATCTCGCTGCCCGTGGTGTACCCTTCCGAGAAGCTTATAATATTGTTGGTAAAGTCGTGAAAACCAGTATTGCTGCTGGTAAACTACTTAAAGATTTGCACTTAGAAGAGTGGCAAGAAATTCATCCTGCCTTTGCAGCGGATATTTATGAAGCCATAGCCCCTCGTCAAGTAGTTGCAGCCCGCAATAGCTATGGTGGCACAGGTTTTGTTCAAGTCAGAGAGGCCATTGTTAATGCCCGGACTCAAATCAACGGCAAATAATTTTTAATTTAGGGAGTGGGTAATGGGTAATGGGTAATGGGTAATGGGTAATTGGTAATTGGTAATTCACTTTTT
>NZ_KE384668.1:0-9436 GCF_000426925.1 Dolichospermum circinale AWQC310F | reverse complement strand
AGGACAAAGGACAAAGGACAAAGGACAAAGGACAAAGGACAAAGGACAAAGGACAAAGGACAAAGGACATAAGTAAGGGTGTACTAGTGTACACCCCAAAAATTCAAAATATGAAAGAGTAAAATTTAACCAGATACATTAATCAGCAGCGTCCATTGCTGCTGCCCCTGTGCCTTCGTCCTCTTCACTCTTGGGCGATCTTTGCTGGAATCTTCGGCCCATTCTCCCTGTAGTAGTCCGTTTACGAAACTTTCTGGCGTAGGCCTGGTTTCGTAGCGCCTTCTCTTTCTTCGGGTTACGGCGCTTTGCCATATTCACCTCATGAATAAACAACAAAAAATTGGCATCTAGGCATAACTTAGGCCATATTATACCGATATTATTGATATACTTTTTTTAGCCTAGTGCTGCAATCAATACACTTTGAACAGCATACCATTATATCTTACTAAAAATCCTGATGTCAAGCTAAATTTGATTAGGTAATTAGGTAATAGGTAGTTCTGGAATGGTTTGATATCTTAAACATAAAATGAGGAAATTTTAACTTTGAACATTCTTATTTTTTTTACGTCAATGATTCAGTCCACACGTAGCTTATGGCACTTTGGGCAAACTATATTGGGTATTATATTTCGCCATCCCATTACGGGTACAAGCATTATCCCTATTTTACCTAATGGTCAAATTGTGTTAATTAGAAGAAAGGATGATGGTTGTTGGTCATTACCGGGTGGTATGGTGGATTGGGGAGAAGATGTTCCCCATGCAGTCTGTCGGGAGTTAATGGAGGAAACAGGGCTAGAATTAGTCAAAATTCGCCGTTTAGTGGGAGTTTACTCGTCACCAGATCGTGATCCTCGTATTCATTCTATCTGTATTGCTGTGGAAGCCGAAGTCGCAGGAAAAATGGCCGTCAAAGATAGTTTAGAAGTTATGGAAATCCAGGCTTTTCCCCCTAGTTCTTTACCAAAACCAGATATGTCTCATGATCATTCTCGTCAGTTACAAGACTATTTAAATGGCTTAACAACTCTTGCGTAAAAGATGGAAAATTGAAGATTTTGGATTTAATTTTCAAATCCAAAGTCTATTAATTAGAAATTACAAAAATGAGTAAATGAGTAAATTAAAATGAATATTTTATTTCGCAACTCCCGCAGAAAACTTTCTCAAGGGGTATTATTTTGGCGTGAGGTTGGTAATGGAATACCTGTGGTCTTTCTGCATGGTGCATGGAATGATGGTAGTGAATGGGTATCAACAATGGAATTATTGGCTGCGGGTATCCACTGCTTTGCACTAGATTTACTAGGTTTTGGTGAATCAGCTAATCCCGATATTCACCATTCTATAGATTTACAAGTGGAGT
The DNA here is from genome assembly GCF_000426925.1 of Dolichospermum circinale AWQC310F. Lineage (GTDB taxonomy): Bacteria > Cyanobacteriota > Cyanobacteriia > Cyanobacteriales > Nostocaceae > Dolichospermum > Dolichospermum circinale. The sequence goes on along the minus strand of NZ_KE384668.1, from coordinate 8,064 downwards.
GTTTAGCTGATTTTTTAGAAGCTTTAAAATTAGAGAAGGTCTATTTAGTTGGTAATTCTTTAGGGGGTTGGATTGCTGCTAGTTATGCTGTAAAATATCCAGAACAAATATATGGTTTGATACTGTTATCTCCAGAGGGTGTAGCAGCAGAAGGACAAAAACAGTATTGGGAAAAAAGACGGTGCTTATTGAATTGTCCACCATGGGTAATTAAATTTTTACGCTTAATTATTCCTTTAATTAAATTGATTGGTTGGGAAGAAAAAATCACTAAGGATTTAGAATTAAGAAAAACTTTGTTAGATTACCCTACAGCCTCTCACTTACTTTTTAACCGCAAAAAACCAGAAATAGAAGCAGAATTTTTAGAAAAACACTTGCCTAATATTAAAGTTCCTTGTTTAATTTTACAAGGTGGTGAAGATAGCGCCGTTGCTATATCTAGAAGTAATACTTATGCTCGACTAATTCCTAATATTAAGTTACATAATATTACCCATGGAGAAAGTAATTTACCAGAATCTTGTCCTGATGTTGTGTCCGCAGCTATTTGGGATTTTATCAGTATTAGTCAATACTGAATAATGATATAAGCTCTTACGCAGCTAAATTGTACAATCCTAATATGGTTAGATATTGTGGGATTTTTATCATTAATATCTATACCTCATAATATCGAAAACTGCTGTATAATATGAAACTAATAAATTTTGATTCAAACCCCTTCACTACGGAGAAGGGGACAAATGTATTTATTTACATCCTAAAGATTGACGAGTATCTACACCTGTTTTAGAATTTACACCACTGGCATTAGTACAGAGTTTTTTCACTTGTACCATATCTAAAATCGCATTTGTAAAATCAGCACCAGTAATATTAACACCATCAAAGGTAGAACGCAACATCATTGCATCTTTTAACACGGCATCACTTAAATCAGCGTTTTTAAATCTTGTTAAATAAGAAATGCCTTCACTAAAATCAATACCATGTAAATTTGCACCTTCTAATAAAGAACCACTAAAAACAGCGCCGCGTAAATCAGCATTACTAAAGTTACTATTCTCTAATTTCACATTTGTAAACTCAGTTCTAATTAAACTTTGACCAGAATAGTCCTTTCCCGCGACTCCCTGATTCATGTTAAAACTAGTAACACTGGAAGAACTTGCAGCTTGGGCTGATAAAGGGAAAACAAACAACACCAAGGCTAAAATCATACTAGCCAATATTGGGCGATACTTGATCATCTTTGCTTAATAAATCTCAACAATTCCACTATTAATCATTAAACCGCAGGAAGGAGTCAGAAGTAATTCTCTGCTAAATTAGAAGCTGTCTACTAGGATAGATATAGTGAAAAACTCTACTTGCTTTTGACTAAAAACTCGGTTCTGAGTCTCTCCTCTCCACGGGGAGAGCTTTAGTAAAGGGGTCAAGTTTTAAGTTTTTACTGTATAAATCTTTAATTCCTATTCCACGTAAATATAACTATCTAACTGTGGCTAATCCAGAAAATATAAACCAATCTCTAGCGCGAACCCCTTTATATCAAATGGGTGTAGAACTTAAAGCCAAATTTACCAGCTTTGGTGGCTGGGAAATGCCCATACAATATAGTAGTATTATAGAAGAACACCACACTGTTAGAAATACGGCGGGAATGTTCGATATTTCTCACATGGGTAAATTTATCCTCCAAGGTCAGAACCTGATTTCCCAACTTGAGTATTTAGTGCCTTCAGATTTAAGTCGTTTACAACCTGGACAAGCACAATATACTGTATTACTAAACCATCAAGGTGGAATTGTTGACGACATCATTATTTACTACCAAGGTACAGACAGCTTTGATACGCAAAAGGTTGTAATTATCGTCAACGCCGCAACCACTGATAAAGATAGAGCATGGATATTAGCGCATCTTGATCCGAATAGAGTTGAATTTCAAGACCTTTCACGGGATAAAATTTTAATTGCTGTTCAAGGTCCAACAGCTACTAATCATCTTCAATCTTTAGTCACAGAGGATTTATCAGCAATTAAGGCTTTTGGACATTTAGAAACAACCATTTTCGGAAAATACGCATTTCTCGCTCGGACAGGTTATACAGGAGAAGATGGTTTTGAGGTCATGGTAGATTCCGCCGTGGGTATAGACTTGTGGGAAAATCTATATAATGTTGGTGTTATTCCCTGTGGACTTGGTTGTAGAGACACCCTGCGCTTAGAAGCTGCAATGGCGCTTTATGGACAGGATATTGATGATACCATTACACCTCTAGAGGCTGGTTTAGGTTGGTTAATACATTTAGATACCAAAGGTGCTTTTATAGGAAGGGAAGTTTTAATACAGCAAAAAGCCGAAGGAGTACCGCGTAAACTCGTAGGTTTACAAGCAGAAGGACGGAATATTCCCCGTCACGGCTACCCTGTATTATCATCGGGTCAAGTTGTAGGAGAAGTAACAAGTGGTACTCTCTCGCTGACACTTGGTTATCCTATAGCTTTGGCCTATGTTCCCAGTCAGTTAGCAACGGTCAAACAGCAGCTAGAAGTGGAAATTCGCGGTAAAGCTTACCCCGCTGTAGTTGTGAAACGCCCATTTTATCGCTCAAAAAATCGTGTTACTAAGTGATATAATTTTTCCACTTCAGTCAATTACAGGAATAAGGAATTTAACCGCAGATAAATCTGTACTTCAGTGGACTAGGAAATAGTATAATCTTTGAGGTTTTTGAGGAATAATTAGTTTAGGTTACGCTTGTCACACTATTGTTTTAATATTGAAGAGAAAGTGATATGTCTTCTGAATATCCCCAGAATTTGCGATACTTAGATTCCCATGAATATGTTCGTCTGGATGACGACATTGCTACTATCGGTATTACTCAGTTTGCTATAGAACAATTGGGTGATATTGTCTTTTTAGAACTAGCAGACACTGGTGATACTATTACTAAGGGAGATACCTTTGGTACTATTGAATCCGTGAAAGCCGTGGAAACACTTAATTCACCTGTTAGTGGCACAGTCATAGAGAGTAATGAAGCTTTAATAAGCGCTCCAGAACAAGTAGCGGATGATCCCTATGGTGAAGGTTGGTTCATTAAAGTGCGTGTTAATGATGCTGCGGAAATAGATGATTCTCTCACAGCAGAACAATATCAGACTTTGGTAGAGGGTATGTAAGTAGTTTCACATTTATACATTCCCGAAAATCAAGAAAAACGGTTACACTATATCTCAGCTTTTTTAGCAACCTGAAAGGCTGAGATATAGGTGATTTGAATATTTCCTCCTAAGTTGTTTTCTATCTTTTTTCCTAATTCTGTAAATAAACAATTTCTGGTTTCTATATCTAGTTTTAGGTAAGGTGTATAAGTGCTTAAAAGTAGTAGGAAATCATCAATATAATAATTAGCTTTACATACCATTTGTTCAGAAACTAAATTTTTAAATCTACCTGAATTAATAGCTATTTGTCCTAAATTTTCAACTATCTGTTTTTGAGTTTTTATATCTTCGTACCTATCTAAAAATGGAGCATACTTTTGATAAATTTCCCGGAAACTTTGATATATTTCATATTCTGGTTGGGGAGTCATATTCCAAAGCAAAATTAAAGCACCGTCGTTTTTTAAAGCTTCCGCAATTCTGATATTACCAGATTGAGGATTAATCCAATGAAAAGAAGTTGCTGCTAAAACAGCATCAAATTTTTCAGGTTCTAGTTCCCATTCTTCAAAAGTGGTCTGCTGAATTTCTACCTGTGGGTACATTTCACAGTTTTTTCTTGCTAAATGACAAGCTGCTAAACTTGATTCTAAACAAATCATAGAAAAGCCTAATTTAGCAAATGCTAAAGTTGCGTTTCCTGGTCCACAACCTAGTTCTAGGATATTAGCTTTTGGGGAAATTTGAGCTATTTCTATAGCACCATTAATAATTTCTTCTGGATAGCGAGGTCTGAATTTATTGTAAGCCTCTGCTACCTGGGAATACCAATTTTTTCTGGTTTCTAAATCTTGAGAATATAAGTTTTTAAGGATTTCAAATTCTTTCATTTATCCTTGATTTAAGTTTAATAAATTTCAGGAAGTCGGGAGTTTCTGGGTTGATTGTCTAATTTTAAGCTAAATAAGATCAGAATATTTACGGATGTGTATATTTAAATAATTTCTGCATTCTGTAATTAATAATTATACTAACTTACTTGAATATGCACACCTTGATTTTATCCCTTTGGCTAATTCTGATGATAATGGCCTTATTTTTAGCAATATCTGTAATTCGTAGCCAAAAACGGCGTATATCTAAGGCTAAAAAAACCGGAAAATTAGATCCCACTCGTTTCACTTTTAGAAGTGCGGAAAAAAGACTTTGGAAACAATTATTAATGCTATTACAATCAGATAGTGTAACTGCGGAAAGACTTTTGAGACATGAACAAAATAAGTATCCAGGTAAATCAACCAAGTGGTATTTAGAAAAAGTTATTTTTAATTTAAAACGCGATCGCCATTAACTGATATTCTACAATAATTAATCAGTTAAAAAAATCTCACTCATAGACTATCTAGTTTTGAAATTTCCTAAAGCCATAATAGCATTTTGTCCACCAAAACCAAAGCTAAAACACAGAACATTCTTAATTTTACTTTCTTGTGCTGATCTAATCAAGTTTAAATTAAATTCTGGTTGCTGAAGTCCTACACAGGGAGGTAATATATTATTCCGCAATGCCATCAGTGAAAACGCTACACCTAAAGCTCCCGACGCGCCTAATGTGTGACCTGTGCTACCTTTAGTAGAACTAATTGCTAATTTTGCTGGAAATAAATTTTGGATAATTTTACTTTCCATGCGGTCATTTAATTGGGTAGCTGTACCATGGGTATGAATGTAGTCTATAGCTGCTGGTGTCATCTGACTACGTTCTAAACATTGCTTAATTGCGACCATAGCACTTTTACCCTCTGGTTCTGGAGATATACCATGATATGCGTCTGCTGTCAAGCCAAAACCTAATATTTCTCCATAAACCTTGCTTTGACGTTGACTGGCCAACTCCGCAGATTCAAGGATAAATACAGCACCACCTTCACCTAATACCAAGCCTTCCCGGTATAAATCAAAGGGATATGCCCCTGTTTTCCCTAAAGCCCCCATTTGCTGAAATCCGGCAATTGTTAGGGGTGTAATAGGTGCTTCTACTGCACCAGCTATGGCTATTTGATACTCACCGCTTTGAATTAACATCGCAGCTTGAGCGATCGCCCAAATTCCTGTTGCACAAGCGGCCATTGGTGCTAGAATTGCCCCTGATGCTCCTATTTGTCGAGCTACAGCGATCGCATTCATTTGCGGTAAAGTATTTAACCAATTGTCTAAATTTGCTCCTCCCGCTTGTTCATGTATGTTTTGCGCCATCATTTCCCATGATGCTTGATAACCACGACTAGAACCAATGACTACAGCACAATCAGATAAAGGCGGTACTAATTGGGCATCTTGTAAAGCTGATGTAACAACTATTTCCGTTATGGTACTTAACGCCGTAGGTTTTTCAGCAATTAAGCCTAGAGGAATCACCCCCAATTCTGGAAATAGTTGATGTAATTTAATCCCAGTTTTAGCAAGTAGTAGATTTTGCCAACTATCTTCCAGATTCTTGCCTAAAGCAGAAACTAAACCAATACCAGTAACAACAACCTTAACCAATTTTAGATTTGAGATTTTAGATTTGATGTCAAAATTCAAAAGTGAGAAATCAGCAGTGGGAATACTTGAAAAATCAGGAATAAAATCCAATTATCAATGATGTTTCCCACTGACTAATGACCAATGACTACTCAAGACTTTTCAGATTTTCCGCACCCTGGGTAACTTTTGCGGACTCAATGCGATCGCCTTGTTTAATGTTATTAACTACATCAAAGCCTTCAGTGACATTACCGAATACAGCATAATTACCATCCAAGAATGATAAATCTGCTAAAGCGAAGTAAAATTGAGAAGAAGCAGAATCAGGCATTTGTGATCGGGCCATAGCGATCGCCCCTTGCTTATGCTGTAACTCTGGCTTGTCAGTAATTGTCTTACCGTAAATAGGCTCATTTGCGCCTTTGGGCTTAATTTCTAAAGGTATACGGCGCTCACTCCCAGTTTTAGGATCAATATAACCACCTGTTCCCAGTCTAGTAGCGGGAAATTTCGGGTCTTTACCTTGTGGATCTCCACCTTGGGCGACAAAAGGTTGGGGATCACGGACAACGCGATGAAATACTAAACCATCATAAACACCTTTTTGCACTAAATCCACGAAATTACCCGCAGTAATTGGCGCATTAATGCCATCTAATTCAATCGTAATTGGTGCGCCATTAACTGTCATCACCACTGTAGCTTTACCTTCGAGACGTGGTAAATCTTTCATGCCGGAAATACTCTCACTAGTAGTTTTTGATACTGTTTGTGTGCTTGTAGTAGCTGCTGAAATTGGAGATGTATTAGAAGATTCTATACCGCTCGTACATCCTCCCAAAGTCAAAGCAAAAATAATCAACCAAGCTACAAAAAATTGTGGAAATTTTAATTGCATTGTTAGTGACTGAATCAAACAAGGTTAGGACTTCCGGAAAATATATAGCATTTCCTATCTTACTTAGGTACAGCAATCAGGAATGAATCCCGTACCTCAGTGGACCGAGAAAACTGAAAACCCATTTTTGGGTAGGGGTAATATCCTGCGGGATCTTGGGCTACATGAATTACCCTCTACTTTTTTTCCGTTTTGCGTAAATTCTCAAAGCAGCCGATATTTTCTGGTAAAAATGTGGAATTTTGGATTTTCAATTGTGAAAACAACTCTCCCCAGAGAGAGCATGATCATTATTGATTGATCAGCAATCCAAAATTCAAAATCCAAAATCCAAAATTTAAAATGATTACAGTCCTTCTAAGGATACTCCCAAAAAACGAGCTAATTGGGCCCCTTGAGTTTCCAAATCAGCCAAAGACAAGGGTTGACCGACTCTGGTGAGGGGAATATCCCGTCTACCCTTCAGCCGGAGATACAAAGCGCGTTGAGGATTAAGACCTTCCTTAATCACAATACGCACGGATTGTACATCTTGGATGCGTCCGTCAATTTGGATTTCACGGTTTTTCCCCGGAAAACCCCAGCGAAAGATTTTTAATTTCCCTGTTTCCCGATTGAACTCATTATAGCCGCCACCTAAATCCCATAAAATCACCAGCCACAGATATAAGGCTAATAGCAAGCCAGCAGCACCGTATAATCCCATTACCAATCCTTGAGGGACAAATATCAGTTGGGTGGGATCAGTAACTATGAGTAAATTAACCTTGAGATAACTGGAGATACTAGCTAAGAAAAAACCACTGGCTCCCATAGTAACAATAGTTGCCCACCAGTAGTTGCTGAACCGACGTGAACCCAGAACCTTTTGATAGAGAAGGTTCTCGCCTTTGTTAATCGTTGTTGATACCGTCATGAAACTACCTTGGACTATCTTTCTCAAGTTTGACACTCAAGCCGTCTTAATTGCAAGTTATCAAGGATATCATGGGTTTTGGGAGATCAGGGGGAATTTTTCTGTCTTCTGATTCTGAGAAAACTTGTGTCAAATTGTTAAAATTCTGATATTGATAAGATTGGAGATAGTGAATATTTAATTTTCTTGCCCGTATCCAGCGCAAACCCAGGTGAATGTGATAAGTTAAGAATCATTAAGCCAACAAAACCCAGATTACTGGTTAATGGTGGCTGAACATGACATAATTCTAAAGAAGTGATGACTTTTTTAAGTAATCAGTTCTCACAATCTCACATTCTCAAAGGCTGCTGAGATTGGAAAAAACGTTGAATTTCTCACGGTAGTTCCCATAAATTGGTAGAATCGCCGGAACAGAGCTTAAAAAACGTAGCAATTTTAGTAAAAAACCAAGGATTGTAGTCAAATGACCATCGCAGTTGGACGCGCCCCCAGTAGAGGGTGGTTTGACGTATTAGACGACTGGTTAAAGCGCGATCGC
>NZ_KE384667.1:102905-119350 GCF_000426925.1 Dolichospermum circinale AWQC310F | reverse complement strand
AGCTGAAGCAACCAGAAAGTTTGCTTTAAAATTGTTACGAACTGGCATGAATTTACAACAAATTGCTGAGGTTACGGAATTATCTCTTCAGCAAATTCAGGCTTTACAAAAGGAAATTCAACAATCATAGTAGTTCTCGCTCTAATAAAATACTATTGAGGACGGGGAAACCCCGCCCTTACAGGTTTGAGGATAGAAAACTGTACTTAATAGCGGAGGAAAATACTGTATAGAATTAACAACATCCTCCACCATCATAATACCATGTAGAATCAGTAATAATGATTTCTTCAGCATTGATAACTGCTAACTTTTCCGCCGTTTTATCACAAACAGCCACAGGAATTCCCCTTTGTAAAATATGTCCAGATTGATCATCAAAAAATTCTTCCTTACCCGCATAAATCGCTGTTTTACCAGTAAAAATACAAGCCCCGTCTGAGGGGATTTCCACCTTAAAAGCCACAGAATCAAGACTTTCTAAAAGGATATTTTCCTGTAGTTGATAACTATGTTTATCTAATAAACGATAAGGACGACGTGCGCGAATTTCCACTTGTCCAAAACCAGCATTAATTATTAGTTGAGTATATTCTGGATATGTAAGAGCGCCGGATAAACATAAAGCGCGTAAATGTTCATTTTGTTGTAAATGATCAGGAATTGGACTGGTAGCAATTGGATCACTCATTTGTAAGCGACCGCCGGGTTTTAATACTCGATATGCTTCCTTTAAAGCGAGAGTTAAATCCGTTGGTTCAAAAATATTGAAAAGGCAATTTTGCGCTACTATATCCACCGAAGCATCAGCCCCAGGTAAATTAAAAGCGTCTCCAGGACGAATTTCAACAAAGCTAGTATCAAACCAGGGGTTTTCCGTTGCAGCAATCTCTAAGTTACGCGTTGCAGCTTCTCGCATAGCCTCCACAGGTTCAACAGCAATAATCGCACCGGGACGACGAGAAAAATAAGCAAATTGTAACGCTTCTAAACCACCACCGACACCAACATAGAGAACTGTCGGTTCATTATTAAGTTCGTTGTGATGAACCGTAGTTCCACAACCATAGTTCATTTCCTGCATAGCCAGAGGAATTTTCAGCCCTGGTAATTGTAAAGGTGTACTTTGGACACAGCATAGCCCCACTTCTGGTGTTTGAGCAACTTGGCTGTAAAATTGGGCTGCGGTTTCTAAATAGGTCATAATCTCAAATTAGTATCAATCTATTTTAACAGAACTGTTTCTGGCTTCACCGTCGCCGTGCTGCCATATTTTTCCTTTCCAAAAGCCTTGACTTTTAATCTCAACAAGATTATTATGTACAACTAATAGAAGGGGAGTAGCTGCTGACAGTAAATCAAGATTTTCTGTTCAGTATATCTAAATCAACATACTGGTGATGAACCTGGTTTAGATAGCGAATAAACAAAGTATTTGAAAGCGAGACCTTCACTGACTACACATTGAAAAGTGTGGAGTTCAGTGAGGTTTTATGGCTCTCATTGATACTCCACACAGGTAAAAAATCCTTGAGGAGTTTGAGAGAGTGTTAACAGCCTTTACCGCCGGTTTATTACTAATTACCATTTCTGAACTAGGTGATAAAACCTTTTTTATCGCCGTGATTATGTCCATGCACCACCCACGGCGCTTGGTGTTCTCTGGTGTGATAGCTGCTTTAGCGGCTATGACTATCTTATCAGTTGCATTTGGGCAGGTAGTGTCTTTATTACCAAAAATTTACATTCATTACGCCGAAATAGTTTTGTTTATTGCCTTTGGTTTGAAGTTGATTTATGATGCTAATAAAATGCCTGTATCTGCTACTCAAGAAGTGGTAGAAGAGGCACAAGAGGCGGTAGAAAAGGCAGATTTAGATAATTCCCAGTTAAAAAGTATTTGGTCAATTTTACTAAAATCCTTCGTACTAACATTTATAGCAGAATGGGGCGATCGCACACAAATAGCCACCATAGCCCTCGCAGCCAGTAATAACCCCATTGGTGTTACAGCCGGCGCAATATTAGGACACGCAATTTGTGCAGCGATCGCCGTCATTGGTGGTAAATTAATAGCAGGTAAAATTTCCGAAAGACAAATTACCTTCTTAGGCGGTTTTCTATTTATCATCTTTGGTATAGTCGCCGCTATAGAAGGAAAATAAATTTAATACACTGATATAGGACTCCTATTTGATTTTTGATAGCTTCCGTGGCGTAGCCATACAAGACTCAGTAAGTATCAATTCTGTCTTTCTTCCTGTGTTCCCTGTTCCCTGTTCCCTGTTCCCTGACCACACAAGTACATATATGTACTTGTGTCAGATACAGTGATAAAATTAGAAAACCATGAGGGTCGAGAAACCTCGACCTTGGTTTTCACCTATACTGCATTTAACCCGTAATTTTAGCGGGTATCCTACCCGCAGTACAATACTTTATCAAAAGTACAATCAGACAATGTATCTGTTTGCATTACTCATGATTTAATTCTAAGTTTGTAGCTTCTATTAAATGCTTAATTAATGTAGACTGAGGTAGTGGTCCTTGCAAGTGATTCCAGGGTAAAATTTGCTCAGTTGACCAATTACTATAAACGTAAAAATCTAAATTGGGAATTTGTCCTTTCAGTTGTTTAAAAGCGCGTTTATAGCTACCCAAAGAGTCCCCAAAATCACGGGTTAATTCTAATAATTGGCAAAGTCGGCGATCGCCTCTGGACAACAAAGCTTGTATAATTGACCAATTATAGCTTTCTGGTCGAAATTCTATACCTTGGGGCTTGAGTTTCTTTTGTAATAATTGCAACCGCTTCTCCGATTGTTTATTAACTCCAAACCATTGAAATGGAGTATGAGACTTGGGAACAAATGTACTACATCCTAGTGTTAAACGCAATCCAGGCGCAGCTTTTTTAACATCTTCCATCATTTTTACAGTTGCGTCTATATCCTCGGCTGCTTCCCCTGGAATTCCCACCATTCCATAGAGTTTCAAACTAGATAAACCACCAGCTTTTGCATTAATAGCCGCTTGCATAATTTCCTGATTATACAGTTTTTTATTAACAATTTTACGGACTTTTTCTGAACCACTTTCCACAGCAATTGTCAATGATCTTGTATCGCGTTTCGCCAAAGTTTCAGCCAATTTAACTGTAACTGTATTAGTTCTCACAGAAGCAACACTCAACCGCACATCATCATATTTAGGCTGACTAATGTAATCCAATAATTCCGTAAATTCTGGATGTTGGGTGACAGAAGCCCCCAATAAACCCAAGCGGTTAGTAACTTTTAAACCCCGTTCAATTCCCGGAATTAAAGAAGTTTCTAAACTCGCAGTTCTAAAAGGTAAAGTTAAATAACTAGCCAAACAAAAGCGGCACATTTCTGGACAACTTCGCACCACTTCCACCATATAAATATTTTCCCAAGCGGCTTTTTCCGTCACCACAGTAGAAGCAGAAAGAGTATTTCCTCGATAAGTTTGCTTTTGAATAATTGGCGGAATTTCCGAATCAATAGGATTAATTGATTTTATTGCCCCATCTGGTGTAATATATTCTATTACATATAAACTAGGAACATAAATTCCTGGGACTTGAGATAAAGTTTTTAATTGAGTTTCCCTATCAGCATTTCTGACTTTTTTAAAAGTATCTATAAAATCACCAAGCAGATTTTCACCATCTCCCAATAAAATGATATCAAAAAAATCAGCATAGGGTTCTGGGTTAGCCGTCAAAACTGGTCCACCACCAAAAATTAGCGGATGATTTTGATCACGATAATTAGCCCGAATAGGGATTTCCAAAGATTCCAAAAGATGAAAAATATTCACATAATCTAATTCCCAGGACATAGAAAAACCTAATAATTCTGGATATCTAGGAAGTGGTTCATGGATATCAGTAAATAAACGACTTACCTGTAAATCATCACGCATAGCCAAAGTCGCCCACACCACCTGATAACCCAGACTAGTTATCCCCACAGTGTACTCATTAGGAAAAGCGAAAATCACGGGAATAGAGTCATTATTGGGGGTTACGGGCGTAAAAAGAAGACGTTCCGAGTCAAATAAAGATGATGTCACAGTATTTTAGTAAAGTTATCTAAAAGTTATCTATATTTAATTTTAAGCCATAGAATAATCAAATTAAAAAATAATGTCACCCCGTTAGCCATAATAATTGGTAAAGCCCCGATAATGATGCCATAAATTAACCACAAACACAACCCACTCATAAAAATAATTAACATCACAAAAGAAACATCTTTCGCCGATTTTGTCAGCCAAATTTGGAACATTTGCGGTAAAAAAGCGACCGTAGTTAATACACCTGCGACTAATCCTAAAATAGTGATAAAATCCATCTTTAAAAATTCTCCTTTCTCTCTTCCTCTGCGATCTTTGCGCCTCTGCGTGAGACAAATTCATGATCTCAGACACCAAGGAATCCTATGATCAATCAACCTGAGAACAATTATCCCACAAAGTAGTAATTTCTCGTAAACTTTGATGATTGCCATTACCTAAAATCAAATGATCTAAAATAGGAATAGCTAGAAGTTCCGCACCAGCCAATAATTGACGAGTCAATTCTATATCTGCTTCACTGGGTTCTAGATTTCCAGAAGGGTGGTTATGGGCTATTATTACCCGTGTAGCACCTTGACGAATCACTTCTCGAAAAATATCACGGGGAGAGGCTAAAGTTTCCGTCGCAGTCCCAATAGTAATTACCTTTGTTCCTAATAACTTATTTTTGACATCTAATAGCAGCACTGCAAATCGTTCTTGATTCTGCCACATCAAGTCCTGACTAAGCGCGGCAGCGGCAGCCATAGGACTATCAATAACTGTCCCGTCAGAGGGACGGGATAAAAAAGCACGTTTACCCAATTCAATTGCGGCTAAGATCGTCGTCGCTTTAGCCGGTCCCACACCCGGTATTTCCATCAACTCAGCAGGAGTGACATCTCGTAAAGCAGCTAAGGGATCACACTGGCCTTTACCCAATTGCTGTAATATATATTGCCCTAAACCGACCGCCGAGAGTTTACCAGGACCTTGGCCAGTACCCAGCAGAATAGCGATTAATTCCGCTGTCGCTAAAATTTTCGGTCCATGAGTCATTAATCTTTCACGAGGGCGTTCATTTTCAGGCAAGTCGGCTATTCTAAGACAATAGGTCATACCACACACATCATTTGAGATTTGAGATCAGGAATAATATTCATACTCCAACCCAACAACACCGGTTTTCGGAACTCTAGTCATTCATCTGCGTTTATCTGCGTTTATCTGCGTTCAATAACACTATGAAAATGCACCTTTTAAACTCACCTCAAATTACGCAAAACTCCTTATTGATAAATTTGCGTAGCTTTGAGCATATGATAAGTAATAATTAATTGAGTGAGAGCAAGAGGGTAACTTTGCAGAGTTTCTCCAGTTGTACCCGCAATTCTCCCCAATTCTGGGTTAATTTCCCGATCGCAAACATTCTTTAAATAGGGCATATCTGCACACATAATCTGTTCGATTTTATTCACCTGCTCCAAAGTTGCATGACCATCAACTTCCAAAACATCCACTGGTTTTCCCATATCTCTATCCAGTCCCAAACGGATAGCTGACTGGGAATCACTATGTCCAGCGTGAATAATTTTGGTAAAATCCGGGTGAGGAATAGAAGGACGTAGTACCAAACGCACATTTAGATGTCCATTATTTTCATCTATTTCATTATTAGGTGGATAGAAACTGACAACAATATCTGACCATTGACGCTGGGGACGAATATACGCTTCTGAATCTGGTTCGCGTTTATCTAATTCCGCTAATACCTGTTCTGGAGTATATCCCCGCTTTTGAGTATCCCGTTTTACCTTCCAATTAGCGCGGAGTGGTTCAGGAGGTGCGAGGTAAACTTTAACATCATAAGCATCACGAGCGATCCGAGTAGAATAACCTAGTAAGCCTTCGATGATGACAAATTTACTGGGTTTGATATATTGCGGTGGTTCAAAAGTCCCTGTTTTGTGGCTATAGACTGGTTTAAGAATGGGTTGTCCTGTTCGTAGCAGCGATAAATGTTGCTGCATAATGTCCAAATAGTTACAATCAGGATGTAATGCTGTAATACCAATCTCTGCCCGTTGTACGCGATCGTAACGGTGATAATCATCTGTACAGATCATAGTCACATTTTCTGGACCGAGTACCTGCGCGATACCTCTAGTCAGGGTTGTTTTTCCAGCAGCACTATCACCGACAATACCAAGAATAATGGGACGACTCATAAATACCCCCCTCTGATGCAAGCGAGTTTACAGAATAATCTTTAATTCTAAAGGGCAACTAACACTTTTTTAGTGAAATTTCGATCACCGTAACATCTCTACATAAATTCTCTGTGGTGTTGCTGATTAATGCCATGATTTTTTTCACGCAGAGACGCAGAGGCGCGGAGAGTGACAAACAATGCTCTGGATTTTAATTATTCTTTACTAATAACATCCGCGTTTCTATTGTTTCCCATGTTTTAGGTGATACCTGGACTGCGGCTTCTTTGCATTGGATAATTAAGTAATTCACGTAGAGGTATTTATCTAAGTCTTTGATTTCTTTCTCAGATAAATTAACCATTTCTGGGGTGAGATTAAAACCTTTGAGTAATTTTTCTCTCAACTGTTCAGCAAAAGCTTGACGCACTTTTTCTGGTTGTTTATCATCAGGTATTTTAGCTTGGAGTGTTTGTAATTGAGCAAGTAACACAGTAAAGTTGAGCTTTTGATTAAAGATTTGTAATCTTTCAATTTCACCGATTTTATCAATGGCCTTGGCGAGGGCGTAGGCGTAGGCGTAGGCGAGGTCGTTGGCGTTGACGTAGGCGTTGGCGTAGGTGTAGGCGTTGGCGTAGGTGTAGGCGTAGGTGTAGGCGTTGGCGTTGGCGTAGGCGTTGGCGTAGGCGTAGGCGAGGGCGTTGGCGTAGGCGAGGGCGTTGGCGTTGGCGAGGGCGTTGGCGTTGGCGTTGGCGTTGGCGAGGGCGTTGGCGTTGGCGTTGGCGATCGCAACTGCACGTTTCCCAACTGGTTTATAATTACCTGGAGATCCTACTGTGACATTTTCCGCCCAATTGAATAAAGCCTGTAATTTTGGGGTATTAATATATTTTTGTACTTCCTTTTCCATTAATAACAATAAATCATCTGCACCACCCCGCATAACCCCCGCAACTAATAAAAATACCTCTTTCCAGCGTTTATCTGTCAGATGTTCAGTCACTAATTTTTCAACTAGACGATTATCATAAATATATTGGGCTGTTAAATATTCCTGTAGGGTCAAATGAGAAAATGAAAAAACATCTCTAGCACGTTCGACTAAAATTCCTTGTTCAATGGTAATAGCATCCAAGATTTTCCCAACATCTAAATTTTTCGGTGCATTATCATTATTATCTAGAACTTTTTGAATTTGATTTAAAACTTCTGGCTGGGAGAAAAATAACTTATCTGTTGCAAAATTATCATAAGCAATTTCAGCCAACATGATTTTTTCTAAATCAATCCCAAGTTGACGATAAATTGGTTCATAAGGTAATCTCTTTTCTGCGGCCCATCTTCTCAAGAAAATATCTAAAGCATTACCATATAATGTCGCTCGATTTTTTGGTAGATCTTGAGATTCATCATACTCTAAACAGAGGAAAGTTAATAATAAGGGAGTTCGGGCTAATTCTTTGGTAGCTTCTTGAGTGTTAATTTTATTCCAGCATTTTTGGTCAGTTCCTAATTGTTTATCTACTTGTGAATAAAACCAGTTTTTAATAAATTGTTGAATTTGCTGATCATCAAAATCCGCAATAATAAATTCTTTTAAGTTTTGGAACTTTTGACGATAAGCAGCAGTCCGACAGGAAATAACAAATTTATTTTGCTTATATTCCTTAACAAATTCTTGTATTTTATCAATTACTAGCTCAAAATTTTTATTAGGTACTTCGTCTAATCCATCTAATAAAAGTAATAATTTACCTTGTCGTAATAATTGATTAGTAAATTCTTTTGCTAATGGCAATTGACATGATATAAATTCTTGCTCAATAATATTGTATATATTAACTTCATTTGTGGTAAATTGTTTAAGTTCTAGTAAAACAGGAATAATTTCTCCCTGAATTTGTCCAGATTTACCTTTGAGTGCTTCCAGTCCTATTTTCCTGAGAAATGTAGATTTACCTGCACCCGGTTGTCCCAATATCATTAAATGTGTATATTGGTTAGCAATTATTATTCCATTTTCTCTTGCAGATTTTTCATTAGTCAATCTGGGACTACCATTGTGACGATAATTTTTTTCTAAAGCTGTTATTGATTCAAAATTGCGAATCTCATCAGGTTGTAAACATTGAACTTCTGTATAAATATCATCTAAATTTACAGGTTGTGACATTCCCAAAACTCGCAACCGATTATATCGCTTTTGATAGTTAAGAATGTATTGTTTAGATGCTTGATAAATTAATTTTTTGGTTTTCTGATCTAAGTCACTTCCTAAAATTTTAATATACAATTGAGCAAAATGATTAACTGCTTCATCAGGTGCAACTTCCGGTAATCCCACCAATTGATCTAAACTAACATTATTTACGCCAGATAATTCTAATGAATTTAATATATCTGTTGCTGAACCTTCCACAACTACAACACGGCTCATTGTTCCACCTAGAGGTTTTAAAGACAAGTTTTGTAATTCTTGAATTGTATTACCTATAACTTCAGAAAGTTGATTTTTTCGCCGTTCAATTAATGCTTGTCTATAAGCAATAGGTGAAGGAAAATTCCCAGGTTCAAGCATTGGTAAGGCTTGGTTATTCCTGAGTTGATTTTCATCACCCAATGTCATAATTACCCGAATCTTTTCATCACCCCTTGCATTCATTAAAAATTCTTCCAGCAAAGGGTCTATTTTACTAATTTGGTCTTCTTTAAGGTTCATAATAATTTGATTCTACAGTAGGGGTTGTCAACTTAACGTAAGACCTTTAACCCGCCTGGGAATGAATTCCCAGTAAAACCTTTAACCCGCCTGGGAATGAATTCCCAGTCTCATAGCAAAAGTCATCTAAAGATGACTAAATAACTCAGGAATTTTCGAGTAAACTTTAGTTTACTTTTGTTATTAGCCCGGAAATTCATTTCTGGACGGGGTTTGTCAGCCAACAGATAAGACATTTTTAGCCTAATTTGACAATGAGCAATGCTAAACCCCTACAAATCTGGCTTTTCATAATCTTCTAAAAGTCCATTTCCCAACCGTGTTTAGTACAGTGCAGTTGGTATTTGAACTAAACCTTTACCTTGACGTTCCTTATCCAGTCCTAAATTTTGACAATTAGAAAGCAGTGCATCAAATAAATCCAGGTATGTCATTGTTGGATATCTCTCTAATATTAACGCAGCCACACCAGAAACAATGGGTGTGGCCATAGATGTGCCATTCCATGCTTCATATCCTCCACCCTTAACACTAGAATAAACACCTTCTCCCGGTGCGACTACATAAGGAACATTATAAGATTGATAGTCATTTGTGATGGTAGTGTTACCGCTAAAAGATGCAACTTCATGATTATTATTGATAGCACCTACCGAAAGTGAACCTTTACAGTTACCGGGTGTATGAGAACGGTTAAATCCGTCATTACCTACAGCACAAACGGGTAATATACCTATGGCTGTTAACTCATCAATTAAAGAATTAAATAGCTTAAAATGATCTGCTGGTAAAGAAGATTCACCCGCAGAAATATTAACTATATTGATTTCTGGTTGCAATGCTAACCAATTAAACCAAGATATCCAATCTGAGAGATTACATACACCGTTAGGAAACATAATACTGTTGATGATTTGTGCTTCTGGTGCAACACCAACTTGATTTCCACAAATTAAACCAGCAACATGAGTACCATGTCCATGTGTATCTTCAGATGATACAGTTTGGATTTCTTGTGTTCTGGGATTTAAACGATAAGATGCAATTACTTTACCTTCTATTTCTGGGTGGTTTGCTTCTATACCTGAATCGAGAACTGCAACAGTTATTCCTTTACCTGTGCCTGTAAATCCCCTTTGACGTGCTTTAAGAAGAGATATCGCTTCTAAATGCCAAATATCATTTTGATCTATTGTGTCTTTTGTCCCTGTTAAATTTCTTTCTGGCTGAATTAACTCTATTGGGAAATCGCGTAAAATTAAAGCATTAGGTAAATCTTGACGTAGTTGTTCTATTTCCTCATCAGGGATATAAACAACTTTAGCACCTGTAATATTTGAGTAGGTGGGATATTGGGTAATTGTATCTGCATCTTCTAAATAACTGGTAATTTCTTGATATCCAGAATCTTCTTGCCAAAAATTCACCACTTCTGCAACTTGGGAGGAACGACTTTCGGGGGTGAATTTTCTCGATGCTAATTTTAAAGAACGTGCTACCGATGTCGTCTTAGGACGAATAATATAAACAGTCATCAAGAACCCCTCAACCAACTATTGTTATGCAACGTGCTAACATATTAGCAAAATAATCGGCTTTAAAAGAGGATTTTGGGGTTGACATTTGATTTTAAATTTGTTAAGATAGTCTCGACAAGGAAGAACTATCATAAAATAATAAATATAAATTATGTCAAAACAAACCCTGGGATTAGAACAAAACTTGTATGATTATTTACTTTCAGTTTCCCTGCGAGAAGCGGAAATTTTAACCCAACTGCGTCAAGAAACCGCTCAAATGCCAATGTCTCAAATGCAAATATCACCTGAACAGGGACAATTTATGGCTTTGTTAGTTAAACTAATAGGTGCAAAAAAGACACTAGACATAGGTGTATTTACTGGCTACAGTTCTTTGGTTGTGGCTTTGTCCTTACCCGCAGATGGGAAAATCGTCGCTTGTGATGTCAGTGAAGAGTATACAAGTATAGCCCGTCGTTATTGGCAAGCAGCGGGAGTAGCTGATAAAATTCATTTGCATATTGCACCGGCTTTAGAAACATTAGATCATTTATTGACAGCAGGGGAAGGGGGGACATTTGATTTTGCGTTTATTGATGCTGATAAGGGTAACTATGAGAATTATTACGAGCAGTGTCTTAAATTAATTCGTAGTGGTGGACTAATTGCCATTGATAATGTACTGTGGTCAGCTAAAGTAGCAGATCCAGAAATACAGGATAATCAAACTAATAAAATTCGGGTTTTTAATCGCAAATTACACCAAGATTCCCGAATTACCATAAGTTTAGTTCCCATAGCAGACGGATTAACCTTAGCGATAAAAAATTAGGAAAATCAAGCCCATGGAAGAACTACTTACCCTCAAAGAACTTCTACACCAAGGTAATATCACAGAAGCCTTGTTAATTGTCGAAGAATTAGAAGAAATGAGCAAATCGGATAAACTGAATAAAATATTTAGCTATGGCATCATTTTACTTCTACACCTAATTAAACAAGCTGCTGAAAACCGCACCACTAGGTCTTGGAATTTTTTTATTCGCAATTCTGTCAAACAAATTCAACGCAGTAATTCTCGTGAAAAAGCAAAAGGAACTTATATGAGTGAAACAGAATTAGCAACAACTCTAGAAGATGCTTATGATTTAGCATTAGAAAAAGCAGCCATTGAAGCTTTTGAAGGTCAATATGAAGCAGAAGAATTAAACCAATTAGTCGAACGACAAGAGATCATAAAAAAGGCCATGAATTTAATTTGGGAACGATAATTGACAGGATAAATAAAATCACCGACTTCTTTTTTATGGCTAAACTAGGAATATAACTTGAAAATATCAAATACAATTACAATGTCTAATCATCCTTCAGTTATCAGTGTCTCTTCTGAAATTATGAGTGGTACTCCTGTTTTTACAGGAACAAGAGTTCCTATACAAACACTCTTAGATTATTTAACAGCAGGAGATTCAATAGATGATTTTTTAGATGGTTTTCCCACTGTCACTAGAGAACAAGTCATTACATTCTTAGAAGAAGCAGGAAAACAAATGATTAACAAGGTAGCTTAGGATGAAACTGCTTCTAGATGAGTGTATTGACCGCAGGTTAACTAAGGAATTTGTAGGTTATAAAATCAAAACAGTTCCCCAAATGGGATGGGCAGGAACTAAAAATGGTAAACTACTGGCTTTAGTAGAACAAGAATTTGATGTTTTTATTACGGTTGATAGAAATTTATCTTTTCAGCAAAATTTGTCTCAGTTTAATATTGCTGTAGTTGTTTTACAAGCATCTTCTAATAGACTAATTGATTTGAAACCTTTAGTTCCCAAGATTGTAGATATTTTATCTACTTTAGTAAAAGGTCAAGCTGTAGTTGTTAGTCTTGAATGATCAGGAACAATGAAGATATCACCCTCAATACGCTTCGGATCAGATTAATAATTGACAGTATTCTCAATAACGGAACGCAATCATAAATCCTTTAGAATTACAAAAATTGGGATTTTTGGTTAACCGAATCGTATTAAGGAATATGGGTCTTATAACTTTCTAAATCTCCAATTTCTCACCCCGAATAGCATAATCTAATAATTCCATAGGGTGCATAATAGAAATAGTTTTACCTGGTAAATATTTACTAATTTGCAAACTACAACCAGGGTTAGGAGAAGCAATTAAATCAGCACCAGTATTTAATAAATTTTGAGCTTTTTGTTTACCTAATTCTTCCCCAACTTCCGGTTGTAACATATTATAAACACCCGCACTACCACAACACAAAGCTGCGTCTATGGGTTCTTTTAAAGTTACTCCTGGAATTTGTTTTAATAGTTGACGAGGTTGGACACTAATTTTCTGACCATGTAATAAATGACAAGCATCTTGATAAACTAAAGTCAGATTTTTCTCAGTCAGAGGTGAAAGTTTAGCAGTTAAACCGATATTAGCTAAAAACTCCTGTGAGTCTTTTACTTTCGCGGCAAATATTTTGGCTTTTTGTGCATATTCTGGATCATCTGCTAAAATATGACCATATTCTTTCAAAGTATGACCACAACCAGCAGCATTGATAATCACAAAATCTACATTAGTATCAGCAAAACTATCAATCATTTGTCTTGCTAAAGTTTTCGCTTGTTCCGTTTGTCCCTGGTGTTCAGGAAGCGCCGCACAACAACCTTGAGACTTAGGAATTACCACCTCACAACCATTAGCAGTTAAAACTCTGACAGTTGCTTCATTTACAGGAGAGAAAAACAGCCTTTGTACACATCCTAAAATAACACCAACCCGATATCTTTTTTCACCCTGAGCGGGGATGATATCTGGTAAATTATTCTGAAAAGATTTAAGAGTAATTTCCGGTAAAATAGATTCCATAGCAGCTAACCGGGGAGATATAGCCTTAATTAAACCAGTTGCTTGTAATAACTTAGAAATCCCTAACTTTTGATAAACTAATAAAGGAAAAAGTAAAATTCTTAAAAGATCAGGATTAGGAAACAGAGAAAAAATCAATTGTCGAACTAACTTATCAGGTAAACTGCGATGATAATTTCTTTCTACCTGATGTCTAGTAGCTGAAATCAACTTATCATACTGCACACCAGAAGGACAAGTAGAGACACAAGCTAGACAACCCAAACAAGAGTCAAAATGTTCAACAGTAGCGGTATTTAAAGCAATTTCCCCCTCATTAATAGCATCCATTAAATAGATACGTCCTCTAGGAGAATCCATTTCCTTTCCTAATACCCGATAACTAGGACAAGTAGACAGACAAAAACCACAATGAACACAACTATCAATTAACTTAGGATCAGGTGGATAATTGCCATCAAAACCCTGTAAATTCTTAATACTAGCAGTATTATGCACCAAACCTTCCGAAACTTGCATTTCTTATCTTCCTCTTAACTTCGCGTTCTTTGCGTCTTCGTGGTTCATTTTCTCAAATCTTAAATCCCACCCACAAAGCGACCGGGACTTAAAATCAAATTACCATCAAATTGTTGTTTAATACCGTGCATTACCTCCAAACTATTACCATTATAACCCCAAATATCAAACCTTTTTTTTAACTCAACAGGTGCGGATAAAATAGTTAAAAAACCAGAATTGGCTTGACATAAATTCCGCAAATGTAAAATCTGGTCTGGATTTTCCAGACGCACCAAACCCAAACCACTGCTAACATGAATTAAACCAATATTTATTTGATTGATAATTTCCACCGCAGCAGTTGGTAACACTCCTATTTTACAAGTAATTGTAGATTCTGTGAGATGATCATATATTTTGTTTGGTAATTGTTGCCATAAATTAGACTCCCCAACTCCTTGATAAATCACCCCTTGTAAACCTAACTTTTCACCAATTGCTAAAAGTCGTTTCGATTGTTCTTCAACACTTTCATGAATACTTTGAAACCGGGTAATTAAACCTATTCCCGTTCCCAAAGCTAAACTAGTCACCAACTTACTTGATAATAAATCAACTTGAGTTGGTGTTAATTCTGAACTTTGTAAAATTCTCACTGCTGAAGATACGGCTTCAGGTTTACCAGTTAATAGCACCGTTCCCGAAGTTTCAGGGATGGGATAAACTCGCAAAGTGACTTGTGTGATAATACCTAAAGTACCGTAAGCACCAGTAAATAACTTCATTAAATCATAACCCGCCACATTTTTGACAACTCGTCCCCCAGCTTTAGCGATTTCTCCATCAGCGCGGATAAAAGTTATACCTAAAAGTTGGTCACGCACACCACCATAACGTTGACGCAGAGAACCTGTATCAGCAGTAGCAACAATACCACCAATGGTAGCTGATTCTGGGAAGGCTGGATCTAAGGCTAAAGTTTGTCCAGATTTTGCTAAAATTTCCTGAATTTGGGCAAATTTCATTCCTGCTTCCACGGTAACGGTTAAATCACCCACAGCGTGTTCTATGAGTTGGTTAATACGTTCGGTACTAACAATAATATCAATATTTTTAGCCAAACCACCCCAATTAATTTTACTACCGCTACCACAGGCGAGAACACGCCATTGATGACTGTTTGCGGTGGTGATAACTGCGGCTAATTCCGCCTGGCTATGGGGATAAACGACGCAAATGGGGTGGCTTTTAGAGTCTATACTCTGTTGTAGATTCTGCTTTTGGGTGGGGGCGAGATTTTCCCAGGAGATAACAGCATTTTCGGTGCTGAGAATAGAAGTTAGGGTAGATGCTATGGTATTCATTAGTTTACTTTTTATGTCCTTGTGATCAATTTGACCGAAAAAAATCGGATACAAACCCCGTCCACTTCGGCAAGTGTTACAGTGAGCTTGCTAAACTGCTCAGTGCATCCCATTACACAATCACATTTGCAACTGTGTGTCCTGGTAGATAGGGTTTTTTTCTGGGTTTGGCATCCTTATCTGTCCGAATACTATATACTACTTCAGTATACTAAAGCTCAGTACAATTTCAGTATAAACTCGGTACAAAACTCAGTCATTCGTATGATATCATGGGCGTGCAACCTTTAGGCATATCCGAAAAAAAATGTACAATCCAGAATCCTTGCAGGGGGCATTTCTCTAGAAAGGTTATGGAAAATACATATTGGAATTTTGTCAATGTTTATCGATAATATACAGGGTCATCCTCATGTTCATTTATAACGGCAGTATTTATAGCCTCACCAACTTTGCTACATGGGAAGAAGCTCAAGCTGAAGCCCAAAGTTTAGGCGGAAATCTTGTCACTATTAACTCACAAGAAGAGCAAGACTTCTTAGTCAGTACCTTTGGTGGGACTGAACAACTATGGATTGGCTATACAGATAAAGTAACAGAAGGCCAGTTCCAGTGGGCAAGTAATGAAACACCTACTTACACTAACTGGTTTCCCGGTACAACAGGTATTTCCCCTCAACCAGATAATGGCGGACCACCACCGGGTGAAGATTATGTGGTGATGAATTTCGGTGCTGCTGGTAAATGGAATGATTACCCCAATACCCTTACCCCTTTCAGAGGCATCATTGAAATCAGACAATCCGGCACTGTGATCAATGGTACTAATGGTAATGATAACCTTATTGGTACTAATGGTAATGACACCCTCAATGGATTTTTTGGCAATGACACCCTTAATGGTGGTGCGGGTATTGATACCTTAATTGGTGGTTTAGGCAATGATATTTACATTGTAGATAGCACCACTGACACCATTACCGAAAATGCCAGTGGTGGTACAGATACCATTCAATCTAGTGTTACTTACACCATTGCGGCTCTTGCTAACGTTGAAAACCTGACTTTAACAGGAACAGCGATTAACGGTACTGGTAACGCGGGTAATAACGTTATCACTGGTAACAGTGCTAATAACATCCTCAACGGTGGTGCAGGTACA
>NZ_KE384667.1:74780-102758 GCF_000426925.1 Dolichospermum circinale AWQC310F | reverse complement strand
AGCAATTAACGGTACTGGTAACGCGGGTAATAACGTCATTACTGGTAACGGTGCTAATAACATCCTCAATGGTGGTGCTGGTACAGATACCTTAATTGGTGGGGCTGGTGACGATATTTACGTTGTAGATAGCACCACTGACACCATTACCGAAAATGCCAGTGGTGGTACAGATACCATTCAATCTAGTGTTACTTACACCATTGCGGCTCTTGCTAACGTTGAAAACCCGACTTTAACAGGAACAGCAGCAATTAACGGTACTGGTAACGCGGGTAATAACGTCATTACTGGTAACGGTGCTAATAACATCCTCAACGGTGGTGCTGGTAATGACACTCTTGATGGTGGTGCTGGTAGAGATACCTTGATTGGTGGTGCAGGCGATGATATCTATGTTGTAGATAGCACCACTGACACCATTACCGAAAATGCCAACGCAGGTACAGATACCATTCAATCTAATGTCACTTACACTATTGCTGCCCTAGCCAACATCGAAAACCTGACACTGACAGGAAGAGCAGTAATTAACGGTACGGGTAATGCTCTTAATAACGTTATCACTGGTAATACTGAGAACAATACCCTTGATGGTGGTGAGGGTGATGACACTCTTGATGGTGGTGAGGGTGATGATACTTATATTTTCACCATCAATGGGATTGGACTGGGTAGGGACACTATTACAGATGGATCTGGAGTAGATACCATTAGCTTTGCTGGTACGTCTGCTAATATCCGTCTGAATCTGGGTACCAGCTTTGGTCAAACCGTTGATGCTAATACAAACACAAAAGTTGTATTAAACGCATTAGACGCGATTGAAAACGCAATCGGTGGTGATGGTAATGACCGCCTCATTGGCAATAGTCTGGACAACACCTTAGAAGGTGGTCTAGGTAATGACATCCTCAATGGAAGTACTGGTAATGACTTCTTGTTTGGCGGAGATGGTAATGACTCCTTGAGTGGCGGAGATGGTGATGACACCCTCACGGGTGGTCTGGGTAGTAACAATTTGTTTGGTGGCGCTGGTAGTGACCAGTTCGTATTCATTGGAGATAATCCTTTTAATACAACTGATAATGGAGTAGACATCATTGCTGACTTCACCACAGGAGTTGACCAGTTAGTTCTGAGTAAAACCGTATTTGATTTTCTAACCAGTGATGTCGGTACAGGATTGAGCGATCCGTCAGACTTTGACTATGTTGAAGATGATGAATTCGCAGGAGATAGCGGGGCCAGGATTGTTTATAGTCTAACCAGCGGTAGTCTCTTCTACAACCAAGATGGTGCTACACCAGGTTTTGGTACTGGTGGTGAGTTTGCAGCTTTAGATCCTTTGACTGCTAACGATTTTCTGATTATTGCTTAATCTGGAGTTATAATCCACTTTCTACTCCCCAAGTGTCCCCCGTTCCCAGTCTAGGACTGGGAACGAGAAGAACGAGAAGATGTGAGATCTTGTTTATTCTAAATCAGGTTCAACACCAAGCGCACGCAGTTGGGCAATTAATCTTTGGGTTTTTTGCCTTTCTTGTTCTAACTTTTGTGTTTCTCGTTCAGCTTTTTGTGTTTCTCGTTCAGCTTTTTGTTTTTCCTCTTCTGTGCTGGTTAACATCCAATTACCGTCTTGATCA
The DNA here is from genome assembly GCF_000426925.1 of Dolichospermum circinale AWQC310F. Classification (GTDB taxonomy): domain Bacteria; phylum Cyanobacteriota; class Cyanobacteriia; order Cyanobacteriales; family Nostocaceae; genus Dolichospermum; species Dolichospermum circinale. Next base: position 101,112 of record NZ_KE384667.1, on the reverse strand, counting down.
TACCAACGTAACCAAGGCATTTCGACAGTTTTATAACTTCCTTGCCACACTCCTAAACCTAATTTTATTTCGGGAATCCAAAACCGAAAATCTGATAAGTTTACTTCAGCATAACGAGCGCCTGTTAACTGAAACATTCTAAATTCAGATTTATAACGATCAAAGATGGCGTAATAGGGTACTCTTAAAATTTGTTCGTAAACTTCCCATTTACCAGGAGGTTTTTCGACATCTCTTAATGTTTGCCCTAAGTCTTCTTTTTCTGTTCCTGGTGAGAGTAATTCAACGACAATATAAGGATTAACTGCTTCTTGCCAAACTACATAACTTAACCGCAAATCTCTATTCTCATAAAGTGAGGGAACACCTAACACTGCAAACCAATCTGGACGTTTATACCATGAAGGATGACGTAAATCATAATAAAGATTCAGATCACTTCCTGTAAATATTTGGTCGCTAGGATAATTTGCTGGACGGAATGTTTCTGTTAATAATTGTGGTTGGAATAAATGAAATTGATCTGGCAAACCAGGTTCCTCCGGGTCTTCGCTAGGAAGATCATACATTGTCGGTAATGTTTCTTTAGGGGAAAGTGGCGGATCTGTTTGATACATTCTTAACAATCCTAAAGATAGAATTTCTATTTCTATTATGTCGCAAGATGATTCGGTTTAGAAATGCAATATTCGCATATTATTCCCCGTCTTTTTCCTGTGCTAAAGTCAAAACCTGCACATAAAGCCGATCTGAAATTCTCATTCCCTGTTCTTGCATTTCATCTAAAACATCCTTAACACTATCCAACAAACCCCGACGCTTCGCTAACAGCAAAATCCCCACAGTCCCAATTAAAGGTAACTTTCGAGCCATTGCCACCTTCCTAGCAGCCCTTTCATCAATTAATAACCCAGAAGCACTAATTTCTTCTGCTAAAGCAATAGCTTCTGACTCTCCTAAATCTAACTTAAACGATTGTTGTAACTCCCTAACCAACTGCTGATTATCTACCGTTACAACCTCCAACCAAGACAAATTCTGAACAAGTTTTGCTGCTGGATGCTCACCTACTTGCAATTCATCAAATACACCTTGGGGAATCACAACTTTACCAAAAAGTTTTGGCAACAAATTAAGATGATCCACTTTTGCCAACTCGCTAATTGGCGTAGTATCAGAAACAATAATCATTTAAGAAATCTGCTGATTTAAAATTAACTCTGCCTGTTCTACTTCTTGACGTAATTCCTCCAAACTTTGAGAATCGTCAAAAAGAGAAATACCCCATTTTTTCATCATTTCTATTACCTCTAAACGGGAAACACCAAGAATTTTCCCCGCCCTGCCACTGCTAATTTCTCCTACCTCTAATAATGTCATTACATAACCTTCTTTAGCTTTTTGTAAAGCTTTTTCCTGAACCTCAGCCGAAAGCTGAATACTTTCTAACTGCTCATCTAAAATTGTTAAAGCCATTACCAAAACCTCCTGATTCTACACTGTTATTTTAATCTTTAAACCACTTCCCGGAACAATGTTTCTTTAGTTAGGGGAAAGTGGCGGATATATTTGATACATTATTGATGATACTGGGGAGCAAATTTCAAATTTCTATATCTAAAATGTAGCAATAATTCAGAAGTTATAGTTGTATTTTAGCATTATATTAATACAGATAAGCCAGAGCAGTGAGAGATTGATCTGGTTTAGTGAGTAATACTGCTGTATCATCACCAATCACGTCTGGTAGATAAAAGCGTTGTAATCTTTCTAAAAAACCTTGTTCACCAATATCTCGAACTCGTAGGGAAGATAAATTATTATTCATAATTTTACTATTTTGGATTGTTAAATATTTATCAAGTCAATATTAATCAAATAATGTCAGATTTTAGCCTTGATGATGAGAAACTCAGGATAAATTAGAAATCACTTCCAGGAAATTTTTCAAAATTATAGATACATTATCACTTCGCCAAACAGCAACGATTTCTAATACTGGTAATTGTCCTTGTATAGAACGATAGATTACACCATGTCGTTGCAAATTTTGTACATTAGCTGGAAGTAGTGAAATGCCCATTCCACCCGCAACTAAACTTAGAACAGTTGATATCCATGCAGCTTCTTGTTTAACTTTTGGCTTAAAACCTGCATCCATACAAAGATCATTAATTTGCTCACGAAAATTATATAACAGGTTATTTGGTGGAAGGATAAATTGCTCATTTGCCAGTGCTGCAAGTGAAATACTAGTTCGTCTTGCAAAACGATGGTTTTCAGGTAAAACAATGACCAGCGATTCTTGAAGAACAGGGATAAAAGTTAAAACATTATCGTTATTAATATTACGCAAATTATGCAGGTGAAAGAAACCTAAATCAAGTTTTTGGTTTCGCAACTTGTCAATTTGATCATAAGAAGCTAGTTCCTGTAACATCAATTCTACTTCGGGAAATTTCTCATGAAATCCCCTGAGAATGTCGGGTAGTTTACTGTTAGCAATGGAGGTATTGATTCCTATATTTAATCGTCCTTTCTCACCACGACTTAATCTTTGACCTAATTCAATTGCTTGTTCAAGCTGATGGAGAATAATACCTGCTTCTTGCAAAAACTCATTTCCAGCATTTGTTAATTTTAACGGGCGCTGGTTACGATCAAATAGTTGAAATCCAATTTTTTTTTCCAGCCACTTTATTTGCTTACTCAGAAATCCCTGATCAATTTCCAGATATGCAGCAGCGTTGGTAAATCCCTGCTTCTCACTTACAGCGATCGCATATTTCAGATGACACAGTTCGAGTTGATCCCAATTCGACCATTTATGATCATCGGGCAGTTTGGGGTTAGTCATAGGGCTAAAAATTCTTGTTTTATCGGCATTATGACATTTTAGTCATGGAATGTTGCATAAATAAGGTGATTGTATCATGGGTTTCTCAGATATCTTCAGAACAACACAACTACTTGTCACTGGAGAAGCAGAAATGAAGCCTGAAAATAAACTGAGTCAGGTGTTGATTGTCGGTGGAACTCATGGGAATGAGTTTACTGGAGTACACTTGATCAAAAAGTTTGAGCAATTCCCTCAATTAATTCACAGATCCAGTTTTGAAACACTGACCCTATTGGCTAATCCTCAAGCATTTACAGCAGTAAGACGATACATAAACAAAGATTTAAATCGGTGCTTCCTGCGCCAAAATTTAGAAGATTCAAAACTTTCTAGTTATGAGGATTTACGGGCTAAAGAGATTAACCATCTTTTTGGACAAAATGGTGAAACTCCTGTTGATTTTATCTTGGATTTACATAGTACAACTGCCAACATGGGCATAACCATAATTGTAGATAATGATGAACCCTTCAATCTGCAATTAGCAGCCTATCTCCGTTATGTTAATCCTTTAGTGAAGGTTTATAGTTCTGGAAACTCTGGTCGAAGTTATCATGCGCTGCGATCGCTTGGTAGATTTGGAATTTGTATTGAGGTAGGATCTGTTCCTCAAGGTGTTGTAAATGCAGAGTTTATTCTGAAAACTGAAGCCATGATTTACACAATTTTAGATTATTTGGAACTGTACAATCAGGAAAAAGTTCCATCTTTTTCAAATAACCTAATCTGCTATGAATATATAGATAAAATTGATTATCCGAGAAACGAACACGGAGAAATTCAAGCTATGATCCATCCTCATCTTCAGTTTAAAGATTATGAAGTTTTGAATCCCGGTGATCCTATGTTCTTAACATTTGATGGTCAAATCATTAGCTATCAAGGAAACTCTACTGTCTATCCAGTCTTTATCAATGAAGCTGCTTATTATGAAAAAGGTATTGCTATGTGTTTTACCGAAAAACGGATGATTACTGTTGAGTAAGCCAAAATTAGGATTTACACAAATAACTTTCAAGAACTCATCCGTCGTTCATGCTATTACCTGTTGGTTAGTTTTGACAATTTAACTTTCAATACTTCAAAGGAGTTACTAATGAATACTCAACAGAAAGAGCTTTATCAGAATATTCAAAAATTTTCTCTAGATGATTCTGATGCAGTTTTATTATTTAATAAACGATTAGCAAAAGACAACGGTTGGACAATTGAATACACCCAACGTGTTATTAACGAATACAAAAAGTTTGCCTTTCTTGCCATGATCGCTGGGCATCCTGTTAGTCCTTCTTCTCAAGTGGATCAAGCTTGGCATTTGCACTTAACCTATACTCACTCATACTGGGATGAGTTTTGTGGCAAAATATTACATAAATCATTGCATCATAATCCTGGTATTGGTGGCTATAGTGAGCAAGAGAAGTTTCGCAGGTGGTATGAACAAACGCTGATGAGCTATGAAAAAATATTTAATGAACTCCCACCAATTGATATTTGGCCGCCATCAAATATCCGATTCGCTCAGAATGTTCAGTACCTAGGAATATTATTATCCTCAAGACCTGTTTTTATTCCTCCGACGAAAGGTATACAAATTAAAGGTAATGATGAGCATGATGGCATAATTCATTTTGCCTTTCATATAGGATCTTTTTGCATATCACTTCCTTTCTTTAATTTATTGTACACTTTAGCTAGTGAGTCATACCCAAATAATTATCCGAATTTTGATATTTTTATTATCTTATGTTTTATTTTCTTATGTTTTATACAAATAATCTATCAAGGATTAATAGGAATTTTAAGAAAAATTAATAAACGCAAATCTTTACGACCAATATATTGTGATAAATGCAAAAAAGAACTCAAACTAATAAAATCGGTAGTTGATTTCTTAAATGAAAAACAAATCACCGCTATGGGAATTAAAAGTATTTATTTTGAGGCATGGTATTGTCAAAGCTGTTGTACAAAAATTGATCGTAATTCTATCCATCTACGGGGCTATGTTAGTTTATCAGATAGATTTAAAACTTGTAGTCATTGTGGGGGATTAACCATGACCGTAACTTCTAGTAAAATTATAAGAAAGGCTACAACTGAAGAAAAAGGCGAAAAATTAGTTGTTTATACTTGCAACTATTGTTCTCAACAAGAAAATAAAGTTGAAATAATTCCCAACTTAACGGGTGACTGATTTTAATTTTAATATGGGAGGCAGAGCCTCTAAAGGGCATTCCCAGCCGGAGACTGGGAACGAGTGAGCAACTACACATTTAACGGCTTTTTGGTGACAATTGGTGTGTGACTCTGATTATTTGCAATTGGGATAGGTGCAATGGCTTCTTTACCTGTAATTAATCTGGCACTACGATTGCGGGTAAAATAATTCCATAACCATTGAATCATGACTACTAACTTGTTGTCAAATTCTATGAGGAAGTAGATATGAATGAATAACCACACAAACCACGCAAAGAAACCTCGGAGTTGAATAAATCCTAAATCAACAACGGCAGCGTGTTGACCAATCATTGCTAAACTACCTCTATCTACATATTTAAACTGGCGTAATGTTTCACCTTTCAGGCGTTTTTGAATCAGTTTAGCTACATATTCCCCTTCTTGCATGGCCACTGGTGCAACTCCCGGTAAGGGTTTATCATTTTGATGGGAGAAGTTGGCTAAATCACCAACTACAAAGATGTTAGGATATTCCTTAATACTCAAATCCGGTTCTACTATAACACGACCAGCGCGATCGCTTTCTACTCCAGTCCTATCCGTTAACACCTTACCCATAGGTGAAGCTTTTACACCAGCAGCCCACAACACGGTTTTAGCTGCAATTTCTTTGACTTCATCACCCTGTTTGATTGTAACAATATCATTTTCAATATGTGTTACTAAGGTTTTGGTTTGCACATCTACACCCAAAGCTTTTAATGATACTTCTGCTGTCTGAGATAATTCGGGTGCGAAGGGAGGAAGAACACGATCTAAACCCTCTAATAATAAAACTCTGGTTTCTGATGTGTCAATGTTGCGAAAATCTTCTTTGAGGGTTTTAGTGGCTAATTCTGCAATTGCTCCTGCCAATTCTACTCCAGTTGGACCACCGCCGACAATTACAAAAGTTAATAAAGCTTGACGTTTAATGGGGTCGCTTTCATTTTCAGCAGCTTCAAAGGCCATAAAAATTCGCCGACGCATTTCAATAGCGTCCTCAACAGTCTTTAAACCGGGTGCAAATTCTTCCCAGTTATCCTTACCAAAATAGGAATGCTTTGCCCCTGTGGCGACAATTAGGGTATCATAGTGGACAGATTCCCCTTTGACTATCACATTCTGGGCTTTGGGGTCAATATCATGAACTTCACCTAACAATACCTTTGTATTTTTGCTTTTGCTGAGGACAGAACGCAAGGGAGAGGAGATATCTGCTGGGGATAAAGCACCTGTAGCGACTTGGTACAGCAGTGGTTGAAAGAGGTGAAAATTGCGTTTATCAATGAGCGTGATTTGTACATTGGCCTTGGCTAAAGACTTAGCAGCATATAAGCCACCAAAACCACCGCCAATAATCACGACTTGGTGGACTGGTTTTTTGTCAGATAGATCAACCATAACAGATATTTCCTTGGATAACAGGTGTTGTAACTATTCTTAACAAATTTGTATCAAAATTGTCATAATTATTTCTGTTTATCTTGAACTTCTGAAAAAAAAGTAAACGTAGGGGATTAGTCAGTGGTCAGTGGTCGGTGGTCAGTGGTCGGTGGTCAGTGGTCAGTTGTCAGTGGTCAGTTGTCAGGAGGAAGAAAGGAGAAAAATACCAACGCCCAACAAACAACTGACCAATTTGCGATACAATCAAAATTCTGCCAATTTCATGACAACCTTTACGGACAGGAGATGCTTCTATGGCGCGTATGTATTATGATGAAGATGCTAATTTAGACCTTTTAGCGGGTAAGACGGTTGCTATTATTGGTTATGGTTCTCAAGGTCATGCTCACGCGCTCAATCTAAAAGATAGCGGTGTTAATGTGATTGTGGGATTATATCCCGGTAGTAAGTCCACAGCGAAAGCCGAAGCTGCTGGCTTGACTGTAAAAAATGTTGGTGACGCTGCTAAAGCTGCTGATTTCATCATGATTTTATTACCTGATGAAGTCCAAAAAACAATTTATAAAACCGAAATTGAACCAAATTTAGAGGCTGGAAACGTTTTAGCTTTTGCACACGGCTTTAATATCCACTTTGCACAGGTTATCCCCCCCGCTGATGTTGATGTCGTCATGGTTGCACCTAAAGGACCCGGACATTTAGTCCGTCGTACTTACGAACAAGGACAAGGTGTACCTGCATTATTTGCAGTTTATCAAGATGCAACCGGTAAAGCACGCGATCGCGCTATGGCTTATGCTAGAGGTATTGGTGGTACACGGGCGGGTATTTTAGAAACCACTTTCCGCGAAGAAACCGAAACGGATTTATTTGGAGAACAAGCGGTATTATGTGGTGGTTTGAGTGCTTTAATTAAAGCGGGTTTTGAAACCCTGGTAGAAGCAGGATATCAACCAGAACTAGCTTATTTTGAATGTCTACATGAGGTCAAATTAATTGTTGATTTGGTCGTAGAAGGTGGTTTAGCAACAATGCGTGATAGTATTTCTAATACCGCCGAATATGGTGATTATACTCGTGGTCCCCGTGTTGTCACCTCTCAAACTAAAGCGGAAATGAAGAAAATCCTCAGCGAAATTCAATCTGGACAATTTGCGCGGGAATTTGTATTAGAAAACCAAGCGGGTAAACCTGGTTTTACTGCTATGCGTCGTCAAGAAGCTGAACATCCTATTGAAGCAGTTGGGAAGGATTTACGCGCTATGTTTAGTTGGTTGAAGAAAGCGTAATTTTAGATAATTGGTAATTGGTAATTTTTTACCTTTTACCAAGTTTTGACAATCAAACTAAGCCTCTTTCAATAAACATTTCTGTTTCTTTACATACATGGGGAATGCGATCGCTTTCCGCACTATCAGATAAATCAATGAATTTTCAAGGTTACAGCCCAGGAAAAATTAAGGGTTGACACCAATTTGGTGAAAGCAGAGTAAAAGAGTTCAAAAAAACATAATGAACCATGGATTTTAACTTAAATAATCAACAAAAAACCTTAATTGAATTAGTTCAAGAATTAGGAAAAAATAAATTTGCCTCTCGTGCTTTTGTCTATGACGAAGAAGCTTCTTTTCCTTGGGAAAATTATGAAGATTTACGAAATCACGGACTTCTAGCATTATGTGTACCAAAAGAATATGGGGGAATGGGTGTTGATTTTCCCAGTTATTGTTTAATATCGGCTGAAATAGCACGATATTGTGGTGCTACTGCTCTTACTTATAATATGCACATTTCTTCAACTCTTTGGTTAAGTATTTTAGATGATAAATTACCATTGACGGAATCTCAAATAGCAGAATGTGAAATCTATAAAAAAATTCATTTTCAAAGAATAGTCGAAAAACAGGCACTTTATTCCCAACCAATTTCTGAAGAGGGTGCAGGTGTATCTCTTGGTAAAGCTTATCAAACAACTGCTAAAAAGGTCGAGGGAGGATGGTTAATTAATGGAAAAAAAACCTTTGCCTCACTTTCAGAAGCCGCCGACTATTATGGTATCGTTTGTACTGAGGAAAAAGTAAATATTTCAGTAGAGAATTGTCTTTATATTGCTATCCCAGCGAAAACTCAAGGGGTGCAAGTAGTTGGAGAATGGAATCCTCTAGGAATGAGAGCTACAATTTCTCGCACTTTAATTTTCGATAATGTTTTTGTTCCTAATAATGCTCAATTACTGCCCTCAAATATTTATTTAAAACTGACTGAGTTGTACCCACATATGTTTTTTACTCTAGCACCTACTTATATGGGTATTGCTCAAGCTGCTTATGATTTTACAATTAAGTATTTGCGTGGTGAAGTAGTAGGAATGCCACCGATAAAACAAAGACAAAATAAAATTAAGCAATTTAATGTTGCTCAAATGTTTATTATTTTAGAACAAACTAAGGCAATTTTTTATCGAGTTATCAATGAAGCCAAAATAAATCCTAGTAAAGCTGAAAGGCTAAGAGCCTATGCAGCAAATTATACTGTAATGGAAAACAGTAATCAATTATGTAGTTTAGCTATTCGTGTTTGTGGTGGACATTCTATTTTAAAATCATTTCCTTTGGAAAGACTTTATCGGGATAGTCGTTGTGGTGCGTTAATGAGACCCTGGGGATCTGATAGATGTTTAGAAAAATTAGGAATGGAAACTTTATATGAATCACAAGAAACAGATGACCAATAGTTTTATAAATTCAGCTTTTATTAGGGAGTATAAAAGCAAATCAAAGTCTCTCTTCTTGTAGAAGAGAGTTTTTTAACCAAAATAAAAATCCTGTAAATCCTGAGTTTGACTTAAAGTGCTGGCCGATGTTGAATCCAAGGGTTGGCAGCTTCTAATTGGGCTGCTAAACTAATTAAAGTAGACTCGGCCTCCGGTTTACCAATTAATTGTACACTTATGGGTAAACCGTTATTATCGAAACCCATCGGCAGGGCGATCGCAGGTAATCCGGTAGCATTTGCAACAGGACAAGGGGCAACCCAATGGACAATTTTAGCAAATGTCTCTTCTGGACTCAAATCTGCCCATTCTCCCACGCGAATCGGAGAATGGAGATAAACTGGTAATACTAGTACATCTATGATATTAAAAAACGCGACAATCTGCCGGGAGACAATCTGCATTTGGGCTAGTGCTTGCAGATATTCACCTACAGAACCATTTTTTGCTAATAACCAGCGGTTTAATGGTTGCAAGGCTGCTGAGGGAATTCCTGCAACTGCTACTCCTGCTTGCCAAACTACTTTAAATGGTTCAATTAACCGGCTAAAATCTGGGTATTGTTCTGTAATTTGATGTCCAAATTGTTCTAATAACTGGACTGTTTTTAATACTCCCTGTTGACAATTTATATCAGCTTCTCCGAAAGGCATGATCTTGGTACTAAAAGCAATTTTCAGAGGATTTAATTTAACCTCAGTTGCATTCAGAAAGGACGGCTGTGGATCTGATAACCAATAGGGATCACCTGTGACATATCCAGATATAACATCTAACATCGCCGCTGCGTCAGCTACGGTACGGGTAATGGGTCCATCCACAGCAATACCACCTAATGTTTCACCTACAGGGGCTTTAGTCACTCTACCTTTAGCGGGTTTAATTCCAACTACGCCACAACAAGCCGCAGGACCACGAATCGAACCACCACCATCTGAACCTTGAGCGATCGCACTTAATCCCGCTGCTACCGATGCTGCGGCACCACCACTAGAACCACCAGGAGTATATGCTAAATTCCAAGGGTTTCTAGCTGGGGGAAATCCCGTAGGTTCACTGTAAGGAAAAGAACCTAATTCAGACGTAGCGGTTTTACCAAGAATAATAAACCCAGCTTGTTTAATTTTGGTAACTACACCATCATCGTAATTAGCGATATTATTTAACAGGGCTGAATTGCCATAAGTACAAGTAACATCTGCAACTGCATTCAAGTCTTTAATAGAAATTGGTACACCAAAAAATGGGGGTAATTCTGAAGTTGTCGTGAGTAATTCTGTTTTGATTTTAGCATCAGCAACGGCTAAATCTGCCGTAACTGTGAAATAACTTCCCAATTGGGGGTTTAAGCGTTCAATGCGTTCTAAATATACTTCTACCAACTCTAGGGGTGAAACTTCCCGCAGTCGAATTAATTGCGCTAACTCTAAAGCTGGGGTAAAAGCTAAATCATTATTATCCATAGATATAAATTTGCTAATTTATTGTTACTTTAGCAGAATTTTTGATAATTATCCCTATTCTATATTGGGATGGGGAATTTTAATCGTAAAAATTGTCCCAATTCCTACTTGACTCTCTAAATTAATTTCTCCCTGATGACATTCTACGCATTTTTTGACTACAGATAATCCTAAACCACTTCCCACGATATTATCAACATTTTGACAACGATAAAAAGGCTCATATATTTTCTGTTGTTCTGTCAGGGAAATTCCTATACCTTTGTCTATTACTTGAAAGATGATAAATTTGGGTTCTGATTTTAAAATCAAGGATATTTGACTACCAATATCTGAATATTTAATAGCATTTAATAGTAAATTTGTGAGCATAGAATATAGGAGTTTTTCATCTAAATATCCCCGAAAAATTCCGCTTTCGTTAATAAATATAATTTTATGAGTTACTGGATTAAAAACTTGTATATCTTCAACCAAATTTAAACAAAAATCTTCTATATTGATTAATTGAGTTTGACAATCCAACTTACCTGCTTCTGCTCTTGTTAAAGTTAATATATCAGTTAACATATGATTCATTAATTTAGCCGAGTATTGAATACGAGAGAGATTTTTAAATTGTATTTCATTGACAACATCTTTAAGAGCTTCTCTTAATAATTGAGCAGAAAGTAAAATCACACTCAAAGGTGTGCGAAATTCGTGAGATACCATAGAAAATAACTGAACTTTCATTTCTCCAATTTTCTTTTCTTGAAATAGAGAAGATTCTAAAGATTTAATTTTATCACGCTTTACCCATTGACGCTCAAGTATAATACATAAACAAGAAATGACTACAATAATTAAAATTGTCGCCAAAATTTCTATGACTATTCTTGAATGAATAATATATTCAGATTCTTGGAGAGAGTTTTGTAAATAATCTTGTTCTTCCGCTTTAATGTCAGAAATTAGTGGTAAAATTTGTTCCCTGATTTTGACACTGCGCTCTGTGATCTCAGTTTGAGATTGTATGGAATTTTTATCTTTTTGATAAAGTTGTATAGATTGTTCTAAAAGGGATAATCTTTGATTTACCAAAGAGTTAAAAATTGTAAATCTTTCTTGTTGACTCCTGCTAAAATGTATCTGCTCCCGTAGCAATTTTAGTTCATGATGTATATTTATCAACGCAGTTTCATACCGATCTAAATCCTGTTTACTTCCCATAAAAATATACCCCCGTCGCGCTGATTCTGCAACCGTCATTGCTGCATAAAAATTTGTTAACGTATTCAGAGTTTTGTAAGTATGATTCACTCTATTAGCACTTTGTTTAATTTCAGATGTATTCTTAAATGAACCAAATACAACTAAACTCATTAGTAAAAGGGTTAAAGTAAACCCTACAGCAATCCATTTTCCTTGTAAAGACCATTTCATAAAATACTAATTTATAATCATGCGAATTCTCATCGTTGAAGATGATACTCAATTAGCAGAAGTATTAACAGAAGCTTTAACCAACCGCCATTATATCGTAGATGTAGCTAGAGACGGTGAAGAAGCTTGGGATTTAGCCGAGTCTATGAAGTATAATTTATTTATCCTAGATGTCACACTACCCAAACTGGACGGAATGAAATTCTGTCAACGCTTACGTAATACTAGCACCACCAACTCAGCATATCGCAATTCAGGTGTACCCGTCCTCATGTTAACAGCCCGTGATACAATATCGGACAAAATTGCTGGCTTGGACGCGGGTGCAGATGATTATGTTTCCAAACCATTTGACTTAGAAGAATTAATGGCTCGTATCCGCGCTTTACTCAGACGCGGTAATTCGACAATTACAGTCGGTTTATCCTGGGGTAAACTACATTTGAATCAAAGTACCTATGAAGCTACTTATGATACTTACACCATTTCCTTAACTGCAAAAGAATTTGCTATTTTAGAATTATTGATGGCCAATGGCAGACGAGTATTAAGTCGTTCTGGTATTATTGAACAAGTTTGGTCAATAGACGACTCCCCCGCAGAAGAAACTCTTAGGTCTCACATTCGGTCTCTGCGTCAAAAACTCAGAGTTTTAGGTGCTTCAGAAGATTTAATTCAAACAGTTCATGGCTTAGGTTATCGTCTCAAAGAGGAATAATACATCTTGAGATAGAGTTTTTATTTTACCTAATATTTTACAAGCAAGCGACTGTATTTTCATCTGCACAAATTTTGCACAAATCCTGCACCATAATTGCATATATAGGTTCTATAATGTTGTTCTGTTGAGATGTGAATAAAGGAGGTTAAACATAGATGGATGTCACTAGGGAAAAAAGCATAAAATTACAGTACCCATATTATGGTTGGTTAATTGAAATCATACCATCATCAAAAGGTTACATTTTTCAGTGTTGGATAGAAGATGAGCAAATCGCTATTAGCGATAATCATGTTTATCATAGTAAATCTCAGGCTGTTAGAGCGGCTAAAAAAAGAGCAAAACTAGAATCTACAACCTTTGCAATTATTCAATTGTTGCATGAATTTAACGAAAATTATCATATCAACGCCCAGGAATATACATCCCTGCTAAATTCCATTGTCCGCTTTAGCAATTTTGCAAGTCAAGTTAAAGATGCTTAAAAGACTAAATATTTTAGTCCTTAAATAAAATACAGGGTGTCAGAAATCAACGTTCTTGTATTTGAGGAAATCTAATTTTTTATGAACACCAAAAAAGAAGGTCGCGGTAGTGGTAGGTTGAAACTGACCTGTTAATTCCACTGACAATAAAAACGGAGAGGGAGGGATTCGAACCCTCGAAGGGATATAATCCCTTAACAGATTAGCAATCTGCCGCTTTCGACCACTCAGCCACCTCTCCAGTCATGTTTAACAATATTATCAGAAGTTTTTGGGCTTGTCAATAGTTATTTTGTTAAAAAATTAAATGACCATTGACCATTGACCAATGACCAATGACCAATGACCAATAAACAAGTTATAGCACTTGCGATCGCATCCAGGCAGCAGGCAAGGTGCGTAACTTTTTCCATTGAGGAACATAAGCTCGCCGACTGAACACATCATAATCATTGCGCTCAATCATTTCTAAAATCTGCTCATAGAGCATAGATGCAGACCAGACAGGCCACCGAGCATCAGCAGCGAGATAACTAATACCTTTATCTGCTTGAATATAGAATTGACGGGCGCGATCAATTTGAAACCGCATCAGTGAACGCCAGCGATCATCAACTACGCCCTGGATACATTCTTCCTCGGTGTAATTAAATTTGGCCAAATCTTCCAAAGGAATATAGATACGGCCGCGACGGGCATCCTCACCGACATCACGGAGGATGTTCGTAAGTTGGTTAGCAATTCCCAAAGCGATCGCTTCTTCTATGGGAAGATAGGGCTGTTGGTTTTGATGCCAAGGAGCTGTATAGATGCTATTATCTACACCCATAATCGTTGTTGACATCAAACCCACAGTTCCCGCTACCCGGTAGCAGTAGAGATATAAATCCTTAAAAGTTTCATAGCGACTACGATACAAATCCATGCGCTGACCAGCAATCATATCCCGAAAGGGTTGAATGTCTAAAGGAAAGCGTTGCAGGGTGTCTACTAACGCTACATCAAAATTATCCAAAGGGCAGCCCGCAAAAATCGCCTCCAGTTGATTTTCCCATAGTTCTAGGGTTTCTGGCGTGGTGATAGCGGAGGCAGGACCATCCACTAATTCATCTGTACGGCGACACCAGGCATAAATTGCCCAAACAGATTGACGCTTGGCAGGACTCATCAGCATTGTACCCAAATAAAAAGTTTTAGCGTACTTAGCAGTGAGTTCCCGACAAAGGTTGTATGACTCATCTATAGAGACCAGCGTTTTCATGCGCGGGGGGGAATCAGGCAGTTGCAGCATTCGTGGCGGGCGGTCGGGTTGGCGTTTGCAGGCGAGAGGGATTTGCTACCGTCAGCGCGTCAGAAATGGCCTGCGCTGTTAGTTTACCAGAAAGTACCGCCCCTTCCATACTGGCGAGATAACGTTGCATTGTATAATCCCCAGTCAGGTAGAAATTAGAAATGGGGGTTTGTTGGGAAGGACGATACTCTTGGCGACCTGGGGTAGCTTTGTAAACTGAACGCGGTGTTTTCACCACATGATATTTCAGTATTTTTGTAGGATTATCTCCCCCAAAGTGTTGGGGAAAGAGTTTTTCTAATTCGCTAATAGTTGCAGCGACGATTTCCTCATCAGATTTAGAGATCCAATCTGCGGCTGGTGCTAGAACTAATTCCAACATCGAACGGTCAGGATTGGCATATTCACGGCAAGTATTACTCATGTCAGCATAAACGCTCAGGAGTGGAGACCGGGAAAATAGTAGATGATCAATATCTGTTAATTTGCGATCAAACCAGATATGAACATTAATCACTGGTACACCTTCTAAACCGTTTAATTGTTGGAAAAATGGCATTTCTTTCCACGCATTGGGTAAAATTGGCTTTAAAGGGTCAACAGGTAGGGCAGATACATAAATATCCGCTGTGAGTATTTCATCTTCTGCCCCGTTCAAGCCCCGCAATAGGAATCCTTTAACAGTTCCATCCTCATTGAGTAAAATCTCTTTTAAAGGCGCATTCAGACGTACCTCACCACCCCTTTCAGTAATGTGGTCAATAATTGGCTGACACAATCTTTCTGTGGGTGAACCGTCTAGGAAGGCCATTTTTGAGCCGTTTTTCTCTTGCAGGAAGCGATTCAAGGCTGTTAATAAGACCGTGGCAGAAATTTCCTCTGGGTTAATGAAGTTCAAAGCTTTGGACATAGCAATAAATACTTCTTTTTCTACCCGGGGCGGAACGTTTTGTTTTTGCAACCACTCCCGGAAAGAATATTTGTCCATTTCTTCCACGTACTTTTGCCCTTGCAGTATGGCTGGTAGTAACCCGATACCAAAACTGATTTTCTCCGCCCAGGTCAGCATATCGTTGTTTCTCAGAATGGCAATGACACCATTTATCGGTGCCGGTAAATCTGGGAAATCAAAACGGCTGTAAGTTCCTGGGGAATCAGGTTGATTGAAGATCATTGTGTGTTCTTTCCACTGCAACCGATCTTCAATGTCTAATTCTTTGAATAACTGCAACATATTGGGATAGGCCCCAAAAAAAATGTGCAGCCCCGTTTCGTACCAATCACCATCAGCATCCTTCCACGCGGCCACCTTCCCCCCAATTACGTCTCGACGCTCCAAAACAATGGGGGTGTAACCTTGATCCGTTAGATATTTTGCACAGGAAAGTCCTGCTAGACCCCCTCCTGCGATGGCTACGCTGCACTTCGTGAATGCTACTTGCATTTAACCTACTGTTCTTTAATATTTCTTAATTGTTTTGTCGTTCTCATTATACGTTGCAATCCTTTACATTTGCCGTTTCCTCTCTGAATTACCTCCCAAAAAATTTCCCCGCACTGCCACTAACTATGTAATTTACTTAAATATTAAGTGATTTAATTAACAAAAAATTTTTCCATAAAAAATATTTACTGTAGTTTATATCTCAATTCCCATCCGTGCATTTTTTCGGCTAACTGCTGATGACAAATACAAAAGCCGGTTTTTTATTTATGTATTTAGACGTAAATTATCTCTCTAAATCAGTAAGGTAAATAGCGAAAATTATGAGCATTAATAAGCAAAAATTAGGGAAATACTCCTAATTACTGCAAATATATTTAAAATTCTTATCAATTTAAATAGCCATGACGTTATATGATGATCCCAGACAGTTTAATCATCCTTAAATCTGAAATTTAATTATGTAATTACCAAAAATTTGTCTCTTGTTCAATAAAACGTTTTTTTATTGAATCTGGGCATATTTACCCAGAAATATTGCATCTACTTCAAGAATAACTAAACTATGATATCAAACCGACTACTCTGGTTATCATCCTTGACGGGTGGTACTTTCATGTTGACAGCTTTACCTATGGGGTTGACATCCCCAACACAATTTACAGCTAATTTAGTCAAGGATCAGCATCAATTTTTGACGAATGCTCAACAACATAAAAATACTTGGCAAAAAATCTTAATATCAAAAACTCTTTTTACTTTCGATTGGATAAATAAACAATTAGCATCACATCGAGATACTGCTATTATCCCAGATTTGACAACATTCAAGTCCCAAGAAACAAAATTTTGTTCCCCTGTACCAGAAAATATAGCTGCACAAACTCAACTTAAAAATGTTACTAACTCTGTATTAGTTAAATTCACGCAGTTTAGTGTTCCCAAACTAGATTTTTCACCTCCTACCGTTGTGCGATCGCTCCAAAGCTTCTTTAATGTCATTAACAATCCAGTAGAGCAAAATGGGAGTTACGATTATGCACCAGTATTAATTGTTAAGCGTAGTGTATCCAATTATGAAGTATGGGTTAATAACAGCTTTGTTGCTAGACTCCCTGATCGAATTACAGCTAATACTTTAAAACAACGTTTAGAGCAATTAGTGACATCACCAAAAGTACAACCTACAAAACTACAACCTGGTTTAGTTGATAAAACTCCGTCCCTCATGGTAGGTACTCGCTTGCTATTTGCAATTGAGCGAAATCTATCCGCTCAACTTGGTCGCAGCGGTGATATTTTAGCTCTGGAATGGACTAACAATCTCCGCATAGCTCTACATACCGAACCATTGACGCTAATACAAGGACAAATGGCAATGTATGGATTAGAGAATTCAACAACAAAACTTTCCGGTGTAGCGTCTTGGTATGGCGGCTACTTTCATGGTCGCTTAACAGCAAATGGTGAAATATATAATCAAGACGACTTCACAGTTGCCCATCGTACCCTACCTTTTAATACATACTTAAAAGTTACAAATTTAGAAAATAATAAATCCGTAATTGTGCGTGTTAATGATCGTGGACCTTACATTGCACCCAGAAGCCTAGATTTATCTCGAACAGCGGCTCGTTGTCTCGATAGTGAACATACTGGAGTCGTAGCTTATCAGGCTGTGGTTTTACAACAAAATGCGCCACAAATGACTTTGAAACCATCTCCACCAAAAACTGAAGATATGGCTAATGCTAAAGGTGAGTTATTGGTTTCTAATTTTTAGTATCCTGGAAGGATAAGGTAGAGAAGGCTTTATCCTACTCCCTTACCGGTAGAATACCGATTGAATAAACCACGAAGACACGAAGGACACGAAGGAAGAAAAGAAGAAGTAATGAGATATCAATCCTTACAAAGCTTTGGTAATCATCTAATTTTGGGTATTTCTGGAACTACTTTAAATGATGATGATAAACGGGTATTAAATCAATTAAAACCCATTGGTGTCATCTTTTTCGGGAAAAATTTCCTCGACGGTGTACCCTATACAATTTGGTTAGAAAACTTTAAAAACCTCATTGATGAAATTCGTCAATATACCGAACGTGATTTCATGTTTACTACTTTAGATCATGAAGGTGGTCGGGTGGTGCGGACTCCTTTACCCATTACCCGTTTTCCTCATGCTTATTTATTACAATCTCACGCTTTTGAAGTTGCTAAAGCCACAGCTAGAGAATTAAAATCTCTGGGAATTAATCTTTCTTGGTCTCCGGTTGCGGATATTTTCTCAAATCCTCAAAACCCAATTATTGGACCGCGTGCGTTTGGAATTACATCAGAAAAAACTAGTCAATGTGTGCGGGAATATTACCAAGGATTGCGAGAAGAGGGAATTTTAGGTTGTGCTAAACACTTTCCTGGCCATGGAGATACTAGCACAGATTCCCATTTAGAATTACCAATATTAAATTTGAGTTGGGAAGATTTACGAAACCGGGAATTGATTCCTTTTCAAACATTAATTCAGGCACAAATTCCGTTAATCATGACAGCACATATTTTGTTTCCGCAAATTGATCCACAAGTACCAGCAACGTTATCTAAAATTATTTTAGATGATATTTTGCGAAAAGAGTTAGGTTTTCAAGGTGTGATAGTTTCCGATGATTTAGATATGAAAGCTGTATCGGAAATGTTTATGAAAACGGGAACGGTAGCGCGGGCTTTTGATGCTGGTTGTGATTTGTTTATAGTTTCTCGCAATATCAATTCCTCTTCTTTAGAACGGACATATAAAATAGCTGAGGATTTTTCTGCTAGTTTAAATAATGGTAGTTTGGATATAGCAGTGGTGGAAGCAGCGCGGGAGAGGGTGGAAAATTTATTGCGGGTAACTCCTCAATATCCGGTTTCGACTCTTGATAAGGAGACGTTGATGAAGAATGCGGAATTGGCTATAAGTTGTTGTTTGTAGGGGGATTGAATATAGGGTCACTTGATTTTATCTACATCTTGTGTTACACTTGTACGCACAGTATAATTTATACCAACATTAAAAATTTTGTGTATTCTACTACAATACGCAATTTTCTAATGATGATTGTCCCAATTCAAAATGCTAGATTTTCTGGATGAAATAACTATAATATGACTAATTTTGACGAAGTGATTAACTACAGCTTTTATATCTTCGAGCATAACTTCCTTGAATTTGAGAAAGCTATTGACAGCTACACTAATGAACTTTACAGTCAAGGTGTTCAAGCGTTTGATACAAGAATTCGTGATATTCAATCTCAGAAATTTCAGGAAGTACAGAAGGAAACTGCTCGATTACTGCATAATTATTTAGCTTCTTGGTTCTCTTTGAAAGAGCAAACCCATGCAGCAGAAAATTCATTCAAAAAGTCTTTTACTAATCCTTCTTTAATTTCTGCAATCACAAGCAAGAAGGGAGAAATGTTTACAGATAATCCTGAGAATGGTTTTATTCAGGGTTTGAGAAATTATATACAGCATAGAAGTTTGCCCCTGATTGAGACTGAAAATTCTATAGACTTTAAATTTGGACAACCAAATTTTAATATTGATCATTCACTCTATCTAGATACAAAGAAATTATTGGAATGGCAAAATTGGAATGCAAATGCTCAAAAATACTTAAGTGAAAATTCAGAAAAAATTCATATTAAACAAACAATAAAAGGCAATTTCTTTTATATACAGAGTTTCTATCAATGGTTAAGTTCTGAAATTAAGTAATCATACACTTGTACTGTAGAGACATTTCTTTTGTCTATAATTTTTTTCTGATTTGTTGAAACTTCTGAGATTGCTGTTTAGTAGTAATTAATAAAGGATGTAAAAACTCTTTACGTCCTTCTTGATTAAGTAACATTAGTACAGCATCATAATCTTTTCCAAATTCACTTGATATCTTATAGCTATAACCACAATTAACTTGCCACCATCCATCACGTTTACCTATTACATATAATATATAAAAAGAAGTATCAGACGGTAAATTCTTTTCAGCACATTTAAAACTAACGGCAGATATTCCAGTAGCAAAAGCTACGTCTGTCCATGTTAATATCCCACCTTTATTTGCTGCTAATTCTGAGTTTTTACCTTGTACTGTTATGTAATAGACTCTATCTGTCATCTCGGCTATATTTGATGCACCTATATATTCTGCATAAGCAGAGTTATTTCCTGTAAAAATACTAATAGCAGCAAGAAAAGGTAAAAACCGAGTCTTCATATATATTAAGTTAATTACTATCTTGTATGTAACAAAATTTATTTTACACTCAAAACTGTATAAATTGGGAGTTCCAACTCATTGACTTGATCAAATTATTTCACGTCAGCCGGAGGATGTTCACCTATTGCATACAACACACGACGCAAATTAACTACACCATCACGGTTTAATTGTAGTGTTTCCACAGTAGCACGTCCTGTAGGAGTCAAGCCTATCACTAATGTAAAATCATCATTCCAAGCAAAATGCTTATTCCATTGCTGTTGACGTGGATGGTAAATAGAGACAACATTACCACTGATCAGATCAATTCCTTCCGTTTTGTTATACTTATGATTATTGCAACCCTGACAAGACAAAGCCAAATTATCCAAACTTGTCATTCCACCTTGGCTTCTAGGAATAATATGCTCAATGGAAAAAGGTTGCATAGCAAAACGCGCTTGACTTCGACAATATTCACAACATCCGTTTGCACGTTCAGAAACAGCTTTTTTCTGTTGCGCTGTTACTCTTTTTTCAGACATAACTTTGCGTCGGAATACCTAAATTTTCCATCAACGTATTCAAAGAAATTCCTTTTAAACTCGCTAACTCTGCTAAATGTTCAATTCGTTGTGCTTGCTGTTTTTCAATCTGTTGAGTTAAGTTTAATAGCTCCTTGTATTCATGATTGGTAAGAGTTTCTGCATCTCTTTTAGCTATTAAATCATTGTAATCTTTCTGAATATCTAACGGAATACCTTGATTAATTTTTAATAGTAATTCTGACTCCCGTTGCATTAAACTGGAAGTTGTCCGTTGTGCTTGTATCGCAATAGCTTGAGAAATAAACTTCCTTAAATCTGATTGGCTTAATTGTCCAACGGCTTTAAGTAAATCTTCTGAAGAAAATTCTACTTCAACTTTTATGGTTGACATAATTTTTTATCTCACCAACTAATACATTAATATTATCATCCGTTCGGTTAAAAAATACTTCAAATTCCATGACTTTTCCCAATTACCCAATTACGTCGGAAAAACCGCGCTAGTGCTGATTCTTCCAAAGATAAATAAATTGGTCTACCATGGGGACAAGTGCGCGGGTTGCGGGTACGTTGCCAATTATCTAATAAGGTCTGCATTTCTGGTAAACTCATTTTTGTACCATTACGAATTGCACTCCGACAAGCAACTGCAATTTGAGCAGTTTGTAAGTCTCCCCCCCAACTTAATTCTAAAATTGCCTCAGCACAATCTTCTCTTTGTTTGAACATGGCTGGGATATTCCGCACGCAAAAAATTTTATCACCAAATGGTTCTATATCTAAACCAATACGTTCTAATTGGGAAACCTGCGCTGGTGATAATTGATAAATAATAATTGGGGTTTCTACAGGTACTAATTGCCAGTGATCACATAATTGTTCATATAATACTCGTTCATGGGCTATATGTTGTTCTACTAACCACATTCCCCCATAATGTTCAGCAACTATATAAGTATTACTCAGTTGAGCAATTGCTTTTAAATAGTTTTGAGTTTCATTGTTTTCAGAATTTTGAGAATTTTGAGAATTTTGAGAATTAAATCTATATTCACCTTGAGATTCTGCTACTTTTAATAAATTACTAATTCTGCTAGTGTGAACTGATTCTTTAATATTAGTTTCCGAAATCCTCAGAGATTTATTGATAGCTGCGGTAATTTGTTCTTGCCAAAAAGGTAGATCATGCAGATATATTTCTGTTTTCGCTGGGTGGCGATTCCAGTTAATTTGCTCAGGAGGAATATGCAAATGTAAAAAACACACGGGATAGCGATCGCGTGGTAATGTTTTATGGAAAGCTGATAATATATTCTGTTCTAATTCTGGTGATTTAATTATCCTGCCATTAATTGCCACTTTTACCCAATCTAAACGATGACGATGACATCTATCTGGTAAACCTATGACCAAATGTAAAGACGAATTTTCCAGATTTGGTATTTCTAAATTCACTTCATATAAATCATCTTGTCGGACTTGAGGGAGAATTTGTGGAATTAGTTTTCCTACAGTTGGTGCAGGACAAATTGTAAACCATTCTTTGTCATTTTGCCACACTTGATAATGAACATGAGGATGACATAAAGCTATTTGTTGAATTATCCCTTGTACAGCTTTTAATTGCTGATTTATCGCGGGTAAACCTTGACGACGGGCTGTACAATTAGCAAATAAATTATTCACTGTCACCACAGTACCAGAGGCAATAGCGGCAATATTTACTTCTGTTACTTCTCCTTCATTATTATAAACAATTCGCCAGCCTTCACTTCCTCCTAAAGGACGACTTAAAACTTCTAAATTTGCTAAAGTTGTTAAACTATGTAGTGCTTCACCACGAAATCCTAAACTCCTAATTTTCCATAGGTCTGCACTAGAATGAATTTTACTTGTACTGTGTGCAGTTGCAGCTTGTTGCAAATCATCCAAATTCATACCACAACCATTATCAGCTACCCGAACTCGCCATAATTGTGGCCATAAAGAAACTACAATGCGCGTTGCACCAGCATCTAGGGAATTTTCTACTAACTCCCTGACAACGGCCACCAATGAGTCAATTACTTCTCCAGCCGTAATTAAATATACAACTTCTGTTGGTAAAGCTTGAATAGTAGATACCATCATGAGGAATTAAAATTAAAAATTAAGTATTTTCTAAATCTAGAAAACATTAGCCTACAATATTATGATTAATTATGATTACAAAAAAATTAATTTCTAAATTCTGCTGTCATTATAAAGAAATAAGAGTTAATAGGGGATATTTGCTAAATTTTTTATAGATTAGACAGCACGAAAAGCTTATGAGTATTAATTTAGTTGCTGATGTTAACGACTTAAAGACCAATCTGCAATGGGGACAACCTGCTTTTACAATTATTGATGTGCGCGATCGCTCAAACTATAATCATAGCCGCATCACCGGGGCAATTTCTATCCCCCTCAATGACTTAGAACATCGCGCCCAAACTTGCTTACATAGAGAACGGCAAATTTATATTTATGGTGAAAATGACAGCCAAGCAGCACAAGCTGTCAGAACCTTGCAATTCCTTGGTTTTACCACAGTGGCCGAACTTACAGGTGGTTTACAAGCCTGGAAATCCATTAACGGCGCTACAGAAGGAACAGACGGTTAACAACTGTACTCAAATCAACCACAAAGTTAGGCTAACCGCGTAAATTTAGTCACCACTCCCACCTTTTTTAGATGTGGAAGTGGTTAAAGTTTACAACTAGTTTTACGGTGAAGTGGGGCATTCAAACTTATACCCTACACCACGTATGGTCTGGATTAACGTTGATTGGGTGGGATCTATCTCAATTTTCTTGCGAATTTGACCGATATGGACATCCACAACCCTTTGATCCCCGACGTATTCATAGTCCCAAACTTGTTGGATGAGTTCGGTCCTGCGCCAAACCCGCCCTGGATGACTAGCTAAAAAATGCAACAATTCAAACTCCAGCGCTGTTAAAGCTATGGTTTCATTATTAACTATTACTTCCCGTCGCACAGAATCAATTATCAGCTTTTCAAAGACTAAGCGCTGCTGTTCTGTATTAGCTACAACCCGCCGCCTCAAAATTGCGGCTACTCTCACCTCTAACTCTCCCAAACCAAATGGTTTGGTTAGGTAGTCGTCAGCACCCTTAGAAAAACCGCGAATTTTATCGGCTTCATCTGTCCTGCTAGTCAGTAGTAGCACAAATACCCCACTACGATTTTGCATTTCTTGACAAAGGTTAAAGCCAAGTGCATCTGGTAAATTTACATCCAGAATCACCAAATCAGGGTTAAATTGCTCAAAAATGGCTAGAGCCATTTTACCATCTTCGGCGGACTCTACTTGATAATTTTGTTGCAGTAAAAAACGTTGAATTAAATTCCGAACCGCAGAATCGTCGTCAACTACAAGAATCTTGGCGGCAGCCATGACCATTATTTTTCACAAAAGTTCATAGGATTAACAATTAACAAACATGATTGCCTAAGAACCCAGGTTCTACTTTGGCAGTAATTCAATATCTACAGGGGACACCGATGATGATCCTGATGATTTGAAGAAATTGGTGGGGTGGGCATCCTGCCCGCTGACCCGAAACTGATTCAGATAAAATCTGCCGTCATAGCGGCACTTGTATGGGAACATATTTTCAATAAATCAAATAAATTTTTAGATCAACTAAACAAATTCATGCTAGTATTATTAGCGAAGGATAAAATAGATGGTCTAATTAGTTAGTGGAGATACATATATTTATTAGCAGTCAATAAGGGGTTTTACTTCTGAAAGCTACTGGATATGATCCAACTCTCGACAATTAACCGTTAAATACGGACTCCTTTGTATAATAAAAATATACACAATTCTTGAAAATCATCTCATCCCAAAAATAAGAACTAAAACTTAAACAAAAGGTTCTCAGTTGTATGGGTGTTGTGATTCTTATGATTTAGTGTAGAGTTATTGAATACGCGTTGTCAGATCGGAATGTACCCCTGTGGACAAATAAATCTGCCTCCCGGCTGGTTGAAAGCACAGAAGTAAGCAGGATAATGTTATTATTTATTTAGGTTGAGTATTCTGTGTAAATTTCGTTTTTGCATTTGTTCTGATCAGTATAAAACCTAAAGTTGTTTTTTTGCAAAATAAAGAGTGCCACTGAACTAAGGCTCAAGTAATAAACTCCCATGAGTGATCAAAGTCCCTACGAAAAAATTGGGGTATCAGAAGACGCAAGCTTCGATGAAATTCAGGAAGCTCGCAATCGCCTATTGGAAAAATATGGTGGTGAGAGTAATAGCCGAGAAGTCATTGAAGCCGCTTATGATGCGATTTTAATGGATCGCCTACGGATGCGCCAAGAGGGGAAAATCAAAGTACCTGAGCGCATCCGATTTCCAGAAATGCGAGTTAGACCTATTCCCCAAGCAGGTCTAACTCCGAGCCAACAAGCCCCTGAATGGCTGCAAAGAAGTTTGGATAGGCCAACATTAACTGATGTACTATTACCAGGGTTCTGTTATCTGGGTTTGGGTGCGGTTAGTCTGTTTTATCCCGGTGGTACTGAGCAGGTTTTGCAACTCGCATTGGTAGTTGGAGTAGGTGCTGGTGTTTACTTCCTCAATCGCAAGGAAGGCAAATTTGGTCGATCAGTTTTATTCACACTGGTTAGTTTAATTATCGGCTTAACTGCTGGCAGTTTAATTGCTGGCTCGATATTACCACTACTATTACCATTGATAAATTTGACAGGGAATCAATTTTCAACGCTTTTGACCTTCATATTTATGTGGTTAGTAAGCAGTTTTTTACGTTAGTTAATGGGTAATTGGTTAATCACCGATTACCCCATGATTTTTCTGTTTACTGGTTGAGGATGAAATTTACAGCGGTTTTTAAGTCTGGCATAATCAGAGCAGGTTGATATGATGCTAGTTGAGTGCGATCGCGGATACCAGACTCAACAGCAATAATTTTAATATCATGTTTTTTAGCGGCCGCGATATCGGCCTCTGTGTCTCCTACCATCCAAGTATCAGCCGCAGGGGGGAGTTCAGCTAATGCTCTAGCCATTAATAAAGGTTTATCTTCTACGTCACGGGTTTTTACATAGTCATTACTGAGACAATAACGGCGGTTTTCCGGGAAAAAGTCACCTAAATTGTGCTGACTAAAAGCATAGTCTAATTCTCGTACCCTCCGCATAGTCATCACGGCTAAATCAATACCAGCAGCCTGAACTTTGTTAAGTGCTGCTAATGCAGTGGGGATCAAGCTATCATATTGGAAGTAGGGTAGAGTATGGACTGTTTGTTTGCGGATTTGGGTGAATTTTTGCCCTTGCTGGGCATCTAAACCCGATTTTAACGCAATTTGAAGTTCAGGGG
>NZ_KE384667.1:60911-74770 GCF_000426925.1 Dolichospermum circinale AWQC310F | reverse complement strand
GCGATCGCTTCAGTTGCCAAAATTCGGCTTTAGAAAGTTCTGTAATTGTTTGCCCCGGATATCGGGTTTTCTCTAGACACAACTGATAAACACGGTAGTATCGTTCCGAAACATCCATAATTGGACCGTCAAAGTCAGTAATTAATCTCAGCATGAGTGAATAAATATTTTTATTTTTTTATTATCTCAGTTAGGTGGTGTTTTTTAATCTGAGGTTTCGCGCCAAGAGGCAAGGGAGCAAAGACCGTTTCCAACCCAAGGGCAGAATTAAGAGATGGAAATTACATTAATAGTTGTAACTGTGAACCTTGCTGATTTTTACTCACTTCGATTCGGGCTTGAAACGCTTCTTTTAAGTGGGGCATATGAGTTACAGTTAAGATACAGGCAAAATCGGATGATATGGCATTAATAGCAGCAATTAGACGATCACATCCTTCCCCGTCTTGAGTACCAAAACCTTCATCTACTACTAATAATTGTAATGATGCCCCGGCTCTTTGTGCTAATAATTTGGCTAAAGCTAAACGAATAGCAAAATTAATTCTAAAAGCTTCTCCTCCCGAATAAGTTTCATAAGACCTTGTTCCCCTCGCGTCAGCAATTAAAATATCTAATGTATCTATTAATTTAGCATTCTTCTTGCTGGATTTACCACTACGTCCCGCTTTTTGGGTGATAAATTGGACGTGAAATTGATTCGCACTCAAGCGAGAAAGTAATTGATTGGCTTCTGCTTCCAATTGGGGTAAAACATTTTCAATCATTAAAGCTTGAATCCCATTTTTGCCAAAAGCTTGAGCTAATTCTTGATAAACACGCTGTTGCTGTTTACAAATTTGCAATTGTTCTCTTTCTTGTTCATATTGATTTTGTAGGGTTTCCAATTGCAGCGACATTTGTTTTAATTGTCCCAAATGAGAGATTTTATGATCTAGTTCTCGTCTACGATTTGCTATTTGCTGTTCTAAATTATTAATTTGGGCTGTGGGGTTAGCACTGTCAGTTAATTGTTTAACAATATCATCAATTTTTGCAGTTAGTATTTGTCTTTCTTTGTCAATTTTTGCTAATGAATCTTCTAAATTTTGCCATTTATTTCTTAATTGGGGATCTTGGGCTTGTGCGGATAATAATTGTTGATGACGTAACTGCCAAGTTTGCCCTTGACGCACAGCTTGACGCAGATAATTATGTTGTTCTGAACTGTAGCCAATTTCTGCAATCTGCTGTTCTAAATTAGCGATTTCTTTAGCACAATCAGAATCAATTTGTTCCTGTTGGATTTGCCCTTGTAATTGAGTAATACTTGCTGTTACTTCTGGTTTTCTAGTTGTTAGTTTTTTCTGCCTTTTTATTGCTTCTTTAATTTCCCCTTGTTTAATTTCTGCCCAGCGCAATCTTTCTACCTCATTGCGAGCGAGGGCGTGATCTTGTTCATGATAATTAAGTTGTTGAATATATTGATCTAATTCTTGAATTTCTGCTTGTTTTTCTGGTGCATAATCACCAGTTTGTAAGCAAGTTTCTAACTGTTGTTTTTCAGAAATCACTTGCATTAACTGTTGTTGGACATCCATTGTCCCCTGTAATTGGGCAGCTAATTGTCCCCGTTTTTCTCGCAATGAGTCATAACCAGATAACTTTTGGTCTATTTGCCGATATTCTTGTCTGAGTACCTGAATTTCCCGATCTGAAACCGCAATTTGTTCCCGTACTACCCAAAATTGTCCTTGGGTATCTTCATATTCTGATTGAGTTTTTTCAACAACTCGACTCCAATGATGTTCATCTAAAGGACGTTCACATAAGGGACAAGTAGCATCGGGATTTTGTAACATTTGCAGTTTTTGTTCTAGTTCTGCTAATAACTTTTCATAATCTCCTTGGTGGGCTTGTAACCGTTCAAAAAAATGTCGTTTTTCCTGCCCTTTTTCCTTGACCCTTTGCAGATAAACTCGCTTTTTATCTAGTTCTTCAATTTGCTTTTCTACCTCTATTATTTCTTTTTCTATTTGGGGTTGACGATGATGTTTATTTTGTAATTTATTTTCCTCGGCTTGCTTTTGCTCCAACCGTGCTACTAAACTAGCATGAGTGCGATCTAATTGAGTTTGCAAACTTGCCCTTTGTTGTAATAATGGTGTTACTTGCATTTGCAATTGATCTAAATTGGCTAAATGCTGACGGGCGTTATTTAATTGTAATAAAGCTGCTTCTATATCTCCAGATTTACTGAGGATTTGAACAATTTCTAGTTCTTGCTGTTCTAAAGCTGCTAATTCGGCTTCAGCTTTTTGTAATTGGCGTTCTAAATCTTGAATTTGCTTATATAGCTGCTGTTGTTTTTGTTGTTTTGCATTGGTAGCGCGGGTATGTTGTTCAAATTTGTCCGCAAATATTTCTTCTTGAGAGCGCAAATTTTGATATTGAGTATAACCAGCTTGAATATCAACTTCTTGATTTAAAATCTTTTCTAATTCTGTTAATTGGGATTTTACAGATAATTGTTCTTGTTTTAAGCGATCGCTATCTTGGCTAAGATTAGCATATCGTTGGCGCACAAAATTTAATTCTTGTTCCCAATTTTGTCTTTGATGTTGAATAACCTGTAAACTTTGCAATTGATTATTCTCAAAAGTTTGTACCTGTTGTAAATCGTGCAGTTGCGCTTCTAACTCAGCCCGTTGGTTTTCCGTTGTTTCCCGTTCTTGGAGTTGAATTTTGATATTTTCCAAAGAACGTTCTAATTCCTCCCCTCGTCCCTTGAAAAGTTTAGAGCTATCCTTGGCTCGTTCTTCTAATTCATCATACTGATTTAATTTTAATAATTCCGCTAAAATTTCCTTGCGTTCCGTGGGACGTTTGAGCATAAACTCGTCGGCTTTCCCTTGACGTAAATAAGCAGAATTAATAAAAGTCTCATAGTCTAACTTAATATGTTCGAGAATTACATCCTGAGTGGCTTTTAACCCCTTACCCGTCAAAGGACGAAACCCCCCAGGAGTTTCAATTTGAAATTCTAAAATGCTAGTTCCACCCCTAACCCGGTTGCGAATTACCCGATAAGTTTGTTGACCACTTTGGAAAGTGAAATCAATGCGGACTTCTTTTGCACCAGCATGAATGACATCATCCTCGACAGTAGCACGGCTTTCGCCCCAAATTGCCCAAGTGATAGCTTCTAAAAGAGAAGATTTTCCTGCACCATTAGAACCACAAATACAAGCCGTATGCAAGCCGCTAAAATCTAAAGCTGCATTACGGTAACTGAGAAAGTTTTTAATGATAAGTTGAACTGGAATCATTTAGGCTATAGTGCCACATTGACAATTTTAATTGTTAACAGTACAGATGCACTTTTTGTTAGTTTAGCTAACTAGTAAGCATATTTCTAGTTTTAAAGATAGCAATTTTACAAAAATTTACAATATTTAGACAATATTCAGACATTTTTTTTAATGTCAAAATTGCGCTTACTGATACAATAGGTAATATATGTGCTGAAGACATCACAAGAATCAATTTTATGGACTTTGACAAGAAGTCCCTCAGTGAGTGCTACATCTGTACTAAATACATTACTCCTGCCATAGTACAAACCGCAAGGTGGGATTTACACACCCAAATCGGTGAAGAAGTCACTTTTTCCGTCTTCAGATTTATGTAAGGTAGTTTGTCTGAATCAGGATGTCCAGGATTAAAGGATTAACAGGATGAAAATAGGAGTAGGTTGGGTTGAGGGACGAAACCCAACATTTCGTCGATTTTGCGGGGTTTGGTCTTCGTTCTACCCAAATCCAAAATCTAAAATTAAAGGACAAAAACCCAAATTTATCAAGATGTAAATTTTTACCTTCAGCGTAATTTTTCTCACCCATAAATTCTGGACTTTAGACTTTAGATAAATCATCTAAAATCCAAAATCCAAAATCTAAAATTGTTTAGGCCATTTGATTTTCAATCGCCCAACGCGCCAATTCAGTGCGGTTGTGGAGATTGGTTTTACCCAACATATTGGAAACATGGCTTTCAACAGTACGCTGACTGACATTTAATTCTTCAGCGATTTCGCGGTTAGCTAAACCCCTAGCTACAAACTGTACAACTTTTAGTTCCGTTGGGGTTAGCTGAACATCGAAAGGAACTTGGATGCGAGAAACATTGTCACTTCCTTTCGTTTGGTGTTCTTTCCAACGAACAGTTTGCTTAAGGGCAGATTCTACTTGTGCTACGAGTTCTTCAGGTTCAAAAGGCTTGACCATATATACGTCCCCACCTTTATTTAAACTCTTAACTCTATCCGTACTTTGTCCTTTAGCTGAGAGAAAGAGAACAGGAATCCAGCCGGTGCGTTCGTTTTGTCGGACTTGTTCGACAAAAGTGTATCCGTCCATTTCTGGCATCATCACATCACAGATAATCATATCTGGAACGTCATGTTCTAAAATGTCCAGAGCTTCTCTTCCATTTTCCGCCGTTCCAATTTCATAGCCTCGGAACTCTAAGTAATCCTTCACCAGCAAGATGAGGTTGGGGTCATCATCAATCAGTAGAAGTCGTTTGTGTTCTTTCATGCTGGTTTCTTTCATAACAGTGGCACTTTTCGCGCTTCGATCCATTAGGGTGTTGATATAGTTATCCTGTATGGTGGATGACTGGATTGTGTTGTCTTTTTCCCACTGAACTTATCTTGATCGCCTCTAAGTCTTAAAAGTGGTAGTCACTTTCAACATCCTAGTAGGTGGACGGAAAAAGTCTAGTAAGGATACGTATAGCAGTAGTCTTCATAATGCGCTATTATATGTCCATTTGAAAGGTGCAGGCCAAAAAACCCTGATTAAATCATCGTCCTTGTGAGTCACAAGTTGGTATTTTTTCAAGATTACCCTAGCTCAAAACTCACCCGCGCTTTCATTAGTCCACTGCTGCTTACTATATCCTTCGGTGGTGGAGCCTCCATTGAGAGGTTCAAAATCAACCGGGGAGGTTTTTAAAGTATGGGTTAAAAATGCAGATTTTTTCACCATACTAATTGCCAATTCACTGGTCTTGGATGACCTGATCTCATGACTTCTGTGCTTAACTGGCCATACCAGACCGCATCTAGGTAATATACCATTATCGTTCTAGAACAACAAACACGCAAGTTTTTGACTTGAGTTGTGAAGATGCTTAATTGAGGCTGTCTGATAACTGATGGGGTTATCGCTCCCCAATCCTGGTTAACAACATTCCCAAGTTCTAGACTAGCGGATTTGTAACAGAATTGAGAATTTATCTGTTTGTGGTTACACAAAGTCTAGAGTTTTTGTCTGAATGGGTCATGGGTAATTGGCAATTATTCCCTATTCCTTGCTCCTTAGTCCCTGTTTCTTACTCCCTAATCTCTAGTAGTTTTGGGGGTGAGATGGCTGTTTGTAGATCACTGTGCTGTTACTCCGAAAAGTAGATCCCTGATTACAGTTCTATAACAATTTCCCAAGTTTGCAAATAAATTTGTCCATATCAAAATATTCATTACTTACGCAACAAACCCTGACAACTAAAATAATTGGATATTTGCACTTAAGTACCGCCACCCTGTCCTAAGTTCGGAAACCCGTACATGAGTCGGTATTGCTATTATGTCCGATCTTTCGCTAAATTAGCACTCATGAGTCGAGAGTGCTAATTTAGCAAGAAATTTTGTATGGCAGCTGTATCTCTAAGCGTTTCCACCGTTAAACCTCTGGGCGATCGCGTTTTCATCAAAGTGAGCGCCCCCCAAGAAAAAACCGCAGGCGGTTTGTATTTGCCCGATAATGCCCAGGAAAAACCCCAAGTAGGCGAAATCGCCGCTGTAGGACCGGGCAAGCGTAATGACGACGGTAGCCGTCAACCAATGGACATCAACATTGGCGATAAGGTGTTGTACTCCAAGTACGCCGGCACTGATATCAAACTGGGTACTGAAGAATATGTACTCCTGTCTGAAAAAGACATTCTAGCAGTCGTTAGCTAGTTAGGGATAGGTGATAGGTCAAGAGTTTTCCCTATTATCTCTTTACCATTCACCAATTTGAAGACAAATTCAATTTACTATCGGGATTTAGACTTATTATGGCAAAGCGCATTATTTACAACGAAAACGCCCGTCGCGCTCTAGAGCGTGGTATTGATATTCTGGCTGAAGCGGTAGCTGTTACCCTTGGTCCTAAGGGTCGTAACGTGGTTCTAGAAAAGAAATTCGGCGCACCACAAATCGTTAATGATGGTGTCACCATTGCTAAGGAAATTGAATTAGAAGACCACATCGAAAATACTGGTGTGGCTCTAATTCGTCAAGCTGCTTCTAAAACTAACGACGCTGCGGGTGATGGTACAACCACAGCTACAGTTTTGGCTCACGCTATCGTTAAAGAAGGCTTGCGGAACGTTGCGGCTGGTGCTAATGCGATTTTATTGAAGCGCGGTATTGATAAAGCATCTGCGTTTTTAGTCGAAAAAATTGCTGAACACGCCCGCCCTGTAGAAGATTCTAAGGCGATCGCTCAAGTTGCAGCAATTTCTGCTGGTAACGATGAAGAAGTCGGTAGCATGATTGCTCAAGCTATGGACAAGGTGGGTAAAGAAGGCGTAATTTCCCTAGAAGAAGGGAAGTCTATGACCACCGAATTGGAAATCACCGAAGGGATGCGCTTTGATAAGGGTTATATTTCTCCTTACTTCGCTACCGATGCAGAGCGCATGGAAACCGTTTTTGATGAGCCTTTCATCTTGTTAACCGACAAGAAGATTGCTTTAGTCCAAGATTTAGTTCCTGTCCTCGAACAAGTAGCTCGTTCCGGCCGTCCTTTGGTAATTATCGCCGAGGACATCGAAAAAGAAGCTCTAGCAACTTTGGTAGTTAACCGTTTACGCGGTGTTCTTAACGTTGCTGCTGTGAAAGCTCCTGGTTTTGGCGATCGCCGTAAGGCTATGCTAGAAGATATCGCTGTCTTAACTGGTGGTCAAATGATTACCGAAGACGCTGGTTTGAAACTAGATACCACCAAGCTAGAAAGCTTAGGTAAAGCCCGCCGCATCACCATTACCAAAGACAGCACCACCATTGTGGCTGAAGGTAATGAAGCTGGTGTTAAGGCTCGTTGCGAACAAATCCGTCGTCAAATGGAAGAAACCGAATCTTCCTACGACAAAGAAAAACTCCAAGAGCGTTTGGCTAAATTGTCCGGTGGTGTAGCTGTTGTTAAAGTTGGTGCAGCTACCGAAACCGAAATGAAGGACAAGAAGCTACGCCTGGAAGACGCTATCAACGCTACCAAGGCTGCTGTAGAAGAAGGTATTGTTCCCGGTGGTGGTACAACCTTGGCTCACCTCGCTCCTCAATTGGAAGTTTGGGCTAATAGCCACCTCAAAGATGAAGAGTTGACAGGCGCTTTAATCGTCGCTCGCGCTTTACCCGCACCTCTCAAGAGAATTGCTGAAAACGCTGGTCAAAACGGCGCTGTAATTGCAGAAAGAGTCAAAGAGAAGGATTTCAACATTGGTTTCAATGCTTCTACCAACGAATTTGTAGATATGTTGGCCGCTGGTATTGTTGACCCCGCTAAGGTAACTCGTTCTGCTCTGCAAAATGCGGCT
This sequence comes from Dolichospermum circinale AWQC310F, assembly GCF_000426925.1. Taxonomy (GTDB): domain Bacteria; phylum Cyanobacteriota; class Cyanobacteriia; order Cyanobacteriales; family Nostocaceae; genus Dolichospermum; species Dolichospermum circinale. Next base: position 67,144 of record NZ_KE384667.1, on the reverse strand, counting down.
TCTATCGCTGGTATGGTGTTAACAACCGAATGTATTGTTGTTGACAAGCCAGAACCTAAAGATGGCGCTCCTGCTGCTGGCGCTGGTATGGGTGGTGGAGATTACGACTACTAAAATTTTTTCCTACCTTTAAATAATGGCCGCTTCCGCAAGGAGGCGGCTGTTTTTTTGCACGCAGAGGCGCGGAGGCGCGGAGAGAATATTGAGTTTTAATTCAACTTATCTATAAAATTTGATCAGCCTGATTTTTTAATTCTGGGGATACCATCTGATCAGGTTGAGGAGCAAACTCTTTTTTTGTTGATTCCCACTTTTTTAGGGATATTGTAGCTGCTATAATAGGACTCAGGCTGTTCAACAACGATATTATTTTGAGGAGGTTTCACTATGACTCAAATTATTAATCATCAATCTAATTATCAAAAATTACCCGAAATTGTCAAAACTTTGATTGACAATAATCCTCTTTATCAAGAAAACTTAGATAGAGAGAAAATGATTGAAGTGATTAATCATAATTTTGATCCTATTGCTGTCCCTGATGTTAATAATATCTCTCAGGGGGAATTAACGAAACGTATTAAAAGTATTTTATCTTTACATTTGGTTTCAGGAATGTTAAATGATTTGACTCCAGAACAAATGCAAATTTTTGATGAATCTGTAAAACGTGGGGGTTAAATGGGTTATTTATTAGATACGAATATTGTTTCAGCCTCACTAAAACAGAACATTGAAGTGGCATTGAAAATTACAGAAATACGTCGTCAAGGTGACTTTATCGGTATTAGTGGCATAACTTATTATGAAGTTCAAAGAGGACTTTTAAGAAGTAATGCGACTAACAAATTGGCTTGGTTTCAAGAATTTTGTCAAGATTATCCTATTTTGTTTTTAAATGATCTGAGAATATTTGAAAAAGCATCAGAAATTCATACTGATTTAACAAAGAGAGGTAAAATAATTCAAGATGCAGATATTTTGATAGCTGCTACTGCTATTATTCATAATTTAGTTTTAGTTTCTCACGATTCTGATTTAACTAGAGTTAAAGATTTACAGTTAGAAAATTGGTTGATTTCTTAGTTAATTGTTGAGTAAAATGTAAAATATAATGTATACCGTTGCAACTTTTTCTGAAAAAGCATTGTAACCAAACTGACTACAAGCCAATTAAGATCGCCATAAATACAGAAACAAAGGTATCTATGACTTTAAAAGATTTAGAACCAGAACTCCTGGCATTAAGTCCATCCGAAAAAGCACAAGCCATCCAACTCTTAGTGCGAAGTTTAAGCAATGTTTGGCAAGGAATTGAAAAAACTCCTGGAGTGTGCGGTGGTGATGCCAGAATCGCCAATACTCGCATCCCTATTTGGTCACTGGTAAATTATCGTCGTCTAGATGCTTCTGATGCTCGAATATTGCAGGATTTTCCCCACTTGAAAGCAGAGGATTTAGTCAATGCTTGGGGTTATGCTGATGCTCATTCAGAGGAAATTGAGGCTGCCATTTGTAGGAATGAGGAAAGTTGAAAAATGGCACGTCTTTATGCCGATGAAAATTTTCCTCTGCCTATTGTAGAATTGCTGCGGATATTTGGTCACGATGTTCTAACTACTGAAGAAACGGGAAACTCTAGATTAGGAATTCCTGATGAAGATGTTCTAGAATTTGCGATCGCGGATAAACGCGCTGTTTTGACACGAAATTGGGATGATTTTAGACGACTGCACCGATCTCAACCTAACCATTTTGGAATTATTCTCTGCAAGGAAGACTTAAATACAGAAAGACAAGCAGCACTTATTAATAATGCTATTTCTGCTGAAGGTACTCTTGAAAAGAAATTAGTTAGAGTGATTCGTCCGCAGCAATAATCTCTTTTGCTTGTTGTTGATAATTTACTGGGGGTTTTTCTTGATTATTTAATCTCAGTTGTTGAATTAATTGTTGTAATAACCATTGTTTATCTTCAATGGAGTAAGTTTTTAATATTTGTTCAATTTCAATAATCTTAGGTGATGGCATAAGATTTTAATAGGAACAGTTTAGTTATTGTTATAATAGCAAATGGTTGGGTAAAACGGAATCAATATCATGGGGTTTTTAATGATATTTAAAGCCATTGTACCCAACCTACAACTATAAGATTGGCAATCGGATTACTTTCTAGTCAAGTTCCCCATTAAACCGCCCCCAAGAAGACCAGTCAATGCTCCACCTGCTGCTGCACTAGCAAGAGGAGCAAGAGCTAGTCCTCCTGTTGCTACTGTTAGTGCAACTCCTCCTACAACCCCTGCCGCAACTCCTACTCCAGTTGTGACTGGTCCTTGTTTTATACCCTCAACCCAGTAATGCTGAACCCAATGCTCCGCAACTTTAGTTAAACCATGCATCATAATCCAATTCCTTTTTTATTTAGTAGCGGTATTATGTAATTTATAAGCCAATAGGTTAAGTTAAATCTATTTGCTTATGCAAAATATTCTATCTTTTCATTCTTAGATTATTGTAGGATTTAGTACACAAATTCCAGTAGGATTTAGTAGGAATTGGTAGGAATTAGTATACTTGTAGTATCAGAGATATAGGACTCCTATTTGATTTTTGAAAAAACTCAGTATACCTTAATTCCTTCTTTTCTGTTCCCTGTTCCCTGTTAAGAGTTCCCAGCCTCTACGGGTAATTTCAGTAATCAAACCGGATTTCTATATATTGATGTAATCATATATGAATAATATTGAAGATGTTTTACTACACATGGATAATTTAATTTTTGAAACTACTGGTGAACATCTTGCTCCCGTAGAAGAAGCCATAATCAAAGGTGTTTGGCAAGGTCAAAAATATCGGGAAATAGCTATAGCTTTTAATAATTGTAGTGAACCTCACATTAAAAAAGAAGCTGCTAAATTATGGAAAAAGCTAGGTCAATCATTAGGAGAAGACCTGAATAAAGATAATTTTCGTTCTAGAGTAGAAAAAAAATATCGTGTTTCTCAAGGTGATAATTTCGGTTATTGTGTACAAGTAAATGAAGGATATATTATTTGCGATAAACCTTTACAACCTCCCAACTATAAACAAGATAATTTTAATGCTCCCAAACCCCAACATCAAACCCCCAGAATTGACTTAACAAAAGCACCAGAATTAAACTACAATTATGGACGCACTTCTGAAATTTCCACACTGAAAGAATGGATATTAGAAAATAAAACCAGACTAATCAAAATTTATGGATTAAGTGGAATTGGTAAAACTGCTTTAACTCTGAAACTAATATCAGAAATTAAAACAGAATTTGATTATATTATTTATCGCAGTCTTGATAATCTTCCTAAATTAATAACTCTTAAAAATGACATTCAACAATTCTTCTCTCAATCACAAAAACCATTACCAGAAATCCTCGATTATTTAAAATCATATCGTTGTTTAATAATTCTTGATAACCTAGAAAATATTTTTCAATCTGGTAACTTTGCAGGTCAATATTTAATAGAATACAAAGACTATAGTAAATTTTTTCAACAAATTGCCACTTCATCTCATCAAAGTTGTGTAATTTTAATTAGTTCCGAAAAACCTCCAGATATAGAAACTTTAGAAATTCAAAACAAACACACAAAAACATTATATCTTCAAGGGTTAGGAAAAGATGCTAAAGCAATATTGAGAGAAAAAGGTTTAAAAGATGAGGATAAATGGGATGAATTAATAAGACTTTATCAAAGTCATCCTGGTTGGTTAAATATTATCATATTAGCTATTAGAGAATTATTTAATGGTCAAGTTTCCCGATTTTTCATAGATGAAGATGATGTATTTTTGGGTGACATAGTAGCACTTTTAGAAAATCATTTAGAACGTTTATCAGAGTTAGAAAATAAGGTTATTCACTGGTTAGCAACACAAAACGAATCTATAGATATTTCTCAAAAACCTGCTGATATTGAATTATCCAATGCTAGATTTTTGCAAATTATACAATCTTTAACACGACGGTGTTTAGTAGAAAAAGTGTTAGGAGAAGAAGGAGTAAAATTTCAGCTAAATTCTTTATTTAAAGCATATTTTTGGTTAAACCAAAAAATTACCAATTAGAAAAATAACTTTTTTAAAAGAGACGTTATTTACAACGTCTCTAAAATCATTAAAACTCCGCGTTTTCTGGTGTGCGAGGGAACGGAATAACATCCCGAATATTACCCATACCCGTCATAAATTGTACCAACCTTTCAAACCCCAAACCGAAACCAGCATGAGGAACAGTCCCATAACGACGCAAATCTAAATACCACCACAAATCTTCCGGGTTCATACCTTGTGCTAAAACCCGTTTTTCTAAAATATCTAACCGTTCTTCCCGTTGGGAACCACCAATAATTTCCCCTATTTTTGGTGCGAGAATATCCATAGCGCGGACGGTTTTTTCATCATCACTTAACCGCATATAAAAAGCTTTAATTTCTGCGGGATAATCTGTCACAATGACTGGCTTTTTAAACAGTTGTTCGGCTAAATAACGTTCATGTTCTGATTGTAAATCAGCACCCCAACTCACAGGATAATCAAATTTAACATCAGCTTTTTCTAAAAGTTTAACTACTTCTGTATAAGTCAATCGTTCAAATTGATTGTTAATAATATTATTAGCAGTTTCTAAAACAGTTTTATCAATGCGTTCATTAAAAAATTCCATGTCTTCTGGACAAGTTTCCATTACATATTTAAAAATGTATTTCAGAAACTCCTCAGCCAAATCCATATCACCTTCTAAATCACAAAAAGCCATTTCTGGTTCAACCATCCAAAATTCGGCTAAGTGACGAGAAGTATTAGAATTTTCTGCGCGGAATGTAGGACCAAAAGTGTAGACATTAGTAAAAGCCATAGCCATAATTTCGGCTTCCAATTGTCCACTAACTGTTAAATATGCAGGTTTGCTAAAGAAGTCTTGACTATAATCAATTTCTTGATTTTGACTTCGCGGAACATTCTTTAAATTAAAATTAGTAACAGTAAATAATTCTCCAGCCCCTTCGCAGTCACTAGCAGTAATAATGGGAGTATGTACCCATAAAAAACCCCGTTCGTGAAAAAATTGGTGAATAGCAGTCGCGCAAGCATTTCTGACCCGAAATACCGCACCAAAGGAGTTAGTTCTACCGCGCAAATGGGCTATGGTTCTTAGAAACTCAAAGGAATGACGTTTCTTTTGCAGAGGATAGGTATCAGGATCAGCGTCTCCGTATATTTTCACCGTATCCGCTTTTAATTCTATTCTTTGTCCTTTACCTTGGGAAGCTACTATTACTCCTGATATTTCTATAGAAGCACCTGTATTGATTTGTTTTAATATTCCTTGATAATCTGGTAAATCTTGATTAATCACAACTTGCAAATTACCCAAAGATGAACCATCATTAACTTCTAGGAACGCAAATCCTTTTAACTCGCGTTTTGTTCTTACCCAACCTTGGACTACCAAAGTTTCTTCTGGTTTCCCACTTCTTAATATTTCTGCAATACGACGATTTAGCATTTTCTACAACTGTTTTTTTTGACTATATAATACCAATTATAGCAAAATAGAGCCTGAAAATCGGATAAACCGAATCATAAAATTTCCGATTTGAGATCATTGGACTTGGTTTAAATAAAATCCCAAATCTAAAATCCCAAATCTAAAATTCCATCATCCAACCCAAGATTTTAGTAACCAACCTATAATAACGCCTAAACCGCCAAAACGGATAGCTTGCCAAAAAGGTCTTTTTAGGGTATTCCAAGAAAACAACCGGCTTTCTAAGTTGATTTCCAAGGTTTCCAACTGTTTTTGAATGCGGGTTAACTCGGCCTTGATTTCTGGGGTCTGTTTGCTATTTTGCTTTAAATTCTTTAATTCTTGTTGCCATTGTGCCTTTTGTTCTTGATCATTTTGCACTTGGGTATATCTATCCTTCAAGAATCTTAGTGAAGTTTCTACTTCCTCTAATTCCCGTGCAAAATCTAGGTAGGAATTTTCCTCTAAATTAGTCATTAGCGATTAGTAATTAGCTATGATGATTAAATCATAAATTTTACTCTTAACTTAGCACTTAGTATTATGTTGCAAACCAGTCCACTAAATGAAATTAGCACTTTAGAACTAGCACAAGCCCTCATGGAAAGGTTAAGGATCACTCCAGATGATTGGCATCGTCTCAAATCTAACCGCAATGCCC
>NZ_KE384667.1:57493-60901 GCF_000426925.1 Dolichospermum circinale AWQC310F | reverse complement strand
TGAACAGGTTGCCGCCGCCATAGTCTTTTTGGTCAAAAATGAACCCCAAGAGGCGCAAGCCAGACTAGAACAGGCTGTAGGCTGGCTAGACAAATCAATTTCCGCCCCTCCTTGCCCCACCCACGGACACAAAACAACGTAGGGGCAAACCCCCCATGGTTGCCCCAATACCGGGGTTGTAGGGGCAAACCGCGTGGTTGCCCCAGTAACAAAGGAATTAACCTTCACCTTCGCAAAGACAATAAACGACGGCTTTCTAATTGCTTACAAAGCCTGAGTTCTGTACCTTTGCGATTCCATTCTACTTGATCAAAAATCTGATGCAGTAAGGACATACCCCGTCCACTTTCTGCTTCCTCAGGTGGTAAATAGTCATTGGGATCACTATCACCTGTAATGGAGGGAGTGAAACCGCTACCCTGATCTGAAATAATCCACCAATATTGATTCTCTACTAATGAGAAACGAACTACTACTAATTTAGCGGGATCAAGATTATTCCCATGTTTAGCCGCATTTACTAGGGCTTCTTGGAGTCCTAGTCGCAGTTCTGATTGCAATTTTGCGGGAATATCTGTCAATAGTAAATCTAGGATTGGACAAAGATAAAGGGTGGAAGCAAAACTAATTGTCCCCCAATAACGCCCGACTGGACGAAGAGAAATGGTAATCACAAGAGAAACCCCGTAGCTTTTAGTTAGCTAGACATCAAGAAAGCTTTTTCAGGCATTCCGATAAGAATTAGGTGATCATGTTGCCTTTAAACTTGCGTCTGTAAAACTAAATTTATAAAAATGCTCTCCGCTGGTAATTTAGAAGGAGAATCAAATTGCTTATTTACAGTTTGCTAAGGTTAGTCTGTTGATTAAGTAGATAAATAAGGGCTACTGTTTTGAACAGCAGGGGAAAGATCCTCTGATTAACCGGCGGCTTGTAATTAAGACAATTTTATGCACCTTTTTTAAGATTCTATGCAGCTTCGATGTCTTTAGAAAAAAATGAGTTTCTATTTTTATGGTGATTTCATTCTAGCATTATGAGTATGCACTAGACTACAAATTGACAATTTTTATTTTTGTAAAGAATTAATGACTCTAATCATTGTCCGATAGTACCAGAAAGGCGGCTGCTTCTACATGGGCAGTTTGAGGGAAGAAGTCAGCGGGCTGAACCCTTGTGAGTCTGTATAGTCCGTTTTCGCACAGTAATTTGAGGTCACGGGCTAAAGTAGATACTTTACAACTGACGTAAACAATTCGAGAAGGTTTCAAGTTTCTTAATGTTTTGATAACGTTATCTTCACATCCTTTCCGTGGTGGATCAAGTAAGACGACATCTGGTATGATCTCCAAATTCTGGAGAATTTTTTCCACTGCACCTACTTGGAATGTTACATTATTAATTCTATTTTCTTGAGCATTGACAATTGCCTGTTTTACTGCTGTTGATTGTAATTCTAAACCGATGATCTGCTTTACTTGTTTAGCCAGGGGTAAGGTTAGGGTCCCTATGCCACAATAGGCATCTACTAGGACTTCATGACCTTGTAAATTTAGTTCTGACTGAATTACCTCTAATAAAGCCTCGGCTGTTTCTGTGTACACTTGGAAGAAGGTATCTGGACGAATTTGAAAATCCATACCGGCGAATTTTTCTCGTAGGTAAGGAACTCCAGCTAGACAACGGGTTTCTAATCCAAATATAGCATTTGTGCGATCGCTATTACGATTTAATGACACGCCTACTAATTGGGGATAACGCTGTAACCATTGCTGTGCTTGGTTTTCAATTCCTGGTAAGTTCCAATCTTTGACGACTAAAGTTAGCAGCATTTCTCCTGTGCGACGGCCAATGCGTAAACCTAAATGGCGAATTAATCCTTTGTGTCTGGTTTCGTCATAAATTGACCAACCCTGCTTTTCAATGTCTAATTTTACTTCAGCTAATAAAGGATTTAACCGTGAATCTTGCACTGGGCATTGATTTAAGTTTATTAATTTATGAGTACCTTTGTGGTAATATCCAGCTTGGACATGACCTGTGGCAGAAATCCCAAGCGGATAAGTAACTTTATTGCGATAACCCAAGGATGCAGCAGCTACTAATACTGTATTCACAGTTATGTTTACAAAACCGCCAATTCTTTCTAAAGCTTGAATTACTTGATTTTGTTTGGCTATTAACTGGTAATTATAGTTAATATGTTGCCACTGACAACCACCACATTTGTCAGCGACAATACAATTTGGTCTTAGCCGTTGAGGGGAAGCCTCTAATAAATCCTCAAGTTGACCATAGGCATATTTTGGCTTAACATTGAGTAATTTGACAAGTAGGCGATCGCCTGGTACAGTATCCGGTACAAAAACCACACGTTTATCAAAGCGTCCGACACCGTCCCCAGTGTCGCTTAAATCAGTAATTTCCAATTCGATGACTTCACCTTGTCGCCACATTATATTAGTCATTAGTCAGTTGTTAGGGAATAGGGAAGGGAGACTTCCTTAATGTAGAATTGTGAATAGATTTACCTCTATCTTCCCACACACTTCACGAATGTTCCTCTAAGTCGCTAAACTAGCAAATATAAATATTTTGGGTTATTTTGATCATCATGACTGTAATTAGCCAAGTTATTCTCCAAGCTGACGACGAACTGCGTTACCCCAGCAGTGGCGAACTCAAAAACATCAAAGCATTTTTGGAAACTGGTGTAAAGCGCACAAGAATCGCTGCTACCCTTTCAGAAAACGAGAAAAAAATTGTTCAAGAAGCTACCAAAAAACTTTGGCAAAAACGCCCTGATTTTATCGCCCCTGGTGGTAATGCTTACGGTGAAAAACAGCGGGCTTTGTGTATTCGGGACTTTGGCTGGTACTTACGCCTAATTACCTACGGTGTACTTGCTGGTGACAAAGAACCTATTGAAAAAATTGGTTTGATTGGTGTACGAGAAATGTACAATTCCCTGGGTGTTCCCGTTCCCGGCATGGTAGAAGCGATTAATTCTCTCAAACAAGCGTCCTTAGATTTACTGAATGCAGAAGACGCTTTAGAGACTGCACCCTACTTTGATTACATCATTCAAGCCATGTCTTAATCAAATCTCCGTATTATAGCCCGTAATTGGGAACAGTAAATAGGGAATAGGGTTAAGGGTCTTGACTTCCCCGCAGTTGGTAGTGGCTATGGCAAGATTTGTCAAGTTATTAACCAGTTGTGGGGATATTTTTATCTCAGTTACATAATTGTAAAATTTGTCTTAATTGTCAGTGATTTGGTGGGGTATTTTTCCGTAAATGCTGAGTGACTCGGCTAAAGTTCAGTTACTATATAGTGATTAATTATGTCATAATGATGTGAGGATAGCGATTTTTCTGAGAGAATCTCAATCACATATAGGAATAA
>NZ_KE384667.1:48213-57384 GCF_000426925.1 Dolichospermum circinale AWQC310F | reverse complement strand
TCCCTGTTCCCTGTTCCCTGTTCCCTGACCACACAAGTAAATTCACAGAATCAAACCGGATTCCTATATATGTGTGATTCCTATCACTTTTAATAATTTTCAAATGAATGTAAAAGAATAGAAACTTTGTGAAAACTGATACTATATTCTATCAACTGTTTCAAACATTACCTAGTATTCTTTTTGAACTGATTGGTAAGCCAGCCATAGAAGCGGAAAGATATCAATTTACATCTGTAGAAATTAAAGAACTAGCATTTCGCTTTGATGGTTTATTTGTACCTAATTTAGATATTCCCGAACAGCCTATTTACTTTGTAGAAGTTCAATTTCAACCGAAAGGGGATTTTTACTGGCGGTTATTTACAGAAATCTTTGTTTATCTAAATCAATATAAACCAAAGAACGATTTTCATGCAGTAGCTATCTTTGCTAAACGTAGTTTAGATCCTGGTATACCAATGCAGTATCGGGGTTTACTAATGAGTCAGCAAGTCACATTTATTTACTTGGATGAATTAGAAGTAACAAGCAATAATTCATTAGGACTGGGAATGGTGCAGCTAGTGGTGGAAAAACAGGAAACTGCTACTGATCATACTAGGGAGTTAATCGAAAAATGTCGACAACAATTGGTAGATGTCAGCAAAAGACAAAAAGTTCTAGAATTGTTAGAGACAATCCTTGTTTACAAATTAACTAATTTAAGTCGTCAGGAGATTGAAGCCATGTTTACTTTAGATGAATTAAAGCAAACGCGGTATTTTCGAGAAGTTGCGGAGGAAGCGAAAGTAGAAGGTTGGTTAGAAGGTAGATTGGAAGGTAGATTGGAAGGTAAATTAGAAGGTAAATTGGAAGGTAAATTAGAAGGTAAATTGGAAGGTAAATTGGAAACAATACCGCTGTTATTAGAGTTGGGTTTGACTGTAGAACAAATAGCAGCAAAGTTAGTTGTAGATATTGAAACTGTGAGGGAGGTTGCGGAAAAATCTGTAAAATCTGTTAATGAAACACCTCTGGAGTCATGAAACTGACACCTTGAAGTAGTTTTAATAACGGTTTGCGAATCAATTTGGAGTCTCATGGTAGAAGTCTTCCCAAGACGAGTAAAAAATGCTTTGAGTCCAGCTTAATGGACTTTAACTCAGGAACTTTTACCCATGACTCCAGATTTATTGATATCATATCCGCCCAATCACTGACGATATAGTTCATCATTGTATTGCCTTTTCCCAATTACTAATTACCCATTACCAGCCTCAACAGATATGATCAGTGTTCAACCGGACATGATATGATAGGTGACTGCTGTTAAATTAGTTAAATTAGTCCCAGTTCGCGTTTTAGTAAATTAATTGACTGTGTACCGATATAATTTTCACAGCGAATGAGTTTAGGTGGACGAATGAGGTCTTCTAGAAAGGTTTGTAAGGTTGCTTGGGCTGTGGAGTAGCTGACTTGATCGGTACAAAAGATGATTTCTGAGCGTTTGACGATGGCGTGTAGTTTATAATCATCCTTGGGCTGGGAAGTCATTACTAATAATTCTTCACCTCGCAAACCGTGGAGAATGACTTCTGTAGCCCTGAGAATACCAGGACTAAGACTAATTATACCGATACAAGTAGAGTTGGGTAAGTTTTTGACTACAGTGAGTTCTTTAGCGTAGTCATGAATATCTAAGGGAATAACACGGACGGCCTTGGGGGCGGAGATTGCTTCCACTTCTCCGATAAAATAACGACTGGTGACTAATGTGGCCGAGGCTGTTTGGTCTAGTACCGTCATGAGTTCTTCCATGGGTACTAGCTGGACTGGAATTTGCAGGGATTCCTCTAATTCATCAACCATTAATTCCCCAGCCCCAATATCTTGAGACGGAGTTACTACTAATAATCTCGCGCTACAACGCAAACGCCAGTCAACTTCTGCTAAAAATAGTTCCCGTGCTAGATTGAGAGAACAGCCTTGGGTGAGTAACTCATCCAGGGCTTGTTGAACTACTTTATAGCTGGTTGGATGTTGTTTGAGAATGGGGGACTGTGATCTATTTCCACCTTCATGACCTTGGGTGCGAACATAGATTCCTGAACCTGCAAGACTTTCTACAAATCCCTCTACCTCCAATTGGCGGTAAACTTTGCTAATGGTGTTGCGGTGTAACCCGGTTTGCATTGCTAAGGCCCTGGTACTGGGTAATTTGTATCCGGGTGAATATTGCCCGGAGGCGATCGCAAATCGGATTTGATTAAATAGTTGGTTAGATGCGGGAATTTCACTGTCTGGTTGAATACGGAACTGAATCATGACCAATTCCTCTGCCTAAAACTTAGATTAATTGCCATCAGTTACCTATTAAATATATGATTAATGGGTTAATTTACTTTGATAAATATTACCAAGGAACTATACAGCAGTCAGGAGTTAAGATTCAAAATGAATAAAGGACTTTTTTCTTTACTGCTAACTTAATTATGACAGAGCCAGCAATAAATACTGCAAAAATTCAAATCTCCGCAGATAATTTCCAAATAGATGCTTATTTAGCACAACCAACTTCCCCTGGTTCTTATCCGGGAATTATTGTTTTACAGGAGATTTTTGGTGTTAACGTGCATATTCGGGAGGTAACCGAACGAATTGCTAAACTAGGTTATGTAGCTATCGCTCCAGCACTGTTTCAACGTCAAGCACCTGGATTTGAAACTGGTTATACTCCTGAGGATGTGGAAATAGGCCGAAAATACGCTTGGTTACAGACCACAGCCTCAGAACTTTTAAGCGATATTCAAGCATCTGTTAACTACTTAAAAACTTTACCCCAAGTCAAAAAAGATGGATTTGGTTGTATTGGCTTTTGTTTTGGCGGTCACGTGGCCTATCTAGCTGCTACTTTACCAGATATTAAGGCTACTGCTTCCTTTTACGGTGCGGGAATTACTAGTCGCACTCCTGGAGGTGGAAATCCCACCATTACCCGGACATCAGAGATTCAAGGAACTATCTATGCCTTTTTTGGGACCCAAGATGGAAGTATTCCCTTAGAAGAAGTAGACGAGATTGAAGCAGAACTGCAAAAACAGAAAATTCCCCATCGTGTTTTTCGCTACAATGGGGCTGATCACGGATTTTTTTGTGACCATCGTGCCAGTTATAATTCTAAAGCTGCGGCGAATGCTTGGCAACAAGTTCAAGAACTTTTTAGCCAACTGACAACTGACAACTGACAATTGACCAGTGACCAGTGACAACTGACAATTGACAACTGACAATTGACAACTGACAACTGACAATTGACAACTGACAACTGACAACTGACAACTGACAATTGACCAGTGACCACTGACAATTGACCAGTGACAACTGACAATTGACCACTGACAATTGACCAGTGACCACTGACGACTAACAAATAACAATTTATCTTCAAAGTCATGAATTCCGAATCTAAACTTTCTCAAACAGCCAATTCGTCTTTTTCAATGGACGATTTTGCTAAAGCCCTAGAAAAGCACGATTACCAATTTCAAAAAGGGCAAATTGTTCGTGGTAAAGTCTTCCAAATTGACCACGATGGTGCTTATGTTGATATTGGTGGTAAATCATCTGCGTTTCTTCCCCAAGATGAGGCTTCTTTGAGAGCAGTAACTGATTTGTCGGAGGTATTACCGATGAATGAGGAACTAGAGTTTTTGATTATTCAGGATCAGGATGCTGAAGGTCAAGTCACTATTTCTCGTAAGCAGTTGGAAGTGCGTCAAATCTGGGATAAACTGTTAGAGATGCAGGAAAATTCCCAAACCGTCCAAGTGCGGGTAACAGGTATTAATAAAGGTGGTGTCACTGTTGATCTTTTGGGTGTCCGGGGTTTTATTCCGCGATCGCACATTTCCGAACGTGATAATCTAGAAGCACTTAAAGGCCAAAGTCTCACCGTCGGCTTTCTAGAAATTAATCGTGAAACTAAAAAGCTGGTTCTTTCTCAACGTTTAGCGGCTCGTTCTAGTAACTTCAGTTTATTAGAATTAGGTCAATTAGTAGAGGGAAAAATTACCGGCATTAAACCTTTTGGTGTATTTGTAGATTTAAATGGTGTCAGTGCTTTACTACACATTAAACAAGTCAGCCAAAAATTTATTGAATCTTTAGAAAAGGTCTTTCAAATTGGTCAAATCATTAAAGCTGTAATTATTGATTTAGACGAAGGTAAAGGTCGAATTGCTATTTCTACAAGAGTTTTAGAAAATTTCCCCGGTGAAGTTGTGGAAAATTTTGCAGAAGTCATGAATTCAGCAGAAGCTCGTGCTAATCGTGCAGCTAATAAAACTGCTGAATAGTTGATTGGTAATGGGTGATTGGTAATTGGTAATTGTCAAATCTTAATTGCTAATTGCTAATCCCTATTCCCTATTTATTCAGATGCAGTTAAAATCATCAATATCATCATAGTGAAATGATCATGAATCAAGTAAATGCTACTGAAATACAAGAACATTTGAGTGATTTTTTGGATAGTCTTACCCAAGGAGAAACATCAATTGTTATTGAAAAAGCACAGAAAAGCGATCGCTACTATCATTAGTTATGAAGAATGGAAACGTTTAAAACAATTGGACATTTATTTAATTTCAGAAGACGATGAAGAATCTTTTAGTCCAGAAGAAGTCATTAAGGCATATAATCAGCTTCATGGAACGGAATTTACTGTAGAGAATATTGTCAATGAATGAAGGTAAACAATATAAGCTAAAGATTAAAAAATCTGCCCGTAAAGAATTGCTAAAACTGCAACCAAAGTTTTTTAAACAAGTAATGTCAAAAATTATCACTCTCATGGATAATCCTCAACCGCAGGATTATAAATCATTAAAAGGGTGTCCTGATCTTTATCGAGTGGATCAAGGAGAGTTTCGCATTATTTATACAATTCAAGAGGAGCAGACTAAAATTTTTCGAGTTGGTAAGCGAAATGATGATGAGGTTTATGAAAATTTGTAAATAAGATATACAACTCCTATTTATGGACAATTTACCAGAAAATAAATCTAATTCCCATGCAGGGGGCGGTTTACCCGTAATCCAATATTGGGTAGAAAAAACTCTCTCACCCCAAGGTTTACAATTATGGCAAACTCTCAATCATAAAAGCACTTGTTTATCCTGTGCTTGGGGTACGGGTGGACAACAAGGAGGGTTTGTCAATGAAGCAGGAGAATATTTACAACGTTGTGCTAAAAGTGTAGAAGCTATTGCAGCAGAATTGCAACCAGGAATTAAACCAGATTTTTTTCAAAAATATAATATCAGTGAATTGCAAGAATTAACTTCCCAAGAATGTGATAACTTAGGTAGACTTAGTTATCCTCTCATTCTTAAATCAGGTTCATCCCATTATCAACGTATTAGTTGGGAAGAAGTTTATCAAATCGCAAAACCAGCCTTTAGTTTAACACCAGCAACTATAGCTAGTTATAGTTCTGGACGTTCTTCTAATGAAGCTGCTTACTTATTACAATTGTTAATGCGATCGCTAGGTAGTAATAATCTAGCAGATTGTTCGGATTTATGTCACGCTCCCTCAACCGTCGGCTTAAAAAAAGTTTTCGGTTCAGGAACATCAATGGTAAGTTTAGAAAGCTTACAACATAGTGATTGTGTGGTTTTAATTGGTTCTAATGCACCCGCAAATCATCCCCGATTAATGAACGAATTAATCAAATTACGGGACAGGGGTGGTAAAGTAATTATTATTAATCCCCAAATTGAAATCGGTTTAGTTAAATTTGCTTCTCCTGCTTTTCCGATCAAATCCTTACTTACCGGTGGTTCTGATATATCTTCCTTATATTTGCAACCCATTCCTGGTAGTGATGTAGCCTTATTTCTAGGGTTACAAAAATCCTTAATTGCCCAAAATTTAATTAAAATAGAATATCTCAAATCCTCCACTCAAAACTGGCAACAAATTTTAGATTATGCCCATAATATCTCTTGGGATGATATCACCAAAACCTGCGGATTATCTCAAGAAGAAATTACCGCCACAGCCTATATAATTGGTAAATCTGAGCGAGTAGTATTTGCTTGGGCTATGGGAATCACTCAACAAACTAACGGTGTAGATAATGTTTTGAGTATAGCAAATACGGCTTTAATTACAGGTAATGCTGGTAAAATTGGCGCGGGAACAATGCCCATTAGAGGACATTCCAACGTCCAAGGATTTGGTTCAATGGGTGTCACCGTCAATTTGCGGGAAGAAATCAAACAAGCACTATCTCAGTTGTTAGGAAAACCCCTGAATGAAACTCCAGGTTATCATACCCGTGATTTAATAACAGCAGCAGAATTAGGAAAGATCAATACCCTCTTTTGTTTAGGGGGAAATTTGTATGCAGCTAACCCAGATTTATCACAAGCAAAACGGGCTTTATCACAAATAGAAACCATTTTTTATGTAGCAACAAAACCAAATTTAGGACATTTTCACGGATTAGCAAAACAGCAAACTTTAATCTTACCTGTTTTCAATCGTTTTGAAAATCCCCATCGGACGACAACGGAATCAGGTAATAATTTTGTTAGGTTAAATGATGCAGGTAAAAGTCATTTACAACCAGATAATTCTGATTTGATTTCTGAAGTAGAATTAATTACAGAAATAGCCCATCGTTTACATGATGAACATCCGATTAATTGGCGTAAATTGCAAGATACGGTTTATGTTAGAGAATTAATTGCTAAAACTATTCCTGGTTATGATAAAATAGGTCAAATTGATCAAACTCAGGCAGAATTTACCATTGCAGGACGGATTTTTGATGAACCGAAATTTCCCACTTTTGATGGTAAAGCGCGGATGTTTATCACACCTTTACGACAATTAACTTTACCTGATAAATCAGCTTTTGCTGTGGAGGAAAATCAACCAGGAATTGTCCTAATATTGGGAACAGGGCGCGGTTATGGACAACATAATACCGTAGTTTATCGCAGTGCAGATAAATATCGCAATATGCCCCATCGTCATTGTATTCTAATGAATAGTTTGGATATCAAAAAAGCAGGATTTCAAGAACATCAACGAGTTACAGTTAAAGGAAGTGGGGGAGAACTAGAGAATATTGAAATTATTTGTGGTGCAATTCGTGAAGGTGTAGCCTTTATGTTTTATCCTGAAGCTAACGTTTTATTGACAGCAGCAATTGATCCTGAAAGTGGTACACCTGCTTATAAAAGAGTTCCGGTTTTTGTGTACTAAATATTATCTCTATTATCTCGTTCCCAGTCTCAGACTGGGAATGTCATTAGGAGGCTCTGCCTCCACTTGACAAAGAAAACAAAGCCTTCTAAAATTCATTCTCATACAGAGTACATAATATCGTCTAATGACGAATGCGACATGAAAATCTATCTCAAGATAGATACTGGAGTCAGTACAGGGTTGGTAAAGTAAAAAAAACAACTTTTTAATTAATACAGGGTACAATTGTGGCAAAATCTACCAAAAACGTCGTTTTCATTGATCCCAATGTTACAGACTGGCAGAATCTAGTTAATGGTGTCGAACCTGGCTCACTGGTGTTTATTCTTGACCAAACACGGGATGGTATTAGGCAAATTACCGATAAATTAGCAGCACTGACAGACATTGATAGTATTCAAATTATTTCTCACGGTGGAGAGGGTAGTTTATCCCTTGGTTCAACTCAGTTAAACTCAGCAACCCTCAATAGCTATAGTTCACAATTACAGCAGTGGGGTCAATCTCTCACTACCACAGGAGACATTCTGCTGTATGGTTGTGACGTGGCTGGGGGGGTTATTGGTAAAGCTTTTGTCCAGCAAATTAGTCAACTGACCGGGGCAGATGTAGCTGCATCTGATGACTGGACTGGTAGTGCTGCATTGGGTGGAGATTGGCTGTTAGAATATGCCACAGGATTAATTGAAGCGCCTCTGGCTTTGCAAATTCAGGCAATGGAGGCTTATACTGCTGTTTTACCCAATTATGTCGTAGGTGGATATTACACAAACTGGAGTACATACGAACGTAATTTTCAGGTACAAGATATTCCTGCGGATAAACTTACCCATGTTTTCTACGCCTTTACAAAAATAGAAAATGGAGAAGTAGCACTCACAGATCCTTGGGCTGATATACAACAGACATTTGGTGGAAAATATACTTGGCAACAGTCACAGGCAGGACTAGCGGGTAATTTGGCTGAACTCAAAGCCTTAAAACAAAATAATCCTAATCTGAAAACCATGATGTCTGTTGGAGGTTGGACACTTTCTAGTCCCTTCTCTGACGCTGCTTCTACTAACTCTTTACGTACCAAATTCGCCACCTCTGCGGTGCAGTTAATGGTTAAATATGGTTTTGATGGATTGGATATTGATTGGGAATACCCTGTTAGTGGAGGAGAAGCAGGAAATATCAACCGTCCAGAAGATAAACAGAATTACACTTTATTGCTACAAACATTACGGCAAGAGTTAAATAAACAACAAGCTATAGATGGGAAACAATATCAGCTTACCGTTGCTTCTCCAGCTAGTTCTTCAACTATGGCTAATTTTGAGTTATCACAAATCTCCCAATACATCGATTTCTTCAATCTGATGGCCTATGATTATCATGGCTCTACGTTTGAATCAACCACTAACCATAATGCTCCTTTATATGCCGCCTCCGGGCAGCAATCTATAGACTCTACCATACAGGGTTATCTGAATGCGGGGGTTGCAGCGGAAGATATAGTTCTAGGCGCACCTGCTTATGGATATGGTTGGGCTGGTGTACCTAATATAAATAACGGATTATTCCAGTCATCTAGTGGTAAGGCTAGTGGAACTTGGGCAACTGGTGTTTATGATTATAAAGATTTGTATAATAGACTCCAAACTCAACCAAGTGTGTATACCCGTTACTGGGATGATATTGCAAAAGTTCCCTATATTTACAGTCCTACCGACCAGCGTGGAATGTTTAGTTCCTACGAAGATAGTCAGTCAATTGGCATCAAGACTAACTATATCAAAGATAAAGGTTTAGGAGGTATGTTCTTCTGGGAGCTTTCTAGTGATCTAGCCGCAACTAATAATGATTCTTTAGTTAATAACGCTTACAAATATTTAACTTTGGGTCAAAATCCCGGAGGTTCT
>NZ_KE384667.1:47427-47645 GCF_000426925.1 Dolichospermum circinale AWQC310F | reverse complement strand
CGATACCACTGTGGAAAGTAATGAAACCGTGGCTTTAACTCTAGCTACAGGAACAGGTTACACTGTTGGGACAACTACAGCCGTGACGGGAACTATTACTAGTGATGATGTTGTTGCTTCTCCCACCATTACCCTAGCAGTATCACCCAGTAGCGTCACTGAAGATGGTACAGCCAATCTCATTTACACCTTCACCCGTACAGGAGCAACAACCAACA
>NZ_KE384667.1:13872-47305 GCF_000426925.1 Dolichospermum circinale AWQC310F | reverse complement strand
CGATACCACTGTGGAAAGTAATGAAACCGTGGCTTTAACTCTAGCTACAGGAACAGGTTACACTGTTGGTACAACTACAGCCGTGACGGGAACTATTACTAATGATGATACGGCTGGACCATTAACCTTAACCGGAGATGCAACCAATAATAACCTAGTCGGAGGTTCTGCAAATGACACCTTCTTGGGATTAGGAGGACAGGACACTCTGACAGGTGGACTTGGTGCAGATAGGTTCAGGTTTAATTCTCCCTCCGACGGGATGGACACCATTACCGACTTTTCTAAGGCACAAGGAGACAAGATAGAATTGTTTGGAACTGGCTTTAATTCTCTGGTGTGGACAGATGGGGTAACTAATGCACTAGCTCCCATTGTATTTTCTATGGGGACAAGTGCCAATTCTTGGACTAATAGCATTATCTATAATAATAGTAATGGTATAGTCTATTTTGATGCTGATGCTTTGGGTTCTGGTTCACAGGTAGCATTAGCTCAACTTTCCCCTGGACTAAATCTCACTAACCAAGACTTTATTGTTAGTTGGGTGTAGGTTCTCAATATCTCCCAAAAACCATGTGGGGACGTTTTATGAAACGTCTCCATATTATAGATACAATATATAGAGCTTTAGCGCACTAACAAAAACTAAATTCTCAGAAATCCTTAGCTGCTTATTAACCCTACCTACCACCAAAAACCATCCTCATTTACCATAATTTACCCTATTTGTCAATAGTACATTTGTACTATCCTCCAAATTACATTATTTGCTGAATAATTTTTCCCCAATTTAGTCTTTCAACCCACTGCTAATTTGTAAAGTTTTGTATTTTTTTTCAAAATAGATCTCCGAAACGACTACAAATAAAGACTTTTAAAGATCATCTTTTTAGCAGGGTGCAAAATTGACAATAAGAACCCAATTATGAAATTCTCAATAATTCTAGCAAATCGCCGAAAGTATTGCAAGCTCGTTGCTAAATAAAAATAATTCTCAATTAATTATTAAGAAAATCTAAAATTGAATTTTACTAAGTTAGGAATATTAAAAGTATGATTGTATTTATATAAGTTTTAATTATACTATCATGTGAAATTTTATGATCACTTCCGTACCATTAATCAATTATTTGCTAGAGTACGGAAAGAAGAACAACCAAAAAACAACGAAAAATTACCAATTTTTATCATTTGGTAACTGACTGAGATAATCATCCATAATAGCTGGTAGTTCTTTTGGTGAATAGGTATAAGTTAAGAATAAAAATGTCATAGCTGTTGTTATAATTGGCTTTCTATCTAATATCTCTGATAATTGAGAACGGGTATATTTGCCATTCATGATTTCTATACTAGCATCAGCGATCGCATCTTCAATTACTTCTTCCTCTATTAAATTTTCCCATTCATCATAATTGACATAATAGGATTTTTTATTTTCTTTCAAGTTGATTTTTTGAATTTCTCTAATTGAATTACGAATAGAAGCCATCCAATAATTTGTCAATCTTTGTTCTATTTGATTTTTAATTAAGTGAATTAGTAATATCTTTAAGTAAGATTCTATATTTCTCAATATTGCTTGTTTACTCATTCCTTCTAATTCATCAATAATTGCTAAAGCATCTAGATAATTTCCTTGTAAAATGCTGTTTCTGAGGTCTATTAATTCTTGAGTCATTGTCATTAACCTCCAGGATGATTCACATATTAATAATAACACAGCTTTTACGAAAAAAGCATAGGTT
The DNA here is from genome assembly GCF_000426925.1 of Dolichospermum circinale AWQC310F. Classification (GTDB taxonomy): domain Bacteria; phylum Cyanobacteriota; class Cyanobacteriia; order Cyanobacteriales; family Nostocaceae; genus Dolichospermum; species Dolichospermum circinale. The sequence continues at coordinate 45,554 of NZ_KE384667.1, read as the reverse complement.
TCTGCAACCAAGAACCTATGATTCTCTTTTGTCTGTGTTCTCTGTGACTCTGTGGTTCGTTTTCAAAAAGAGTTTTGGGATTAACTGTATTGATTTTTAAATTCCCTCGTAACAATTCAGGGAACAGGGAATAGATATTTTTCTGCTCCTTGTCTTCTGCTATAAATCTGCCAATTGTAATAAATCTAAGCCTTGGGTAAAAATATCATCAATGGGTAACATTTCCCCTGCTTCAGTCATAAACTTATGGTCTTTGGTAGCGCGAATAATTGCCCCATTTTCTAATAAGTATTCATAGACTTCTTGCTGTCCGCGATGATGCCATTGGGCAATAGGTTGAGTATAAAGTATGCCATTACTATCAACAGTATAAACTTTACATTCAATTTGCTTTTCCACAATTTCCCCAATTTCTAAAAAACCATATTCAACAGTTAAAATTTCTGTATCATAACTTAAACAATATTCGGCAAATTTTAACATATCCGCAAATAAATGTTCAGCAACTTGGGATTTTACACCATTTTTTGCAGAACCATCAATAAAATTTTGCTTTTGTTTCTCCATTTCCGATACTTTCTTTTTCCCCATAGCGCGACGGAGTAAATCAGCTTGTCCTAAACTATAACCTGCCATGTCTTGAGCAATTTTCATAATTTGCTCTTGATAAACCATGATTCCATAGGTTTCATTTAATATCGGTTCTAAAATTTGAGTATCATATTCAATTTCTTCTCGTTTATGTTTGCGATTAATAAATTTAGGAATTAATCCTGCATCTAATGGACCAGGACGATAAAGTGCGAGAATAGAAGAAATATCTTCAATATTAGAAGGTTTCAAATCTCGCACTATTTGTTTCATCCCTGAAGACTCCAATTGAAATATGCCTTCTAAATCACCTGCTTCTAATAGTGAATAAGCTTTAGTCACATCTTTTGGTAAGCTAGTATGTTCACCCTTAGCTAATATTTTTTGTGCCTTTCTTTCCTGTTTTGTGATTTCATCAGGATCAATACGATATCCTTGACTTTGTTCAATTAAATCAATGGTTTTTTGAATTAAGGTTAAGTTCCGTAAACCCAAAAAGTCCATTTTTAATAATCCCAAAGATTCCAAATCTTCCATGAAATATTGGGTAATTACAGAACCGTCATTATTGCGTTGTAAGGGAACAAGTTCATCTAATGGTTCTGCGGAAATAACCACACCAGCAGCATGAACACCGAAGGTTTTGTTAGTACCTTCAATTCGCATGGCCATATCAATCCAGCGCCGCACAGTGGGATCATTATCATATTTGGCTTTAAATTCTGGTTCGGGAGTTTCATCGGAAATCATCACTTTCAATTTTGTAGGTTTACCCCGGACTACAGGAATCATTTTCGCCATTTTGTCAGATTCATTGTAGGGAATATCTAACACTCTAGCCACATCTTTTAACACTGCTTTTGATGTCAGACGGTTAAAAGTAATAATTTGGGCTACTCTCTCAACCCCATATTTTTCAGTGACATATTCAATTACCTGATCTCGTTTATCAATGCAGAAATCTGTATCAATATCCGGCATTGATTTACGTTCAGGATTGAGAAATCTTTCAAATAATAAACCATGATGTACAGGGTCAATATTCGTGATTCTCATAGCATAAGCTACTAAAGAACCTGCCGCAGAACCCCGTCCTGGACCAACGGGAATATTATTGTCTCTTGCAAATTTAATATAGTCCCAAACTACTAAAAAGTAGGTGGAAAATCCCATTTGCTGAATCATTTTTAATTCATATTCCAATCTTTCTTTATAGACCGGATCTACTTCGTTGCGAGATTTGCGATTTAATCTTTCTAAAAGTCCCAACCATGCAACCTCCTCTGTATAAGTATCTGCTGTATGTCCTGAAGGGATTGTGGGTGTGGGAATTTGTGGATCACCCATGATGTGATAAGGTTCAACTTTATCCGCAATTTCTTCTGTTGTGGCGATCGCTTCGGCAATGATATCATCGGCTAAATGGTCACGGAATAGCTGGTGCATTTCCTCAGATGATTTGAGGTATTCTGTGCCGCTGTACCGCATTCTTTTATCTTCGCTAATGAGTTTACCTGTTTGAATACAAAGTAAGGCATCATGGGATTCTACATCAAAACAAGAGATAAAATGGGAGTCGTTTGTGGCGATGAATTTAATGTTTAATTCCCTGGCAATTTTGACGATTTCTACATTCACAATTCGGTCTTCTTGAGAACCATGATCTTGAATTTCTAAATAAAAATCTTCACCAAATACTTCTTTATACCATTTAGCAATTTTCCTGGCTATATCTGGCCGATTACTAAGAATTGCTTGGGGAATTTCTCCTCCTAAACAAGCACTGGTGACTATTAACCCCTCCTTATATTGTTTGAGTAAATCCTTATTAATACAAGGACGGGAAACAATGCCTTTACCTTGTACTCCTTGCAGGTGAGAAATGGTGGTGATTTTAACTAAATTTTTATAGCCTTGAGTATTTTTTGCTAATACGACTTGATGATATTTAGGACGACGTTCTTGTTTGTCAATTTCACCATTAATGATATACATTTCGTTGCCAATAATTGGCTTAATCGTCTTACTGCGGCAGATTTTGATCAGTTCCACAGCCCCATACATGACACCATGATCTGTGAGGGCGATCGCTTTCATTCCTAATGCGATCGCTCGATCTACCAATTCTGGTAGTTGACTAGCACCATCAAGCAAGCTGTAATCACTGTGAATATGTAAGGGAACAAAGGACATATTAGTATTTGGTAAAGTAAGGGGATTTTCAACTAACACTTTTTAGTTAATATCTTGTGCCTGGAAGGGAGTAATTAACCGGTTATGTTATAATTTAACATCAATGTTGCGGCTGTTATAGCTAATTTAATTTTAGGATATATGGTTTTGTAATTAGCCTGATAATAAGCATTTAGTAAGCTACTTAGTATTTAATATGCAAATCCAAATCTTCAAAAACTCTTGTGGGGTGGGCATCTTGCCCGCCCCCATTATATAACTTGAATGAATATATTTTTCAACCATTAATTTGTGTTATCACCATTACAAGTATTATCTATGTCTATATTGTAAAGATACTTAGCCCTAATTTTATTAATTCTAGTACATTCAGCTAATATGCAAATAGCTTGTTTTAAATTTTTGGGTGCAGGGTTATAATCGGAATCAATAACCCATTTAACCATATCAATTAATTCAGGATGCCCTTTTTGAAGCCATTGACAGTATTTATCAACAGTAAGACTTCTTAAAAATTCAATATCTTTTTGTAGTGTTAGTGATCTTGAAGAGGGATCAGAATTCATTATATTTTTCACTGCTGTAGTAATATCTAATGTTTGGTGATATTCATCAATTTTCTTGTTAAAAGATTCTTCCAAATCAGGATATTTACTCAGCTTATTTCTAAAGGCACTTAAATTTTCATAAGAATTAGATTCTAAGATATCCTTTAATATTTTTTCTAACAAAGGTTTTTCATATTTAGAAATATCACCTCCTAATACTGATGTAAATCTTGCAATTTCTTCAAATTTTGCAATACTTAAATTAAGATAATTCTGGTCAAGAAAACTAATAATTCCATCTATAATATCTTGTTCATTATCTGCAAATGAGTTATAGTATTTAGACTTGTAAAGATTATTTGCAAGATCATTCAATTTTTTAATAATTTGATTGCTTTTTTCTCTTTCATTGAGAATATGACCTTTTTCTCTAAACTGCAACTCAATGGAATCAGATAATGGAGTATTAACCAACTGACTGATTAATTCATCTAGTTCTTCTAGATTGCTATAACCCATTTTTATTATTTTCATCTGAAATTCAAATTTCTTTCCAGCAGTTTCCCTATCTTCACCTTGAGATTTTTCATAATATTGTTGAGGAGTGTACGATAATGATAATATAATATCAATAGGATGGATACCATTAATAGACCAGCGTTTACAAAAGTCTGTGTCGAGTTTTGCGGCAGTAATAATAATACAATTTTTTATAACTTGATGACGTAAACTATCCTCCCAATTCTCCATTAAGGGAATAAGTTCCTTAATAAGCCATTCAGTTTTGCGTATAACTCGAATATTATTTGTTTCCGTCTCTTTAAAAACCTTTTTAATTATCTCTAGATAATCTAGATAATGATGATCCTTAAATCTGAAATCTAAGTTTTCATCAACTGTTGGATTAAGTGTAAATTCTCTATCAATTACTTTTTCTCGATAACGGTCTAATACTTTTTTATCTTCTAGCTCATCTTCATTATAAATTAGGATAATTTTGCATTTACGTTCTTGCACTAGATTCTCAACAAATCCAAGTATTTCTTCTAGAGGTATTTTAGATTTTCTTTCAAGATCATCAATACATATAATTGAATTTTCTCTAACTATTGAATTAAAAAATATCTCAAGTGCTAAATCACCAGCAATAGAAATTACTGAGCCTGATAGTCCACCCAAAATATCTAGTTTTGGTGTTTTCTCAATTTTTCCAAAGATGCGATTCAACCATTCAAAAAAAGTTTTTATATATTTATTTATAAAATTAAAAACTAATTCAGTTTTTGTTTGAGAAGATTGACTATCAGACTTTAGATCGTTTTTATAATTAGCTATTAACCTTGCTTTTAATTGTTCAATTGAAGAAATACCAAAGATAGAAACATAGTAATAATAGCTTTTTGTATGTTCATATAAAAAATTTTGTACTAGATGGGTTTTTCCAATACCCCATTTTCCATTAACAGCTAAAACGCTATAATCTTCATTTTTTAAAAATCTCTTGAGAATACTTTCAGCTTTTTCTCGATTAATTCTAGCATTTGCTTTATTTGTATTTTGAGTCATAAACTTTTTTAGTATCCAATGACAAAAACAAACATTTTTCTAATACATTAATTATCTTATCTTATATACCTTTGGCAGGCAAGATGCCCTGCCCCACAAGAGGGGATGTAATAATTGAGGTTATTCTGAGCTTGGTTGCCAAAGGCGGGCAAGATGCCCACCCCACAAGAGAGAGGATGTAATAATTCAGGTTATTCTGAGTTTAGTTGCCAAGGGCGGGCAAGATGCCCACCCCACAAGAGAGGGGATGTAATAATTCAGGTTATTCTGAGGTTTGCCACAAGTAAGGGTAATCTTCTGGTGTTGATGACAGTCCTGCTTCTACAGGATTTTGTCTGATATATTGCCAATATGCTTGAAACTCTTCTTCATTTCTGACAATTCTGTCATATCGCTCATCTTGCCAAATAGTTCCTATATGTTTCATCACCTTGGGAATCTGTTTAGCACTATAACCTTTGATACTACTCATAATGCTACTAAGAGACCAATACTCATTTTCTGATTTAAGTAAAGGCTGCATCAGTAAATGTACATGATCTATCATCACCACAAAGACAAATATCTTATATCTTTGATTATTAAAAAATAAACAACTATTCAAAACTATTTCCCTAGCTTCTGGGTTAAGTTCTAACTTTTCCCAAGTATTAAAAGTAATAAAATAACTTGCCCCATCTAACTCCCAATGAGGTAACATCCTATGGTAAATTTTTAACCTTGCTTCTTCCATAACAGAAAAATATTTTCTAGGTTTATTGTAGGATAGGCATCTTGCCTGCCCTATCTTTATATTTCCCATCCTCTAAACAGAAAATTACATTCTTTTTATTTTTTGTAGTTTATATACATCTCTTATAGTTTACACCTCTTGTGGGGTGGGCATCCTGCCCGCCCATTAAAAAAATCCTCTTGTGGTCTTGTGGGGTGGGCATCTTGCCCGCCCATTAAAAAAAATCCCCCACCTTGAGGCAGGGGATTTTTAATTACCTACAACCAGTAGTTAAGATCAACCGAACTTACCAGCAGTAGAAGCAATGAGGAACGCTGCATAGGTAACGATGTAGCCAACAGTGAAGTGAGCTAAACCAACCACACGAGCTTGAACAATGGAGAGAGCAACGGGCTTGTCCTTCCAGCGAACCAAGTTAGCTAAAGGAGTACGTTCGTGCGCCCAAACCAAGGTTTCAATTAACTCTTGCCAGTAACCTCTCCAAGAGATGAGGAACATGAAACCAGTAGCCCAGATGAGGTGTCCAAAAAGGAACATCCAAGCCCAAACAGACAAGTTATTCATGCCGTAGGGGTTGTAACCGTTAATCAACTGAGCAGAGTTAGCCCAGAGGTAATCACGGAACCAGCCCATGAGGTAAGTAGAGTTTTCGTTGAACTGAGCAACGTTACCTTGCCAAATCCCTAGATGTTTCCAGTGCCAGTAGAAAGTTACCCAACCAATGGTGTTCAACATCCAGAACATAGACAGGTAGAAAGAGTCCCATGCGGAGATATCGCAAGTACCGCCACGGCCTGGACCGTCGCAAGGGAACGCATAACCGAAGTCCTTTTTATCGGGCATCAGTTTAGAACCACGAGCATCCAAAGCACCCTTAACGAGTACCAAGGTGGTGGTGTGGATAGCCAAAGCGAAAGCGTGGTGAACCAAGAAGTCGCCAGGGCCAATGGTCAGGAACAAGGAATTTGTGCCTGAGTTGATGGCATCTAACCAGCCAGACAACCAAACGTTACCAGCATTGGGGTAAGCGGTGTAAGCAATACTGTCGGGGTTAGACAACAGTACATTCAAGCCATACAAAGCTTTACCTTGGGCAGCTTGGATGAATTGAGCAAATACTGGTTCAATCAAGATTTGCTTTTCAGGAGTACCGAAAGCAACTACTACATCGTTGTGAACGTATAAGCCCAAGGTGTGGAAGCCTAAGAAGAGAGATACCCAGCTAAGGTGGGAAATGATCGCTTCTTTGTGCTGTAACATCCGGTCAAGAACGTTACCTTTGTTTTGTTCGGGGTCGTAGTCACGAACCCAGAAGATTGCTGCGTGAGCAAAAGCACCAACCATCAAGAAACCAGCGATGTACTGGTGGTGGGTGTACAACGCTGCTTGTGTTGTGTAGTCCTTAGCGATGAAGGCATAAGGAGGCAGAGCGTACATATGCTGCGCTACCAAGGAACAAATAGTTCCCAAAGATGCCAAAGCTAATGACAACTGGAAGTGCAGGGAATTGTTGATGGTGTCGTAAAGACCTTGGTGGGGCAGGTTGAACTGACCTTCGCTTTTGCTACCGGGAACTAAACCAGATTTGGAGTTCAGCATTTCTTTGATGCTGTGACCAATTCCGAAGTTAGTCCGGTACATATGACCAGCAATGATGAACAAAACTGCGATCGCCAAGTGGTGGTGAGCCATGTCAGTCAACCACAAGGATTCTGTTTGGGGGTGGAAACCGCCCAAGAAGGTGAGAATCGCAGTTCCAGCACCGGTGGAAGTACCAAATAAATGGCCAGCGGTGTCAGGGTTTTGAGCGTAAACGCCCCAGTTACCTGTGAAGAAAGGAGTTAAACCTGCTGGATGGGGAGCTACATTCAGGAAGTTATCCCAACCCACGTGAATACCACGGGATTCAGGAATAGCAACGTGAACCAAGTGACCAGTCCAAGCTAAGGAGCTAACACCGAACAAACCAGCGAGGTGGTGGTTCAGACGGGGTTCAGCGCTCTTGAACCAAGAGAGGCTAGGACGGAACTTGGGTTGTAAATGTAACCAACCAGCAAATAGGAACAATGCTGCCAACAGGAGCAAACCAACGGAACCAGTGTATAGTTCGGTGTTTGTCCGCATCCCGATGGTGTACCACCAGTGGTAAACACCGGAGTAAGCAATGTTTACGGGATTGCTTGCACCGCCTTGGGTGAAAGCTTCAATTGCTGCTTCACCAAAGTGAGGGTCCCAAATTGCATGGGCAATGGGACGGACGTGCAGGGGATCTTTAATCCACTGTTCAAAGTTACCTTGCCAGGCCACGTGGAACAGGAGGCTGGATGCCCACAGGAAGATGATTGCCAAGTGACCGAAGTGCGTAGCGAAAATCTTTTGGTAAAGATTTTCTTCCGTCATGCCATCGTGGCTTTCAAAGTCGTTGCCTGTAGCGATCGCATACCAAATCCGACGCGTAGTCGGGTCCTGTGCGAGATCCTGGCTAAATTTTGGAAATTTTGTTGCCATAGGTGTGATCTGTCCTCTGACCTTTAGCCATCAAGTGTCAGCAAAATTTTAGATTCTAGATTTTGGATTTTGGATTGAATCTAAAATCTTAGAATCCAAAACCCAAAATTCCACTGATTTTTATCCTACTGAAAGGATGTGTGCGTGGAAGAATGCCCAAGTGGTGGCGATTCCTCCTAATAGGTAGTGAGCCACACCTACAGCCCGACCTTGAGTGATGCTCAGTGCGCGAGGCTGAATTGTTGGGGCTACTTTCAGTTTATTGTGCGCCCAAACGATGGACTCAATTAGTTCTTGCCAGTAGCCACGACCGCTGAACAGGAACATTAAGCTGAACGCCCAAACAAAGTGAGCGCCTAAGAACATTAATCCGTAAGCGGACAATTCTGTTCCGTAGGAGTTAATTACTTGTGTAGCTTGCGCCCACAGGAAGTCACGTAACCAACCATTGATGGTGATAGCGCTTTCTGCAAAGTTGCCACCAGTAATGTGGTTTACTGTGCCATCTGGGTCTACTGTTCCCCAGACATCAGATTGCATCTTCCAGCTAAAGTGGAAAATTACAATTGATAGGGAGTTATACATCCAGAACAGTCCCAGGAAGACATGATCCCAACCGGAAACTTGGCAAGTACCGCCACGACCTGGACCATCGCAAGGGAATCGGAAGCCTAAGTTAGCCTTGTCTGGAATCAGACGAGAACTGCGGGCGTACAATACACCTTTAAGCAAGATGAGAACAGTAACGTGAATGGTGAATGCGTGGATGTGGTGAACCATGAAGTCCGCTGTACCCAATGTAATGGGCATCATAGCGATCTTATCGCCGATAGCTACAATTCCACCACCAAAAGCATGACTAACTACTTGAAGAGCGTTAGGTGCTGTGTTACCAGGAGCTAATGTGTGCAGGTTTTGCACCCACTGAGCAAATACTGGCTGTAATTGAATTGCGCTGTCGGAGAACATATCTTGGGGACGACCCAAAGCACGCATGGTGTCATTGTGAATGTACAAACCAAAGCTGTGGAAGCCTAAGAAAATACAAACCCAGTTAAGGTGAGAAATGATAGCGTCACGGTGACGAATCACGCGATCTAAAACGTTGTTTTGGTTAACAACAGGATCGTAATCCCGCACCATGAAGATGGCCGCGTGAGCCGCACCACCAACAATCAAGAAACCACCAATCCAAATATGGTGAGTGAAGATACACAATTGTGTTGCGTAGTCCGTCGCCAAGTAAGGATAGGGAGGCATCGCGTACATATGATGGGCGATGATGATTGTCAATGAACCCAAGAAAGCTAGGTTAGTAGCCAACTGAGCGTGCCAAGAGGTGGTGAGGTTTTCGTAAAGACCTTTGTGACCTTCGCCAGTGAAAGGACCTTTATGAGCTTCTAGAATATCTTTGATGCTATGACCGATACCCCAGTTGGTACGGTACATATGACCAGCAACGATGAACAGTACAGCGATCGCTAGGTGGTGATGAGAAATATCAGTCATCCACAAGCCGCCTGTAACTGGGTTTAAACCACCCTTAAATGTGAGTATATCAGCATAAGCTCCCCAATTTAAGGTGAAGAATGGTGTTAAACCACTGGCGAAACCAGGATATAATTCTGCCATTTTTGCTGTATCAAACAGCAACTCATGAGGCAGAGGGATGTCCTTAGCGGCTACACCAGCATCCAACAGTTTGTTGATTGGTGCAGATACATGGATTAAGTGACCAGCCCATCCCAAAGAACCGCAGCCTAGCAACACTGATAAGTGATGATTCAGCATTGACTCCACATTCTGGAACCATTCCAGTTTAGGAGCGCGTTTGTGGTAATGGAACCAGCCAGCAAATAAGAACAAGCCTGCTAATACCAAGCCGCCAATTGCAGTTACATATAGCTGGTAGGAGCTAGTGATACCCCAGCCACGCCATACTTGGAACAAGCCGGAGGTGGTTTGAATGCCGCGGAAACCGCCGCCCATATCACCGTTTAAAATGTCTTGTCCAACAATAGACCAAACTGTCTGAGCGCTGGGCTTGACTCCTAATGGATCAGCCAGCCAAGCTTCGTAGTTAGAGAACTTAGCGCCATGGAATAACATTCCGCTCAACCAGATTGCTACTACAGCCAAATGGCCGAAGTGAGCGGCGAATATCTTGCGGGAGATGTCTTCTAAATCGCTTGTATGTGTATCAAAATCATGGGCGAGGGCGTGGAGGTCCCAAATCCAGGTTGTGGTTTTTGGTCCTCTGCTTAAGGATCTCTCGAAATGCCCTGGCTTTGCCCATTTTTCAAATGAGGTAGGAACCGGGTCATTGTCAACGATCACTCTTGCTTTTTTTTCCTCTCGCTCCGGAGGACTAATCGTCATTCGACCTCCTCTCTATAAGGAATGGGGAATCATGAATACCACCTAGAATAACACAGTCGCTCTTTTCAGATTGCTCTGGTCTGGCGATGCGGTTGTCGTGTGGAAAAGAAAAGTTGTTTCTGTTGAATTATAGAGTCTGAACTTGCTCATTGTTATACACCTGTTAACAATAATTAAAAATAGCCAAATTTCTGGTCTCATCTACTTTACAAATTCATATATTGTCCAAATGTCAATAGACTCTTCATTTAATTTACAAATAACAACAATTTGTAAATTAAATGATTTATACTTAAAGCAGCTTAAAAACTTGCTATTCAAAGACTTTTGACCAAATTTGGCCGTCTAAAAGCAAATTTTTGTCCAGAGATTCAGTCAAAAAAATTACTTGTTTGCCATTGTAATCAGAAAAAAGTCAGTAAATTTATAACTCTGGCCATAGATTTATGCTTTTATTCCATAGTCCATGAGTCATAATTTGCGTCACAATGATTGCGTTAATTGTTAAAAACTATTACAGGATCAAAACATGAACACTGGGTGGATAAAAACTTTTCAGCGAATTTTATCAAATAGACTCCCAATTATTAAATGGGTTGTCGCGTTAGTTCTAATTGTAAGTTTAACCAGTTGCGTTGAATCAGTAAGCAGCAAAGAACCATCTATTCAGCCCCAGGTTAAAGCACCACCAGCTTCAGAAATTTCGGGGACGTTTTCGGAAACTGCACCACCAGATGTTATTCAAGCATTGCGTCCTAGTCTGGAAAGTTATCAACCCCAAGTTAGTATTCTCAGTCCCCAAATAGATGAAGTTCTTCAGGAAAATACCGTTAACGTTCGTTTGCAGGTTAAGGACTTACCAATATTTAAAGACCCTCAATGGCAACTTGGACCCCATTTGCACCTAATTTTAGATAACGAACCTTATATAGCGGTTTATGACCTAAATCAATCGGTGGTATTACCAAATTTATCTCCAGGTACTCATACTCTCCGCGTTTTTGCTTCTCGTCCGTGGCATGAAAGTTTTAAAAATGAAGGTGCGTATGCTCAAACTACATTTCATATTTTGACGAAAACTGAGGAAAATAATCCTGATGCTAAATTACCTTTACTTACTTACAGTCGTCCTAATGGTAATTATGGTGCAGAACCAATTATGTTGGATTTTTACTTAACTAATGCACCGTTGCACAGTGTCGCGGAAACTAATCCTGATGATATGATGAGCAATTGGCGTATTCGTAGCACAATCAATGGTGAAAGTTTCATTCTTGATCGTTGGCAACCAATTTATCTTAAAGGCTTTAAACCTGGCAAAACTTGGGTAAAATTAGAATTTCTCAATAATCAAGGACAACCTGTAAAAAATGCCTTTAACACCACTATCAGATTAATTAACTATCAGCCCAATAGTCAAGATACTCTTTCAAAAATTGTTAGAGGAGAATTGACAGCAGATGAAGTCCGTGGCATTGTAGACCAGAATTATACAGTTAAAACTCCGGTTGCTAAACCTAGTTTTACAGAAACACCAGTACCAAAAACAGAAAAACAGTCAATTCCCGAAGTTAAACCTGCTGACGTTACAGAAACACCAGTACCAAAAACAGAAAAACAGTCAATTCCCGAAGTTAAACCTGCTGACGTTACAGAAACACCAGTACCAAAAACAGAAAAACAGTCAATTCCCGAAGTTAAACCTGCTGACGTTACAGAAACACCAGTACCAAAAACAGAAAAACAGTCAATTCCCGAAGTTAAACCTGCTGACGTTACAGAAACACCAGCACCAAAAACAGAACAACAATTAATTCCCATAACTACACCTGCTGACATTACAGAAACACCAGCACCAAAAACAGAACAACAGTCAATTACCGAAGTTAAACCTGCTGACGTTACAGAAATACCAGCATCAAAAACAGAACAACAGTCAGAGGTAACAGAACCACTAGAATCAAATCCAAATCAACTAGATACAGATTCAGTTCCTCAAACAATGGGAAATATCAAATCTCAACTTAAAGAGTAATTAATAAAAAATACTCAATTGTAAATTTTGAGATAAAGTTTCCATTAGTGCTAAACCAGCTACAGAATTACCCGCATTATCTAAAGCAGGACTGTAGCTGGCTATTGCTCCCTGATTTGGTACTATAGTTACAAGTCCACCACTAATACCTGATTTCATGGGTAAACCAATTTTGATACTATATTCTGCGGAAACTTCATATAAACCACAGGTTAACATGACTGCATTCACAATTTGACGGTTTTGATTATTGATAAAATCGCTTTCACAAGCTAGTATTTTTCCCAGTTTCGCTAAATCTTGTACTCTTCCAGATATACAGCATATTTGTTCATAAACGTCAAGAGCAAATTTAATATTATTTACATTTCCAGCTTCATAGAGACAATTAGTAATATCTATATTTATAGGAGAACGATTAGCACGAACTGAAGTAAGAACATCTAAATCTATATATAGATTAGTACCTGCTAACTCATTTAACCATGTACAAAACAATTGTGTAGATTCATGGCTATCTTTTCCTGGAAACTTATCAGCGAGAGTAATAGCACCACTATTGATCATTGAGTTGCGAGGATGTCCATTGTCTGCTATTAATTGCGCTAAAGAATTAAAAGGTGCGGTCGAGGGTTGAATACCAACCCATTGTAAAATCCGTTTTGCAGTGAATTGTTCCAATAAATAGAGTAGAGAAAACGGTTTAATTGCACTCATAAATGGAAATATGCAATCTGTATTTCCTAAACTGTAATTTTCATGTGATTTACAAATTATATTAACAGCAAACCAGTGAGGGTTAGCCATAGCTAATTGGGGAATGCGTTCAATAACTTTTCCTTGTGCTGCTTGGGTTTTTGCTTGTTCCACCCAAATAGATAAATCATGTATATTGATGTTTTTTATTCCTATCAAAACCTTAGTCCTCAAATCAAGATAAAAAATATAAAATATCCTAATAGAAAATACAAATCCCGGACTTATTCAATAAATCCGGGATGTGATATAATCAGTTATTACTAATTAGTAAATAAATTCAAATCTGTCACAGCACCCACACTACTAGAAGATACCAGTTTGGCATATTTTCCTAGTACCCCTTTAGTATATCGGGGTGGAAGTGGTTGCCAATTTGCACGACGAGTCGCTAATTCTTGATCTGATACATTAAGTTGTAACAACCGGGCATGAGCATCAATAGTAATGCTATCACCTTCTGCCACTAAGGCTATATTACCACCTACAGCCGCTTCTGGGGCAACATGACCGACCACCATACCGTAAGTACCACCAGAAAAACGTCCGTCGGTAATTAATCCTACAGAGTCTCCTAAACCGGCACCGATAATAGCAGAGGTAGGGGCCAGCATTTCTCTCATACCAGGTCCGCCCTTTGGTCCTTCGTAACGAATAATAATCACATCCCCTGCTTTGATTTTCCCTGCTAAAATCGCATCTAAACAGGACTCTTCCGACTCAAATACTCTGGCAGGTCCGGTAATTACAGGCTTTTTGACTCCAGTAATTTTGGCTACTGCTCCTTCCGTGGCCAAGTTGCCCTTGAGAATAGCTAAGTGTCCTTGAGTATACATGGGATTATTCCAGGGACGAATTACATCTTGGTCTATACGTGGTTCTGCGGAGATATCCGCTAAAACTTCGGCGACAGTTTGCCCGGAAATAGTCATACAGTCACCATGGAGTAAGTCATGGACTAAAAGCATTTTCATGACTTGGGGAATACCACCGGCTTTGTGTAAATCAGTGGCTACATATCTACCGCTAGGTTTTAAATCACACAAAACGGGAACACGGCCGCGAATGGTTTCAAAGTCGTCTATTGTTAGTTCTACACCAGCAGCGCGGGCAATGGCCAGAAAATGTAAAACTGCATTAGTAGAACCACCTACCGCCATAATTACAGAAATGGCGTTTTCAATAGATTTACGGGTGATGATTGTCCGAGGTAATATTTGTTTGCGAATGGCTTCAACCAGGACAATGGCCGATTTTTCCGTACTGTCGGCTTTTTCTGGGTCTTCTGCGGCCATGGTGGAGGAATAGGGTAAACTCATGCCCATTGCTTCAAATGCTGAAGACATGGTATTGGCTGTAAACATTCCTCCACAAGACCCTGCACCGGGACAGGCACTACGTTCAACCGCTAACAGTTCATTTTCGTCAATTTTTCCCGCACTGTACTGACCAACGGCTTCAAAGGAACTAACAACAGTTAAGTCTTTACCGTCATAATGTCCGGGTTTGATTGTGCCACCGTAAACAAAGATGGCAGGAATATTCATTCTGGCCATGGCTAACATGGCTCCTGGCATATTTTTATCACAACCACCAATGGCCAATACACCATCCATACTTTGCCCTGTACAGGCTGTTTCAATGGAGTCAGCGATAACTTCCCGTGATACTAGGGAGTATTTCATCCCTTCTGTTCCCATGGAAATACCATCACTAATGGTAATTGTACCGAAAATTTGCGGCATTGCCCCAGCATTTTTTACAGATGTTTCTGCCCTTTGTGCCAGTTGGTTAATCCCCATGTTACAAGGGGTAATGATACTGTATCCATTGGCAATACCGACAATGGCTTTGTCAAAATCTCCGTCTTGAAAACCAACAGCCCTCAACATGGCTCGATTTGGCGATCGCTGTACCCCCTGTGTGATAGCTTTACTCTTAAAATTGTCTGGCATCTATTTTTTTCCTTGTTTAGGATTATTGTTTAGTTGTGAGTATCCTACTAAATTTAATCAGATTTCTAGAGTAATTAACCGCAGATGAACGCAGATGAACGCAGATAGAAAATGATGATTGAATGAATTTTAGATTAGAAGGGTAGAAACTGTAATAAGACTGAACCTAAACTCCCCACAAAATCCATAAAGCTGGGTTTACCTACATTGACTTTTTCTGTGTAGGGTGTTTTTAATTCTATAATGAAAGCTTGCGCTGTTTTCAGTCCTTCAGTATTTTTGACTTCTGCAAATAATTCTGCTGCTTTTTGGGCATCTTCTAAAGCCCTTTTTCTGTCTAAACCTTGATAACTAGCGACACCACGGGCTAAATATGCTCCAGCATAGTCTGGTTTGAGGGCGATCGCTTGGCTAAAATAATCAATAGCTGATTTAAGATTACCTTTTTCTGCATCTGCTAAACCCCAGGCGTAAAAATCTTCTGCTTTTGCAATTTGCGAAGGTATCCCTACCGCACCTTGAAAGTTTGTCCCCCTTATATTAGCACCTTTCAACTCAGCATTCATGAGAAAGGTGTTTCTTAAATCAGCACCAGTTAAGTTTGCACCACTGAGTTTAGCTTCGCTTAAATTCACACCAAATAAACTTGCACCGCTTAAATTTGCCCCTCGTAAAT
This sequence comes from Dolichospermum circinale AWQC310F, assembly GCF_000426925.1. Classification (GTDB taxonomy): domain Bacteria; phylum Cyanobacteriota; class Cyanobacteriia; order Cyanobacteriales; family Nostocaceae; genus Dolichospermum; species Dolichospermum circinale. The sequence continues at coordinate 29,614 of NZ_KE384667.1, read as the reverse complement.
CCGCACCGGTCAAATTAGCACGACTCAGATTCGCACCAGCAAGATTAGCACCGCTTAAATTTGATCCGGCTAAGTCAGCCATGACTAAACCAGCATTGGTGAGAAGACATCTTGGACATTGTTTACTTGCTAATAACTGTCTCATATCTTCATAATTTGCAGCTTCAACTGTACTTACTAGGCTAACTGTAAATAAAAATACAGGTATAACCAAAATTCTACTGTTCATGATTTATTTTTGTATTCACCCCAGTTTTAATTTTAAAATATGTTTTAAATATATATTTTCATAAAAGGCATAATTCCCTAAAATTGAGATAATTGCCGTTTTCTCCATTAGTTGATAAAATTACATTGCTAATTCTATAATATTGACAAATGTTCAAAATTTTTACTCATTTCCGAAATTTAGTAATTTTCAGCTTTATCTGCCTAATTTTAAGCTGGTCACTCCCCGTTCAAGCTGATAATAAAATAGATACCCAGCTAGAACAACAAGTTCTAGAAATTATTCGCAAAAACCCAGAAATCATTATTGAATCTGTGGAAGCATATCAGCAGCAACAACAACAGCAACTACAACAATCACGACAAGAATTTATCAATAATTTGCAAACAAATCCCAAAACCATAATTGGTGATTCTCCTACAATTGGTGCGAATAAATCAAAAACTGTATTGATAGAATTTTCGGATTTTGAATGTCCCTATTGTGCAGAAGCACATAAAAATCTCAAGGATTTATTAGCAAAATATCCTAATAAATTCACATTAGTTTATAAACATTTTCCCCTTTATCAAATTCATGAACAAGCATTACCAGCAGCTACAGCAGCTTGGGCAGCATTTCAACAAGGTAAGTTCTGGGAATATAATGATGCCTTATTTACAAATCAAAAACAATTGGGTGAGACTTTATATTTAGATACAGCTAAAAAGCTAAAATTAAATCTCACAAAATTTGCTAGTGACCGCAAATTAGCCATTAAACCTATCCAAAATGACCTATTATTAGCACAAAAATTAGGACTGGGGGGAACACCTTCTTTTATTATTACCAGTCAGAATTTTTCTGGACCTGTGAAGCTAACAGAAGTTGAAGAAATATTGCGAGGTAAATAATAATATTTGACCTATGGCAATAAATTACACCAATTTTATTGCCATTGGCAACAAATCTGCATCTTTAGCTAGAGGTTGCACCTACTGATTATCTGTTCTAATTGCCATAAGTGTAAGGAGTAGTCTTATGGGAAGTGATAAGTATAACTTATCACTTCTCAATTCCTATTAAAAGAAAAACCTGCCTTGGTTATCTAGTTATTTAGGAATTAATTATAAATATTTCCTCAAGAATATGCTATGCATTGGTAATGCTTTCCCAAAACACCAATTGTAAAATTGGATTCTAGGAGAATTTTGTGATCTGCGGGATCTAGATAGAGAACCTAAGCAAATGTCACATTAAATATCTAGGGTACGTCAGACTGGGTAAATACCATTAACAAACAGATGAATCACAAAACCAAATTACTAAGTTTTGCAACTATCACTATCACAATTTTTCCTGTCACAGTCGGAACAGTTATTGCACAGACAAAACTCACCGATCAAGCCAAAGTAACTATCAATAGTATTAGTCCAGTAAAAATAGGGATGAATCTTCCTGAAGCTGCCGCTGCGGCTAATACTCGTTTATCTGTTAACTATGCTGGAAGTGATAGTTGTTACTATCTACATTTTACCTTTTTATACTAATTGCTCAAAATCTGAAATAGAAAAACCTTTGCACTTTCAAAGTCTATAGGCATAAGCTTTTTTCAACATTAAATAATCAACAGCAGGAGGAACATTAATTTGAGTATTCATATATTTTCAAATTTAAGCTGCATACCTAATAATTTCTAATTCTACTCCTTTAGTAATTGCTAATTCTGCTTTGTCCAAAACTTGTTCGGTAACTGCATCACTTAAATAATATTCACCACAGTTATCACAAATTTCTGCGGGAACTTTTTTCAAGACAATAATACATTCATCTCTTTCTACGGTGACGGTGACTAAACCGGGTTTAGTTTCTCCATGTTTACAAATTACGCATTTCATTATTTTTGTCTCCTAGTTGTAAAACCATCTAACCAAATATTAGCATCAGGAATATAAGCCGTTACTACATATCCTATATCTGTAGATTCATCATAGGAAAATACAACATGAATTGGTTTACCTTCTACAAAATCTAATATTAAATAACTGGGGTATGGTGTATCATCAGGATTTTCTTCTATTATTTGTCCATAAGCAATTACAGTTTCTACTTCTTTTTTACTAATGCGACGATAAAACATTTGTTGGATAGCATGACGTGAGAAGTTGGTATTTTGACAATACATAAATTAGTCTTTAATTTTAATTCTGATAACTTATTTTGTCTGAATCAGGATGCCCAGGATTAGAGGATTAATAGGATTTTTTACGAATACTTATCTAGGAATATTTGAGATTTTCAAAGATGACTTTTTTTCTACATCCTGTACATCCTTAAATCCTGGATATCCTGATTCAGACAATAATTTAATTTCATGAATTAATGTGGCTTACTTCGCTTTTATAACTTTATCTATATTTAATACCATTTTCGCGCTCCTAACGCACCCTACAAACTTCTTCCCTTCTTCCTTCGCTCCTTCGTGGTTCATTAACTCCGCGTCTCTGCGCCTCTGCGTGCAAAAAAAACAATCCAGGGGCGGACAAACCGCCCCATTAAAATCAGGTAACACCAAAGAAAATCACCAAGCCCAAAACAGCCCCAAAAACGATCAGAGCATAGAATTGAACCCGACCATTTTCCAGGTATTTCAAACCTTCACCACTGACAAGAGTAAAGAAACCCGTGAGATTAACAGCGCCGTCAACAACGCGGAAATCAACTTCCATAACTTGTCTAGCCACACGACGCAAACCGAGAACAAAGACACGATGATAAATATCATCAAAGTACCATTTATTCAAGGATAAATCATAGAGTGGTTGAATATTTTTAGCGATCGCACTCGGATCTATTTTGCGAGCCAAATACATCAGCACCGCGAAAGTAATCCCAATCACAGAAACCGCCACAGAACTACCCGCCATGACATAAAACTCATGGGGGTCAAATTCCGCAGCCTTTTCCATCACTTCAGCTAAAGTTTCGCTAGGAGGAAAGATAAACTGCTCAAAATAATTGGCGTAGGGAGTACCCACCAAACCAATTAACATAGAAGGAACAGCCAAGACCACCAAGGGTAAACTCATTGTCCAAGGAGACTCATGAGGCTCATGGCTGTGGGAGTCATGGGAGTGACTATCTAATTCTCCCTTTTTCATCGCTCCAGGACCGAAATTAGGAGCTAATTCGGCTGTACCTGACTTCTGTGCTAAAGCAGCAGCGGCATTTTTGAGTTTTACCTTGATTTTCTCGTCATTACCCCGGAATTTACCCTCAAATGTTGAGAAATACATTCTAAACATATAAAAAGCTGTAATTCCTGCTGTCACCCAACCAATAAACCACAGGAAGGGGTTAGCAGCAAAAGCCGCACCGAGAATTTCATCTTTTGACCAGAAACCAGCAAAGGGAGGAATCCCTGCAATGGCCAGGCAGCCAATCAAAAATGTGAAACCGGTCACGGGCATATATTTCCGCAGTCCGCCCATTAAGCGCATATCTTGCGCTAATACAGGGTCATGACCAACAACTGCTTCCATACCATGAATTACCGAACCAGAACCCAAGAATAGCATCGCTTTAAAATAAGCGTGGGTCATGAGGTGGAATAAACCGGCGCTGTAAGCACCCACACCCATGGCCATGACCATGTAACCGAGTTGGGAAATGGTGGAATAAGCCAAACCCTTTTTAATGTCATTTTGGGTAATGGCGATAGTTGCCCCTAAAAACGCCGTCAATGCGCCAGTAAAAGCAATTACGTTCATTGCTGCTGGCACATTTTCAAATACTGGATACATCCGGGCAATGAGGAATACACCCGCTGCTACCATTGTCGCTGCGTGGATGAGGGCAGAAATCGGTGTAGGACCTTCCATTGCGTCTGGTAGCCAGACATGGAGTGGGAATTGGGCTGATTTAGCCACAGGTCCAAGGAAGACTAAAATCGCCAACACAATGGCGAGGAAATTGCTAATAGAGCCAGTTTCTACTAGGTTGGATAGGCGATCGCCCATCACCATAAAATCAAAGCTTCCTGTCGCCCAGAACAGCCCCAAAATGCCTAATAATAAGCCGAAGTCACCGACCCGGTTTGTAACAAATGCTTTTTGGCAGGCCTCCGCTGCGGCTTTGCGGTCATACCAAAAGCCCACCAGGAGGTAGGAACACATCCCCACCAATTCCCAGAAAATGTAAACTTGTACCAGGTTGGGGCTGACCACCAAACCTAACATGGAAGAGCCAAATAAGCTCAGATACGCATAAAACCGCACATAACCGGGGTCATGACTCATGTAACCATCGGTGTAAATCATCACCAAAACTGCTACTGTGGTGACAATTACCAGCATTAAGGCTGTCAGGTGGTCAATAGTGTAGCCCATAGTCAGGTGAAAATTTCCTGCTGTTGCCCATTCTAGGGTGCGGAGGTAAGGTGCATGGCCTTGAATTTGACTCCACAGCAAGGCCGACGACAGAACCATAGAAGCTCCCATGAGGGAGATAATGACTACAGCATTTAATTGTCGCAGGCGGTTTGTCACCTGATTGATCGAGATTAGCCCTAGACCGACTAGCATTGCTCCCAAGAGAGGTAATACTGGAATCAGCCAGGCATACTGATAGATTAATTCCATCACTAACGCCTACTTTTAGAATTCTGTACAAACAAAGGGTGAGTTAACTGAAGAATCAGAACTGTTAGTAATTGTGACACAGACCCTTGAGGATAAAATACTCCACCCGATACCCTTTGAGTGGGGTGTTAAGCATGGTTTTAGATTTGGGACTCACCAAGCACCAAATCAATTAAAATAGCTTACTGAGCCTACTGTACTGCTTACGCTTCTAAAATAGCCTAACAGTCAGCCTTGGGGCTATAAAATTTCTAAAAACTTCTGCTTTTTGTCTTTTGTTACTTACCCTTAGTCATATTTAATTATACATTGTTGTATTCTAATTCGGCTGTTTTTATGCCAGTGTCAGTTTTATTAGTGATGTTGTAAGTAAGTTGAATTGCTTCTAAGGCTTGACGTAAATCGTCTCTACCACAAAAACCCTCTAAGCGTTGCTTGACTATTCCTTTTTCAATTAGCAGTAAAGTCGGTAGGGATTTGAGGCGATAGGTATTAGACAACTTGAAATTTTGATCAGCGTTGACTCCGGCTAACTTAATTTCATCACCACATTGGGCTTGAAATTGCAATAAAAGCGGATGAATAACGCGACATAAAGCACACCAGGGTGCTTCAAAGTAAACTAAAACGGGAACTGGGGATGCCAAAACTTCTTGATTAAATGTCCGTTCACTGACCGAAAACACCATGATGCCTCTTGGAATATAAGGTTTTTATATGAAAACAAAAACAATGGTCAGTAGCAGCAATTGGTAAGTCATGAAAAGAACATCTGATTTTTAGATTTTTCTGTAGAGAAATAAACCACCGTCAATGTCGCGCTGGCTGTTCTCAATGTTCAAATCTTGATTGCTATTGACTACTACCGCCCTATAAAACTTTGACAATGTTGATAGCGTCTATTGCTGTAGTTCATACATTGCTGTTTATTTCCCGTTTTTACCAAGGTAGAAAGCTACTTATTGTTTACGGGGATAAATTCTGCCTGAGACTGAGGAACAAATCCTGTTTTCCACCTTAGTGAAAAACAGTCTCATGATAGATGCTGAAATTTATCCTACATTGTTTTGGTAGCAAGTGATGATCACAAAATTTTATTAAATTTATATTTTTTGTTAATCTTGGGGATCAGACGAAACTACCACATTATCCTACTTGTTGCCAGGAATAACAAGGGGTGAGACCACCATAATAAACCAGTAAAAATGGCAACTCCTAAATAAGCAGGACGCAGAAATTCTTGCCAGTTTAAAGATTGACGGCCATCAATAATTGCTTGAAAGGGAATAATAGAAGTCCGCTGTTTGAGAAGTGCAAAGGCTTCTCCATAGCGTTGACTTAAACGGCGATCTCCATGCCATACTCCAAAGAGGTGATGTAGTATCAGACCTATTGAGGTAACAAGGGTGAAGCTAGTACCTAACCAAAGAGTATGGGCTACACACCAAATTATCTGTCCCACCATTTGCGGGTGACGGGTAATACGGATAATCCCTGTTTCATAAAGATGAACTTGGGGCTTTTGAATAGCGGCAATTTCTAGTAAATTGAAGGTAGCAGGATATAAAAACAAAAAAGATACAGCAGACAATATCCAAACTAATGTTCCTACTCCCGGAATACCTTGTACCTGCCAAAGTTGCCATCCATCATAACGATGATTAAAAAAGTAAACAATTAATAGCACGGCTAAGGGTAAGCTGATTAATGCGAATAAAATGCGATAAAGCCGCGGTCCAATGTATTTTTCAGCCCAAGGACGCATAGCAGCACCTCCACTATGGGCAATTGCGAAAACTAATTGTAACCCTAGTATGACAAAATGACTGGGAGTAAACCAAGAATTGGGCATGATAGATAAAACTCAATTTAACATTCTCAAAAACGAAAGAAGTTACTATTTATGGGTAAACATTGGGTAAACATCTTGAATTTTAACAGATTATACACGAAAGGATTTCTGTCAATATGTTGTGGTAAGTGTTTTAGTTAGTTCTTTAAATTTAACTATTGCCTAAATTATGACTAGTCACAAAGCTACTCACCCCGATTTATTTTTCCAGCTACTCATACATCCAAATTTCTGGGTTAAGCCTTATGTCTGACCTTCCTTTTACATTAGATCAGTTACGTATTCTCAAAGCTATCGCCCAAGAAGGGAGTTTTAAGCGGGCTGCTGATAGTCTTTATGTCTCCCAACCGGCTGTCAGTTTGCAAGTTCAAAACCTGGAAAGGCAATTGGATGTTCCCATATTTGACAGGGGAGGCCGTCGCGCTCAATTAACAGAGGCGGGACATCTACTCCTGAGTTATGGGGAAAAAATCCTCAGTTTATGTCAGGAAACCTGTCGCGCTATTGAGGACTTACAAAATCTTCAAGGTGGTACATTAATTGTCGGCGCGTCCCAAACCACTGGTACTTATCTTTTACCGAAAATGATCGGCTTATTCCGACAAAAGTATCCAGATGTGGCTGTGCAATTGCACGTCCATTCTACCAGACGCACCGCTTGGAGTGTTGCCAATGGCCAGATTGATCTGGCGATCATTGGTGGGGAAATTCCCACTGAATTGGGGGAGTCTTTAAAAACTATTCCTTATGCTGAGGATGAATTGGCACTCATTTTACCCACGTCCCATCCCTTTGCTAAATTAGAAACAATCCAAAAAGAAGACCTATATAAACTACAATTCATTGCTCTCGACTCCCAATCAACCATCCGCAAAGTTATTGACCAGGTGCTGGCACGTTGTAATATTGACACCAGGCGGTTTAAGTTGGAAATGGAACTTAATTCCATAGAAGCAATTAAGAATGCTGTCCAGTCTGGCTTAGGTGCTGCCTTTGTCTCTACTTCTGCCATTGCTAAAGAATTACAAATGGGTGTTCTCCATCAAACACCTATCCAGGATGTTGTGGTAAAGCGCACACTTTGGCTAATATTTAACCCTAGCCGTTATAGATCCAAAGCAGCAGAGGCTTTTAGTCAGGAGATCTTACCTGAATTTGCTAACCCGGTTTGGATTCAGGATATGTTAAAGTTATCAGAGATGGATCTAGTTATAAATACGCTAGATTTAGCAGCACCCAACCCTACTGATGGCAGTTAAATGATTCCAGTGTCATTAGATTAATTGCTAATGACTACTGGACTAAATCAGACTTAATTTATTAATTTGATACTGCATAAATACCTAAATTACAGTAATTATCCAGTTTAAATGCGTAACAGCTTAATCACCACTGACTAAAGATAATATGCAAGTCCACTGCACTCGTCCCCACTGTCAACGTCCCGAAAATCACTTTGCTGATTTAGATGATATTCAAACTTTAAAGACAGTACAGCAGAAATATTGTATTACCTGCGGTATGCCGCTGATTTTACGTGACCGATATTTGCCAATTAAACTGTTGGGTCAGGGGGGTTTTGGTGCGGCTTTTTTAGCAATTGACCGCGATACTCCCAGTTTGCGTCAATGTGTGATTAAACAATTTCAGCCCAGCAGTAATTTAACGGAAGAAGCCTTAGAAAAAGCCAAAATTCTCTTTGCACAAGAAGCAGAAGTTTTAGAAAAAATAGGTAATGAACATCCGCAAATACCTAATTTATTTGCTTTTTTTACGATTACAGTTCCTAGTTCACAAAGCTTACAAATAAATAAACCAGAGCAGTTTTTTTATTTAGTTCAGCAATATATTCATGGGCAAACTTTAGAGGAAGAATTAATTCAACATGGCAACTTTTCTGAACAAAAAGTTATGGAAATACTCAAAGAAATTCTCCCAGTTCTCCAGTTTATTCATGACAGAAATATTATCCATAGAGATATTAAACCTTCCAATATTATGCGTCGTCGTGATGGTAAGCTCTTTTTGCTAGATTTCGGTGCAGTTAAGTTAATTGCTAATGCGTCCCCTAGTTCTACGGGCATTTATTCTTTAGGATTTGCACCTCCAGAACAAATGAACAGTAGTCAAGTATTTCCATCTACAGATTTGTATGCCTTAGCTGTTACTCTATTAACGTTACTGACAGGTCAAGAAAGCACTAAGCTATTTAATGCCTATACAAATCAATGGCAATGGCGGGCGCAAATCACCCTGAAACCGCGACTGGCAGATATTTTAGATAAAATGCTCCTACCTGCTGCTAGTGAGCGTTTTCAGTCAGCACAGGCGGTGCTAGAGGCTCTTTTTCCTCCCTCGGTCGCACCAACAACACCACCACAACCCCCAACTCAACCACCTCATCCACAACCAATTCAGCCCCAAGCATCAAATCAACCAACTTTTACTATTTGGGAATTATTATCTGGGGCTGCTTTTAGTGGATTTGAAGGGGCATTAATTGCGATCGCTTTTTTCAGTTTATCCAAAAATATTATCATCACTTTTCTAATTTCTGTTGTGATTTTGACTGGTTTAATTTTTGCTCAAACTAGACGCTGGCTGGAAAAATTTGATTTGCTAATTATCCCCGCAATCAGTTTGACAATTATATTTTTTATCCCTTATGCACGAGGAAGTATTGGTATTGAACAAATAATTATTTTAGCTGTGGGTGCGGCCTTAATTTCAATAATATCAATAACCTTATTTAAGCTCATTTATAAATTATTATCTTCCCTGCTTTAGAAAAAATATCCTTAACCCCAAAACCACAAACTTATGTCTCCCAAAAAAGAAACTCTTCCACTTTTTTTATCTCTGATTGCTACCATTAGTTTAATATTCGTTGGTTCCTGGTTTTTAATGGAACGTTGGGCAAAAATTAGTTCAAATATGACATCTACTTCTAGTAGTAATAATTCCCAAAATTCCTTTACCAATTCAGTAACTAGTTGCAACGTCCCTAATCTTCCCCAAGGGATTTTTAGTTATGGTGGTAGTACCACCTGGGCTACTATTCGTAAGGACGTAGATTCTGTACTACAAAGAATTTGTCCTCAGTTTGTTTTACGTTACATACAACCACTTTCTAATGACCCAGGTTCGGGTACTGGGATTCAAATGTTAATAGATAATCAACTAGCTTTTACTCAATCTTCCCGCTCCATTAAATTAGAAGAAACTAGCCAAGCGCAACAAAAAGGATTCAGATTAAAAGAAATTATCGTAGCAATTGATGGTATTGCGATCGCAGTTAATCATAACTTAAATATCCCCGGATTAACCACTGCCCAGATTAAAGATATTTACACTGGTAAAATTACTAACTGGCAAAAATTAAGTGGTGCAAATTTACCTATTATTCCCTTATCTCGCAGTCAAGAAGCTGGTGGTACAGTGGATTTTTTTATCGAATATGTTCTTAACAAAGATAAATTTGGTAACAATGTTAGTTACATTGGTACAACCACAGAAGCCCTGAGAAAAATAGCCAATACTCCGGGGGGAATTTATTACGGTTCGGCTCCTGAAATCGTTCCTCAATGTACTGTTAAATCCCTACCAATTGGAAGGACAAAGGGGCAATTTGTCACACCTTATCAACAACCAGAAATAGCTCAGTCTCAATGTCCAAATCAGCGTAACCAGTTGAGCACCGAGAATTTTCGCAATGGAAATTACCCAATCACCCGCAACTTATTTGTAATAATCAAACAAAATGCTCAATCAGATCAACAAGCTGGAGAAGCTTATGCAAATTGGTTATTAACACCTCAAGGTCAAGAACTGATTGAAAAAGCTGGTTTTGTGAGCATAAAATGAGCTTTATACCCGACCCTAAACCTTGTGGTGCGGGCATCTTGCCCGCTATAATTATCCAAATCTTGCCCGCTATAATTATCCAAATCTTGCCCGCTATAATTATCCAAATCTTGCCCGCTATAATTATCCAAATCTTGCCCGCTATAATTATCCAAATCTTGCCCGCTATAATTATCCAAATCTTGCCCGCTATAATTATCCAAATCTTGCCCGTTATAATTATCCAAATCTTGCCCGTTATAATTATCCAAATTAAATGCAGTCCAGTTGACCACCATCAGAAAAAACTTATGAAATGGAAAGGCAAAATACTCCCTATTATTTTCATACCCCTACTTTTGGGGTTTGGTTATTGGTGTTTTTTCATTATTGTTACTAATCCGAAATCCTCTGATAATTTAGCAATAAATAGTGAAAATAAGCTGAATTATCATCAATGGAAAGACCGAAATCAATCAATTGCACAACGAATTAGTTTTGGAGAAAAAATTTTAATTTCTGATGATATTTTACCAGACAAAAAAGATGCTGCTAAAGCTATTTTTGATAAAAATTATCAGCAAGCAATCACTAATTTAACATCATCTCTAAAAATCAAACCCAATGACCCAGAGGCACTGATTTATCTGCATAATGCCCGCATTGGTTCTGGTAAAAGCTATACCCTTGTTGTCTCTACACCTATTGGTAATGACCCGAATACGGCATTAGAAATATTGCGTGGTGTTGCACAAGCTCAAAATGAAATTAATACTGCTGGGGGAGTAAAGGGAGTACCGTTAAAAGTAGGTATAGCTAATGATGACGATGATCAGAAAATATGTCAACAGGTAGCCACAGCCTTGGTAGAAAACCCGGAAGTTTTAGGAGTAATTGGACATTATAGCAGTGAGGCAACATTGGCCGCCGGGAAGGTTTATGATGATGGCAAACTAGTCGCTATTTCCCCTACTAGTAGTTCTGTAAAAATTTCCAATTTTAGTCCCTACGTTTTTCGCACATTACCTAGTGATTTTGTCGCGGCCAGAGCTTTAGCTAATTATATGGTGAAAACTTTGGGGAAAAAAAATGCAGCAGTTTTTTATAATTCTCAAAGCAACTACAGTCAGTCATTAAAATCTGAGTTTGTTTCTTCTGTTTCTTTGGAGGGTAGACAAATCTCAGGTGAGTTTGATTTATCTAAAGCTGATTTTAGCCCTTCATCTAGCATCGAGAAAGCATTTAAACAAGGTGCGGAAGTTTTAATGTTAGCTCCTAATGGTGAAACCCTAGATAAAGCATTACAAGTAGTGCAAGTAAATCAAAAACGTCTGATTTTACTCGGTGGTGATGATGTTTATAGCCTCAAAACTTTAGAAATTGCCACAGAGCAAGCATTAGCCATGGTAGTGGCCGTTCCTTGGCATATTCATGGCAATCCTAATTCCCCATTTACAGCCCAATCTAGAAAGTTATGGGGTAGTGATGTAAATTGGCGTACAGCAACCGCCTATGATGCTACAAAAGCCTTTATTGCCGCCTTAGCAACTCATCCCAGTCGTTCTGGAATTCAAAAAACACTACTTTCATCAGACTTTTCCACCAGTGGTGCTGGCAGTTCAATTCGTTTTTTACCGTCGGGAGATCGAAATACGCCAGTCCAATTGGTGAAAATTGTCCCTGGTAAGCGCTCTCGGACTGGGTACGACTTTGAGCCGGTTCTGGAAAAATAGAAACACTGGGGTAAAAACCATTATCAGCTATTGAGCATTTCAACTCTATAGCAATACTTGGCTAATTTTTAACTGATCAATTTCAGTGAAATTCTAATGATACCCGATTACCCGAAATTTGTTTAACCACCACAAATTAGTGAAAATGAGGAGCAGGCTCAGGAACTAATTACCCAAAGTTGGTTTATCAAAATCCACTGATACCTGCTATTGGTGTGTCCGAGAGTGGCAAGCTCTCAGGTAACATTGATCAAGCTGCTCTTTCGAGATTTGAACTACCCATTATTAGCTGGTCTATTGATAGCATCTGCGGGTAGGCAAATTAAATTATCCCCTTGGGCAAGAATTAAGCCGCGTTGACGTAATTTACCCATTAAACGAGTGACAGTTACACGGGTTGAACCAATAGCACTGCCAATTTGGGCATGAGTGAGGGGGAAGGGTAAGCAATAACCACGAATTACATCAGGATCAGTTTCGCTCATGGAAGGCTCGCCATATTCCTCAATCAGTAAGGTGAGAAATCCTAAGAGACGGTCAATTGTACGTCTTTGCCCTAAAGCACTTAACCAGAGTAACTTGCGCTGATGCTGATATCTAAACGCATCCATAACTTCACGACGGAAGTGAGGCCAGTTGTCTAGATCGTGCCAGTACATCCACAGTACCGCAGTTTGGTCAACGTGGGCAAAGGACTGGAGTGTAAATGGGGACTGGGCAACAATTTCAAAGGGTTGTCCTGCCCCTACAAAGCCCAAGAAGGCTTCTTCTGGAGTTCTGTTAATTCTTCTAGATGTTAACTGACTGGCGGTAGCACCCACTTGGGCAGTTCCTACCATGCGGATAGCGCCCCTTTGGACTAAATAGAGCAAACCAGGTCTGGCTGGAATGCGCTCATCTTTACTGAAGGTGCGGCAGCGGTAGTGTTCTTGGGCCCAGTCAAGAATACGTTGCCAAGTTAAGAAGGGACGTGAAGCTTCGGAAAAGGAGGATTGAGATTGCATAAGTAACACAGAGCGTTTGGCTAAAAAACAAAGACGTGATCATAACAGTGCAAGGAGTGTCTTTGTCTGAACGGGGTAGAGTTAACGCTGAATAGCGCTAGTCTTCCAATAAGATAGAAAGCAATTTAGCTCTCTATTTTTTCTTATACTTCCTACTGTACAACGAGGGTACTAAACTTTACCCATCTTCTATACATTAATTCATCAAATTTTATCCTACTCTTATTTTTATCTACATAGAGTAAACTTCTATCTGAAGGTAGATGGAACAGGATAAAATGATGCACCTCATAAATTTTTTACAAGGAATACGTGTATTATCAACTACTTTTTAGTAAAAACAAAGCTATTAAGCAGCTAATAAGCGGTTATCTAGCCTCTTGCTTCAGTGTTTTTACCAATGATAGGGGAATTACAGGCATAGAAAGTGGAAAATTTTCTCTCTATCAAGGAGGATATAATCAAAAAATTTTATATATCTCTGGCATGGCCATGGGGATATCAAAATCTCAGAATTTACCCGCGATGGAAATTGCTCAGGCTATGGCTGGGCATTTATCCCAAAATAGTCATAGTTTATTTAGCGTTAAGGTAATTCCTCCTGGTTGGATTTATTTAGAACTCATTGACTCTACCTTAGCAGCTTGGTTACAAAATTTGATAGTTTTTTCAGAAAATGGAGACTTGATTAATAATTTTCTTGATTACCAATTACCAGTCACTAATCGTCAATCACAAATTTCATTACATTCATTAACAATTTTTAAAATTCAATACGCCCATTCCCGCTGTTGTTCTTTATTACGATTAGCAGAGAAAGATGGATTAATTGTACTTAATATAATAGGTACTAAAAGTTATTTTTCCGTGAAACCGATACCTTTACTTAATGGTGATCAAAAACTTCTGCTTAATCACGCTGATGAGATGTTACTGATGCACGAATTAGTAAAATTAGTAGATGATTTAGTTTGTACTGATAGTATTTCTCTGAACTGGGAAAAAGCTGCTGGGAATTTGAGTCAAGCTTTTGAGAAGTTCTGGGGTAGTTGTCGTATTTGGGGAGAAGTAAAAATTCAGACTCCAGCATTAGCCCAGGCTAGGTTAGGACTATTGGTAGCAACTCAGTTGGTTTTCAGATCCGTGTTAGAAGACAAGTTGGGGGTAGTTGCACCGATAGAACTCTAATTTATCTTTACAAAAACTTCTCGAAAATCTATTGACAAAATACATATCCTTAACTAAAATGTTGATCGTGTGAGGAGCGAACCAAAAAGGACACCGAGACGAAACACGGCCAGTCGTCGGTGTCTTTTTTGTGTTTATCCTCAAGTCTGTGGTCTAGGTTAATAAAAGTATGAACCTGTCTCACGCAAAGACGCAACCAGACAAAGGAATAAGCATTAAAACCACCAAAAACCGATCACTTGACCTTTCTAGGAAAGTAAAAATTTTTCTATTGCTATTGCTGCACCGTCTAATTCTATACTAGGTGCTACCCAATTAGCGATCGCTTGCACTTCTGGCGGTGCGTTGCCCATAGCCACACTAATACCGGCATAACTGAGCATTTCTACATCATTGAAATTATCACCGATAGTCATAACATGATGACTTTCTAAACCTAGCATTTCTTCCGCTAGATAACGGACAGCATTACCTTTATTAACATGAGTATTCGCAGCTTCTAGAAAAGTGGGGACGGATGTTGTCATATACAAATCTGTGGGTTTGTATCTAAGGCGTAAATCGGCTAAAAGTTGTTGAGTTAAATTTGCGTCCTCAGACAAAGCTAATATCTTAGTGGGTTCATGATCTAATAATTGACGTAAATCACCGACGGAAATAGCAGTTACACCACAACGCTGTTGATAATTATCCGTTTCTTTGGTGATTTCTCGCACATAAAGTTGGTCATTGATGTAAAAATGGACCGAAAGGAGCGATCGCAAATCCGGCTGTTCAAAGTATTCTAGTAGTTGTTGGGTAATTTCCCTAGATACGGGTAAATGACGGTGAATTTTATCATTACCCGGATCTTGAATCCAAGCACCTTGATAGGCTATTAATGGCAGTGTAGAGCCAATTTCCTGATGAAATCGCAAAGCTGAACAATACATCCTGCCAGTAGCGATAGCGACCTTAATTCCTTTAGCTTGTACCGCAGCAATAACTTCTTTGACGGTAACGCTGAGAGTATTAGAATCTCCAGTAATTGTCCCATCTATGTCTAGAACTAATAGTTTAATATCATTTACCCCAGCAGATGCTTTGTGCATAAATTTAAGTCTTTAGCAATAATTTCAATGAAAACAGAAAACCAAACTGCACCCCGCCGTATTTTACCCGTAATTGCCCAATGGTACGGAAGTTATCACAAAATTTAACAGCATAATTAAAACTTATATAAATCCAATAATACTTTTAATATTCATAACTTAGGAAAATTCAACTTTAGATTC
>NZ_KE384667.1:0-13823 GCF_000426925.1 Dolichospermum circinale AWQC310F | reverse complement strand
TATTTAGCAACGAGCTTGCAATACTTTCCGCGATTTGCTAGAATTATTGAGAATTTCATAATTGGGTTAGTATTGTCAATTTTGCACCCTGCTGAAAAGATGATCTGTAAAAGTCTTTATTTATAGTCGTTTCAGAGATCAATTTTGAAAAAAAATACAAAACTTTACAAATTAGCAGTGGGTTGAAAGAGTAAATTGGGGAAAAATTATTCAGCAAATAATGTACTTTGACCATTAGAACAAATATACTATTGACAAATGAGGTAACTTATGGGTTTTGAACATAATTTTTGATGTTAGGTAGGCTTAGTAAGCAGCTAAGGATTTGTGAGAATTTAGTTTTTATTAGTGCGCTATAGCTATTCCTATTCCAGTGAGGTACAAGCAGTAATAATTGAACGCAGATGGACGCAGATAAACGCAGATAATTTTGTACTTCATTAGACTGAGAAACGCTATAAAACTCTATATATATTGCATCAATTGTGGTTCGTTGATTTCATAATTTCCTCATCCAGTCGCGAAAAAAGAAGATTTAGGGATTGACAATTACTTTAAAACTTGTTATCATGGAACTGACAAGGAAGATCTATCGTCAAATAGCTAAGATAGTATTTGTAAACTCCCTCCATTTCCTCCTTCTCTGTGTCCTCTGTGGTTCGTTGATTTCATAATTTCCCCATCCAGTCGCAGAAAAAAGAAGATTTAGGGATTGACAATTACTTTAAAACTTGTCATCATAGAAATGACGAGGAAGATCTATCTTCGATCTGGGGTCAGCTTTCTTATTCCTGTGCCTAAATAGGATGAGGAATGTTATATAATTGTTTTCTGATTTGGTTAAGCAGCAGTTGACTTTTAATTCTCCAATTATCAATAAGCCTACATTCATCCTCATAGATGGACATTCTCTGGCTTTTCGTTCCTACTTCGCTTTTGCTAAAGGTAGAGATGGAGGACTTCGCACAAAAGCGGGTATTCCTACCAGTGTTTGTTTTGGTTTTTTGAAATGTTTATTAGAGGTAATAGGCACAGAACAACCGCAGGCCCTAGCGGTGGCTTTTGATTTGGCTTTACCTACCTTCCGTCATGAAGCAGAGGATACATACAAAGCTGGACGTGCAGAAACACCAGCAGACTTTATTCCCGATTTAGAAAATCTTTATGAGTTACTACAAGGCTTAAATTTACCTATACTCACTGCACCCGGTTATGAAGCGGATGATGTATTGGGAACATTAGCAGAAAAAGCCGCAGCCGCAGGATATCGAGTGAAGATACTTTCCGGGGATAGGGATTTGTTTCAATTAATTAATGCTGATAAAGAAATTACCATTTTAAATTTTACTCCAGAAGCATTAAAACATTCTACAAATAGTATTAGAGAATTTAAAGCTGAAGAAGTAAAAGAGAAATTAGGGGTATTACCCACACAAATTGTTGATTTTAAAGCTTTATGTGGTGATAAATCAGATAATATTCCAGGGGTGAAAGGAATTGGTGAAAAAACAGCAGCACAATTATTAAATACTTATAATTCCCTTGAGGAAATTTACGCTGCTTTAGATAATATTAAAGGTGCGACTCAGAAAAAACTAGCTGCTGGTAAAGAAGACGCGGAAAAATCCCGTTATTTAGCTAAAATAGTCTGTAATGTTCCTTTAGAAATTGATTTAGAAGATTGTCTATTAACTGGGTTTGACCATAACCGACTTATCCCGATTTTAGAGAAATTAGAATTTAAGAAGTTTGTAGATCAAATTCATGATTTACAGCAAAAATTTGGGGGAAAAGTTCAAATTTTAGAAAACCAGGTATCTGAAGTCATAGAAACAGATGATGATATTTGGTTTTTTGGCGCTGAAGACACAGCAAAAAGCAAAAAACAAACAGATGCAAATATTCAACCGCGCATTATTGATACAGAAGCTAAATTAATGGAATTGGTAGAAATTTTAAGAAAATTTACTAATCCAGAAATACCCGTTGCTTGGGATACAGAAACTACCGCATTAGAACCACGAGATGCAGATTTAGTGGGAATTGGTTGCTGTTGGGGAACAGAAGTAAATGAACTTGCTTATATTCCTATTGGTCATAAAATTGGGAATAACTTAAATCGAGATTTAGTATTAGCAACACTGCGGCCAATTTTAGAAAGTCCTGATTATCCTAAAGCTTTACAAAATGCTAAATTTGATCGTTTGATTCTGCGGTGTCAGGGACAAGGAATTGAACTAGCTGGGGTGGTATTTGATACGATGTTAGCGAGTTATGTAATTAATCCAGATAGTAGTCATAATTTAACTGACTTATCTTGGCGATATTTAGGATTAACTGCGACCAGTTATGGAGATTTAGTTCCCAAAGGGAAAACTATCGCTGACATGAGTATTTCCGCTGTTGCTGATTATTGTGGTATGGATGTTTATTCTACATTTAAATTAGTCCCAAAATTACGGGATAAATTAACAGAAACTCCAGCTTTATATCAACTTTTTCATCAAGTTGAACAACCATTAGAAGCAGTTTTAGCAGAAGTTGAATATACAGGAGTTAGGATTAATTCAGATTATCTCAAGGAACTTTCACAGCAATTAGAGACAGAATTAGCAAAATTAGAAATTACAGCTATTGAAATTGCTGGAGAAAAATTTAATTTAGGTTCTCCTAAACAATTAAGTCAGATTCTATTTGAGAAATTAGGTTTAAGTACCAAATATTCTCGCAAGATTCAAACTGGTTATTCTACAGACGCAGCAACTTTAGAAAAACTCCAAGAAGTTGATAATACAGGATTTGTAAAAGCGATAATTGAATATCGAACATTAGCAAAATTAAAGTCTACCTATGTAGATGCTTTACCAGCTTTAGTTCATCCTCAAAGCCAAAGATTACATACTGATTTTAACCAAACTGCAACTTCCACTGGTAGATTATCTTCTTCCCATCCAAATTTACAAAATATCCCCATTCGCACTGCTTTTAGTAGACAAATTAGAAAAGCATTTTTACCGGAATCAGGTTGGTTAATGGTAGCTGCTGATTATTCCCAAATTGAGTTAAGAATTTTAGCTCATTTGAGTCAAGAACCTGTACTAATTCAAGCATATCAGCAAAATGAAGATATTCATACTGTAACAGCAAAATTAGTATTTGAGAAAGAAAATATTTCCGCAGATGAAAGACGTTTTGCGAAGACGATTAATTTTGGTGTAATTTATGGCATGGGAGCGCAAAAATTCGCCCGCGAAACCGGAATAAATCAAGTAGATGCAAAATTATTTATTGAGAGATTTAATCAAAGATATGGTCATGTTTTTGCGTATTTAGATAAAGTTAAAAAAGAGGCCGTTGCTTATGGTTATGTAGAAACAATTTTAGGAAGAAGACGTTATTTTGAATTTAGTAATAATAGTTTGCAGCAGTTAAAAGGGAGTAAATTAGAAGATATTAATTTACAAAAATTAAAGAATTTAGGTCAATATGATGCTGGGTTACTGCGTGCTGCTGCTAACGCACCAATTCAAGGTTCTAGTGCGGATATTATCAAAGTAGCAATGGTGCAATTACATGAAGTTTTAAAAAAATATCAGGCCCGGATGTTGTTACAAGTTCATGATGAATTAGTCTTTGAAATTCCTCCCCAAGAATGGGAAGAATTGCGACCACAAATTAAGTCAGTCATGGAAAATGCTGTTTCTTTATCTGTTCCCTTAGTTGTTGATATTCATGCTGGGGATAATTGGATGGAAACGAAGTAAAGTATTCTAATACGGAGTTGGCTGAGAGGTAAATTTTTGACATAATTGGGAGTATCCCAAATAACATTTACTACCCCTAACTGTCAAAAAAGACTCTTGAGTAAAAAAATGGGGTTTGCCAATTTAATTAAATCAACCTAACAATGAAGAGGAAATCGCTAAAAAGCTGTTAATTAATAACTAGTGACTTTTTGCCAAACATGATTTTAATTGCAGATTGATTGTGATGAATATAGCTAATTTTCCGTGGCTGACGACGATTATTTTATTCCCCATAGCCGCATCACTACTACTTCCTATCATCCCAGATAAAGACGGCAAAACGGTGCGCTGGTATTCCCTGATTGTGGGGCTGATAGATTTTGTACTGATTGTCTGCGCTTTTTATACTGGGTACGATTTCTCTAATCCCAATTTGCAATTGGTAGAGAGTTATCCCTGGGTGCCGCAATTGGGGTTAAATTGGTCTGTAGGGGCTGACGGCTTGTCTATGCCTCTAATTCTCTTAACGGGATTTATTACCACCCTGGCGATTTTAGCAGCCTGGCCTGTGACACTCAAGCCAAAATTATTTTTCTTTTTGATTTTGGCTATGTATGGCGGTCAAATTGCTGTTTTCGCTGTCCAGGATATGCTGTTATTCTTCCTGGTCTGGGAACTGGAACTTGTACCGATATACTTCTTGCTGTCAATTTGGGGAGGTAAAAAACGCCAATACGCAGCAACCAAATTTATTTTATACACTGCTGGTGGGTCTCTGTTTATTTTGTTGTCTTCCTTGACAATGGGATTTTATGGTGATACAGTCACCTTCGATATGCGAGCGATCGCATTGAAAGATTTTAGCTTAAATTTACAACTTCTACTATACGCTGGCTTTCTCATAGCCTACGCTGTGAAGTTGCCCATCATTCCCCTGCATACTTGGCTACCAGATGCCCATGGTGAGGCTACAGCACCGGTGCATATGCTACTTGCAGGTATTTTGCTAAAAATGGGCGGTTATGCCCTAATTCGCATGAATGCCCAAATGCTACCTGATGCTCATGCTTATGTTGCACCGGCTTTAGTGGTTTTAGGAGTAGTAAATATCATCTATGCTGCTTTAACGTCCTTTGCTCAAAGGAACTTAAAACGGAAAATTGCCTACTCTTCAATTTCCCACATGGGTTTTGTTCTCATTGGTATTGCCTCTTTTACCGATTTGGGTTTGAGTGGGGCAGTTCTACAAATGGTTTCTCACGGCTTAATTGGGGCAAGTTTGTTCTTTTTGGTCGGTGCAACTTACGACCGCACACATACTTTAATGTTAGATGAAATGGGTGGTGTGGGTAAAAGAATGCGAAAGATTTTCGCTATGTTTACCACCTGTTCCATGGCATCTTTAGCATTACCAGGAATGAGCGGTTTTGTAGCCGAATTAATGGTATTTGTGGGCTTTGCAACTAGCGATGCTTATAACCCAACATTCAAGGTTATTGTCATTTTCTTGATGGCTGTTGGTGTGATTTTAACACCAATTTATCTACTTTCAATGTTGCGCGAGATTTTCTACGGACAAGAAAACGAGGAGTTAGTTTCCCACCAAGCTTTAATAGATGCTGAACCCCGCGAGGTCTTTATCATTGCTTGTTTGTTGATTCCTATTATTGGTATTGGTTTCTATCCCAAGTTGTTAACTCAAATGTACGACGCTACAACTGTACAATTAACAGCTAGATTACGTGATTCTGTTCCTACTTTGACAGCAGAAAAAGCTGTGCAAAATGTTTCTTTGATTGCGCCAATAATTGGTAATTAATTTGTAATTACAGCTATGATTTACAATTAGGGTGGGTTTGATACCTGCCCTTTTTTTGTTTCGTACTTTTATATTATCTTCTGATTTGTTAATTGTCAATATGATAGAGCGAACTGCTTGCAGCAGCGCTTCCCTATCGCACCCCCTCAACTTCCCAAACAGCGATACCTTTGGTAAACTTTGCTAACAGCCAACTAAACGAAGTTACAAATTTTTATAAACTTCATCATCATTACGTTTACCAACCCGAAAAACATCAACTAATTTATTATCATCATCAATGGTGTACAAAATTCTATATTCACCTTGATCAATACGATAACCACCTTGATAACCTTTTAAAGCTGCATAGTCTTGAGGACGAGGATTACCTTGAAGGGAGAGAATTTTTGATACAACTTGTTTATATTGTTTTGGTTGTAAGTCTAATAAATCTTTTTCCGCAGTTTTAGCAATCCTCAATGTATATCTTTCACTCATTGGGGCGTTTTGCTATTATTTCTTCTAAGGTGGTAAATCCTGTGTTTTCTTCTACTGCACGTCGCAATTTAGCCGAATCTATTGCATCTTCTATTGCTTCTAGTAGTTTTAGATCTTCTATACTAATCATTGCTACCGCAGGTTTACCATGACGTTGAATTAATATTCTTTCTCCACGATATTCTGCACGGTTCATAATATCGGGAAAGTTAGCACGCGCTTCACTTGCACTGATGACAGACATAGCACCTCATAAAATTTATAGGGTTACATGAGATTATAGATTATTTGTCTGTTTTTTGCAATTTGTACAAAATTTACTTTTTCAATGAGGGAGCGATCGCACTCCCTCAACTCCCCAAAAGCGAACTGACAAGTCAGCGCTTGCGCTATCGCATCCCTTCAACCTCCCAAACAGCGATTCCTACGGAGCGCTCAACTTCCCAGCATCCTTTTTTTTACGTTCGCGTAGCGTGCCGTAGGCATACTACTTCCAGACACAGAGTATTTGCAAATTGTCAAAAAAGTGATATGATTGATTGGTAAGATAAATCAGTCATACACAATGATGAAAGTCACAATTACTTTAGAAGAAGACATTCTTCAATTTATTGATCAACAAGCAAAAGGTAATCGTAGTGCCTATATTAACGCACTATTAGCAAAACAAAGACGCAAAATTTTAGAGACAGAAATAATTGCCGCACTCCAAGAAGATGCGAAAGATTTAGAATATCAAAATGAGATTTCTGCTTGGGATAATGTCGCTGGAGATGGTATTAATGCCAGAGGGTAATTTAACTTATAAACGGGGTGAAATTCGCTGGGTAAATCTTGATCCAACTGTGGGAGCAGAAGCGCAAAAAATCCGTGCTTGTTTAATAGTTCAAAGTGATATTATGAATCAATATGGATTATTAACTATTGTGATGCCATTCCGACCAGGAAGTAAGCAAGCTCCCTATATTGTCAATATCAAAGCAACAGTAACTAATGGATTAGATAAAGATCGTTTTATTGATGTTGCTCAGATTCGTTCTGTAGATTATCGTCGGGTTTTAGGTTTGGTGGGAATTTTAGAAGCTGAATATTGGGAAGAAATTCGTACTGCTTTGGATGTGGTTTTGGGGTTTGGGGTTTAAGTTGAGCGAACTGACAAGTCAGCGCTTCGCTATCGCATCCCCTCAACTTCCCAAACAGCGATTACTAGGTCGTGCTATCTCTATTCCTTCGGTCCGGTAAGGGATACGAGACGCTACCGCGTAGCTTGCTTCCCGTAGGGTACGCTATCGCAACAATTTATGATATTATAGAATATGAATAAATTTTCAATATCTACTGACAATATACTTATGAATAATCAACAATCCATTACAGAAATATCCTCAACGACTCCTAGTTATAATCTATTATTAGAAATCGCCCAAATTCCAGAAGAATATATACCGGAATTTCTGCAAATAGTTCGGTTATTTCGTGAGAATGTTATAAAGAAACCAACATCCATAGATGATAAAAATATTGAAATAGCAGAAAATCATCAATTATCCTGGCAAGAATTTATTAATCAAACAGCAGGAAGTTGTGCTGATGATCCTATTATTATAGATGATTTAGGAATTGATGATAGATTAGATGATAGATTAGAAGAGATGATTAATAGTTAGGAATACAAACTGATGAAATATTTATTAGATAGTAATGTTTGTATTCAATATCTTAATCAAAGATCAGAAAAGATTATTCAGCGTCTTCAAGATTTATCCGATATAGATATAGTCGTTTGTTCTATTGTCAAAGCTGAGTTATTTTATGGTGCAATGAGAACTCATAATTCTGCAAAAACTTTGCAAAAGCAGCAGGAATTTTTAGGGAGGTTTGTTTCTTTGTATTTTGATGATCAATGTGCTGTATTTTATGGCGAAATTCGTAGTAAATTGGCTGCTAAAGGTACTCCTATAGGAAATAATGATTTACATATTGCTGCTATTGCTATAGCTAATAATTTAACTTTAATTACTCACAACACTAGAGAATTTAGTAGAATTGATAATTTAAAATTAGAAGATTGGGAGATTTAGTAAACAGCGATACCTAGCGATCGCCTCCCCTCCACTTCCCAAACAACGATCGCACCCCTTCAACTTCTCAAATAGCGATCGCACCCCTTCAACTCCCAAACAGCGATCGCACCCCTTCAACTTTCAAAACAGCGATCGCACCCCTTCAACTTCCCCAAACATCCTTTTTTAACGAACCACAGAGACACAGAGGACACAGAGAAAGAGCGATCGCACCCGCTCAACCTCCCAAACAGCGATACCTTCGGTCAGCTTCGCTATCGCACTCTCTCAACCCCCAAACAGCGATACCTTCGGTCAGCTTCGCTATCGCACCCCTCAACTTCCCAAACAGCGATACCTTCGGTGCGCTTCGCTATCGCACCCTTCAAACTTCCCAAACAGCGATCGCACTCCCTTCAACCTCCCAAAAGCGAACTGCTTGCAGCAGCGCTTCGCTATCGCATCCCCTCAACTTCCCACGTACACACAGAAGGTAGGACAAGAACCAAACTGTACCTCCTAACAAAGGAATCTGCTGTAATAGCATTAATAGCAATTTCCAGAGTATGATGCACAAGGTGCAAGTCTTCTCATCTGAGCCTCAGCAGCAGACCGTCCCCGCTCTGCTCTGATTTGAGCATCAAGGCGGTTTTGTTTATCTTCTTGTACAACAGTTGTTTCTGACCGTGTGTATGGGTAGTTGTCGGTTTGATTGTCCATTAGATAACGCTGCATAGCTCCTGCATTTCGATTATTATCGTTGTAACTACTAGTTTGTTTGTTAATTTGATTCTTTTTTACGCGTCGAGTCCTGTTAATCTTAATCGCCGATGAAACAGGAGTGTTAGATATAATCTCACTGTGTGCAGGCAATACTGATATTTCCCCGAAAAATAACAGATTAAATCCAGTCAAAGAACTAATAACTAATCCCAGATAGACTTGTTTATTCATTAGCATCCTCTTCTTTTATATTCATTCGTGTACTGACGAGTTGCATTTAAGCTACCTCTAGCAGAAGCTAAACTTACTCTTCGATTATACTCAGTTGTTGAATTTTCAGCAATTTGCTGCCATCTTGTAAAGTCTCTTCTCTTTGCCTCTGCTCTTTCAAGTAACTGATCACAAGAGAGCCGAGAAATTATTTTTTGGTTTTGTCTCTTGCCATACTCTATCAAAGTATCAGCTTCACGCTCTAGCTCTCTTGCTGTATCTCCATACGGATTTGCGTGAGCAGAAGTAGTTATCATTATGACTTCAAAACCAGAAAGAATTGCTGCTAATGTGAATAGGATTGTTTGTCTTGTAGATAAAAAATTCATAATTTAGGGCAGTTTGAAAAACATATTTGGTAATTGTGATGCGGCGCGCCGAGGCTATGCCCATTCATATACTATCGCAAATAGTAGAAGAATGAGAATTTGGACAGATTGGAAAAATGCACCTATAGATAGTTAGTTAGACCAGCTGCTAAAGAACTAGGGAAAAAATTGCAACTGATATTGAATTTGCAAAGCAAAATTCTAAAAATCAGAGTTTAGATATATTTCTTTATCATGCTTTAAATAAGTGGTTTGAAAGAATTTAATCTTACTTATTCTTTGCGCCTTTGCTCCTTAGCGACTTTGCGCGAAACAAACCTCTCCGCGCCTCTGCGTGAGAAAAAAGGGGCATAGTTCACAAACTACACCCCCTAAACTTATCTTAAAGTTGCTTCACCTCACTAACCAACTTAGCCACCATATCCTTAGCGCTACCAAACAACATCGTCGTCTTATCCTTATAAAACAACTCATTATCCACACCAGCAAAACCAGCACTCATACCGCGCTTAATCACAATAGTTTGCTTTGCGCGATCAACCTCCAAAATCGGCATCCCATAAATAGGACTATTCTTATCACTACGCGCCGCTGGATTGACCACATCATTAGCACCAATTACTAACGCTACATCAGCCTGTTCAAACTGGGGATTAATATCCTCCATATCATACAACTGCGTATAAGCCACATTAGCTTCCGCCAATAATACATTCATGTGTCCCGGCATTCTACCAGCAACGGGATGTATGGCATATTTCACATCTACACCCATGCGCTCTAATTGATCAGCCAACTCCCGGACGCTATGCTGTGCTTGAGCAACCGCCATACCGTATCCTGGTACAATCACCACAGAACGCGCATAACCCAACATCATCGCCCCTTCTTCAGGATCAATACTGCGGACAGTTTGATTACTTGCACTAGCAGCCGCACCACCACTAGCAGTAGAAACTGAACCAAAGGCACTAAATAAGACACTGAACAAGGAACGGTTCATGGCCTTACACATAATTTCCGTCAGGATTAAACCAGAAGCACCCACCAAAGCACCAGCGATGATTAACATATTGTTCATCACCACGAAACCCGCAGCAGCCGCAGCTACACCTGATAAAGAGTTTAACAGAGAGATGACTACGGGCATATCACCGCCACCAATGGGCAGTACAAACATCACACCCAAGACCAATGAAACAGCCACCACCGCTAAAAAGATGGGTAAACTATCCGGTGAGATGATTAAATAAGCACTTCCGGCTAGATAAGTACCCAACAGCATCAAGTTAAACGGTTGCTGAAAAGGAAAGGTAATGGGAGTACCACTTACTAAACCTTGCAATTTGGCAAAAGCCAGAAAACTACCTGTTAGTGTCACACCACCGATTAACACATCTAACAACATAGAAATGTTGACATCGAGGGGGATAGGCTGTGAACTATCTAATAACCGCCAAAATTCGGCAACGGCAATTAATGCGGAAGATGCTCCACCTAAACCGTTTAGTAAACCCACCATTTGCGGCATTTCTGTCATTTGCACTTTGTAAGCAATCACAGTACCAATTACCGAACCAATGGCCAAGCCTACCAAAATCATCTCATAATTTAATACTTGTTGATCTAGCAACGTGGCGACAATTGCCAATAACATCCCCACCGCAGCGACAAGATTACCGTTTCTAGCACTAGCGGGAGAACCCAGCTTTTTCAAACCTAAGATAAATAATGACGCAGCGACTAAGTAAGTTAGCTGAATCCCAGTTGGTAAAAAGTCGCTCATGCTTTAACTTCCTTTTTTTTAAACATTTGCAGCATTCTGTCAGTGACTAAAAAACCACCGACAACGTTAACCATTGCCAAAATTACGGCAATTAAACCGAGAATTACCGATAAATTCGTGTTTTTCTCCCCCGCAGCCAGAATTGCACCAATTACGGAAATACCGGAAATGGCGTTTGAACCGGACATTAAGGGGGTGTGTAATGTGGGGGGAATTTTGTTAATCACTTCAAAGCCGATAAAAGAGGCTAAGACGAGTACAAATAAAGCCGGAAGTAATGCTTGTGTCATGTTAATTTTGGATTTTGGATTTTTAGCTCACGCAGAGGCGCAGAGGCGCAGAGAGTAAGAGTAAGTTATTAGTCCGCAAAAGCGGACTTTACTTGCGTAACCGCAATTTCTAATCGCCAGGGTTTTGGTTTTATGTTTTATCAAACCGCTACTGCTTGTAAAGCTTCTTTTACTCGTTGGTTTCTAATTTCTCCACCATGAGTAACACAAGCTGCGTCAACGATATCGTCACCAAAGTTGATTTCTAAGGCTTTGTCTTTAATTAACAATTGCATTAATGAAGTAACGTTCTTTGCGTACAGTTGACTAGCGTGTACTGGCATTGATGAGGGTAAATTAATTGGTCCGATAATTGTTACGCCGTTCCAAATTATATCTTTACCCGCTTCTGTACAGCCGCAGTTTCCACCTTGTTCTGCGGCTAGGTCTACTATGACTGAACCGGGTTTCATTTGCGCTACCATTTCTTCTGTTACCAGTCTGGGGGCTTGTCTTCCTGGTACTTGGGCGGTGGTAATGACGATATCAGCGTTTTTGACGTGGCTGGCTACTAGTTCTTGGGTGCGCTTTTTACTGTCTTCTGAAATTTCTTTGGCGTAACCACCCGCTGCAACGGTTTCCTCTTCGAGTTTGACTTCGACGAATTTCGCCCCTAAGCTTTGTACTTCTTCTTTGACTGCTGGACGAATATCAAAGGCTTCTACTACCGCTCCTAGTCTTCTGGCCGTCGCTATGGCTTGCAATCCTGCTACTCCTGCCCCCATAATAAATACTTTGGCAGGGGCTATTGTCCCCGCAGCGGTGGTTAACATGGGGAAATATTTCGGTAATGCCGCCGCTGCAATCAGTACCGCTTTATACCCTGCTAGGGAAGCTTGGGAAGATAAGGCATCCATGCTTTGCGCTCTGGTGCTACGGGGTATCAATTCCATGCTCAAAGCGGTAATTTGCCGATTTGCTAATTGTTGGGCTATTACGGGATTTCCCAGGGGATTGAGGAAACTAATTAATACGGATTCTGGTTTGAGTAACTCAATTTCTGCTCGGCCGTCTTCTCTGGTTTGCGGTGGGCTAACTTTGAGTAATATGTCCGCTTCACTCCATAATTGGGCAGAATCGCTGATAATTTTAGCCCCTGCTGTTTCATAGTCGGCATCACTAAAAAATGCTTTCTCTCCCGCTCCCGCTTCTACGAAAACCTCTAGCCCTTGTTTGACTAATTTGGCTACGGTTTCGGGAATTAATGCTACACGACGTTCACAAATTTCTATTTCTTTGGCAACTGCTATTTTCATGAAATCTCCTGGCGATAAATACTTAACATCATCGTTAACTATTATTACTTTCTACCTCAATTTAGTATCATCAAGCTGGTGGGGATGATCAACTATGAGTTACCCTTGTCTGTAGATAGAATTTTCAACTTCTGCGATCTTCTTTCTCTAGTTACAACCTCAATTTGATAGGATACAGATATCAGCCTTGCAAAATAGCTATAAGTAAAATTAGATATTGCACATCCTATACTGATCCCCATATTTTGGATATTATTCTTTAGATTATTTTATATTCTCAAACCCTCGCTCTTAATTTTTTCTTAACTATTTACCTGTTATTGACTTTTACCAGTGGCACTTTTGCTTCTCAATTCCGTCTATTTTCTAGCATCTAGTAGTAAAGTTTAATTACAAATACTAACACTCGGTTACACACACTTCCCTAAGGAAATCTGATTTATGAAGCGTCTACTTTCTGCTTTGGCTATCACTAGCTGTTTATTTACAGGTTTACCAGTTCTAACTTGGGCCCAAGGCTTACCTGGGTTGACACTTTTTAGCGGCGTTGAAAACAAAAATCAATTACCCTACCGCTTAGATTTTGGTGGACAAACTAATAACACAGATCGTTATATACTCAGATTACCTGCTAAAAAAATGAAGTTGGCAGTGGCTCAGTTCGCCATTAGCTATCCTGATTATTATAAGGGAACTTTTGATACCAAAAATATTGAAGTCAGAGTTAAGAACAAAAGTGTTCCTCTGTCTGAAGTAAAGTGGGACGAGAAAGGTGGGGTGATTCAAATATTTCCTAAAGACCCAGTTCCAGCCGGTCAAAAAGTAGAGTTAGTATTATCCAATGTTCAAAATCCCTCTTTTGGCGGGGTTTACTATTTTAACTGTCGAGTTCTTTCTCCGGGTGATGTGCCATTGTTGCGTTATATTGGCACATGGATTATCAGTATTACTTAAAAAGGGAACAGGGAACAGGGAACAGGGAACAGGGAACAGGGAACAGGGAACAGGGAACAGGGAACAGG
>NZ_KE384666.1:117226-120197 GCF_000426925.1 Dolichospermum circinale AWQC310F | reverse complement strand
ACAACTACTTTATTCTTAAATCTTTGGTGTAATTTTGAGTATAATTAGTAATGTTATTTAATGGTTTTTTAAAAAAATTTACAGTTTATATTGCCTATTTTTCAATAATTGTCAATAACTCGCAATTATTGACAATCCCTAAAAATTTATTTAATCCTGAAACTCTTTCCAGTCAACACTTGTAAGTTATTCTCTTACATCGAACTCAGGTTACAATAGTATTCATCTATTTCATCTATATTAATTACACCACACCCTGATTACCTTCTTCCTTCGCGCCTAGAAGGAAACAATTTCCTATAAACTGTGGTTCATTGACCTGAAAATCGCTGTAATTAGTAAAATAAGAAAGTTCGTAATTAAAACCCTATGCCTAGTACAGATAATTTTTTACAATACACCCAATGGTCAGGTATTGCTACAATAATATTTGTGGTTTTGACAATCTTAGCCTTTATACTCAAATGGGGCTTTCGCTTTCGATTAGTGGGTGCAACTGGCTTTATGCTGGTACTGACAGGGGGGTTATTTTCATTGTCCCTTGTTCCCTTGAGTCGCACAGTTATTCCCGGTGCTGTTAAATACACTCTAGTTTATGATAACGGTTCTAACCAAACGGTAATTTCCACCCTCCCAGAAATCACTCCCACAGAATTAGAAGCCACTTTACGTCAAGCAGCTAGTAACCTGTATTCCTATGGTCGCTTAGGTAGCGGCGGAAATAAGCAATTAACAGTCCGCGCCCGCACCATTATCCACCCAGAAATCGGGCTGTCTGTACCCCTGTACCTGGGTGAAGTCAACCGCACTCTAGTCAATCGTGAAGACCCAGAAATGACAATCAAAATTTATTTAGACAAATTTGCCTCACTACCAAAACCCGCTGCGTCAAGATTAGACATTTCGTAAAAAAAGAATATAGAGACGTTTCGGTAAACGTCTCTAGAAGCTATAGCATTTTTTAGCTTTCAGCAGTCCGCTATATTGGGAAATAAATATTTTCCTTTATTCCCTATTTGCACATTTTTTTGCTATATACAATACAATAAAGATTATTTTTTTAAAATCTGATTAAGAAATATCAATATTTTTGGCAAAATAAAGATCATGCCTAATCAAAATCTTACCGAAACTTTGTCTACTCAAGCTGCTAGTTCATTTTTCAGCCTTTCTATTTCCCCAGGGAAAGTAATTCGCGGTGCTGGTGTGTTGTCAACAGTTGGCGCTCAAGTCGCTAATTTGGGAACTCGTCCGTTAATTGTAGCCGGAAATCATACTCTTAATCTGAGCAAAGAGCATTTAAAACCTCTTTTCCAGTCTCAACAATTACATTCTATCTTGGTTTCCTATGGCGCTGATTGTTGTGAAACTAGTCTGAAAGCCTTACGCAAAGCCGCCAAGGAACATAAGGCTGATATCATTATCGGTATTGGTGGTGGTAAAGCCTTAGATACCGCTAAATTAGTCGCTCACCAGTTAACATTACCAGTGATCACAATTCCCACCTCTGCGGCTACTTGCGCGGCCTGGACTGCCCTTTCTAATGTATATTCAACAACGGGGGCGTTTTTGTATGACGTGGCTTTATCTCGCTGTCCAGAGTTGCTAATTTTGGATTATAATTTGATCCAAACTGCACCGCAACGGACCTTAGTGGCAGGTATTGGAGATGCGATCGCCAAATGGTATGAAGCATCAGTAAGTAGTGGAAATTCACAACAAACTTTAATTATTGCTGCGGTTCAACAAGCGCGAGTTTTACGAGACATATTACTACAAAAGTCCGCTACTGCGTTACAGTCCCCAGGTACAGAAATTTGGCAAGAAGTTGTAGACGCAACCGTACTCCTAGCTGGGGTAATTGGGGGTCTAGGGGGGGCGCAGTGTCGCACAGTCGCTGCCCATGCGGTTCATAATGGCTTAACCCATATTTCAGGACATAATAGCATTCACGGGGAAAAAGTAGCTTATGGTATCCTGGTACAACTGCGGTTAGAAGAAATGATCCAGGGAAATCAACTAGCAGCTTCAGCAAGACAACAACTGTTGAAGTTCTACGCAGAGATTGGACTACCCCAAAAATTAGCAGATTTGGGATTAGGTAATATCACTTTGGATGAGTTACAAACAGCAGCAGAAATTAGTTTAGAACCTAATTCTGATATCCACCGTCTACCGTTTAAAGTAGCGTTGGAACAATTAATGGCCGCAATGGTTTCTACCACTGCACCAATAGATATTAATCGTGTTTCCATTAGGGGAATAAGTGACGAGGTGAAAGAATGAATTTAAGTTGGATTACTCCCGCAGAACGGATACAAAAGTTACCTCCTTATGTTTTTGCTCGTTTAGATGAATTAAAAGCGAAAGCTAGAGAACAAGGACTGGATTTAATTGATTTGGGTATGGGAAATCCCGATGGTCCTACACCTCAACCTGTAATAGAAGCTGCCATGACGGCCTTGCAAAATCCCGCTAATCATGGTTATCCTCCATTTGAAGGGACTGCAAGTTTCCGTAAAGCTATTACTCAATGGTATCATCGTCGCTATGGTGTGGTACTTAATCCTGATAGTGAGGCTTTACCCTTACTCGGTTCTAAGGAAGGTTTGGGACATTTAGCGATCGCCTATATTAATCCTGGTGATACTGTATTAGTACCTTCACCATCTTACCCTGTACATTTCCGTGGTCCGATTATTGCTGGGGGAGTTATTCACAATTTAATTCTTAAAGAAGAAAATAACTGGTTAATTGATTTAGCGGCCATTCCTGACGAAGTAGCTAGAAAAGCCAAAATTCTCTATTTTAATTATCCTAGTAATCCTACCGCAGCCACCGCCCCCCGGGAATTTTTTGCAGAAATTGTCGCTTTTG
Source organism: Dolichospermum circinale AWQC310F (assembly GCF_000426925.1). Classification (GTDB taxonomy): domain Bacteria; phylum Cyanobacteriota; class Cyanobacteriia; order Cyanobacteriales; family Nostocaceae; genus Dolichospermum; species Dolichospermum circinale. The sequence goes on along the minus strand of NZ_KE384666.1, from coordinate 117,320 downwards.
CGCGGAAGTATGAAATCCTTTTAGTCCATGATTTATGTTATGCAGAATTAGCTTTTGATGGTTATCAACCCACTAGCTTATTAGAAATTCCGGG
>NZ_KE384666.1:116435-117216 GCF_000426925.1 Dolichospermum circinale AWQC310F | reverse complement strand
GGGTGCTAAGGATATAGGGGTAGAATTTCACACTTTATCTAAAACCTATAATATGGCAGGTTGGCGCGTTGGTTTTGTCGTCGGAAATCGTCACGTGATCCAAGGTTTGCGGACACTCAAAACCAACTTAGATTATGGCATTTTTTCCGCTTTACAAACAGCAGCAGAAACCGCTTTACAACTTCCTGATTCTTATTTACATGAAGTGCAGCAACGTTACCGCACTCGTCGAGATTTTTTAATTGATGGTTTGGGTAAATTGGGGTGGAATATTCCTAAAACCGAAGCAACTATGTATTTGTGGATAAAATGTCCTGGGGGAATGAATTCTACAGATTTTGCTTTGAATGTTTTACAGCAAACAGGGGTAGTAGTCACTCCGGGAAATGCTTTTGGTGTGGGTGGTGAAGGCTATGTAAGAATTAGTTTAATTGCAGATTGCGATCGCTTGGGTGAAGCTTTACAAAGATTCAAAGAAGCGGGTATTTGCTATCAATCGGAAGTTTCTGTTTCTGCGTAATAATTAAGGTGAATACACAATCTCAAAAGCATTAAGATTATGACAATTCTGGAAAAAGTAGTAACTACGATGCAGCAGTTACCTATAGATCAACAGCAGCAAGTTCTCCGTTTTGTTGAGTTTCTAGTATTTGAATTGGGTAATCACCAACTTAATCAAGATTCTGAAAACTCAAATCTCAAAAAGCCTGAAACTTCTCCTCATGATCTATTGAGAAAATGGGAAGGAGTTATTGAAGGTGGGGTAGACGATCTTTCTTTT
>NZ_KE384666.1:114817-116365 GCF_000426925.1 Dolichospermum circinale AWQC310F | reverse complement strand
CTTGATACTGGTGTTTTGGTTGCTTATTTCAGGAAATCTGATCGCTTTCATCAATGGGCTGTAACTCAACAGAGATATTATAAACGATAAAATACAATATGAATTTTGTGTTCTTCCATTAAATAAGCTAATACATCATTTCCATGACAATTAGGAAGAGGATAATGTTCTGTTTCATAAGCCTCAATTATCGTTCCTAATGTATCCAATAAATGATAAAGAGGATGTTGTTCATTAGTACCGATTTCATCAAGTAAATCATTTAATCTTATAATTGCTTGTTCATATTCTTCTTCATTACGAATTGTTAGTAAAGGAGAAATAGCACTCCAGTGGGTATTAATATCTGGGGGAAGAGTGGTTAGTTTTTCCATTTGCGTTTTTTTATCCATATACCCAACATAGCTAGAAGAGTACATCCAATGATAGCAATAATGCTGAAAATCAATGAAGCTAAAAAGGGATTTTTTGGTAATAAAGGTTGATTGATTTTATCTATGTGCGTAGTGATAATACCGGAAAATATAGCACCACCACCCAAACCTATACCTAATACTTGTACTGTTGTTTCTAAAGAGCGATCGCTTTTAGCTTGTTCTATTTCTACTATACCACGAATTGAGTTTACGGCTTGATCTAACAACTGCGAACCATGTTGAAAATAGCCTAAATCGGCTTGAATTTGCCGTTTAAATGTGACACAATTCTTATTTAGGAAAATTTCTAGAAAATCTAGATTTTCACCGTTTAAATTATGTTTTATTTGTGCTAATTTATCGCTATAATTATCTGCATTAATCACAATTGTATTTTGGTAATCTTCTAAACTTAAAAGTAATCTGGTGTATTCAAGTGCTAATGTAGGAAACGCTTTTAACTGGTTTTGTAATTTCTTTAAATCCTGTCTGGTTATATCTTGATTGTTTTTCAGTTCCAGAATTTTATTAACTTCAGATTCTATATCTCTATACTTTTTATCTAAGTCTTTATATATAGCCCGACTGTCTTTATAAAGTTGAAAAGCGAAAACGTGAATATTAGGTGCATATATTTTCATAATTTAGCTATACCAAATAGGACCGAAATGTGAATTTTGACAAGATTTAAAAAACCAGATGTGTAGGGGTTTAGCATTACTCATTGGTGTTAACTTAAGCTACAGAAGGCTTATTTATTGGCTTTCACACCCGCCCACAAATGAATTATGCCTTACGCCACGCTACGCTATCAGGGCTAATAGCAAAAGTAAACTAAAGTTTACTCAAAAATTTCTGGGTTGTTTAGTCATCTTGAGATGACTTGTGCTATGAGACTGGGAATTAATTCCCAGACGGACTATGGATTTTACGTTAAGTTGACACATACAGCAGATTCATTTGTTATGATGTATATTAATATCTAACTCGTTAACTCGTTCCCAGACTCTGGCTGGGAATGCAGTTTTTCAGGCTCTGCCTGAAGTAAAATGATAGTAAAATGATAGTAAAATGATATAGTGGAGGCAGAGCCTCTGTAATTCATTCCCTGTCAGAGACAGGGAACGAGGGA
>NZ_KE384666.1:99942-114747 GCF_000426925.1 Dolichospermum circinale AWQC310F | reverse complement strand
CTTGATACTGGTGTTTTGGTTGCTTATTTCAGGAAATCTGATCGCTTTCATCAATGGGCTGTAACTCAATGGAGACAGGTTGATTTACCTGTATTCACCTGTGATGCTGTGATTTCAGAAGCTTGTTTTCTGTTTCGTGATTTACCTCATATTCAACAGGGAATTATTGAATTGATTGAGGGTAATGTAGGTTTATCGTTGTTTTTGGTAATAATGAAAGCCCGGAAACAACCCTTAAAAATGTAAAATTGAATAATTGCAGTTTTCTCATCTAACAGATTTTGAATTTCTGGATATTGAATTGGTGTAAAATCAACCTTTTCAGCAATCAATTCTACTAAATTGCGGGTTTTACTGCGTTCAATATAACTGATAGCTTCCCTTTCTTTACCCAAACCTAAACAAACTTCCACCATGCGTACAAAAAGTTTATTCCATTCTTCTGCTTGTTTGCGTTTACTTTCTTCCCCAGAAATAATTTCCACCCGCAAATCTTCAACTGTGGCAATGGCAGATTTAAAGGTATCGTAAGCTAAATTTAATTGTTGTGAATCTTGGTAAGCAATACCCAAATTTAATAAAGTTTGAGCATTTTCTACAGGAAAATTGGTAATGACCTAATTTCATTTTAAGTGACATCATTTGCAATCTTCGACAATCAACCTGTAAACTAGCAAAATCAAGACAATTTAAACTCTTTTAACATTTTGCTTATTCCAAGCATATTCACTGAATATAGCATATAGTGATCAATCAAATCCTGTAAATCCTCAAATCCTGGATATCCTGATTCTGACAATTGCTAGTTTATAATTAATCTAAATGTAACTTTTCCATTTACCAAAGAGGAATAAACAATGAAAGGATGGGAAACTTTAGATGCTATAGAAAGACAACCTGATAAAGTCAGTGGTGCATGGGTATTTCGAGGAACAAGAGTTCCCGTTACTGCATTATTTGAAAATTTACGTGATGGTGCAACAGTAGATGAGTTTTTGGAGTGGTTTCCCCCTGTACAAAGATCACAAGTTGAAGCTGTACTTAATTATGAGCTTGAAACATTAGCTGCTTAGATATCATTAGATATGAAAATTCTTTTTGATCAGGGAACTCCAGTACCACTACGAAAATATTTAATCAACCATTCTGTAACAACAGCTTACGAAGAAGGATGGTCTAATTTATCAAATGGAGATTTACTAAAAGCTGCTGAAAATAAAGGATATCAAATACTTGTTACCACAGATCAGAATTTGCGTTATCAACAGAATTTGAGTGAACGTCAAATTGCAATTGTTGTTTTACTATCAACTTCATGGCCAAAAATTAGAAAACAAGTTGATCAGGTTTGCTCTATTATCAATACAATTGAATTGGGTGATTATCAAGAAATTTCTATAATCTAAAAATCCTGATCCTGAAAATCCCTAAATCCTGGACATTATCTCGACTTACTTAGGCAAGCTCAGTACAAGCTTAACTAAAGTTAATATTATTAGGCGATCGCCTATCTAGTAAAATCAAATATCATCAGGATAGATACCTAATGCTCTTAAATAAACCACTAACTTCCCCTATTGCTACTCACAGTTTAATAGTATCGGGTTTTCATGCCTTATCAGATCCCATTAGAATCAGTGTTATAGAACTTCTGCGTCAGCGTGAACTCTGTGTATGTGACTTATGTGATGCTTTAGAAATAAATCAATCAAAACTTTCTTTTCATCTCAAAACCCTCAAAGAAGCAAGTCTAGTAAATTCCCGTCAACAAGGACGCTGGATTTATTACAGCTTGAATACTTCCCAATTTCAGGTTCTAGAAACATATTTAGCAGAGTTTCATCTGAATTATGGGGTTTTAACTCCTCGTTCCTGTTGTGAGTAGCGGGGAATTAGACTCGGTACAAATTTATTCTAAGTAGGTTTTTCTCGTTCCCAGTCAGAGTATGGGAACGAGATGACTAGATAGAACAAATCCCTGCAATCTTGAAAGACTACAGAGATTTGTTTTTTCATTTGGTGGCGGGAAGTGGATTTGAACCACTGACCTTCGGGTTATGAGCCCGACGAGCTACCAGGCTGCTCTATCCCGCGTCGCTTTTGTCGTTTTCCTCTCGACTCCTTTAATATAACGCAAAGTCAAAAGTTTGTCAACTATAAAAGCGATAATTCTCCAACTACTTCCAAACGCTTGTATTTCCCCAGGTTCATGAACTTCTCGGCCAGACTTTGGGCTATGCTGGGGGTGATCCAACCCATTTGTTGGAGGAGGTGAATAGCTACGGCGTATTTAGCGCGTTTTGAGCCATCCATTACCTTAATAGCTAATCCCATACCTTCCCCAAGTCGGCTAATACACTGCACACCTTCTGCACCAGATTTACTAACTAATTCGCTTGGAGTTAAGCGCATCAGTTCTGTGTCAAATTCTCCTTCACCAGCCACCATTGTAGGATGATGGTTCATAGCGCGAACGATGCGTTCCATATCCACGCTATTGCTAGAAGCTAAGACAGCATATAAAGAGGCCATTTGACTGAGTTGCATCAGGTATGTGGGTGCGCCACAGTCATCATGGGCTGTGAGAAATTCTTCTGCTGGCATTCGCAGCAATTCTGCTACTTTGGTAATAATTAACTGTTGAATTGGGTGTTTCCGATCCAAATAGTTAGTTAACGGCCAATGGCGTTGTTGACAAACAGCTAACATTCCTGCGTGTTTACCAGAGCAGTTATATTCTAAACGACTGCTTTTACTTTGGGGGATTGGGCATTGTATAACATTTGCGTCAATATCTGCCCGCCACAGAATGTTAAATACCTGTCTTACCTGTTCTATGCTGCCTTTATGGGAACTGGTGATGATGGCTAAGTCTTTATCACTCAAACCATAGCGTTCTAATGTGCCTGTGCTAGTGACAGCCAGGGCTTGAAATGGTTTGAGAGCAGAACGGACAAATGCAGCAGTTTCAGCGTTACCAGCTACAGAAAGAACCCGTCCCCGGTCGTCGCTAACTACAGCCTGGACTAGATGCCGAGATTCAATAATACCTTCCCGCAGTAACCGGACTTCCAGGGCTGCGGCTTGAGTTCGTTTTCCCATTGTCATGGGTTTATATCTACTTTGTGAATTGTCAGTGGTCAGTGGTCAGTGGTCGGTTGTCGGTTGTCAGTTGTCGGTTGTCAGTTGTTTTACTAATAACTAATAAATAATAACTAACGACCAATAACTATTTACAGGAAATGCCAAACTATAGTACCCACAAGATACATTAGAGCCAATGCGGCAAAGGTAATTTGCAAGCGTTGGAAAATGGGTTTAATTTCGTAGGTAACAATTAAGCGATCGCGGGTAATGACTGCTTGGGGTTTTGTCCAAGTTTGTCCGTCATACCAACCAGATTCTTCATAGAATACCGTGGGACTGTCAAGGCGATCGCGTACATAGAACCAACCTAAATACAACCTGATCAAGACTAGCACGACAGTGACACTAGCAGAGCCAGATCCACAAAGCAGAAAATTAAAAATCTGCTTTTGGGGAGGAAAGCTGGCCGCTGCCACAGGTCCTGCTATCAACCAAGACCAAGCCCAAATCCAAAAGATTTTTTTGGTGTAGTTGCTCCAGCTTAAGGTACTATCTCGAAATAGCCAGGCGTTTTTTAATTCCTCATACTCATTGAGTGGTTGTTGTTCTGTAGGCACTGGACAATTCTCCAGGGAGGAGCGCATCATATCGGTTAACCCCCAACATCATCGGAGTTTGGCATGAAAATACGTTCCGCGTGTCCCCAGAACGCTTCTAAATTATAAAACTCCCGTTCCCTTGGCATCATGATATGGACGATGACATCACCATAATCTTGTAGTATCCATGTTCCTTCCGCTTTTCCTTCTGTGGTGCGGGGTCGTCGTTGCCACTCAATTTCCACTTGTCCTTCTACTGCGTCAGCGATCGCTCTCACCTGTACTTTAGAGTAACCGGTCATGATCACAAAGTAATCAGACAGGTAAGAAATATTTGCCAGGTTTAGCAATATAATTTCTCCTGCTTTGCGCTCATAACCGGCTTGAGCAATAGTTAGAGCTAAATTTTTACTTGTAGTTTCTGTGTCAGTTTTAGGTTCGATCACAGCTTTCTTTGTCAATGAAAAATTTCCTCTTAAAGATTCAGTCATTCAACCTCTTATGCTTTTTCCTTTTGCAGCTACTTGATCTACTTATGTAACTTACTGACAATTGACACTCTCAGAGCTTTTAAATACTGGGACTCTTGATCGCTACTGTCAATGAGTCATCCTGTAACTAACAAATAACTGAACTAGAATTGTGTGAATGGGTTTTTTCTGAATAGTAACATATTCTACAGTTAATACTTTATGCCTAAATGGCTTTAGTCTCTATTCATCATTTTCTAGTATTTTGTCCTAGTTTTTGGCAGATTATTGTTAAATTTTCCTATTTAATCCCTTGAGTAGCTGATTTATTTTACTTAAATATGATTTTAATTGATACTGCTATTATGCAATACCAAAAAATCAACTCAAATCTGTTATTTCACAGAATACAATCTATAAGTTATAATGAGTAATAACAGTTTGAGCTATCTACCAAGATTTTAAATCCTATAATAAGTCCGTAAATCGGCCATCGTTTTGCAGAGTTTTTAGGATCTGCTTAATTTCCTGGGTACGATCCTTTTTCACTACTAGGGTAACATTGCGATCGCGGACAATGACCACATCTTCTAAACCGATAGTGACAATTACATCATCAGGATTGGAGGCATAAATAATTGCTCCTTGAGTATCTAAGCCAACATGGGTAGCAAGTTCTACATTAGGATTATCCTCTTGTTTGAGTAAACGTTCAATAGCATTCCAATCACCCAAATCATCCCAACCAAATGCCGCCGGTAAAACATAAGCTAAACTAGTTTTTTCCATCAGCGCGTAATCTATACTTTTTTTAGGTAATTGGGGGTAAATATCAGGGCCATATTGTTGTAAAGGTTGGATAATTTCTGGTGCATGAGTGCATAATTCTGCTAAAACAACACCGGCTTGAAAAACGAACATACCACTATTCCAGCTAAACCGTCCCGTAGATAAAAAAGTTGAGGCAGTTTCCCGGTCGGGCTTTTCAGTAAAACGCTGAACATGATAAGCTGGCAAGTTATTAAAGCTACATAAGTTTTCACCTTGCTCAATATAACCATAGCCAGTTGATGGAAAATTAGGTTTGATCCCCAAAGTCACTATTGCCGGGGTACTTCTTGCTAACTCGGTAGCAGCGGATATAGTAGCTAAAAATACCTCTGGATCAGCAATCCAGTGGTCAGCCGGGAAAAAACCAATCATAGCGTTTTCTCCGTAACGCTTGTTAATTTCTAAACTGGCCCAAGCAACGGCTGCGGCGGTGTCTCGTCCTACGGATTCAATGAGTAAATTTGATTCTAGTAAATCAGGAAGTTGTTCTCTGACTCCTTGGGCAATGGCGCTGGAGGTAATTACCCACAAGTTTTGCCAACCGTTAGCCAATGGTAACAATCGATCAGCGGTTGCTTGTAGTAAGCTCTTAGAGCTACCATCAAGACTTAAAAATTGTTTCGGTCTGTCGAGTCGGCTCAGAGGCCAAAAACGTTCACCTTTACCACCTGCTAAAATCACAGGAAAAAATAAATTATTCATACTGGAAAGCATACCCAATGCAGAACAATACAAGTTTACATCCATTTAATTTTGAATTTTGGATGATCTTGACTGATAATTTCGGTTAGTTAAGTATGTTGTAATTATCACAAATTAAAAATGTGAGGACAGCAAAACCCAACAAAATCTAGCTGATGCTTTTCTAAAATCCAAAATTTGCACTGTCAACTTTTGCAGTCGCAATATTTGTAGCTTGTATTAACATACCTTTAAGGAGTGGTTGAGTGGGGAGAAAATTGTGATTAAACAAATTCAATGGTTAGAAAATCAGGTCATACCTCAACAGGTAACAGCACCAGAGCAGGAGGTAAAACAGCCACCAGTTCAAAAGTCAGAAAATCAGACAATAATTCAACAAGTACCAGTGTCAAACCCCCTGGTAAAACCACCAGAATCAGTTTACTCTTCTCGTAACGTCGTGGAATCAGTGGGTGCTTTTCCTAACGAACTCTATGAGCGATTAGGTTTATCAATTCCCCGCTGGTTATTGTGGGTACTAACTTTTGTTCTAGGTATAACTGTATCTGGTTTATTAGCATCCAGTTTGGCGCTATGGACTCCTCTATGGAGTAATCTAGACCAAACGAAAGATGATGAATTTGGTTCTTATAAACAGAATCAAGTCAAAATACCCGCAGGTTTATGGACTCAGCTTTCTCAGTATAAACTATCAAGACCCATGAATATTTTAATTATGGGCATTGAACCAGTTGCCGGAACTGTAGACGGTTCACCGGAAAGTTTTGCTGGTAAAAGTGATACCATGATGTTGGTGCGCTTAAATCCCAGTGATCAGACGATTCGCGTTCTGTCAATTCCTAGAGGGACAATGATAGCTATCCCGGAACAGGGCTTAACTCAAGTATCTGAAGCTAATGCCAAGGGTGGTCCAGTTTTAGCCGCACGGGTAGTTAGTCGCAGTTTAAACAATGCTCCCATAGATAGATATATCCGCATTTCTACTAGTGGCTTCCGCCAATTAGTTGACCAGTTGGGTGGAGTAGATGTATTTGTCCCCCAAACTATGAATTATCAAGATCGCTCAGGTGGCTTGTCAATAAATTTAGTCAGCGGTTGGCAAAATCTTAATGGTGAACAAGCAGAACAGTTTGCCCGCTTTCGTGAATTAGGTATGGGAGATTTACTTAGAGTTCAGCGACAACAAGCACTAATTACTGCTTTAATGCAAAAGCTCAACAGTCCCACTGTTTTACCCAGGTTGCCCCAATTAACTCGCATTATGCGGAAGTATTTTGATACTAACCTCAAAACGGAGGAAATGATGGCATTGGCGAATTTTTCCGTGAATGTAGAACGGGATAGTTTCCAAATGGCAATGTTACCCGGTACTTTTAGCAAATTCAGTCAAGATGCTAATAGCTATTGGTTAAATATGACTGGTCAACAAAGCTTATTAAATGATTTTACTGGTGTAAATGTCGCTGGTATTACGTCGGATACCAGACCTATTTCTGCTCGGAGAGTTGCTGTTCAAAATACTACTAATCAACCTCAGCTAACGCAAAGGGTAATTACCTATCTTAAACAGAAGGGTTTTACTAATGTTTACCCAGTTCCAGACTGGCCAGACACCCAGAATCAAACTCAGATTATTGTCCAAAAAGGCAACCGACAACCAGGAGTTGATTTGCAACAAGTTTTAGGTTTAGGACAAGTTGAAGTTTCAGGCAACGGTGATCTAGAATCTGACCTGACAATTCGCATTGGTAAAGATTGGAAATAGTCAGTTGTCAGTTGTCCGTTGTCCGTTGTTCGTTGTTCCTTGTCATTTGTCTGTTGTCCGTTGTCAAGGAAAAACAATTGACTATTGACAATAATATATAGGAATAATATTTGATTTTTGGTAGCTTGCGTGGCGTAGCGATACAAGACTCAGTAGGTATCAATTCTGTCTTTATTCGAGTTAAGAGTTAAGAGTTAAGAGTTCCCTGTTCCCTGACCACACAAGTAAATTCACAGAATCAAACCGGATTCCTATAGCAATTCCCAAGTTCAAGAAATACGCCCCACGCGCGCTGTCGCGCACCCCCCCATAAGCCTTGGGGAGGGTTGGGGAGGCAAAGTCCATAAACAATTAAACAAATTTATGAACAAAATTTTGTTAAGATATCTAACTTTAATTTCTATTTTGGCGGGATTGTGTATTATGATTCCGCAAATAACATTGGCTCAAGTTAATACCATTAACTACAGCAATGCTAACTTAGAAAATCGTAACTTTTCCTATACTGATTTTGTCGGTGGAACTTTTGTCGCAGCCGAAATGCGGGGAACAAATTTCCAAGGTGCAAATTTAACTAACGCCATTTTTACCAAAGGCGTTTTATTAAAGGCTAATTTAGAAGGTGCAAATTTAACAGGCGCTTTAGTTGATCGTGTTACCTTAGATGGTGCTAATCTAAGAAATGCCATTTTTACGGAAGCAACTTTGACCCGCAGCCGCTTTTATGATGCTGATATCACTGGCGCTGATTTTACAGACGCATTAATTGATCGTTATCAAATATCCCTACTCTGTAAAAGGGCTGATGGTTTTAATCCTGTCACTGGTATTTCTACCCGCGACAGTTTAGGTTGTCGTTGAACAACTGACAACTGACCACTGACAACTAAGCTGTACTGCATTTAGTTTGTATAATTATAGTGAGCAAGATGCCCGCACCACAAAGTTCAAGTAAATTGTGCTTATCAAATTTAGCTGCGTAACAGCTTAACAACTGACAACTGACAACTGACCACTGACCACTGACAACTAATATTTTGTGACACAACAAGAAAAAAAACCCGCCCGTTCTTTCGCTGGAATTGCTGGTATTGTTGCCGCAGCAACATTAATTAGTAAGGTATTTGGTTTAATTAGACAACAAATAATCGCTGCGGCTTTCGGTGTAGGTGCAGCAGCTACGGCTTATAGTTATGCCTATATTATCCCCGGTTTTCTTTTAATCTTACTTGGTGGTGTCAACGGACCTTTACATAGTGCCATTGTCAGTGTTTTATCTAAACATAAAGAAGAAGAAGCAGCACCTATAGTAGAAACAGTAACAACTATTGTCGGTGGGTTGTTGCTAGTAGTGACATTTGCCCAAATATTCTGCGCTGAGTTAATTATTGATTTAGTTGGTCATGGCTTAGAAGCAACTACAAGAGCGATCGCAATTCGTCAAATCCAAATTATGTCCCCATTGTCCTTATTCGCGGGCTTAATTGGGATTGGTTTTGGGACTTTAAATGCAGCTAATCAATATTGGTTATTATCAATTAGTCCTTTATTATCCAGTCTAGCCGTTATTATCGGTATCGGTATTTTAGTTCTAGAATATGGTAAACAAATTATTAATCCCGAATATGCTTTCATCGGTGGCATGGTATTAGCCTGGGGGACTTTAGCGGGAGGAATTATTCAGTGGTTAGTACAATTAATTGTCCAATGGCGGTTAGGATTAGGGACATTACGGCTAAGATTTGATTTTAAATCTCCCGGTGTTCAAGAAGTAATTAAAATCATGACTCCAGCCACCATATCATCAGGAATGATGCCAATAAATGTCGCCACTGACCTTTATTTTGCCAGTCCTATTGCCGGTGCAGCAGCAGGTTTTACCTATGCTAATCTTTTAGTGCAAACTCCTTTGGGAATTATTTCTAATATAATTTTACTGCCTTTATTACCAACATTTGCTAAACTTTCTCACCCGGACAATTGGCCAGAACTAAAATTACGCATTCGTCAAGGACTTTTACTAACTGCTGTTACTATGCTACCTTTAGGGGCTTTAATGGTATCTTTATCTGAACTAATTGTCCAGATAGTTTATCAACGGGGAGCATTTAAACAAGAAGCAACTCAGTTAGTATCTTCTTTATTAGTTGCTTATGGAATTGGGATGTTTGTCTATTTAGGGCGTGATGTTTTAGTCAGAGTATTTTATGCTTTAGGTGATGGACAAACACCTTTTAAAATTAGTACATTTAATATTTTTCTCAATGCTATATTGGATTTCTTATTAGTTGAACCTTTTGGCGCACCGGGTTTAGTTTTGGCTACAGTTGGCGTTAATTGTGGTTCGATGTTGATGTTGTTATTTTTGCTGAACCGCAAACTTAATGGTTTACCTTGGCGGGAATGGTGTATCCCTATTCTGGGTTTAACTGGTGGTAGTATTATATCGGGTCTAGCTAGTTTTGGAGCTTTAATAGTTTCTCGTCAAGTTTTGGGTAAACCAAATTTAATTAGTTTATTAATAGAATTATCTATATCTGCTTTGGTGGGAATTGGTGTATTTTCTGTCATTGCTTCGAGAATGAATATTCCCGAGGTGAATACTTTTGTAATTAAGATGCGACAAAAGTTTTTGAAGAAATAAGAAGAAATAAATTAAAATTACCGTCAGATAATTCTCATGATCATCGAATTTACCCTCGCTAACTTCAAAAGTTATAACACAAGCCGCTTACCTTTAGGAGCTTTGACTGTTTTAATAGGTGCAAATGCCGCTGGTAAAAGTAACGCCCTGGAAGGTTTGCGCTTGCTGTCATGGCTGGCACAAGGACAAAAACTCTCTAGTATTCAATATGCTGTGAATAGTGCCGAGGCAGTGGTGCGTGGTCGAGTCAATGATTTATGTTGTCATGGACAATCAAGTTTTACCATTGGTTGCCGATTAGATATACCTGAATGGAATGAATTAAATATAACTCTGAGCGTGCGTGATGGAGAACTACACATCAGTAGTGAGCGCATTACTGACTCAATAAATACAGTCCCCTTATATGAATTAGATCAACCTTCCCAGGGAATAAATACTGATGTTGGTGTGGCCTATAACAACTTTACAATGGGTCAAAACAAGCCAAAAATAACTTGCAGTGATCAAATGGCTATATTTATGCAATTAGATAGCCCTGGGCGTTTTGATGTCAAGTATGAAAAATCCCAAAAAATAATTCCTGAGACTGTCCGCGAATATCAACGAGTCTTACAGAATATTCTGTTTTTAGATCCTATTCCCGCCAAAATGCGCGAGTACAGTTTCAAATCAGATAAGCGATTACAAGAAGATGGTAAAAATCTTTCTAGCGTTTTATATCGTTTATGGGAAAACCAACCTGAAAATCAACAGACCATTCTCAATTTCATCCAGAGTTTACCAGAACAGGCTATAGATGGGCTAGATTTCCTGATTGGACCTAGGGATGAGGTTATGGTGCGACTAGCAGAAACTTTTGGCGATAACCGTCGCTATTATGAAGCAGCATTATTATCAGATGGTACATTACGAGTGTTAGCGATCGCTGCTGCTATGCTATCGGCTACTCAAGGTAGTTTAGTAGTAATTGAAGAAATTGACAACGGTGTTCATCCCAACCGTGCTAAACATCTACTGGCCAGCATTCGAGATATTGCCGAGAGGCGTAAATTACGAGTATTGCTTTCTACCCATAACCCAGCTTTAATGGATGCCTTACCTGATGTTGCTTTAGGTGATGTAGTCTTTTGTTTCCGAGATCCAGAAGAAGGGAATAAAGGAAATAGCCGCCTTGTTAGGCTTAGAGATATGGAAGATTACTCTAGTCTAATATTACAAGGACCATTGGGACAACTGGTAACTACTGGGGTAGTGGATAGGTTTGTTAAGTCACCGCACACACCGGAAGACAGAAAACAGCAAGCCCTGGCCTGGCTGTCTCGTTTGCAGGAGTACAGCTATGAGTAGTATCTGCTTGATTGATACTAGCGTATTCCTCAATATACTTAATGTTCCCCGCTGTAATGAGGATAGGGAATCAGTGATGCAAAATTTTCAGGAGTATATTGAGTTAGGCTGTACTTTTCTGTTACCTATGGCGACAATACTGGAAACAGGCAACCACATTGCCCAGAACGGTGACGGTACAATCCGAAGAAAAACAGCTATCCATTTTGTTGAACAAGTTAAGGCTGCATTTAACGGAGAAGCACCCTGGCGGCCTACAGCATTTCCAGATACAAAAGAAATATTATCCTGGATTGACCAATTCCCGGATCTGGCAGGCAAAAATAAAGCTCCTGATAAGCAAGAAGGAACAAGCTTTGGTGATCTCAACATCATTCAAGAATTTCATAAATCGTGTCAACTCTTCCCTATGAGTGAAGTATTTATTTGGTCACTAGATAGGGATTTACAAAGTTATCACCAAATGTCAAATACCAGAAGAAGTTAAGCAAGTTATTGAACGTTGCGCGCCTAAACCTGTTGTCCGAGTAGACATCTGGGGGTAAAGATTGGATAATTTTGATTTCTTCCCAGTCTTTACCCATAATTTGCTGTCACCACTTGTACAAGTGACAACTTACCTTTAAAATGTTAAACAGCGTCTATCGGGAAATCAAATTCCAGGCTAAACCCATCAATTAGCAGTGCTATTTGATTTCAGTGTTTATATTAAATTTCACGAGAGGTTATGGACAAAAGTCCAACAGATGGCAGTAGTACCCTCCTCTAAGCTGGCGAGGCAGTCTCCCAGCGCGGGGGAGACTTTAGGAGATGTCTATTATGCTGACCCAGGAAATTCGTAGTTCCTTAGATATTGCTGACTTAAATCAGCTTAAATGTGATTTGAATTGTCTACAACCTGTAGATGTGGGAGATTATATCAGCCAATTGCCAGAAAAACAAAGGGCGATCGCTTTTCGGCTACTCAACAAAGACCAAGCCATTGATGTCTTTGAATATTTACCCACAGAAGTACAGGAAGAACTAATCAACTCTCTCCACGATGCCCAGGTAGTCCACCTGGTGGAAGAAATGAGTCCCGACGAACGGGCGGAATTATTTGATGAACTACCAGCGGGAGTAGTTAAACGACTATTACAACAACTCAGCCCAGAACAAAGACAAGCCACGTCAACGATTCTCGGCTATCCAGAAGGGACAGCGGGGCGGGTAATGACCACGGAATATGTCCGCTTGCGGCGAGGGTTAACTGTGGGTGAAGCCCTCAGTAAAATCCGCTTGCAAGACGAAGACAAGGAAACAATTTACTACGCCTATGTAACTGATGATAACCGCAAATTAGTGAGTGTAGTTTCTTTGCGTCAGCTATTATTTACCTTTCCCGATGTTTTAATTAAAGATATTGCCAGCCCTCACGTTGTCAAAGTGAGAACAGAAACACCCCAGGAAGAAGTCGCCCGGATTATGCAGCGTTACGACTTAATCGCCATGCCTGTGGTTGATAGGGAAGATAGATTAGTCGGTATTATTACGATTGATGATGTAGTAGATATTTTAGAAGAAGAAGCTACAGAAGATATCCAAAAATTGGCAGGGGTCAGTGGTGACGAAGAAGCCTTATCTCCCCCACACATTACCATTCGTAAACGGTTGCCTTGGTTATTGGGGATTATGGGATTATACATTGGCGCGGCCAGTGCGATCGCTCCTTTTCAATCTGTGATTGCTGCTGTACCAGTCCTGGCCGTGATTATGCCCATATTTTCTAATACTGGCGGCACTGTCGGTATACAAGCACTTACCGTAACTATTCGTAGTTTAGGCGTAGGAGACGTTACACCTGAAGATACCTGGAAAATCCTCCGTAAAGAACTCTTAGCCGGTTTAGGAACAGCCCTAGCATTAGGAATAACAATGATTGCTCTTTCGCTGATTTGGGCTAAACCTCAAGAAAAATGGGTAGCTTTAATTGCAGGGGTAGTCATGGCCACTAATACAATGGTGGCTGTTACTCTGGGAACTTTGTTACCCATGGCCTTAAAGCGGTGCAAATTAGATCCGGCTTTAATGAGTGGTCCGTTAGTCACAACCATGTTAGATACCATCGGTTTTTTAACCTTTCTCAGTATGGTTTCTATGGCTTTAAATATATTTCATTTACAATCTTAAAGGATTGGTAATTGGTAATGGGTAATGGGTAATGGGTAATTGGTAATTGGTAATTATATATATTATTTTCATTATTACCAATTATCTAATAACCCAAAATCTCAAATCCAAAATCCAAAATCCAAAATCCAAAATCTCAAATCTAAATGCCTACAACTACCTGGAATCGTCATCATATTCTCACACTTGCGGACTTTACAACGGCCGAATATAACGCCGTTTTACAAACTGCGGCTTCATTTCAAGAGGTACTATCACGACGGACAAAGAAAGTCCCCACATTACAGGGACAGGTGGTAGCAAATTTATTTTTTGAACCCTCTACCCGCACCCGCAGTAGTTTTGAAATAGCAGCTAAACGGTTAAGTGCAGATACTCTCAATTTTGCTGCTTCCACATCTTCCATGACTAAGGGAGAAACTATTTTAGATACAGCAAAAACCTATTTGGCAATGGGAACTGATATCATGGTAATCCGCCATAAAGATGCCGGAGTACCGCTGAGTATAGCCCAAGAAATGGATCGTTTAGGTGTAAAAGTTAGCGTTCTTAATGCTGGTGATGGACAACACGAACATCCATCTCAGGGATTACTTGATTTATTTACTATTTGTAATTTAATTGATCCCGCACAACCAAGAATTGAATTATTAAAAGGCAAGAAAATTGCTATTGTTGGAGATATTTTACATTCCCGTGTCGCCCGTTCTAATATTTGGAGTTTAATTGCTAGTGGGGCAGAAGTGCATTTAGCAGCACCCCCCACATTATTACCTAAATTCTTTGCTGAATATTTGGGTGTCAACGAAAATTCTCATCGTTTATTTACCCATTGGCAGCTAGAACCAGCTTTAGAAAATGCTGATTTTGTCATGACTTTACGTTTACAAAAAGAACGCATGACAGCCAATTTATTACCTAGTTTAAGAGAATATCATCAATTATTTGGTATTACTCGCCCTAAATTAAAACTTTGTCAACCTGACGTTAAAGTTTTACATCCAGGACCTGTTAATCGTGGTGTAGAAATTAGTTCTGATTTAATGGATGATCCTGAATTTAGTTTAATTCAATCTCAGGTAACTAGCGGTGTGGCAGTACGAATGGCACTTTTGTATTTTATCGGTAACAGATTTTAATAGGACTTACACAACTTCCACAAAAAATACTCCTAATACAGCACTTACA
>NZ_KE384666.1:97947-99927 GCF_000426925.1 Dolichospermum circinale AWQC310F | reverse complement strand
GTGTTATGAGGTACATATTTAGCGGGCAAGATGCCCGCACCACAAGAGTTTCATGATTCAACTTTGTACTTCATCAGATCGGAAACCGCTGTAAACGGTAAGAGGAATTTCTTGGCTGTCTATTCACCATTGTAATTTGTAGTAATTTGTAGGTTGGGTTGAGGAACGAAACCCAACATCAACCACACTACGCTATCAGCGAATATAATATGGCTTACGCCACGCTGCGCTATCGCTACTACACAAGCGAACTCCACCTATTCCTGCATAACGCACGCAAAGGTGGACTAATGAAAAATCAAGGGTTCTAAACCCACGAAGGTGGGTTTTTTTTGTATAGCCGCGTTGGCGTAGGGCGTGCTGGAAGCATCTTTCTAATCGCCCAAGAGAGTATGAATTTAGACTTTTCAAACGACCTCTTATACTTAACCGAAAAACTACAAAATTTAAAATATTTTGGTGTCATTTATAGAAATTCAGTAATTTAGACACTATTATAATAATAGTATAGATAGAAGCATTACTTATGAGTAACGATTCCTTCTTTGATGAACAGAAAGAGCAATCTTTGGTAAAAGCCAGAATTGTTGAGAAATATTTCAGGGTTTGGGCAAAGGTGATTATCCCGACTGCTAAACAAGCAGGTAATAAAATTGCTTACATAGACCTTTTCGCTGGTCCAGGTAGATATAAAGATGGCTCAAAATCAACACCTATAAAAGTTTTAGAAACAGCAGTTGCTGACTCAGATATGCAAAATATGCTGAAAACATTATTTAATGATGCTAATTCTGAACATACCAATTCTCTCCAAAAAGCTATAGATGAAATTACTGGCATTGATGATTTAAAATATAAACCTCAAGTAACCAATTTTGAAATTGGTGAAAAGAATCTTGAAATATTTTTTCATGTTCCTACACTATTTTTTTTAGACCCATACGGTTATAAAGGATTGTCGCTTAACCTTATTTACTCAGTTGTGAAAAATTGGGGCTGTGATTGCCTCTTCTTTTTTAATTACAATCGTATAAATATGGATTTAACTAATGCCATTGTTGAAGACAATATAAATGACTTATTTGGCAAACAAAAAGCAGATAAAATTCGCCAAGAATTAAAATTAATGACATCATAAAATAGAGAAATTGCTATTATAAAAACTATTTGTGACGCATTAAAAGAAATGGATATTGAATATGTTCAACCGTTTCGTTTTAAACATGAAAAGAAAAAACGTACAAGCCATCACTTAATTTTTGTCAGTAAAGATAAAAGAGGCTATAAAATCATCAAAGATATCATGGCTAAAGAAAGTTCTTATCAAAATCAAGGTGTCCCGTCTTTTGAATATAATCCAGCTACCATTAGACAGCCATTACTATTTGAAATATCACGTCCTTTGGATGATTTAGAACAAATGTTAATGGATGAATTGGCAGGTAAAACAATAACTATGCAAGAAATTTATATGCAGCACAACGTTGGTAGAAGTTTCATTGATAAAAATTATAAAGATGCTCTGAAAAATCTTGAATCTCAAGGTAAAATTACAGCCGAACCACCTGTTAATGAACGAAGAAAAAATACCTTTGGCGATCCTGTTAAAGTTACATTTCCTCCTAAGCAGTAAGTTGTAAATTTTCTTTTTTTAATGCTAATTTCCGTGGAGATTGACCCCATTTTTTCTGATGTTCTTGCCAAGCTTCTGGCATTTCATCCCATATCCTACCATCTAATAACTTACCCCCAGCTTTAGAAGTTCTACCACCGATTTGCTTAAAGAAAAATGCTACTTCTGCCTTTTGACATTGATAGCGAAGCGCTCCGTAGGAATCACGAATTTCTTCAGCCCATTCAATTTTCATCGGACGATGTTTTTGACCAGATTCGCCACCAACAATGACCCAATCAATATTTGTGAGGTCAATATTTAATGAACCTAACAATGGTTCACAGGACAGAAAACGCACATTTGCC
>NZ_KE384666.1:40585-97847 GCF_000426925.1 Dolichospermum circinale AWQC310F | reverse complement strand
CTCTAGATGTGGCGCTAATTCAACTAATCTTTCAGGTCTTTTTGTTAATATTTGATATATATGATGAGGTGTAGCCTGAATTACTTTAAATACCTTGTGAATAAAATCTAAAGGTACTTCTTCATGAAAAAGATCACTCATGGAATTAACAAAGATTCTACTGGGAGTACGCCATTTTAAAGGTTCTGTCAATCTTTCTGGATATAGAGTTAAATCAAATCCATTTTTAAAGTTATTAGGAAAGCGTTTAGTAATAGCTTCTGCGTAGCAATGTACACAACCTGGACTAACTTTGTTACAACCAGTTGTAGGATTCCAAGTTTTATCTGTCCACTCAATACCCGTATTTATACTAGACATAATGATTTAGACCTTAAAGAGTAATAAATTTTGGATTCTGAGTACAGAATATGCAGTATCTGAGCAAAAAAATTTTATAAAGCTTGCTAAGTATAACAAATAAGCCTTATGTTTGAATATTATGGCAAAACAAGCTCTGTTTCTGCCATAACCAAAAGTATCAAAGCCAAGGCCAAAGCAAAACAGGGATTTTTAGCCGCAATGGCATTATTTCTCCCTATTTTTTGCCAATTTCAGCTAAATTGCTCCTCTGCATCCAAATTAAATAACATTTGTAAAGTTTGCATACATCGTCTTCTCGCTTCTACATCTTCTTGGGCGCGTAATTGCACCATGGGATCATGCAAAATTTTATTAACTATTCCCCGTGTTAAAGCTTCAATGATTTCTTGATGTTTTTCGCTAAATTCTGAACCCAAGCGCGATAAAGCTTTTTCTAATTCTTGTTCGCGGATAGTCTCTACTTTATTGCGTAAAGAACTAATTGTAGAAACAGTTTCTAAACTCCGCCACCACACCTCAAAAGCCCCTACTTCCTCGTCTAATATCTTCTCAGCTTCTTGCGCCATTTGGCGGCGACTTTCATAATTTTGCGCGACAACTGCTTTCAAGTCATCAACATTAAAGGCTTTAACATTAGTCAAATCATTAACATCTGCATCTACGTTTCTAGGTACGGAAATATCAAATAACATTAATTGTTGATTTGGTTCTAGTACCATTTCTAACTTACCCCGATTAAGAATGGGTTCTGTTGATGAAGTGCTAGTAAATACTATATTACTTTCGGCAATAACTGACATCATCTCTGGCAGCAAATGGATTTGTATAGGTTG
This sequence comes from Dolichospermum circinale AWQC310F, assembly GCF_000426925.1. Lineage (GTDB taxonomy): Bacteria > Cyanobacteriota > Cyanobacteriia > Cyanobacteriales > Nostocaceae > Dolichospermum > Dolichospermum circinale. The sequence continues at coordinate 96,651 of NZ_KE384666.1, read as the reverse complement.
TTCTGGGAACAAATTTGCTAGTTCTTCAGCCCTTCCACGGGAACGATTAACAATACTAATTTGACTTGCACCTTTAGAAATCAGGTGTTGTACAAGTAACCTGGACATTTTCCCAGCACCCAGAATAGACACGCGATAATTAGATAAATTTTTTACCTTCATCTGCGCTAATTCTACTGCTGCCGAACTGATGGAAACAGCACCAGTACCAATACTAGTTTCCGTACGAACTCGTTTACCGGCGGTGAGGGCTTGTTTAAATAACCGATTTAAAATGGTTTTGATGCCATTAAATTGCTGTCCGAGTTTATGAGTATGTTTAACTTGAGCTAAAATTTGGCCTTCACCTAAGACGAGACTATCTAAACCAGATGCAACCCGTAAAATATGTGTTACAGCATCACCATGGAGCAATATAAACAGATGATGACGCAGAGAGACTATAGGTAGTTTACTATGTTCAGAAAGAAACTGAGTAACCTCGTGAATCCCTTGAGTAGTTTCCTGACTGACAATATAAATTTCTAGGCGGTTACAAGTGCTGAGAATAGCAACCTCATCAATATGAGGATAACTGAGAAGATGAGCGATCGCTTCTTCGATTTGAGCTTCGGGAATACTTAATTTTTCTCTAACTTCTATTGGGGCTGTTTTATGGCTTAACCCCACCACTGCAATATTCATTTCTTAAATGGGTAATAGGTTCGTTGTCAGTAGTCAGTTGTCAGTAGTCAGTAGTCAGTTGTCAGTAGTCAGTTGTCAGTTGTTAGTAGACTATCAAGAACTGATTGACAGATATAAATTGACCAAAAACTATAAAATACAAAGTTTTTAGATTTTCACAACCTATCAAATTTACTTTGACAGACTACTAATAACAATGAACCAATGACCACTGACTACTGACTAATTACTACCGTAGTTGGATAGTCTTGGGTTCTTGCCACAAGTGAACTGTATCCACAAAGCGAGCGGTTTTAGATTGACTGGAAATAACCAAGCTTTGGGTTCTAGCGCCACCGTGGAAGAAACGCACACCATCCATCAGAGTCCCAGGAGTGATACCGCAACCGGCGAATAACACCGTTTCACCAGAAGCTAATTCATTAGCGTTATAAACCTTGTCACCATCAGTAATACCCATTTCATTTAAACGGGCTAGATTACCTTCTCTGCTTTCACCAATTAAACCAGTTTGGACAACTTCTGGATCGTAGATTAATTGTCCTTGGAAGTGTCCACCCAAGCAACGTAAAGCCGCAGCTGAAATCACACCTTCGGGAGCAGCACCGATACCCATTAACGCATGAATATTAGTACCAGCAAAAGCACAACAGATAGCAGCAGAAACGTCACCATCGCTGATCAGTCTAACTCTGGCGCCAGCGGTGCGGATTTCTTGAATTAGTTCTTTGTGACGGGGACGATCCATAACAACAACTACTAATTCTTCCACAGCCCGGTTTAGGCATTCAGAAAGGATTTTTAGGTTTTCTGTAGCGGATTTGTTAATATCAACATGACCTCTAGCGGCAGCGGGCGCTGCCAGTTTCTTCATGTAGAAGTCAGGAGCAGCAAATAAACCGCCTTTTTCAGAAATTGCCAAAACCGCCATGGAGCCATTTTGACCATAAGCAACCAGGTTAGTACCTTCGCAGGGGTCAACAGCGATGTCAATTTCTACTAGTTCATTAACATTACAGAAATTAGCGGCATCTGGTCTGGTACAGATACCCACTTCTTCACCAATGTAAAGCATAGGAGCTTCGTCCCGTTCACCTTCACCGATGACAATGCGACCGCGCATATGGATTTTATTCATCCGTTCGCGCATAGCTTCCACAGCTACTTGGTCAGCAATGTTTTTTTCGCCCTTACCCATCCATTTTGAAGAAGCGATCGCAGCTTGCTCAACTACTTCTATAATTTCTAACCCAAGAGTATTTTCCACGGAATCTGCCCTCTAAATTACTTGTCAAGTACGTTTTTTTTAGCTATTTCAGTTTTTAAGTCTACCAAAGTGCGGATACAGATGGAAAAAAGACTTGACTGATAACTGTGTTAAGTTTTGCAACTAAAACTCAACAGAAGATTTTTTCATCCAGTTATATTGACCGAGTTGGGCAAAAATCAAGTAGAAAGGCCGAAAAAACCCAAGTAAGTAGGTAAACGGAAAAAAACCGACATAAGTAACGAAAAGTAAAGTTGCCGAAAACCGTTCGGCTGAAGCTCACTGCGAAGCCTGTTCCCTCTTCCCTGCGATGCACTGAGCAGTTCGACAAGCTCACTGTAACATTCCTTGTTCCCTGTTCCCTGTTCCCTGTTCCCTGTTCCCTGTTCCCTTGTCATCACCACAATTTTTCACACCAACTGACTGACTGTACCAATTGAGTAAATGCCTCCACCAGGTTACAATAATTTTGGTGACAGCCTCCCCACTGTTCCTTACGAGGCTTTTATGGCAGCAAATCTCACACAGATAGCCAAGTATCTAGATAATCTTGGTTGGCAATACCGTTTTGATGAAGAAGAAGACCGGATTATTACTGGTGTTGAAGCTCAAAACCTAGAAGATTTCCTGATAGTTGTCCAATTGGACGAAGAAGGCAGATTTTTCCGGTTATTTGCGCCTCAAGTTTTAGCGGAAGTGAAAGACCATCCCCACAAAAACGCCATCCTGCAAACCATGCTGGCTATTTCTTGGGAAACCAAAATGCTGCAATGGGAATACGATCCCACCGATGGTGAAATCCGCGCTATCATTGAATTTCCCCTGGAGGACTCCATGCTCACCGAAAGACAATTTAACCGTTGTCTGAGCGGATTAATCCAAATTGTGGATAGCATTGCTGTGCCGCGTTTGCAGGAAGTAATGGAAACAGGAGAAGATCCGGGAAATATAGACTTAGGAGAAAGATTATTGTTGAGTATTCAAGAACAAGCTCCTGGATTATTAGAACTCCTAGAAAAAGCCATGGAAGCGCGCAAAAAGCGAGGTAGTTTTGCCGATGAATCAGAGGATAACTACTGAAATCGCTAAACTAGAAAGTGATAACCTAATCATATACAAAAAAGAAATTTTGTAGGGCTGGATTTTTATGACATCCTATGCAACTTCCTCTGCTAAAGCGGAAATGAGTGAACTTCGGCGGTTAAAAAGTTTACTACCGCCAGAATTACAAAGTTGGGTAACGGTTGAAGGCACAACTGAGGTTAATCCACCTCTGATTCGTTGCGAAGAAATCGGCAAAGACCAAGTGGAAATTCAAATTGACTTGGTAAAATGGGATGCTCTGGCAATGGATCAGCGTAATTTGCTGTTTTGGCACGAAGTGGCTCGTGTTCAAAATGACACCATTCCTAAAGATGGTTGGGAAATGGCCGCACTGGCCATTGGTTTAGGTGGTGCAGTGGGTGAATTGTGGGTACAAGATGGATTATTACTAGTATTAGCTTTAGCTCTATGTGGCGTTTCCGGTTGGCGACTATACCAAAAAAATAATGGGGACAAACAAATTAAAGAATTGCTAGATGCTGACGAAAAAGCGATCGCTCTAGCAACCCGCTTTGGTTATAGTTTACCTAACGCTTATAAAAGTCTTGGTAGTGCCTTAAAAACCTTAGTTGAAAACACTCCTAGCAAGCGTCAGCGTTCTCGATATGAAGCTAGACTTTCTGCTCTTAAACGCAGTGCTAACAAAGCTAAATCTAAATCTAGAAATGGCGACGCTGGTGAACTCTAAAATCACAAGCAGTTAGTGGGGTGGGCAACACCCAACCCACAAAGATATTTAATTAAGTAGGTTGGCGTTAAAAATTGTCGTTATGACAAGGGAACAGGGAACAGGGAACAGGAAATAGGTTACAGGAAATAGGTTACAGGAAATAGGTTACAGGAAATAGGTTACAGGAAATAGGTTTTGGGCAACTTTACTTTTCGTTACTTGTGTTGGTTTTTTCCGTTTACCTAATTACTTGGCCACAGTTTTATAGAATCAATAAACTTTATTTTTTTCTTGATGAAAACTTTTTAAATTCTACATTTGATTCAACATTTTATGAGTTTGGGGAATCACACGCACTTGTTTAACAAATCTTTTCATCAAAACTTGCCATTCTAAAACCTGGTCTGGAGTTGGTGCTACCATGACCACAGAACTAAATTTTTGAGCAGCTAAAGAGGCAACGGGTAAAGGGGTAACAGGTTGTAAAAATACCGGAATATCCTCACTGACTTGGGCAACTAACAAAGCTGCCCGTTCTAACTCCTGAACAACTGTACTTTGGGAAACAATTATTTTTACAAATACTTCTAACTTAGAGTTAGAGCATAACTGAAGAAACTTTGTATGTTCTGACCAATAAGTTTCACCGCTGACACTGGGTAGTTTCAAATCCATGCCCACAGAGTCTAGATAGGGGAGAATTATTGCCAAATTTTCTGGGCGATGTCCGCCGGTTTCCAAATAAATTGGTAAACTAGTTAGCGATCGCACTGCGGGCAAAAATTCCGCCAAAAATACTGCATGAAGCAAAGGCTCTCCTCCAGTCAAGCTAATGCTATCGTGAACAAAAGGTAGGTTTTGTCTGGCAATCCATGCCAACAATGTAGATGATTCAACGGGATTTGGATGAACTTCAAAATCTCGTAATCCAGGGGAAGACTCAATTTGGCAGCTAGGGGGTGCATTCCAGGTGTGGGCGCTATCGCAAAAATAACAACGCAGATCACAAAAAGCAAAACGGATAAAAATCTGACGCGTCCCCACATTCAGCCCCTCCCCTTGAATGGCAGAAAAGACTTCGATTAGGCGTGCAGTCGAGTTAACTTTATTTTTAGTGGTCATGATGATGATATGAAGTAACGGGAGGATTCGCTTATTTACAACAGCAAGAATTTTGTCAGTTTCTTCTATTGTGAAGCTTGATTAATGATCTTCTCGCTGATATTTAAAAATCTACCCATTTGTAATTCATCATACAGATTAAAAATCAGGTTAATTATTTTTTAAGACCAAATCACATTTAGCAGATTAGATTTTAGATGGCAACTAAAGTGCAGAGCTTCATGAGTAGCCAAACCATACCAGTAGAATTTTTAGTTACTTACCTCGAAGATGTAGCAATTTTGCAAGTACCAGCGAGGTTGACCGTGCTTGAAGCTATCAGCTTTAAGGAAACTTACCAAAACCTAATTCAAGCAGATTCACCACCTCGGCAAATTGTCATTGATTTCCAAAATACTACCTTTATGGATAGTAGTGGTTTAGGTTCTCTAGTCAGTAACTTCAAAAATTCCCAGGAAAAGGGGATTTTAATGACACTGCGTTATGTTACTCCCCAGGTCATGGCAGTTTTAGACCTAACAGGACTAGATCAAGTGTTTCCCATTGAGTCTCTTCAGAACTTATCACCAGTAGCAAACGATGACCTGATAGATACAGGAAAAAATAATTCTCGAAAAGTAGACCCACTTCCGCAAACTCATCCTTCCGTGGCTTCTTGGATGAAACGGGCCATTGACCTTGTCGGATCATTGGTTGGGTTAGTAATTACATCTATTTTGTTTATACCCATAGCGATCGCTATTAAAATTGACGATCCCGGTCCAATTTTCTTTAAGCAAACCCGTTGTGGTTGGATGGGTAAACGTTTTGCTATTTGGAAATTTCGGTCTATGTGTGTAGATGCGGAAGCTAAAAAATCCCAAATCAAAAATCAAGTGGAAGGTGCTTTCTTTAAAAATGATCATGACCCCAGAATTACCAAAGTGGGTAAACTGTTACGTCGTACCAGTCTCGATGAATTACCGCAATTTTGGAACGTTCTCAAAGGTGAAATGAGTTTAGTGGGAACTCGACCACCTACAGCCGATGAGGTGGAACGCTACGAAGTACCAGAATGGCAACGTTTAGACGTTAAACCTGGTATGACTGGTGAATGGCAAGTTAAGGGACGTTCTCAAGTGCGTAGTTTTGAAGACGTGATTCGTTTAGATCTACAATATCAAAAAAACTGGAGTTTAGTTTACGATTTAAAGTTGATTCTCAAAACTATCACCATTTTATTTCATAAAAACAGTGGGGCTGTTTAATTTTGCTGTCAAAATTCCCCACATTTGATTTCTCCCGTCCTGTTTTTGTCCTTTACCCCGACTCTAACCTACCCAAATGCCACTCATACTTTGTATAATTTATTTTGTTATACCCTGGACGTGATTGCACAAAATTCATTTTATTTACCCAAGTCATAAATCGGCTTGGGCTTATTTTTGTCTATAAGGATGTTTGATATCATGTCCGGTTGAACGCTTATCATATCTGTTGAGGCTGGTAATAGGTAATTGGGAAAAGACAATACAATTAGGACTTACGCAAGTGTCACACCAAAAATCTGTTGTAGGGTGCGTCAGATTGTATAAATCCTGTAAATAAACAGATTGTTGATATCTGACGCACCTTACCAATGCGCCAGTTGCGTAAGTCCTGACAATGATGAACTAAAAAATTCGGGTAGTTGAGAAAAATATTCTGATTATTATTTGATTTTTATTAAATATTAAATATTGAAAATTCCCAGTATCTATACCTATTATTTCCGATTATTTATTTTGATCATGGCTAATTTTGCTAATTTAGTATAAAAGAGAATTTTTCCCATGACTATTTACTTTTATAAGGTTTCCGACCCCTATGGCTGTTTTTCTAATTTTTCCGCTCACGGTATTAATATCGAAGGTACTTACTGGCCAACTGTTGAACATTATTATCAAGCACAAAAGTTTGTTGGTAGTCCAGATGCTCCAATTATACCTTTAATTCACGCTGCTGCTACTCCTGAACAAGCTGCTGCTTTAGGGCGTTGTCATTCTCGTTGTCTGCGTCTAGATTGGGAATTGGTAAAAACTCAAGTTATGCGGGTTGGGGTACTACAAAAGTTTATGACTCATGCTGATATTAGGGAGATATTGTTATTAACAGGTGATAATATCTTAATAGAGGATTCACCTATAGACTATTTTTGGGGCTGTGGTGCTGATGGTACTGGGGAAAATTACCTGGGTAAAATTCTGATGAGTGTACGTGGGGAAATACGGAGAATTAGTTATTTTTAATTAATTGGTAAATCCCGGAGATAATAAAAGCGATCTTTTTTCCAAAAATCTTCTTTAATTCTTCCCAAATATCCTGTTAATGGTGATGATAGTTCTATGAGAATATCATATAATTCTCTGTCTTCTAGGTTTTGTGGTGGATGATCATAAAGATATGCTATACAAAGATTACCAACTTGAGCATCTTTAGCACCTGTTTTTTCTAGATGTCTTTTGACGAGTTGGATAATATGCGATCGCAATTTTATCTCTTTTTCTATTTTAGCAATATATTCGTTAATTTTATCATCAATTTGTCCCGGTTCTAAATTAACTTGAAAATATAGGATGACATTGAGGAAGAATATCAAATAATTCAAATTCAGGTTTTACATCAAAAATATTAGGTGGTATTGATTCCATCATATCAAGTTGTTGTACTAAATAAGATCTAATAATGGGATCAATATCACTGACAATACTATGTCTTCCTTCTTCTATAGCCACTCTTGTAGTCACACAACTACCAGCAAAAAAATCTAAAACAACTGAACCAGGATAAGATAGAGAGCGAACAATTCGCTGAATTAATTGACGAGGTTTTTGAGTTGGATGTCCTACACGCTCTTTAGAATTTCCATTTAATCTGGGTATTTTCCAAACATTAGTGGGGTTACGTCCTTTTTCAACACTTTCAGGACGTAAACGTTTATCTTTCATATATTCAATTTTGGTCACTTCATCAAAAGGTTCTCGTACTGCATCTAGATCAAAATAGTATTTTGAAGTCTTTCCAAACCAAGCGATTTCTTCATGACGATTAGCAAAAAAACGATGGGCGCTCATCCCATTTGGATAATTCCAAATAATGAGATTTACCAATCGCATTTTACTATTAAATCGCATATCATTTATTAATGTTAATAAGTCTCCAGAACCAGCTTCATCTTGATATTGTAATCCGCCAAAGATGACTATATTTCCTGTTTCTGACAAAACACGCTCAGATTCTCGCAACCAACGAGAAGCCCAATTTAGATAATTTTCATGTATATCCCAATTAGCTAATTTTATGTTATATGGTGGATCACATACAATTAACTGTACTGAATTATCAGGTAAGAGAGATAATAAATCACAACAATCCATAATTAGAGAACTATGAAACGTTTTTTTTGGTTTTTCCGTTGAAATTATCTGTTCAGAAGCATGAGCTAACCCACGCTTTTTTATAGCGTTAATTCCAATATGTTTTGTATTATTTTGGGAACGATTACCCATATTAAACCTCTATATAATCTAAATCAGTTAAATGGTAATTTTCTGTTAAAAAATCACTGCCAAAAAGTTCACGCACAATACTTAAATTGTGATTATCCAACATATTAGCATTATTTGGCCATGCTGCTTTTACTGCTTCATATCTTGTTTGAGTTAATGTTTCATCCTCATCTTTAATAGATTTAACTAAATTGGGAATTAACATTAATTTTTTGATTGTAATATCTGAACGGTTAATTTCTATGATCCCACAAGCATTAAGTATATTTAACAAAAAAGGACATCTACGCTTTGATGCTTCCTCTGTAGCTGGTTCAGTTTTTAGCTAAATATTTTCGTACTTGATTAGCGCGTTTATAATTTTTCAATGTTCATAATTTATTTTTAATTTATACTGAATTATTATAATAAGGATTGTGTTTTTTATGCAACCACAGCTAAAATATCGTTAATTTTCTCAATATTCGTCACATATCGCTGAAAATTATGAAAACAAAAATAAACCGCAAATATACGTAATTAAATCCCCGACCTCTTGAAGAAGTCGGGGATCTGGAGAGGACTTGAGAGTGATTAAACGAACTCTTCCAACTGTTCTAATTTTAACCAAATATTTGGCGTTGGTACTCGTCCAAACTTAACCAAAGCATAGTCACCCTTGATATCAACAACTTCCCCTTGAGTCTCAAATAAATAACTAGGAAAGCGGGAATCACTAGCTTTAGCTTCCAGACTATTTTCCAACTTTTCCCGAATAGCGCGAACCATATTCCCTTTTTTCACAGCCATAAGTTACCTTCGTTCCAAAATAAACGCCTTCACTGCAAATTTTATCTTGTAACTCTAACCCAAGGCTAATTTCTTTCACTAAAACAAATAACCGCCTATTTTCAAGTCAACCGCTGGGCAGCAAATTCTTATATATTATCTGATAATATCGTAGTTCTTCCTCGTCTGTTACATTATAACAGATTCCAAAGCCATTGTCAACTCCCTAATTCTCTTTTTTCGCGGTTTTATTTTTTATTTATTGGCAAATTTTGGGGAAGTCTTTGGGTCTTGGTGCAAAACATGATTATTTTTGACAATGAGAACAAAAATGGCTAGAACGACCACCTAATTTAATTCGCTCTATGATGTTACCACAAATTTTACAAGGTTTGCCAGCCCGATTATAAACCCAAGCAGCACCGCCATAATTACCGTTAACGCCTTGAACGCTGAGAAAATTACTAAAAGTTGTCCCTCCTACGGCAATACTAGCTGATAAAACCTCAATCATAGCGATTCGCAACAGTTCAATTTGGGGAATTTGTAATTCTATACCAAGGGTTGTCGGTAAAATACCACTTTTAAATAAGGCTTCATCAGCATAAATATTACCTAATCCTGCCACCACGGACTGATCTAATAATCCAGTTTTAATAGGACGACGGGATTTTTTTAATTTACTGGCAAAATACTCTATTGTAAATTCTGGATCAAAGGGGTCAAGGGCTAATTTGGCTAAACCTGTAATAATGCTTTCTACAGCCATCTGATCAGGAACATACCACATTTTCCCGAAAGTGCGCTGGTCAACAAAGCGCAGTTCATGACTTTCGCCCAAAAATAAGCGGACTCTGGTATGTTTATGTAAAGGTTGATTTTGCTCTACCCATAATAATTGACCAGTCATTCGCAAATGAACACCCAAAAAGGAATGGGAACTAAGTTGAGCGAGAAGATATTTGCCGCGACGATGCCAGGTAGTTATGTTAGTGCCTTTAATTTTATCAATAAACTCATTAGCAGAAAATGGATAGGAAATAGTGCGTTCTAGCAAGACATTTCCATCCGTAATTTCTCGATTCAGGGTGAATTGATTTAAACCTCGGCAGACTGTTTCAACTTCGGGCAATTCAGGCATGAAAGTAAATAATATTTTAAAAAAATGTATAAGTCAAGACTTAATAGATAAGAGATTTAACTAGATTTGAGTGATAACATCTGCCCAAAATCTAGTCAAATCAGGACTTACGCAAAACACAAAGAAAGTAGCGGTAATTGGTGAATTACTGCGAGAATGGAATTTGTGGCCACGCCATGGAGACTATCAGTGAGACCTTGCGTAAGTCCCGGTGATATGATTAATTGTTAGCGTAGGCTACTTTTAATCAAACTCCTGTCGGTTGTTTACTTTGCTTTAGCAGCGGGTGCTGCTACTTCGAGTAATTCATCTACAGCAAAGTTGTTAGTATTAACACCAGAGTAGTTAACTTTGTCAAATCTGACAATTACAGGGTATTTGATGGCGCTTTTTTCAATAGAAGCGACTGTACCAACTTCCTGAAACCAGTAGGACTCAGGACGAAGAATACGGACTTTAGAACCACGTTGAACCATGATGTATCTTCCCTTTTGAAGAATGAATGCCGTAAATTAGGGCTGATTGTTCTCACTCTACAACAACAGAGGCGTGTCCTTGGGTTTTGTTAAGTTATTTGTCAAATTGGTCGCTTTTGATGGGTAATGAGTTGTTAATCTTGTCAATGACCTCTTGACATAGTAGACGCAATAGTGTAACTTCGTTGGCAAAGACTTCTTGCAAAATGTTTTATGTCTTACTCAATACAAAAACGCTACCTTCGTTCCCCCTGGCAATACGGAGGTCATCATCTAGATAAGTGATATCTAACCAACCTTGTTGTTGTTGACTTTGAATGGGAAAATCAAAAGCTAATTTATTTTGAAAATGTCCAGATTCAATTTCTTGGACAAAATTTCCTGGTGTTGTATAACCAATTAAACGCTGCAAACCAATGATAGAACGCTGGAATTTAACTTGTAGACGAGATGGTGATAGTGGTGTAAATTTAGCAACAACGCTGACTAATCCCTCTAAGGCAGGAATACCATAGATCTCAGCTATGTTATAAACACTGTTAGTTTCTACCCGAATACATTGGTAAATCTGACCGAGTTGAAAAAATGGCAAACGATCTATGTTTAATAAAGCCTTGCTTGTAGTGTATAGTAGTCGCCAGTCACCTTCTAGTAAATTACTAGCTAATGGACGTAGTGTAGGATTAAAATCTTCTAGGTTAGCGATCGCTGCTAAAATAGCTTGTTGTTGTGCTGCATTGACCAACAAACCGCGATTTGTGCCAGCAACTATATCTATGAGATTTGACTTACCTATCATTGTTTTTTACCTCAAGAGTATACATAATTAAACAGTATCAAGGAGATATAAATGTCCTCTATTTATAAGGATACAACTCTAAAATCTGGACTTTTTAGCCACTATTTCGTAATTAAGTGAATAACTCCAAGGAAAGGATAAAAATTTTGTTTAATTCGGATCAAGCAATTAAAGAGTTGAATGAAGGATAAAATAACTCGTATCAAATGATAGACTGTTAATGTCTAGTTAGATAAACCTTTAGGTGTGATTGTTGATATGTTAGATTCTCCCCTACGCGAAGCACCCAGAAACCAGCGAGCAGCGGTTATTCCCGTCAAACAGGAGTCCTCCATGTTAGACTGGTTACGACTGAGTGGCCGACTGATAGCCCGTGAAGTCCATGAAACAGACTCCCGCGAAGATGTAGAAGTAATATCCGATTTTCTGATTGCAGACGACGGAATTGGTGATATTGATTACGATGACGACGATGATATAACTATTGAGGAAGATTAGGTGTGAGTATTTTGGGAACTAGCGACCCAAAATATTGGCAATATTGTTTGATTTAGGTTTTTTGTAAGTGTGGAGTGAAGGAATTTTTTTGTGGACGCTAAGTTTAAATTATCTCCTAACCAAGGTTTGAATTTTTCGGGAATTAGGTTAGCCTCAATGCTAACAATGTTACTAACTACAACTTCCTTGATTTTAGATTGGGTGGGGCAGAGGAATCCCTGGTATACTACCTCCTTAACCTTGCCTCTTTTTTTGTGTGCTATAATAGTAGGTGTGCTTGGCCAACGGGTCATACCTATTTTACAAGCACTAAAAACCGGTCAAATTATCCGGGAAGATGGACCCCAAGCACATTTAAAAAAAGCAGGAACTCCAACGATGGGGGGTATATTTTTTATCCCTGTGGCTGTGGTAGTTGCTTGTATATTATGTAACTTTTCTCAAGATGTAGTTGCCGTTTCCGCTTTAACTCTGAGTTACGGTTTAATTGGCTGGTTAGACGACTGGCAAATTTTGCGGCGTAAATCAAATAAAGGCATATCTCCTAAGACGAAATTGGCTTTACAAGTTATCTTTGGGGCACTGTTTTGTTTCTGGCTCATGCTTAAAGGTGATTTTAGCATAACTAATATCCATTTGCCTTGGGCGGGTTTATCCTTGCCTTTAGGACTGTTGTTTTGGCCTCTAGCGGGTTTTGTCTTAGTCGCGGAGAGCAATGCTACTAATTTAACAGATGGTGTGGATGGTTTAGCAGCGGGAACAGTAGCGATCGCTATTTTCGCATTGGGTGTGATCATTGCCCCAACTTCTCCCGACTTGATGGTTTTCTGTGCTGCTGTCAGTGGTAGCTGCTTAGGATTTCTAGCCTATAACCGTAACCCAGCTAGTGTTTTCATGGGTGACACTGGTTCTTTAGCCCTGGGTGGGGCTTTAGCTGCTGTCGCATTGGTGACAAATTCTTTAGTATCATTGTTTATCCTAAGTGGGATTTTCTTTGTAGAAACCCTTTCTGTTATGGCTCAAGTCAGTTATTATAAAGCGACCAAAGGACCAGACGGTAAGGGTAAGCGATTATTTAAAATGGCTCCTTTACATCATCATTTAGAATTAACTGGTTGGTCAGAATTACAAGTAGTGGCAGTTTTTTATATGATTGCTGCTTTTCTCGCTTTTGTTTGTATTATGAGCATAAAATAAGCAGATTTAATCATCGAATTTTTCAGGAAAATAAACTCGAAACCTGCAAATTTGGATGGCTCCAAATTTGCAGGTTATTTTTTCGATGCTGTAGCTCGTAATTATGCAATACTTAATATATAATATTCTCTATTACCTATTCCCTTATGTCAATTATTGTTGCAGAAAATCTGAATAAATCCTATCCAGTAGCAATTAAAAATCCAGGAATAAGAGGAACAATTACCCACTTTTTTCGTCGTAATTATCGTTTAATTAAAGCTGTTAAAGATGTTTCCTTTACTATTGAACCTGGGGAAATTGTCGGTTTTTTAGGTCCTAATGGTGCGGGGAAAACTACGACTTTAAAAATGCTAACAGGATTAATTCATCCTTCTAGTGGTCTAGTCAAAGTCGGTGGATTTGTTCCCTTTCGTCGTCAGGAAACATTTCTCCAAAAAATCACCTTAGTCATGGGACAAAAACAGCAATTAATCTGGGATTTACCCGCCTTAGATTCTCTCAAAATTAACGCCGCAGTTTATAATATTTCTGATAAAGAATTTCAGCGTCGCGTTGGGGAATTAACAGAAATGTTGGGTTTAGAAGGTAAACTAACTCAACCGGTGCGAAAATTATCATTAGGGGAAAGAATGAAAGCTGAAATATTAGCAGCACTTTTACACCGTCCCCAAGTCTTATTTTTAGACGAACCAACTTTAGGGTTAGATGTTAATGCTCAAGTGGGAGTACGTCAATTTTTAAAAGAATATAATCAACTTTATCAAGCCACAATATTATTAACCAGTCATTATATGGCTGATATTACAGCTTTGTGCCAACGAGTATTATTAATTCACGAAGGAAAATTAATGTATGATGGTAGCTTAGATGGATTATTAGAAAGTTTTGCTCCCTATCGAGAAATTTATGTTGAATTAGCTCAAGCATTACCATTAGCACAACTTATGTCCTATGGTGATGTTCAAATGGTAGAAGCAAGAGCGGTGAGATTTATTGTTCAGCAAGAAGCATTAACTCACACTGTATCCCGGATTTTAGCTGATTTAGCAGTGGTAGATTTAACAGTTACAGAACCACCAGTAGAAGAGGTAATTGGCCGAGTTTTTCAAAAAGGATTTATTTGAAAACCCCACCCTAACCCTCCCCTTACTAAGGGGAGGGGACTGGACTGTAACCTGTAACCTATCACCTCTACCCATAAATAACCATGAAAAAAGCGATTAAAAAAGCCTTAACTTTACTGTCAGTTTACTATGCTTATATGCTGGAATATCGGTCAGAATTAATCCTATGGGTTCTAGCAGGTTCTCTACCAATGATTATGATGGGTATTTGGGTACAAGCAGCCGAAAGTGGTAAATTTGAGTTTCAACCTGTGGATTTTGCTCGGTATTTCTTCGCTGTTTTCTTGACTAAACAAATTAGTGTAGTTTGGGTAATTTATGACTTTGAAAAAGAAATATTAGAAGGTAAACTTTCTCTAAAATTATTACAGCCTTTAGATCCAATTTGGCATCATCTTGGTAATCATTTAGGTGAAAGAGTCGCTCGTATGCCTTTTGTATTACTTTTATCCACATTCTTTTTTGTTCTCTATCCCCAAGCCTTCTGGTTGCCTAATATAGGTAATTTATGCTTATTTATCTTAGCAGCAATTATGGCTTTTGCTTTAAGATTTATCATTCAATATACCTTTGCTATGTTTGCATTTTGGACAGAAAGAGCAGCAGCTTTAGAAAATTTATGGTTGTTGTTTTTTCTATTTTTATCGGGTTTAATAGCACCTTTAGATGTCTTTCCCGAAAATATCAGAAACATAGTTATGTTAACACCTTTTCCCTACATGATTAATTTCCCAGCGAGTATTTTGGTGGGACTACCTGTAAATTTAACTAGGGGATTTTTGTCAATTATTGGTTGGTTTCTTGTATTTTTAGGCGCTAATCGTTTTTTATGGCGTAAAGGTTTAAAACGCTATTCTGGTATGGGGGCTTAATACGGTTTTAATTTATCAGGGTTTGAGGTTTATCCGTTCCTATTTACGTTATTATATATTTAATTATATCATAAGTATATACTGGTGCTATTAAATATATTATGGTGCGTTACGCTGTCGCTAACACACCCTACCTAGCTACCTGGCTTTGTTTCATTTATTTATCATAGATAAATTTATACATTATTTATAGATTTTACAATATAATGTAACTTTATTTACTTACTTTTGGAATATGTGTAAATGTTTATTTGTGATTAATGCAGCTAAATCAAGTATTTGCAGCACATTAATGGCTGTGTATTAGTTGGTCAAATAAAAATATTTATTTTTTACTAAAATTAGTATTTATACTATTTCGGGGGGGGGAGGATATTAGAATAAATACTAGTAGTAAATAGTCTATCAAAACATTTTTGTTTTAACTGAATACTTTTTTGTAAACAACAAAGGAACTTAAACCATGATTCGTCGTTTTGCCTTAGCTTCCGCCATATTCATCGCTGTCGGTTCTGCCGCTCCTGCCATGGCAGATACAGCAACAAGTAATTTAACTGTCTCAAGTAATGTTGCTAATAATTGCACTATTTCTACAGGTCTAATTAGTTTTGGTGCTTATGATCCGATTGGTGCTAATAAGATTAGTATCGGTTTATTCAGTTCACCTGTTTAACTAAATGCACCAATTCCGGTAAAATCAATCTTTCTATACCCAGTCGGACAGCATTACTAGAACCAGGAAGAGAAAAGATGATTTTATTTTTATAAATACCTGCTACAGCACGGGAAGCTATAGCCCGTGAACCAATTTCTTGATAACTTAAAAACCGGAATAATTCCCCAAATCCTGGTAAAGTTTTTTCTAATAACTTTTCTAAGGTATCATAAGTGGTGTCTCTGGGAGCAATTCCCGTTCCCCCATTAAAAATTACAGCGTTGATACAAGGATATTCAGCTAAAACTTCCATCTGGGCTGTAATTTCTCTTGACTCATCTTTGATAATCTGATATAACTCTACGATGTGATGGTCAGCTAAAAGTAGTTCTTTAATTAATTGACCACTTTTGTCTGTAGCTGGGGAACGGGTATCACTGACGGTAATAACTGCACAATTTACAGAAAGTTGCTGTGTATTGGGGTGTGGTTGAAATTCCATAGATATTTTACGTTTTAGCCAATAACCAATGACCACTGACCACTGACTACTGACTAATGACTAATTAAGATTTACTTAATCCTAGTCCATTTTCTTCAGCATAACGATTCATAAACCGCATAAACCGATCCCATTCTTCTTTAGACTGCATAACATAAACTGCTTCTAAAGATTCTGGTTTACCGTTGACAAATTTACCCTGAACTGCACTAATCTTGATTTCCCCTTCTTCGTCAATTAAATAAAGTCCAGTAGGTTCGGTTTTACCGTCTTGTGCCAAGATATCAGGATTTGTGAAAGTAAATGTTGCTGTACTACTATCACCTGCTTTTGCTCTTGTCAAGCGGACATCTGGAACTACTGTTTCCTCAATACCTCTAGCAAACTGAATTTTGGCCATGATAAATAAATCTAAAGTTTTGATTGCATTTTTTAGTATTCTCTCATTATAGAGTAATTTTATGACAGGCATTTTACCAATGGTCATCAAATCTAGTTCACAACTTCGATATAAACGCCGTTTATTATCTATAGCATTGATCATTGTAGCTGGTATATTAATCACGCTGATTAACAATTCTCAGGCGGCTACACCTGTCACAAAGACTAAAAACGTGATCTTGATGATTGGGGACGGTATGGGCTGGGAAATGGCTCGTGCTGGGTCTATAGCGCAAGGATATAATTACAATTCTGGTCGGGGGGAAGGACTAAGTTTTCAAACTCTGGAGAATTACGCTCTCGCTACCACCTATGGTACGACTATTGCTCCTGGTAATGGGGTTTTCAGCACAAATAACTCCGCATTATCTGGTTCTAATCCGATTACAGGCGCTAGTCCCATTTTACCAGGGTTTAAATTCCAACCGCAATTTAATCCCGGAAATACACCATCTGGAGGGGGGAAAAATCTTGATCCCAATGCGGTCGGTAATTTGGTAGGTTATGATCCTCAACGGGGGGAATAAATCCTTGGACACCTGGTAATGATCCCGAATATATTAAGTATAGTTATCCTGATTCGGCCAATACAGCAACTACTTTGTATACGGGAGTAAAAAGCTATAATAACGCTATTTCCGTTGATATTTTTGAAAAACCCTTAGAAACTATACTGAAAACTGCGGCTGATCATGGTAAATGTACAGGGATTGTGACATCTGTTCCTGTAGATCATGCGACACCGGGAGCAGCAGCAGCTAATGTTAATCGTCGCAATAAATATGATGGTGATTACCCGACCTTAGATAATATTCTCCAGCAGGAACTTCGCATATATCAACCAACGGTAATTTTAGGTGGTGGTCATCCGCTTACGGGTGCTAATAGTCAACCTTTACCTACGGGTGTAGAACCGCCGACTAAATTTGAATATATCACAAAAACGACTTATACAGAGTTGAGTAAGAACCCCAATCAAAACCGTTATAATTATACATTTTTAGAAAGAGGAAAAGATGCGGCGGAAAAATTAGCGATGATTGCGGCTAAATTAGATCCAAATCGGGGCGATCGCCTGTTAGGATTATATGGAGCTAGGGGACAAGAGGGAAATCTACCTGTAAGTACGGCCAATGGAGATTATAGTAATACGGGTTTGAGTATTTTTTCTCTGTTTGGTTCTCAAGGAAAAAACCCGGATACAGTTCGGCCTTTGCTGGTTGGAGAAACCGATAAATCTTTTATAGCCAAAGAAATTAATGAAAATCCCACACTCAATGATTTAACTAAAGCTGCTTTAGCAGTTTTATCGAAGGATAAAGATGGATTTTGGTTAATGGTAGAAGGTGGTGATATTGATTGGGCGGCCCATGATGATAATCTAGATAATATGATTGGGACAGTATTGGATTTTGACAAAGCTGTAAAAACGACAATTGACTGGATTAAAAATAATGGTGGTTGGGAAAATAATCTGCTCATTGTCACTGCTGATCATGATCATTATCTGACTTTAAATCCTAACTTTTCTGAATTACTCAAAGAAAAAGGTGCAGAAGCTTTAACCGCTGAATCTGATTCTATAAAAGCGGCTCATTTTTGGGGTTCTAATCCTCAGATTAAATATGGTTGGGGAAATCATGGGAATCGTCCAGTTCCTGTGTATTATCAAGGTAAAGGTTCAGAAGTTTTAACTAATTCTGTGGGTAAGGGTTTCCGGCTTTATGGTTATGATATTCCTGGTATTGGGGGTTTAGTGGACCAAATTCACATTTATCAAACTCAGCGAAAAGCAATAGGGAATACGAAATAGGGAAAAAATAGTTTTTAGATTAGTTTTTAGATTAGTTTTTAGATTAGTTTTTAAATGATTTGTATGTCATCAAATCTCAATTTATTTTTATCATCAAAACTAGTTATTAAATAATATGCAAATTGTAATTAAATCATCTTTTTAGATCAATAATTCATAGTATTAATTAAATGAGGGGAAACTTAGGCAATTTGAAATTCTTGTATTTGTAGATTTTGACAAAATTACCTTGTCAAAGAAAATATTGCTATTTTCAGGGATTAAACACTTATGTCATTTGATATTTCTCAAAAGCTTCTATCTGAAAACGAAATCAAATATACAGCTATTTCCCAAACTAATGCCTTTGAAAATCCCACTGATTCTACGATTTTTGGCAGTCGTAGTTATTCTAGTAATTATAACTCAAATAATGGCTATGGATTAGTGAATGCAGGATTAGCAGTGAGTAAAGCCGCTGGTGATGGTCCCTATGAAGATGTTCCTAACTTGGGTGGTAATAACTGGAGTGCAGATATGATCAAAGCTCCCACGGTCTGGAATAAGGGATATACAGGACAAGGGGTTATTGTAGCTGTTATAGACACTGGCGTAGACTTCAACCATGAAGACTTAAAAAATAATATTTGGATCAATACCAAAGAAATAGCAGGTAATGGGATAGATGATGATGGTAACGGCTATATTGACGATGTTCGAGGTTGGAATTTTGATAATAACAACAACAATGTTTTAGATAATAATGGCCATGGAACTCATGTTTCTGGAACTATAGCCGCAGAAAACAATGGTATTGGCGTTACTGGTATTGCCTATAATTCCCAAATTATGTCAGTTAAAGTCCTAGATGCCAATGGTTCAGGTTCTTACTCAAACATCACCAAAGGCATTTATTATGCAGTTGACAATGGCGCGAAAGTCATTAATCTCAGTCTAGGGGGAGACTCTCCTAACGATACCCTGAAATCAGCCATCGAATATGCCAGCAGCAAAGGTGTAATTGTGGTTATGGCAGCGGGCAATAATAGCGAATCAATACCATCCTATCCTGCCCGCTATGCCTATAATTCAGGAATTGCTGTAGGTGCGGTAGATCAAAATAATAACCTTGCGGACTTTTCTAACCGTTCTGGTTCTCAAGAAATCGCATACATTACCGCCCCAGGAGTTGATATTTACTCCACAGTACCTAATAATCAGTATGCTAATTACTCTGGTACTTCTATGGCAGCCCCTCACATTGCCGGTGTTGTTGCCCTCATGCTGAGTGCTAACCCTAACCTAACGGAGAGTCAAGTTCGGCAAATTATTATTAGTACATCTGCAAATAGTACCAGTCCGACCGAGCCAACAACGCCTACACAACCGGGCTTAGAATTTCCATCTTTCTTTCCCCCACTAGACTCCTTTTTTCCTCTGGAATTAACTAATGTAGTATCACAATTACCTTTGAGCTTCCAAAACCCAACCCTAACCTCTACTACGCTTCCTCCCATTTTTCTCTCTATGGGAGAAAATTCCCTCACCTTGAGTTTCAGTAATCTGGAAACATCACCCGTACAGCCGTCTGATTATTCTCAAGAGAAACAAGCAAATCCGTTCTTCATGCAAGTGACACTGCACTATTATGAAAGCGAAAGGGATGCAACTGTCAGGTATAATTCACTAGGGCAGCCAGGGATGCCCCACACCCCCCAAGAATTAGACTGATTCAGATTATACAATCTAAATGCTATACAGATGAGATTATGATTTTCTCAAAGTGACTTGAGGTAAGACCTGATTTAGTTTACCACTACGATAACCCTCTAAATCCAAAGTTACATAGATAAATCCCCAGTTTTGAAATACAGATACTAGACTTGGTAAATCTGTCGTTGTCACAAAATCTTTAATTTTATCCGGTGATAATTCAATTCTAGCTGTATCACCCTCCGAACGTACCCGTAAATTTTGCCACCCCAGGTTTCGTAAATAAATTTCCGCTCTACCTACCCGCTGTAATTTGGCTATGGTAATTTCTTCACCGTAGGGAAAGCGGGAACTTAAACAAGGTTGGGCGGGTTTATTCCACCAAGGTAAACCTATTTGTTGGGAAATTTGTCTAACTTCGGCTTTAGTCACTCCAATTTCTGCTAAAGGTGATCTTACACCTCTTTCTTTTGCAGCTTGGATTCCTGGACGATAATCATGTAAATCGTCAGCATTTACCCCATCTACTACATAAGGATAACCTAATTCTAAAGCCAAGGGTTTTAGTGTATCGTGTAATTCACTTTTACAAAAATAACAACGATTTACGGGGTTAGATGTATAATTGGGATTGTCCATTTCTTGAGTTTGGACAATTTTGTGAGCTATTCCGATAGTTGCGGCTTGAATTTTCGCGTCTTCTAATTCTTCTGGTAATAGAGAAGCAGAAACCGCAGTTACAGCCAATGCGCGATCGCCTAAAACATCATAAGCGATTTTAACCACTAATGTACTATCAACTCCCCCAGAATAGGCTATCAAAGCCTGGTCAATTTCCTGAAATAAAGCTTGTAATTGTTCTAGTTTTTCTTTCCAACTCATCCCTATTAAACCCTATAATGCCTCTATTTATATTATCTATTTTCAGAAAAATGCCGAAAACTCTTGAAGGTGCGTCCCAGAAGGTCAGGTTGACCGTGGTAGAGATGTTTCCGTGGTAGAGACGTTCCATGGAACGTCTCTACATAGCGCCGACACTTCTAGAATGAGGAATAATTACCAATTACCCATTATACTTAGACAAAGCTACGTAGACGATATCTACAAAAGCGTCTTCAGACGTATGCGTAAAATTTCTGCTTGTTTTTCGGCTGCTACTAAAGTAGCCCTAGTGCTTTGTACGACATCTGCGGGGGCTTTATCCACAAATTTAGAATTGCTTAATCTAGCAGTCAAAGATTGGGCTTCGGCTTCAGCTTTTTGCAAAGCTTTCTCCAATTTAGCTCGTACAACTTCAATATCTACAACTCCTTTTAAGGGAATTACTACCTGTACAGTACCGACAACACCCGCAATGGAATTTTCTTTTTCATTTTCGGTTACTGTTGGTAGAACTTGTGGTTCAGTTGGTGTTTCACTAGCTGGAAAATATTTTGCAAATAACTCCTTTCTTGTTTCAGCATTAACCAAATAACGGAAAGTAAACCAACCGACATAACCCAAACCAATTAGTTCAAAACTAGTTCCAAAAATGGGAATATCTAACGCCGTATTTCCCACAAATAAAGCTACTCGCAAAGCGATAAACCCAAGAATACTTACAGCAATGATCGTGATTCCACCCCAATATTTACTATCTTCAACTTGTGGAGTTTCTGCGGGAATCACAACAGGATTATTATCAACAATTGTCAATGTTTCGACTTTGGCTAAATCTTGAATATAAGCCTGTCCCGCAGTGAGAATAAACCTTTCATTTTCGCTTTCAGTTTGCAAATTTGCAGTAATTTTTACCCCTGGTTTAATATCTGCTTCTGCCCGTAAATTGCGAATTGTGCGAATTGTGTCAATTAATAAATCAAATTGGGTTTCCAATGCTGAATCAATCAGATGATAATCGGGTTCAGGATAGGATTGTAAAGGTAAAAATTGGGGATTTTCCGCAGGTTGTTGGGTGAGAGTTTGCCAGATTTCTTCAGTAATATGAGGCATAAAGGGATGTAATAATTTTAAAATCCCTTCTAAAATGTAAGCGATAATTTGTTGGGCAATTTTGCGAGATATAGGGTCTGCATCTTTCTGTAATCTGGATTTTACTAACTCAATATACCAATCACAGAAATCACCCCAAATAAATTCATAAAGTCCCTTTGCTGCTTCTCCTAAACCATAATTATCAATGTCATGATTTGTTTGTTTCACAACTTGGTTAAAACGAGAAATAATCCACCTATCACTTAATTCTGTGGGAACTGGTTGACCTAATTGGGCTGGAGTTTGTCCGTCCAAATTCATCATTACAAATCGGGCTGCATTCCACAATTTATTGGCAAAATTGCGAGAAGCTTCTACCGAAACAGATTCATCTTTTTTCCGGTCATATTCTAAACGGATATCTTGACCAGCACCAGCAACTTCTTTAATTAAAGTGTACCGTAAAGCGTCCGTTCCATATTTGGAAATCAACAATAATGGGTCAATGCCATTATTTGCAGATTTTGACATTTTCTTATTATTTTCATCCCGAACTAAACCATGAATATACACAGTTTTAAAGGGCATTTTCCCAGTAAAATATGTACCCATCATTGTCATTCTTGCTACCCAGAAAAAGATAATATCAAAACCAGTCACTAGGGTAGTAGTCGGGTAATATGTGGCTAGGTCTTCCGTTTCTTCCGGCCAACCTAAAGTTGAAAATGGCCACAGTCCCGAAGAAAACCACGTATCTAAAACATCGGGGTCTTGTATTAATTGGACATCTTCCCCAAATTGGATTTTAGCCTTTTCTAAAGCTTCTGCTTCATTGCGGGCGACAAAATAAGGAGTTGTATCAGTAATTTCCCCTTCAGTTTCGCTAATAGCATACCAAGCGGGGATTTGATGTCCCCACCACAACTGACGAGAAATACACCAGTCACGTAGATTTACTAACCAATCACGATAAACTTTAGTCCAACGTTGCGGGACAATTTCCGGGGAATCTTGGGTATCGAGGAAATCTAAGGTTTTATCAGCCAGAGGGCGGATTTTGACAAACCACTGGGTAGAAAGGAGCGGTTCAACAGGGACTTTACCGCGATCGCTATAAGGTACTGTATGTTTATATTCTTCAACTTTAACTAAAACGCCCTCAATTTCTAACCTAGCGACCAAGTTTTTACGAGCAACAAAGCGGTCTTGACCTTGAAAATCCCCCGCATTTTCATTCAGTGTACCGTCCTTATTCATAATATTAATGAACGGTAAATCATGACGTTTACCCATTTCAAAATCATTGGGGTCATGGGCTGGAGTCACTTTAACACAACCCGTCCCAAAGGTCGCGTCCACCAATTCATCACCAATAATGGGGATTTCTCGGTTCATAATCGGTAAAGTTACGGTCTTACCAATCAGATGTTTATACCTATCATCATTGGGGTTAACTGCCACTCCCGTATCACCTAACATTGTTTCTGGGCGAGTTGTCGCCACTTCCAGAAAACCAGAACCGTCACTGAGGGGATAACGGAAGTACCATAAATTACCATTTACCTCTTTAGGTTCTACTTCCAAATCAGATACAGCCGAACCCGAAGCAGGACACCAATTGACTAAATAGTTACTACGGTGAATTAACCCCTCTTCATGGAGACGAATAAACGCTTCTAAAACAGCCTGTGATAAACCCGCATCTAAAGTAAAGCGTTCCCTGGTCCAGTCTACAGATACCCCTAACCGTTTTAACTGATTAATAATTGTCCCACCAGATTCTGCCTTCCATTGCCAAGCCCGTTCTAGGAACTTTTCCCGTCCCAAATCATGACGAGTTTTCCCCTCCGCCTTGAGTTGCTTTTCTAGAATCGTTTGCACTGCAATACTAGCATGATCAGTTCCCGGCAACCACAGGGTATTGCGTCCTTTCATGCGGTGGTAACGCACCAGGGTGTCAATGATAGCCCCTTCAAAAGCGTGACCCATGTGCAAACTACCAGTAACATTAGGTGGGGGGATAACAACACAGTAGGGTTCACCTTTGTGGTTGGGGTCGGCCTTGTAAATCTGGTTATCTTCCCAGAACTTCTGCCATTTGACTTCTGTGGAGAAAGCTTCGTAAAGACTAGGGAGATTAGGAATAGTTACAGTCATGTTGAGAATAATAATTGTATGACAACTTTACTAAATTTTGCCACAGGCTTAGACCCGGATTTCTCACAAGGTGCTGTTATCTACAAATTCCAGCATATACTTTGTGAGCTTTCTGACAAGAGCCTCCCACTTTTAAAAAATCCTCTAAAATTGTAAGTTGGGTTGACGCCAGGAAACCCAACATCAAGCAGTAATAATAAATGTGTTGGCTTGCTAAAAATTTTATTTTGGTGCTTTACGCCAACCATTAGCCAAAGATTCTGAATCTTGACAAAACCATTTCTCTCCCTTGGGTTGGGTTTAACTTCGTTCTACCCAACCTACAAACTCTCTGCGCCTCTGCGTCTCTGCGAGAAACAAAAATTAACCCAAAACGAAATTCACCAACTTACCAGGAACAACAATCACCTTCTTAACTTCCTTCCCTTCAATATACCGTTGTCCAACCTCCGACTCACGCGCATACTTCTCCAACTCTGCCTTATCAGCTTTTGCAGGAACTTGAATAGAACCGCGAGTTTTACCCATAATTTGAATTACCAAAGTAATTTCATCAACTATCAAAGCCGCAGGATCAAAACTTGGCCAAGGTTGGGTATGGACAGAATTTTTATTGCCTAGTAATTGCCATAATTCATCACCAATATGTGGTGCAAAAGGTGCTAACATAATCACCAAAGTTTGAATACCTTCCGCATAAATTGGCGAATTATTGCAATCAGCATCAGTCAACGCATTACTTAACTTCATCAACTCCGAAATTGCAGTATTAAATTGATATTCATCCTGCACATCTTCCGTAATTGCTTGAATAGCAATATGAATGAAGCGACGTAAATCTTTTTCGGCTTTTGTCAGTTGTCCGTTGTCATTTGTCAGTTGTTTTTTACTTGTAGCGTAATCTGTAACCAACCGCCAAACACGGTTTAAAAATCTAAATTGTCCCTCAACATCAGCCTCATCCCATTCTAAATCTTTTTCAGGAGGTGCTTTAAATAAAATGAACATTCTCGCCGTATCTATGCCATATTTATTAATCACATCTTCCGGTGCAACACCATTTCCTTTTGATTTGGACATGGTAGCATAGAGACGTTGTAAAGGTTCTCCAGTTTGTGGATCTACAGGATTATTAGCATCAACTAAATGAGAAGGAATCCATTTATCTTTACCACCTTTTTTCGGGTTCATGTAGGTTAAACCCTGTACCATTCCCTGAGTTAATAACTTTTGAAATGGTTCATCAAAGTTAAATAAACCTCTATCTCTCAATACTTTAGTGAAGAAACGCGAATACAATAAATGTAAAATTGCGTGTTCAATTCCCCCCACATATTGATCTACAGGCATCCAATCATTTACTTTACCAGAATCAAAAATCTTTTCTTCATTTTTGGCATCAGAATAACGTAAAAAATACCAAGAAGAATCAATAAAAGTATCCATTGTATCGGTTTCCCGTTTCGCAGGAGTACCGCAACTTGGACAAGGCACATTTACCCAACTTTCTAATTGTGCTAAAGGTGAACCACCACGGCCACTTAATTCAATATCTTCTGGTAATTGTACAGGTAAATCTTTTTCTGGTACGGGGACAATTCCACATTCGGGACAATGAATCACAGGGATAGGTGCGCCCCAATAACGTTGTCGAGAAATCAACCAATCTCTGAGGCGATATTGTACTCTTAATTTACCAAAGTTTTGTTGTTCTGCAAATTCGATAATGGCTTTTTTTGCATCTATAGAATTTATCCCATTAAAGTCACCAGAATTAACTAAAATTCCCGCTTCTGTGTAGGCTGATTTTAAAGTTTCTTCTGCACCAATTTCGGGAACAATCACCACTTTAATCCCTAAATTCTGTTCTTTTGCAAATTTGAAATCTCGCACATCATGGGCTGGTACACCCATTACCGCACCTGTACCATATTCATAAAGTACATAATCTGCAATCCAAATCGGTACTTCTTCCCCGGTAAAGGGGTTAATAACTTGACCACCCGTAGGAATACCCCGTTTAGGTTTGTCTTCCGCAGTCCGTTCTAACTCGCTTTGGTTGCTGACTTCCTTAATAAAGGCTGCTACTGCTGCTTTTTGGTCTGAAGTTGTCACCACTTGAGTTAAGGGGTGTTCTGGGGCTAATACGACGTAACTCACGCCATAAACAGTGTCGGGACGGGTGGTATAAACGGCGATTTTTTCATCTAAGCCGACAATCGGAAATTCTAAATAAGCACCGGTGGATTTTCCTATCCAGTTGGCTTGCATTAATTTAACTCGTTCTGGCCAACCTGTGAGTTTATCTAAATCATTTAATAATTCTTCGGCGTAGTCGGTAATTTTGAAAAACCATTGACGCAGTAATTTACGTTCTACTATTGCCCCACTACGCCAAGAACGTCCTTCATTATCAACTTGTTCATTTGCTAATACAGTTTGATCTATGGGATCCCAATTAACTGCGGCTTCTCTTTGATAAGCTAAACCAGCTTCTAAAAATTGCAGAAAAATCCATTGTGTCCATTTGTAGTAATCAGGAGAACAGGTAGCAACTTCACATTCCCAATCTAAGGATAAACCAAGACGTTGTAATTGTTGCCGCATTTGGGTAATATTCTGATATGTCCATTTGGCGGGGGGTACACCTCTATCAATGGCGGCGTTTTCTGCGGGCAGTCCGAAGGCATCCCAACCCATTGGATGTAATACACGATACCCCTGCATTCGTTTGAGGCGAGCAATTACGTCTGTAATTGTGTAGTTACGGACGTGACCCATGTGCAAGCTACCGGAGGGATAAGGGAACATGGAAAGCGCGTAGAATTTTGGCTTATTTTGCTCTTGAGGCGTTTTGTCTAAGCCAAGTTCTAACCATGTTTTTTGCCATTTTTCCTCAATTGCGGCTGGTTGGTATGATGTTTTTTGGGGGGACTCCACAATTAAAACTCCTAATGCTTTGATCTAGTTTCGCTATTGTGGCATAATTTAGATATAATTTTTTTTCACGCAGAGCCGCAGAGGCGCAGAGGGAGCGAAGTTCGTCCACGATTTAGCAATGTTCTAACTGTTGTAATCAAAAGATTAGCGAACATTAAGATACAATGCAGCAGCTAATTAATGAAATTATGTTCTAGCCAGGTTTCTAAATCTGTAACTGAAGTAAAATCTAACAAAGCTTCTCCTAATTCTTCAAGTTTTTCAACAGTTAACTCTTGAACTTTTTGAATTAATAATGAATCAATTTCCCCAATTCGACGATTTAATTGACGGATAATTAGACGTTTTTCTTTTTGCAGTCCTTCTTGTAATCCTTCTTGTTTAGCCAGTTCTCTGTCTTGTTGGTAAAGTGGTGCTAATCGCATAATCAACTCCTGATCTTCTGTAGAGATATCTTAGATGCTACCAGATCCGCGACTATTCAGGAACGCGGCCTTTTTATGGCAATTTCTAAGGTCGTTTTTACACGCCTGAATGCGTCCGCTAAACGACCTATTTCATCCTTGTATTCATTCTCAAAATTAGCATCCATGTCGCCTAAACTCACGGCCTCTGCAACTTGAGTGATTTGATTAAGAGGTCTAACAATATGTTGTTTCAGCCAGAGGTTGACTAACGATATGGATATAGCAAAAATCGCCATAAAAGTTCCTAGAATGATCAGAAAATTTTGCTTGGCAATTTTATCAACTTTATCAGCAGGGACGTAAATAATTTTAGTGCCGATAACTTTATCCAACTCCCGGTCCCAGCCAAATCCGTTATTGCCAGTATATACACCTTGTTTATATAAAGCCTGTAATGATTTGGGAGATTTTTCCAAACTGGTATGACAACTCAAGCACCTAGTTTGTTTCTGTTCAATTATGATAGGACGGGCTGTATAAAAATAACGATTATTTTCCCCATTCATGGTGCGATAACCTTCAGCTATATTTTTTCCCCCTGGTTTATATTGTTGGCTTAATTTCTCGATAATCTTGATCTCATTTTCGTCAGCTTTATCCTTGATATTTGTCGGGTTAATCATCGCATTTCTATAACGATATTCACCATACTTATCTTTATAAACAGTGGTAAAAATATCAAATACTTTAGCCGCAGCAACAGAAGGAAGTGCCTCTATTAACATTTTCTCTTCTGATTGCTTTTTTAATAAAGGAGTCACTCTCTCCGCGTTATATTTCCGAATAGCGTCCACAGTTGAAATCAGTAAATTAGCTTGTGTATTTATTTCATTTTCAGCATTTCCCAGCAGAATATTATAATAAATTACACCGCTAAAAATAATCCCCCCCAGAAAAATTGCAAGCATGAGGGTAGTTAGTTTCTTGCTGAGGTTAAAATTTTTGGGTATTAGTGCAAATATTTTCATTATTCACCACACATAACACGAAAACCAAACAGATTACAACCAAAGAAACCAGCATCTGCATAAAAACGAAAAGAGGAACGGCAATTTTCAGAAGGAATGAGCCAAGATCCTCCGCGCAGCACTCGTCTATTATTGCTATTATTCAGCCACGCAGTACCATCACCAGGGGCATTTATATAATCTTCATGCCACCCATCTTCGCACCATTCCCATACATTACCACACATATCATGTAAACCGAAAGGGTTGGCGGGAAATTTTCCTACTTTTGTGGTTTTTCCTTGATATTGATTATCATAATTGGCTAATTCTGGAGAAATTGTTTTCCCAAAATAGAATGCTGTGGTTGTTCCCCCACGACAAGCATATTCCCATTCTGCTTCACTAGGCAAGCGATAGGCTTTATTTGTTTTTTGGGAGAGTCTGGCACAAAATTCTTGAGCATCATACCATGATACACCCTCAACGGGTAAATTATCACCTTGAAAGTGTGATGGTTCAGGTTCTAAATTAATGTTAATCTTAGGTAAAGCTGCTACAATTTGCCATTGTTTTTGAGTGACTAGATATTTACCCATGAAAAACCTAGAAACTGTAACTTGATGTTGTGGACTTTGAGATTTATCGTAACCTTCCTCGTTTTCTGGAGAACCCATTATGAAAGTTCCTCCCGGAATATTTACCATTTTTAAAAAAATACCATTTCCTAAGTGTTCAGTAAAATACTTCCCACTTTTAGAAATATATTTAATTTCCGGTTTTCTTACAAGACCCAGTAATTGACTTTTTAAACTTATCTCAGCAGTTTCAAACTCAAAAGTTTTTAATTGATAACCAGATTGATTTTTTTCTGCTTCTGGCTGCGATCGTAATTTTTCAGCTACTTGTTGTTCTTGCTGACGTTGCAATGCTTCCGCTTTTGGCTGCGATCGTAATTTTTTAATTATTTGTTGTTCTTGTTGAGGCTGCAATGCTTCTGTTTTTTCCTGCAATCGTAATTTTTTAGTTATTTGTTGTTCTTGTTGAGGCTGCAATGCTTCTGCTTTTTTAACAGATGTAATTTCTAACTCAATAGATGCTACATCTTCATCTCTCAAACCTAAAATATCTTGGCGATAATCTTTTAGTATTTTCAAAGTTTGTTCGTCTAGAGGATATTTTTGCTCAACTTCTTCTGCAAAATATTGTTGGTAACTTTGTAAATTTACTAACCGTCTCCGAAAAGGTTCTAGAACTTGCTTTTCTATTTCCTCGGCTACTGCATCTGTAATTGCCAGAGTTTTCCGTTTTTCTGTTAAAATTAAAATAGCAACTTTTTTTAGTTCACCGTTTTGAGTATATTGTTCAACCAATTTACGATACTCTACTTCTGGATTTTTAGGAGCATAAGCCAATAAAATATTATATGCCTCCCTATCCAGAATAATATCTGGTTTCATATTAGGTTTTACAGCTTGGACTTTTGCTTTAGCATAAGCGTGTAGTTCTTGAATATGAATTTTACCATCACTATCATTATCTGCTGCACCTGTCTCAATTCCCTCAACTAAATATTGAGTATAGAGTGAAAGTGTTGCACCTTCTTGTGTAAAAGAAGTTTGAGTTGCACCAGAAGATGTCATCACAACTCGTCCTTCTGCACCTAATTGTTTTTTGATATCTACACCAATACTTTTTGTGTGCCAACCATTAGCAAAAGCACCACTGTAACAAGCATCTAAAATTAAAACTTGTCGTTTAGAATAACAATTTCTCGACTGCGCTTGAATAAAATTTCCATCTACAGCGGTAGCTTCAAAATTATTTTTAGCCGTATTGCAAGTTGCTAAATAGAGATGATTATCGTCATTAATCATCCCATGTCCAGAAAAAAAGAATAATAATAAATCATCTTTTTCTGCATTTTTAAACAGATTGAGAATTGCTATTCTCATAACTTCTGAATTAGGGTTGAGTAGTTTTTCTACCTGTGTAAAGTTTCCTAAGTTCGGATTTTTTAAAACTCGTTCCATAGCCTCTACATCATGAAGGGGAGATGATAGAGGTGGGATACTTTCACCATACTCGCTAACTCCAATCAATAAAGCGGTTTTTTTAACCATTGTCACCACTGATTGCAGCTAATAAGTTTTTTGCTATTTTTTCAGTTTCTAGCAGTTCTTGGGGGCTTTTGGCCTCGATAATGACTTCTTTATCACCGACCTTGACACTAACTTTTATGGGTTTATCTCCCAAGCGATCGCTCAAAAAGCTTAAAAAACCTTTAATATTTTGTATACTTACTTTAGCGGTAATAAATCCGATTAAAGTAGCAAATCCTGGTTTACTGCCTGGTTCTGGGTGCATATCTTCGCTAAAATATGCTTTGTCCACTTCATCTAAATCTCGCAATTCCCGCAGTAGATTACCGGCTATTTTTTGTCGTCTGTCATCATCTAATTCTGGGTAATCAACAGCAAAAGTAACCTGAATTGTGCGATCATTGGTCATATTTACCTCCACAGTGCCATTATGTCCTGTTTGCGTCGTCTTGATGGCTATTTTAGTAGTGATCGCTGTTTTAGCATACTCTAGGGTAAACTTATGGCAATATTGCCAACTTTATGGAATCGGCCGTAAAATAGACTATGAATGAGTAAAAATAGGAAAAAGTCCAAAATTAGACATTTATTTCCTAAATATTTATATAATTTAATTATTTAATTGAGGTTATTAACTGGCTTTTATTTGGGAGCTATTGCTGTTTTCGGAATTTCCATGACTGGTTTGTTTAAAGCTACCATTAAAGAAGAATCAGAGATGGCTGGCTGTGTCACTGCTGGTGTTAATTCTGTCGTTTCTGCCATTTGTAGTATTCTGGATGAGTTACCGGGGAATAAAGTGGAAAC
The DNA here is from genome assembly GCF_000426925.1 of Dolichospermum circinale AWQC310F. GTDB lineage: Bacteria > Cyanobacteriota > Cyanobacteriia > Cyanobacteriales > Nostocaceae > Dolichospermum > Dolichospermum circinale. The sequence continues at coordinate 64,902 of NZ_KE384666.1, read as the reverse complement.
TGTACCCAGAATACAAGCTGCTAAGGCTGCCCCACCAAAGATCCAGGCTAGGTCGTAGGGTCGCTTAACACGCTTCAATACTTGCTCAATTGTGGTTTCTGATGACTGATTAGTTGGGGGAACGGGTATGTTTTGCAACCCTTTTCTAAGATTTAATAGTCTTTTATATAAGCATTTAAAGGAATCATCCGTTGATAACCATTCCTCTACCTGCTTACGTTCACTAGCGGTTACTTCACCATCCAGATAAGCACTTAATAACTCGAAACAATCGCGTTTTTGCATATCCATATTACTCATTAATTCTTTTTTGCTGCTCAATGGCAGAAAATATATATTTTCGCTGACAGTCGTTAATACTTCTTAAATTCTGCCAGAGAATTGAGGAAACATGATGTAGATTATATATCTAGATAGCTTTGTAACTGAGTTTGTAATCTAGACCTGGCTCTGGCTATTCTAGATTTCACAGTTCCTAGAGAAACTCCGGTAACTTCGGCAATTTCCTCATAAGACAGACCTTCTATTTCTCTAAGGATAATGGTAGTCCGAAAAGCTTCAGGTAAATCCGCGATCGCTTCTCGCAACTGCTCATAAAATTCTCTTGTAGTCATTTGCTCATCTGGACTTGGTGTATCACCGGCAATTTCCCAATCCATTTCACCGTCTTCTAGACTCCGGGGAGCGTCTAGTGAGAGGGGACTAGCTACCCGTTTACGTTTACGTAATTCATCATAAAACAAATTAGTGGCAATACGACTTAACCAACCCCGGAACTTGGTAGGTTCTTGTAATCGGCTAATATTTCTATATACACGAATCCAAATTTCCTGGGCTAAATCGGCTCTGTCAGACCAATCAGGGGCTAAATGATATAAAACTCGATCAACTTGGGTTTGATGACGACGTAGTAGTTCTGCAAAGGCGGCACGGTCTGGACGCAATCCGACTTGACAGCGTAGAATAAGATCGTGGTTTGAGAGTTTGTCAACTTGCACCGATGCTGCTGGGTAGGTGGCACCAACTGTTGACCAGGATACACTAATGGATTGACTCATGGATCGGATTGGCTTTAAATCAAATCACTCTTCCCGATCAGACTGGATAATTAATTAAAAGTTCCCCAAGGGTGACGGACGATAAATAATAGGCGATAGCAATGGCAAGAAATGAATCTGTAGCGAGTATGATTATGTTTCTCTGTTTCGGTGCAGCAATTTTATCTCTAGCTGTCCACTTGCAAACGATGAGAAAAACAGGAACAGGGGAGTTAAATTATTCTAGGTCTACAGGGGTCTATCCACAGGATTCACTGGTGACTGGGGAAAGTGCAATTGCGGCTTCCGTACCTACCTCTCCCCAAAAAGCTGGGACAATTAACTTAGATTCTGATCAGAAAAAACCCCAGTCAAGTTTAGCTGGTATTGCCAGTACAATTAACAATACAAGCCCACCAGTATCAGCGTCGGACACAACCCAAGTTGTAGTAGATTTAAGCGATCGCCGTGTTTATGTTTCTCGATATGATGAGGTAATAGCTAGTTACCCTATCGCTATTGGTAAAAAGGGTTGGGAAACACCCACCGGCAATTTTCAAGTTATCCACAAGGAACATCATCCCATTTGGCGACATCCCATTACAGGTGCTATCTTTGACGGTGGTACTAATAGTCCTTTGGGGGATAGATGGATTGGTTTTTGGTCAGATGGCCGCAATGAAATTGGCTTTCATGGTACACCAGATGTTGATTTAGTGGGAGCGGCTGTTTCTCATGGTTGTCTGAGAATGCGTAATCCTGATGTACGGATGTTGTATAGCCAAGTTTCTTTAAATACACCTGTATTAGTCCGTGATTGAATTAGGTTCATTTAATTTCCTGGGATTTCCACGGTAATGGGTCAACTGATTGTCCGTTGACATACAAGCCCCAGTGTAAGTGGGGTCCAGTGGATGCACCAGTTGAACCTACTGCACCAATTTTTTGACCAGCTTTGACAAAATCACCTTCTTGAACATTTATACGACTCAGGTGCATGAAAATACTGATTACTCCTTGACCGTGATCGATGCCGATAACATTACCATGAACTCGGAAGCCTTGGGATACTGTCCCCACTAGGGCAACTCTTCCCGCTGCGGGGGCTGTTACAGATGATCCTGCTGCTCCTGCGTAATCCTGTCCACGATGGTAGTAATCATTGGCAAATACACCGTTGTAGTAGCGACGGACACCATATCTAGTAGATGTTCTCCCGGCGTTGGGGGTGAGAAAAACACCGTTCCAGTATTTTTCCGGTGTCTGGAGGGCTTTAAATTCTGCTACTCGCTTTAGTTCCTCCTGGGTTGCTTTTACTCCAGCTTTACCCGGTGGTAAGGTGATGCGTTGGACTGCAAATTTGCGATCGCGCACTTGTATGGATAGTTTTTGTTCCTGTCCCTCCTCGGAAACTTTAATTGTTCTCACTCCAGCTTTTTCTAAGGGAGTTGTGGGAATAAAGGAACGGTATTGACGGGGTGCAATTTCAAAAGCTGGATAGTTTTTTTCGCCAACTGTCACCGTAGGATTACTAAGACTTTTCTGATTATCTGCCTCAATTAATACTGAAATTGTATCTCCCAATTGGGGATTTTTAGGCATGATCTGTACTTCTAAAGCCTTTGCGGGTAAGCCTAAAGCCATGGGAATGGCGGTAATTATGCCTAAGAGTATCTTAACACGGTTGCTCATTGTCTGAATCAAAATTAAAGGATTAACAGGATAAAAACAGGATTTAAGGCTCTTTTTGTGAACGGGGAGGGGTTTACCGGAGGGGTTTTGTCATGTTTGTCACTCCACAATGTGACTGAAATTTCTTCCCAGTCAAATATTAAATTATGAATTTAGCCAAACCAAATTAACCACAGAGGTAGAACTAAAAATAACCCAATAAAGGTTAAAGCAATGCTGCTGGCTAATAAATTCCGATCTAAGTCGTAAACTTCCGCTAAAATCAGTACGGAAAGTCCTGTGGGTGTCCCTGACATGAGTACCAAGACTAAACGCTGTTCCCCAATCATACCTGCATAAGTTGCACCTAATCCCACTAATAAGGGGATAATCAAAACTTTGAGAATGCTGGCTATTATGGCAATATCCAGATTTTGATATTCTTTTATTGTTCCTAGTCGTAAACCAACCAGCAACAAAGCGAGGGCAATTACCACCCAAACAGCCTGATTTAAACCTGATTCAATGACTGCGGGTAATTGCACAAATTGGGTATTTAAGCCAATGAAAAACGTCCACAGACTGGGAACGGTAGCTATATCTCGCAATTGTATCCACCAATGATTTTCAGTGGCTCTCTGTCCAAAATAACTAGCAATTAAGACAGCAATTCCATAAGTACCAACAACATTATTTGTGACGCTAAATAATACTGCTGAATCGTTATTTTCTGGTCCTGTTAGCACTTGTGTGAGTGTTAGTCCAACAAAACCAGTGTTCCCTAAAATTGTTGCCAAAATAAAACTACCTAAACTGGCTTTTTTAAAAGCTGCAGATACTTCTACGCTTTTTTGCTCTGTCTTAATTTTATTAAACCATTGCCAAAACCACCAAGTCAACAGTGCTAAAACTAGACTTAGTAGTAACACTGCTAATCCTATAACTGGTATTAATTCGCCATTTTCCGTATCAGTATGACGAGCTAATATTAATAGTTGTAGTGGCACTCCTACCCAGTATAGTGACTGTCCTAGCCACTTAGCCAATTTATCGGAGCTAAATCGAGATAATATTAGACCTAACCCTATCCAAATAAATAGGGGAGTATAAGCTTTGAATAGGGTTTCAATCATGATCAAGTGGTTAGTTTTTTGCCCGCTGTATGAGTAATTATAGTTGCAAATCATGAGTTACAATACTTATTACCAATAAAAATCAAGGTTAAAACTAATGATAGGAAATAAAACACAACCCAGGGAATCATTAAATAAAGCATTTCAGGAATTAGTTTTATATTTTCTCAGAGAACATTTAACCGAAAAAATCTAGAGCGGTTGTACAAAAGTTCAATGAAATTAAAGGGCTGATATTAAGGGTAATTTTAAAACAACTTTAGGATTAAGTGATGTCAATAAAACTAAGTTAAGAAGGTTAGAGGGTGAGGTTGAGAATTTGGAGAATCAAACTTTTTTTATTCCAGAAACTAAAGCTGAGAGAACGAAGCGGGAGAAAAAAATTGCTAATTTGAATAATGAAATTGATAAATTACGGGTGGAAATTGAGGAAATAGAAAATGGTAGAATGTATGAAAATGCTTTAGAATGGTGCTTTGAGTTTCCTGAAGTGTTAAATAATGATGGTGTTTTTGTTGGTTTTGATGTGGTTATTGGAAATCCTCCTTATATTAGACAGGAAGAAATTAAACAATTAAAAGCAATTTTGCAGACAAATTTTATTACCTATTCGGGAACTGCTGACTTGTATGTATTTTTTGTGGAAAGGGAATTTAAAATTCTTAAAACTCAAGGTCAATTTTGTTATATTATGCCTAATAAATGGATGCAAGTGGGTTATGGAAAAGCCTTAATAACCTATATTTTAGAAAATCAATTACAAGGGATTATTGATTTTGGTGATATTCAAATATTTGAAGAAGCAACTACTTATCCTTGCATTCTGAATGCTTCAAAACAGCAGCAAAATACTAATTTCATTCCTAACGCAACTGGTATAATAGATGAAATAGTAGTTAGGACTTTAGTCCTATCTTCAATAAACTATGATAACACTCATCAGGGCTAAAGCCCTGACTACAAACAAAAGATGATCATTTTTCAGTAAATACCACAAATTCTAGATCCCAACTTCTTTTTTATCTGGTCAATAAATGATAAATTAATCTCAGAATTTGGGGATATTATTTTCATTCCTAACGCACCTCATTTAAACTTTCAATTTGCTTGGTAAACATCTCTGTAAACAAACTCATGACTGTGCGTTCTTCACGAACTTTAATATTAGCAGTAATGGACATTCCTGACTGTAAAGATATCTTTCTATCTTGATTCGTGAGATTTAAATGTTGTTTGTCTAACTTAACTGTCGCCGGAAATCTATAAAATTGATGGTTTTGGTCTGGAGGTAAAGCATCTGAACCAATCTTAGTTACTTTACCTTTAATATCACCAAACTCACTAAAGGGAAAGGAGTCAATTCTTACATCTACATTCATACCTTTTTTGACAAAACCAATATCTTTATTGGTAATGAAAACTTCTGCTGATAGGTTTTCTTTGGGGACAATTTGTAGGATTTTTTGTGTGGAATTAGCAACAAAACCAACATTTTTAGCCTGGAGATCAAAAACTATTCCTCCTACTGGAGCGCGAAGTTCTTGATATTTAAAGTTTAATTTTGTTTGGGATATTTTGCTATTAATATCCGCCAAACGCTGTTCATTGTCTAAAATCACCTTCATGAACTGACTATCAATTTCAGCAATACGTTGTTTATTATTGCCTATTTTTTCCAAAATATCTTTACCGGAACTAGCAACTGTATTAGTTAATTGCTGTTTTCCTTTATCAATATCAAATTCTAGACGTTTGATTTCTTCCTGCAATTGTGATATTTCCGCTGCAAGAGTTTGTACCTGTTGTTGCTGATTCAAATATTGAAGTTGGGAAATACCTCCTTCTTCGGCTAAGACTTTAATTTTGGCTAAAATACCGCTTTGAATTGCTAGACTATTGCGAGTATCTTGCAGTTTAAATTTAGTTTGAGAAAGTTGTTTTCTGGTTTTTTCAACTTCTAAATCTGCGGCTTTGGAACGGGACGCTAATTCTATTTTAGCAATTGCTAGTAGTTGTTCTTCATCAATTCCTATTCCTGCTGTTCCCGATGAATTTCTCAATTGAGAACGTAATAGTTCATTTGCTGCTACTAAGGAAGCGCGACTTTTGAGCAGAAATGCTGATTCTCCTGGTAGTTTACTGCGTAAAAATTCTATTTCAGAATCTTTACCTCTGCTTGCTCCCATTAAGCGTCGATAGATATTGTTTTCTTGAATTAAAGCTATGCGAATTTTATTCAAGGCATTTAATTCTGCTAGGGTAGCAATAGACTCAAATGTTAATAACAATTGTCCTGGTTTTACTTCGTCTCCATCTTTTACATAAATTGATTTAACCACTCCATTAACGGGAGCTTGTACCTCTTTGACTGTTCCTTCTGGTTTTAATTGACCTGTTGCGGGAATTGTTTGCTCAATTTTCGCTAAACAAGCCCAAGTAATTCCAAAACAAGCCAATCCCATGAGGGTGATCATGATGGTTCGTGACCATATTGGAGATTGTCGTAAAACTACAGATTGCTCGAAATTATCGAAATTAAAGTCAATTTTGGGCTGTTGGGAACTGGGTTTGGGAGATGTTAATACTTTTGAATCTTTATATGATCCATTACCATTTCCGTTTCCGTTGCCATTTCCGTTGCTGCGATTACCATTAACTTGAGTCATAATAATTTGGGATTTGGGATTTTAGATTGAATATTTACTGGGGTGTAATTTGATCTTGGCTCTGTTATCAGTTGGATTTTATTTCAACAATTGGCAGGATTTAGCAATGCTAAACCCCTAGAAATAATTGACTACAAATTTACTTCCTGTTGTTGATAAAGATAGAAATAATGACCTTTAGCAGCCATAAGTTCTTGATGACTACCTTGTTCTATCATCCTACTGTTATCCATGACGACGATAGTATCAGCATTACTCACAGTATTTAAACGGTGGGTAATGAAGAAAACGGTACTACCTTTAAAAGCGCGAGCTAAGTTCAGACAAATTTGTTTTTCGGTGGGATAATCTAGGGCGCTGGTGGCTTCATCTAGAACTAGTAATTTAGGTCTTTGTAACACAGAACGTGCGATCGCAATTCTTTGTCTTTGTCCACCAGAAAGGGCTGATCCTCTTTCTCCAACTCGCGTATTATAGCCTTGGGGTAAACTCATGATAAACTCATGAGCTACGGCAATTTGAGCAGCTTCAATCACCTCCTCTGTTGTGGCTTCAGGATTAGTTAAGGCAATATTTTCCTGTACTGTACCATCAAATAAAAGGGTATCTTGAGGAACTACACCAATTTGTCGCCGCAGAGAATAAAGTTCAACTTTGGCAATGTCATAACCATCAACTAAAATTCTGCCAGATTCTGTTTCATAAAGTCTTAGCAGTAATTTCATCATTGTACTTTTGCCCGAACCACTTTGTCCGACAATACCGACAAATTGACCTGCGGGAAATTCGACAGTAACATTACTCAATTGTAGTGGTCCTGAGGCAGCAAATCGGAAGGAAACGTTTTCATATTTGACTGCACCAATAATGGGTGGGAGGGGAATGTTATTCTTATCTATTTCTGCTTCTTGGGGACTGTCAACAATATCGCTTAGTCGTTCTAAAGATAACCCAGTTTCTTGGAAGTTTTGCCAGATTTGTGCCAGCCGTAATATGGGAGTGGTAACGTAACTAGAAATAATCCGAAAGGCAATTAATTCTCCTAATGTTAGTTCTTGTTTTAAAACTAAATAAGCTCCCACCCATAAAACTAATAAGCTGCTGAGTTTGCTTAAAAACTGACTTGTGGAGTTAGCTAATGTGGAAGTAATAACGGTTTTAAAACCTGCTGCCACAAATTTAGCATATTTTTTTTGCCAAGAAAAACGCGATCGCAATTCGATATTTTGGGCTTTAACTGTTTGAATACCTGACATCACCTCCACTAAATAAGATTGAGTTTCGGCGTTACGTTCTGCTTTACTTCTTAATTGTCTACTCACTGTTGGCGCAGCAATTAATGTCACTACCACAAATAGAGGGATTATTCCTAAGCCTACCAGGGTTAGCTGCCAACTGTAAAACAGCATGACCACTATATAAACTACGGAAAATAAGGCATCTAACACTACTGTTAAAGCCGTACCCGTGAGGAACTGACGAATATTTTCTAGTTCATTAATTCTGGTGGATAATTCACCTACTGGCCTTTTATCAAAATACCGCAGTGGTAAGCGCAGTAGGTGGTCAATAATTTGTGACCCCAAACTCATATCAATGCGGTTGGTGGTATCTACAAATAAGTAAGTCCGCAATGTAGTTAATACCGCTTCAAATACACCCACGGCTAATAGTAATACTCCTAAAACGTTTAGGGTATTAATACTATTTTGAACGATGACTTTATCAATAATTAGCTGAATAACTAGAGGATTAGCTAGGGCGGCTAATTGGACGAAGAAGGAAGCAATAAATACTTCTATCAACACCCGCCGGTAACGGGATAAGTAAGGAACAAACCATCCTAATCCAAAGCGTTCTTTAGGTGTTTCCTTAGTCGCACTGAGCAATAAAACCCTAACTTGTGGTTGTAAGTTGGTTTCATCTGTTTCTAATTCTTCTAGCAATTTATCAAGGTTGGTGTTGATAATACCTTGAGATGGTACACCCAAAACGGCTTTTTTTCCATTTACGGCATAAAGAACTGCAAAACTATCACGATAGCGAATTAATGCGGGGGTAGGAATGCGGTTAATAGAAACAGCCGGAACATCAACTAGCTGAGATTTGAGTCCAATTAATTCTGATAAATAAGCGCAAAGTTGAAAAGATACACTGCCTTGACGCTTGATTTGGTCATTTAAAATGCGGCGGACTACTTCTTTCCGAAAGGGAATTTCTAAATGCTTGGATAGCATTTGAAAACAAGCCAGACTAGATTCTAGTTCTCCCTGTCCTTTAAAAAATGGATATTTTTGATTTTTTGGTAAATCCTTTGATGTACTTGTCCCAATAAATTCCGATTCTATTGCGTAGGGAACTTCTTCTATAGTGACAGTACCATCTAATAGATTTTCTAATTTCTCTGTTTTTAGAGGTGGACTATCAAGTAATGATAAATCACTCTGACTGATACCCAACAAACGGACAGGAAGTTTATCTTTAACTTCAATTACTTCATCTTCTAAGCGATAACCAGGGGTTAAATTGCTCAGATTACAAATACTACTTACAAACCAAATTCGATCACTTTCTAATTCTTGTAAAGGTGTTTTTCCTGGTCGTAAATAATGAATTTTTGACCCTAATAACACCTGTTGAGTCAGGTCTTTGAGGTTATGATTGGCTAAAGGTTGTTGTGCTATCTGTAAACTCAAGATATCAAATACTTCCGTTAAGTTAGTTATTTGTTGACGAGCCTGAGTAAATGCTAAATTTCGAGATAGGAATTGTAAATAATCTGCTGCATTCCAGGTTAAACATATCACCTCTTCATAGGCGATCGCTGTTTCGCAAGGAATCTGACGTAACCAAGAAATTTCCCCAATTACCGCTCCTGGTTCTACTATTTTTAAAGTAATTGGTGATTGGTTTTCGGGGTATCCTAGTAGCCTGACCCGCCCCTGATAAAGAATTGATACCTTTTGAGGTAATTGTTCTTTACCAACAATTTTCTGCCCCATGCGGTAACGTAAAGGCTGTAAAATTTGTGGTGACGAGAGTTTGCTAATTTCCTCATTTGATAATTGGTCAAACCCTGGAATCGTGGCAATAAATTCTTCAAAGGTACTCTTAGTATAAGTCATGTTTTTTGAGGTTAATTATGTCAATTTATATTGGCAAAAGGAGCGGGCAATTTATGATATTTGAATTTGCCATTTTTGTTCTGTCATTTGTGCTTGTAACCATTGATTAAATCTTTCATTCAGCAACCGTTGCCGCATTGAACGATCCAGTTGGGCTGGCAGTAATTTTTCCAAGCGGACAATTACCAGTACATTATTAATTTGAGTTGGTGGTAATAGCTGCTGTGGTTGGCTTTTTGAGAGGATATTTACCAATGTTGGATGCAGAGATTGTAAGTCTATTGGACCTACTAAGCCATCAGTTTGAGCTTCTGGACCTTGGGCATATTCCCGTGCTAACTCAGCAAAAGACTGTTCACCCTCTTTGATGCGGAAGTAGATTTCTTGGGCAATTCCGATTTCCGAGGTGGTAATCAGGGAATAAATTACCCTATCTAATTGGGCTTTACGTTGGAAGAAGTAAGAGTTTAGATCTCCACCCCAAGTGGCCTCTTTAAACTTTTCTAGTTTTAATTGTCGCATGGCCATGATCTTTAATTGCTGGAAATTTTCTCCTTGTTGATCTATTCCCTGATATTGTTGGGCTAATTGTTCACAGACCTGTTTTTCTTCTTCTGGAGTATGGACAATTTCGGCTGCTGCGATCGCTTGATCAATGATAATTTCCTTGATTAATACGGGAATAAGCTGGTATTCCGATATTAATGATAGAACTTCTCCGGGCTGGAGGATGCGATCGCCCCATTGCAGGACTTGATTCTTATGGCTTGTGATCAGATTTGTCACCGTTTTTAACTGCTTTTGAAAAGATAATAGGACTAGGTTTTGAACAAGTTATCTTTCGGTTAAGATTAGATAATCTACTACTAATTTACTCTGTTTTCAAGTTAGTGTACTGATTTATATCAGTAAGTTGTCCACTGGCAGAGGTTAGATTTAGATAATCAGGCTGTTCATACTTACATATTTTGCATATTATTGTACCAAAATACCATGAATTGATAAATTTGTCATACTAAACTTACTTTTACTCTGTAAATCTTTGCTAACTTTAACTATCGCATCATCCCCTACTAAATTGCTCGTTGTAGATCACAAAAAATCAGGCTGGTAAATCGTAATTACGATTTACCAGCCTGAAATAGATGACCAAATTTAACGAAATCTGCCAGGATTTAGACGAACAGTGTCTTTTTGTTGTCTATCGCGTCCAATTCCTACTCCATTTCTCAATTTTTTGGCAGTACCACCATCTTGAGGATCAAGATATGGTTTCAAATTAATCCCACTTCTAGAAGAACTAAGCTGATTATTACTACCTATAAGTGTTTGTCCTATCTTGTATAAACTATCTCCCTTTCCTCTTTGACGTTCAATGTAGGTATCAACAGCAATAGTTTGTTGTCCACTATCAGCGGTAGTGAGATTTTGAAATACACTATTACGAACTGCATAGGGATCTTTACCACGGGGTACTGTTAAGACAATTCGACAATTCGGTTGGGCTTCAGTGGTGACACAAATAATATTTTCGTTGTTTTCTACAGCTATTCTTAGTTCCTGTAAACCATCGGCACGATATAATTCTAAACGCCCCGCGATCGCTTGACAACGTTTTTGGGTATCCCAACCCCCACCTAAATTTTGAGGTGCAGCCCAAGCAAAATATTGTCCTGGTTGACTTTGGGGCTGATACATGACTATAAACTGTCCATTGTAGGATTCACAACTAAATCTTGTACTACTGTTAACTGTGGTAGAATTTGGTATAGTAGTTGTAGTTGAACCCGATGGAACTGTAGTCGAACCTGATGGAACTGTAGTTGAACCTGATGGAACTGTAGGTACAACAACTTGAGCAACAGTCACAGCATTCCCAAAAAATAAAGAACAGCCAAGACTACTCAAGAATAACAAACGCAGTGATTGTAAAGACATAAATATAAGCCGTAGTGGAAATATGTAAATAGCTGATATCTATATTGACCCAGAATATAAGTTTTTAGTTCATGGAAAAACTTGTTTTTTTGGAGACAGCCAGCCAAAAATTGGCTATATATAGCAGAAACCGCCCCAAGCTACGAAGGATTATCAGTAGCTTACAGCGGTTTCTCGATTAGGTTGTAATTCAATAAAAAAAATATAGAGGTGAACCGGACAGACAATCAATTTAATCCAATCTAAAACACACTTCCTCAATTTCTAATCTTTACGGACACTTTAATAACGTGAGTTTCAACACCTCCAATAACAATTTGGTGAGATTCAGGCGAAAACACTTTCAGAGGAAGCAAAAACCTAGAATTGATTGTCAAGACACTAGAGCAGGAGGCACAAACTCTAATGGAAAAATTTTGATTTCAGGTTTAACTTTTAACCTTTTTGTACCATGGTCTTAATCTAGCATCAGTTTTTCCCTCTAGATTGTATATTTACTAAACTTGAAAGTTATTAATGTATTGTAACAATAATGAAATATTTCTTAAAATTTGCCTAGTTCTGCCTATTCCCTGCTAACGCTATATTAGAGGTTTTATGAGTTATGCACCCATGGAAATTATTATTGGTTGGCTGTACCCCAAATTAATGAGTACCTATGGTGATCGGGGAAATGTGATCACCATAGAACGTCGCGCCCAGTGGCGGGGGTATAATGTGACTGTATTACCCTTGGATCAAAATTCCACCGCAGAAGATATTAAATCCGTAGATATAATTGTCGGTGGTGGCGCCCAAGACCGTCAACAAGAAATTGTGATGCGGGATTTACAGGGTGCAAAAGCTCAGTCCATGCGTCATAAAATAGAAAATGGTACACCGGGAGTTTTTACCTGTGGTTCTCCTCAACTATTGGGAAATTATTATGAACCAGCTTTTGGAAAAAGAATTGAGGGTTTAGGAATATTGGATTTAGTTTCTGTTCATCCTGGTGAAAATACTAAAAGATGTATTGGTAATTTGGTCATAGAAGTTACAGCTTCTCCGTTAGCAGCAGAATTGCAAGCAATGACAGGGATAAAACCTTATTTAGTCGGGTTTGAAAATCACGGTGGCCGGACTAAATTAGGGAAGGTGGCAGCTTTGGGGCGAGTAGTGTATGGTTTGGGTAATAATGGAGAAGATGGAACAGAAGGAGCGTTTTATCAAAATGCGATCGCTACCTACTCCCATGGTCCATTATTACCTAAAAATCCCTTTGTTGCTGATTGGTTAATTCAAACCGCGTTAAGATTAAAATATCAGCAAGAAATCAAACTTTCAACTTTAGATGATACCTTAGCGATGCAGGGACGAGAAGCAATGTTTAAACGGTTAAAAGTTGATTTACCCACTGCTGCGGGAATCAGAATCTAAAATAGGTGTAGTTTAGATTAAATAAGAATCTCAACTTTAATATTAAACTACATGACTTTTATAGAAAATCAACTGAATTTTCTGTAAAACATCTGATAAGTTACTATAAAAAACCGAAATTGTTTAGTTAGTCATCATTTAAAATCTGTGGAACTTCCTTCTTTACCAGAATTTGATCATCATTTAAACCAGCACATGGATCAGGGTTTAAAAGAATTGCTCAATCGTCTTATTATCAGAATGCAACGAGACGAATTGATCAGACAAACGACAAATCAATTGCGAGAATCTTTAAAGGTTGATCGGGTAGTATTGTATTATTTTTATGGACAATGGCAAGGACAGGTAACATTTGAGTCGTTAAGTGCTGATAAATATTCGATTCTCGGTTCTACAGGTCCTAGTGATTGTTTTAATCATGAGTATGCAATGATGTACTTGGAAAAACGAGTCAGAGCGATCGCTGATATAGAATTAGAAGCAATTGAGGATTGTCACCGGGAATTTCTGCGCGGTATGCAGGTACGTGCCAATTTAGTAGTCCCAATTTTAATACCAAGGGGATTATGGGGACTATTAGTAGCTCATCACTGTCAAAGTGCGCGTTCTTGGACTTTAACAGATATTGAATTGATGCAAAAGGGAGCGGGAACTTTAGCAACAGATTCTAATATTTTAGAAAGTTAATCACGCAGAAGATGTTTCTGATGTTGATGTTTCTTAGATACAGCAACTTGTATAAAGGTTGGGTACAATGGTCGAGAAGATAAAAGTAAAAAATAATATAAAATCTTACTCAAATAGTGGGTATGAGTGACCTGTACCAGAACAGGTGGATGGGAATTTGTCCTGGGTGTCGAATAAGAGTCTATTTTTCTAATCTCAAAATCACATCCTAACTCATTGGTAGGAATTTTCACTTTAGTAGTAGAATAACAATGTTAAGTTTTATGTGCCGACATTCAGGATATAAAACAAGACCATACAAAATCCGTAATTTCCGAAGCTTCTTTCATAGCTTTTAACAAGACAACAGTAAAGAGAGGATTTCACAACATGGCATTTACACAACCCCCCTTACCTTTTGCTTCTGACGCTTTAGAGTCTTACGGCATGAAAGCTGAAACCTTTGAGTATCATTATGGTAAACATCATAAAGCTTATGTAGATAATTTGAACAAGCTGGTTGATGGTACAGAGTTAGCTCACAAGTCTTTGGAAGAAGTAATTAAAATCGCTTTTGGTGACTCTGCTAAGGCTGGAATCTTCAACAATGCGGCTCAAGTTTGGAATCACTCTTTTTTCTGGAATTGCTTAAAACCGGCTGGTGGTGGCGCTCCTACAGGTGCTTTAGCTGCTAAAATCGCTCAGGATTTTGGTAGCTTTGACAAATTCAAAGAAGAATTTTCTACCGCTGCTGCTACTCAATTCGGTAGTGGTTGGGCTTGGTTGGTTGATGATCATGGCACTCTCAAAGTCATGAAAACACCAAACGCAGAAAATCCCCTAGCTCATGGTAAAAAAGCACTGTTGACCATTGACGTTTGGGAACACGCATACTACATTGACTTTAAAAATGCTCGTCCTGCATTCATCAAGAATTTCTTAGATAACTTGGTGAACTGGGATTTTGTCGCTGCAAATTTCGCTGCTTAGATTTTAACGGGTGATTGGTAATGGGTAATGGGTAACTGCTAATATCGTTACTTATTACCCTTTATCCCCTACCCAACCCAATGTTATTTAATTTTTTTATTCGTATCAAAATTTCCCAAACTATTTTAGCGGTTTTCGTATGCTCCAAGAAATCTCTCCCCGTTAAAATGAATTAAATGATCTGGTTGGTCTGCTACCCAAACTTCTGTCTCCCAAGCAATTTCAGCTAGATACCGAGTCATTTCTTTGCGAGTAGGAAAAGCAGTCATAAAAACTAACCCCTTGCTACTAAATTTAAACAGTTGTTTTAGTTCATTGTGTCGTTTTAAGTTAACAGGACCATGACTGGTTACAGCTTCTATTAAGATTAGCCAGTCTTGTTTTTGATAATAAACGACAACATCTGGCATTTTACCATGAGGATCTAACTCTACTCCCATTTCTCTAAGATTTTGACTTTCATTAATAATAAATTTATCCCCAGCATCACCTAGATAAAGAACCAAACCTCCTGGTGTAAATCTGGGACAAAAATTTTCTAAAATGTCTTTGATTAAATTATTTTGTCCACCTGCTGATAGATACAGGGGTTTCCGCTCTTATGAGGTACATCTTAAGCCCCCTCCTCGCTTGCGGGGAGGGGGTTGGGGGTGGGGTTCTTGTACCTCATAACATCGGGAAGTGCTGTAAATTGCTTGTCCATTGAGTAAACTAACGGGAATTGTGGGGATATTTCGAGTTCTATCCTGTAATAAATTCTTGACAGAAATAGCATAATTACGACGAGATTCTTCCCACTGGTCAGAGTTGTATGATTGTATCAACAAAAGTGCTTGTTGTTGAAGTTGATAACACCATTTAGGGCTATTAATTGGTCGGTTTGGTTGATCTGGATTTTCCACAACTAAACCCATTTGTACAAACTGGTGCATTGTTTGTCTTCTCACAGTTTCTCGTGTATTTGCTGCGTATTGTTTTCCATAATAATCACGAAACCAATCCATCATTTCAGTAATTCTGCGTTTGGGAGTTGTTGCTTGATTCCAAAAAGTTTCCGGTCGAATATCTGCTAATGCAAGTAAGCACAGTGCGGATCTTTCATTCTGCTGTTCTTTTGGTGCAGACATTTCTTTCAGAATAGTTAGTGCTTCTTGAATACGTTTACTAGCTTGAATTGCGTTTATTGCTTCACTCATAATTGACAGAGTTTTGTGAACAAGTGTATCAAGTTTTTCCTGGTCAAATACAAATTCATCAATTTGGCTTCCCAGTTGCATCAAATCCTCTGGAGAGGGATATCTAATTTTACGCAAATCTGTTGCATTGACTTGTGTATTACCACTAAACAGCCGAAAATAGTTATCAAATAAAGTTGAATTGAGAAATGCTGTTAAACCTCTTGCTAGGTCAGGATTCATTCCCTTTCCCTTAGCATGGTAGTAGCTAAGATGATTTTCTATACCCAGCGCGGGTGAATTTATAGGAGAACAGACAGCAGCAACAATACGACGTTTTTCTTCCTTAGCAGAAAATCGCTTGATTAAAACATACCATCCTGGTTTAATTAACCATTTTTGTGTTTGTTGATTATTTTCAATAGCAATTGATTTTTTCGGTTTTGTGGGAGGAAATAAAATTTTTCCTGGTTTTATAGATTCTGGGTAAATTAAGGGAACGGTTTGATCATCTAAGGAATTTCTTAAAGATGATTTAAGACGAAAATCTACAACTGGACCAGTTGAAATTTCTAAACCAAGTTGATCTAATGTAGATGAAAATTTATCTATTTGCACTTTTACAGCATCTTCCAGAGAGTTGGTAAGAATATGAATAAACATCTCAGGATCATTTGTTTCAATAACTTGGTTATATGGAACAAGTCTGATTTCTGAAAAATTATCTAATTCTTGTTCTGAATTAATACTTATTTCTATACATTTAGGTTTAACTTCTGTTTTAGCAGCATGAAAAATAATATTTTCTTGTAAAACATTATCTTCTGCAAAAGCTAAGGAGCGACTTGCAAATATATGAATATTTTGAAATGCCATTTTTTCTAGAAAAGCTTTGCGAAAAGGCCGGAAATAACTACCATTACAAAAGCTTCTGGGAGTAATTGCAACTATTTCGCCATTTTCAGCAAGTTGTAACATGGACAGCCAAACAAATGCACTATATAAATTTACCGTTTCAATTCCCAGCTTTGATAGTATTTTTTTCTCAGTTGATTTACTACTTATTTTCTTATAAGGTGGATTTAGAATTGCATGGGTAAAATTGTGGTAATTTTTAGTAAAAAGCGGTAAACTGGTTTTACCAATACTCTCGATAAAACTTTGATTTCGCAAAGAATAATCTGCTTTTATTCCCTTGTTCTTTAAAGTATTACAACATTCTATAAGACATTGTTCTAAACAGGGTAAAAAGGTTTCTTCTACTTCATAGGTTGTAATTAAACAACTCTCAATTTGATCAGCATTTATTAATAATCGCTCTACAAAAGCAGCAGTTAAAGACCCAACACCAGCACCAGGATCTAGCAAACTAATATTACCAGATAAATTGTTAAATTGTCCTGCCATAAATCTCGCAATCGGTGCAGGAGTTAGAAACTGACCTAATTCACTTCTTTGTTTTAAGTTCAATCTTGAAGAAAAATGAAATCTATTTATATCTAGAGAATCTGTGAGGAAAGTTGTCATATTATCAATTTATAGAAAGTAAAATGTCCAGAAATTATGAAAAATTTGAATAATTTGTTATAATTCGTTCAGGGCTTCATTACTCATTAAGAAAATTATGGTAAAAATACCCCTCCCAGCTTCGATAATTCCTCCTTTGACAAACGGGGACAAACTCACCCGTTATGAATTTGAACGGCGATATAATGCCGCATCTAAACCGAAAAAAGCTGAATTAATCGAAGGAATAGTTTATATTATGCCTGCTGCTCTGCGTTTTAGAAGTCATGGACAACCTCATGGTCGCATCCTAACATGGCTTGGTAATTATGAAGCCATGACCCCTGGTGTGGCTTTAGGAGTTGAACCCACAGTCCGGCTAGATTTAGATAATGAACCTCAACCTGATGCAGTTTTGATTATTATACCAGAAGCAGGAGGTCAAACTCGCATCAGTGAGGATGATTATATTGAGGGTCCACCGGAATTAGTTGTAGAAATTGCTGCTAGTAGTGTGGCTATTGACCTCCATGGCAAAAAACAGGCTTATCGTCGCAATGGTGTGAGAGAATATATTGTTTGGCAAGTTTTGGACGAAAAATTAAGTTGGTTTTCCTTACAAGAAGGTGAATATTTAGAATTAGCACCTAATGAAGAAGGAGTTTTACAAAGTCGGGTATTTCCAGGTTTATGGTTAGCGGTAAATGAATTATTAACAGGTAATATGCAAGTTGTATTGAATGTTTTACAAACTGGTTTACAGTCTGTTGAACACGCAGATTTTATAAAATGTTTTTCATGAGACTCTATCTAGACGACAGATGATCGCTTTTTTGTATTGGTTTTGATTTAGAGAAGAGGCAATCACTGAAGGATTAAGCTATTGTGCTATAAGTAGTAGTAATTACAAAAATAAATCTTCAATGACAACGTGACACAAAAAATGATAAGGTTATTACCTTTAAAATACCTTATCGTTTATCAGTATGTCAGTCTCTACCACTATCTCTCAACTGGTTGAAGTTCTTATAGCTGAACCTGTGAATGTATCTGTATCTAGTTTAGCTCAGTTGGCTATTGGGATACAAACAGATACCCGGATTTTGCAACCGGGTGAGGTCTTTTTGGCTTTGCGAGGGGAAAAGTTTGACGGACATGATTTTGTACCCACAGCGATCGCTAAAGGGGCTATATTGGCTATAGTTGATTATGCTTATGACAATCCGGGTTTTCCGATTTTGCGGGTTAAAGATACTTTAAAAGCATACCAGCAAATTGCTCAATGGTGGCGAGAAAGTTTTTCTATTCCTGTAATTGGCATCACAGGGTCAGTAGGTAAAACCACCACTAAAGAACTAATTTCCGCAGTTTTGGCTACAAAAGGAAAAGTCCATAAAACCTATGGGAATTTTAATAATGAAATAGGTGTTCCCAAAACTCTTTTAGAGTTGACGAAAGAAGATGATTTTGCAGTCATAGAAATGGCTATGCGGGGCAAGGGACAAATTGCCGAACTCACAGAAATTACTAAACCAACAATTGGGGTAATTACTAATGTGGGAACAGCCCATATTGAATTACTTGGTTCAGAAGCGGCAATTGCTGAAGCTAAATGTGAATTATTAGCGACAATGCCAGATCATAGTACCGCCATTCTTAATTATGATAATCCATTATTAATGGAAATGTCCGCGAAATTTTGGCAGGGGAAAGTTATCAGTTATGGCTTTTCTGGTGGGGATATTCAAGGAAAACTAATTAATAATGAAACCGTAGAAGTTGCTGGAATGCGTCTACCTTTGCCTTTACCTGGTCGTCATAATGCTAGTAATTTTTTAGCAGCTTTAGCCGTAGCTCAGGTATTAGAAATTGATTGGCAATTATTAAAATCTGGTATCATGGTAAATATGCCCACAGGTAGAAGTCAACGCTTCACTTTACCTCATGATATCGTAATTTTAGATGAAACCTATAATGCCGCCCCAGAAGCCATGTTAGCGGCTTTGCAGTTGTTAGCAGACACACCAGGAAAGCGGAAAATTGCGGTTTTAGGGGCAATGAAAGAATTAGGAGAAAGATCCGCAGAACTACATCAAAAAGTCGGAGAAATGGTCAAAAATTTGCATCTTGATGGGTTATTAGTATTAGTTGATGGTCAAGATGCGGAAATTATTGCTAATAGTGCCGATAATATATCTTGTGAATGTTTTAGTACCCATGCTGATTTGGTAACAAGATTAAAAACATTTATGCAAACAGGAGATTGCTTATTATTCAAAGCCGCCCATTCTGTGGGATTAGATCGAGTTGTTAATCAATTACGGGCAGAATTTACCAATTAAAGAGATTTGAATATTGGGTCTAGATATGTTGTCTATCTCATATACTTTAGACAAAATAAACTTAATTAAGTCGGTATTTTCCGTCAATCTAATCCACAATAAAAATGACATTTTCTGTAGAGATGTTGCATGAAACATCTCTAAAATATGTTCCTGGTAAGTATCAAAAACTGACAATTAACCAACATTTTTTAACTGCTAATTACCATGAATAACTAGACAAAAATAGTTCAATTAAGTCTTATCTATTGAGGTTAAGTCCTTGAATTTATCAATTATTTTGGGAAGAATCAGAAATAAGGTTAGTCCATAGCGAGTCTAATCTCATTTGTCTTTTGTCAAGACAATTCATTAAATCAAGGAGTAATTATCATGGCTAATATCCAAATATCTGCATTAGTTCCTGTCGGTTATGATTTATTTAATGATGCTACTAGTTTTCTTGATGAACTAGTTACCGAGGAAGTAAAAACCGTTGTTGGTGGAGGTAATTATAGTTGTTATTCTCATCACAATTATCATTACTCTCACGGTTACTCTCATGGTTCTTACGGCGGTTCTTATCGCGGGTATTGGTAAAAGTAAAAAAATAGCTGTTAACTAATAGCTATTAAAAATAGTCAGAATAGTAATTTATATTTTTAGTTACTATTCTGAGTGTTAATAAAAAAAGCCAAATATCCAGTTTTTGGTATTACTGAAATTTTGACTTTTGTTGAGGTTATTTATCAAGAGAAAACAATTGTAGAGAATTTCTGCGCCAGATAATTAGGAAAAGATTGGTCAATAAACAAGTAACTGCTAGGGACAATAAGATATAAGTTGGTGTCATGACTACACCAATCATAAACCAAGTATAAACGTGCAGCACCATGACACTGGCAAATAAACAGGCTAATCCTGTAGATATCCACACTTGACCCAGGGGACGATTTAGGAACGTGAGGATCATCGTTAATAAGGTTGTTAGGATATTGGCTGGGACAAGAAAGGCACAAATACCTATACAGTTGTTGCGGGAAAACTCAGCTAAGATGTTGAAATCTAACATTGATTTTTGGGGATAATTGTCGGTGCTTATGATTAAGTTTTATTGTAAATAATAGATTAATAAGATTATACTATATCAAAAGTGAGTAATCGCACCATTTATGTTACTTTTTTTAAAGAATTGGCCTTGACAATTAAATTTATTCATAATAGAGACGCGGTATAAAACGTCTCTATTATATTTTACTGATGAAAAGGCGGGATTAACCCATCAAAATCACAGTATCAATAACATGAATCACGCCATTATCTGCAACAATATCGGCGGCTAAAACTGTGGCATTTTTCACCTCAAAACCATGATCACAATTGATTTTAATAGGAGAACCTTCCACAGAAGTTACTGTACCCAATTTTGCCAAATCATCCTTTGTTAACTTGCCAGGAACGACATGATAGGTTAAAATTCGTGCTAACTGGGGAAGGTTTTGTAATAAAGTTGTAATTGTGCCGGGGGGTAATTTAGCAAAAGCATCATCAGTGGGTGCAAACACGGTGAATGGACCGGGACTTTTTAATGTTTCTACTAACCCAGCAGCAGACACAGCCGCCACTAAAGTTTTAAACGCATCATTACTAACTGCAATATCAACAATATCAGCCATTAATTTTACCTCACCTTATATCTAGCAAAGGTTCTAGAAAATAGTAAATCATGTTTAAGTTTAATTAGCTACAATTCTGGTAAAATCTGAACTGATGATTTTTCCATACATAAGATGGTTAAACGCACTTATGCAAGATTGGGAACTGGTGCATTAGGCAGATTTTATGGTGCAAAACTGCAAAAATCCGGTTCATAAATTCACTATTTACTCAAAGAATATAGGACTTTCATTGCTAACTACCTTATAAATTACTGGATATGGTTTTAAATTTATCTGGTGAACCTAGAGAATAATCATCTAATTTAAAATCAGCAAATGGTTTTTTCTCTAATCTATCTCTTAAAGCTTCATCTAATATTACATCTGCGGCTTGTTTTTTCACTCCAATAATAATAATACTGCGTTGATAGTCTGTTGAGTCTTGGTTAGCTTGACAGTCTTTTCTCTGAAATTGTCCCAAATTTAATAAGCGATAACCTTTAACACTGGGTGTATTACTAAATATCTTTTTTACTAATAATTGAATTTGTTGAGAACGTTCTAAAGCGCGACTTTGTTCGGTGGTAATATTACCTTCACAAGAGGCTGTTCCCACGGAAATAATCTCGCTGGGATTTTCCATAATTTTCTGGATTCCTTCTTGTTCTAAATTAGATTTTAAGGAATCAATTGTTATAGTTTGATTATTATATTTAATTTGGTAGGTGCTGCCTAATTGCCATTTATATTCTACTGATAAAACTGCAATATTAAACTCTGCAACTCTGCCTTGACTATCTTTCCCTGCTTCATAGGGAAAATAATCAACTTTGCCTTTTTTAACTGGTGCTTGTCCATAGTCAGCAGGTAAGGCTACAAATTTATTGTCTCTAAATCCTAATGCTACCCACCACAGTAGTAATAAGGAAACTATTAAAGCTGCAAACCAGGACAATAATGGTAATTTTTCCGGTTGTGTTTGTGGGGGAATAACAGCATTATTAGTAGTTGTTTGATTAACTATGGCTGTTTTTTCTGTTCCGCTAATATTTACGGTTGCAGATGTATTTTCTGGGAGTTGGTATTCAATTTCTGATAATCTTTTATAAATTTCTTGAGTATTGCTAGGGCGTTGATTTACTTGGGTAGACATTAACCAATCAATCAAATCTAATAATAATGGAGAAACGTGATTTGCATGATGTCGCCATTTGAAAATATCCAAGTTATGATCATATAATTCTCCGGGTTGATATCCCGTTAATAAAAATACAAATGTCCGTCCTAATGCAAAAAAATCTGATTGGGGTATGGCTTGTCCACGCATTTGTTCTAGAGGGCTATAACCTGATGATGAAATTGCTGTCATTCCCCCACCAGCTAAATAGGTTTTAGTAATTTCTCTAGCTGTACCAAAGTCAATTAATACTAATTGTCCATCAGGACGAATCATGATATTTGATGGTTTAATATCTCTATGGAGATATTGTTGATTATGAACTAAAGCTATTATTTCTAATAATTGTTTTAACCAGGCTATGGCTTGAACTTGAGAAATGGGGCGGTTTTGTTGTTGCTTTAACCACTGTTCTAAATTAGGTCCTTCAATTTTTTCCATAATCAGACAATGCAGTATAAAATTATTTCTGGTTTGATAGGGAAAGTAATCTTCTGCTGCGGGAATACCAGGATGATTTAATTGTTTTAACACATTAAATTCTTGTTGAAATAGTGAAACTACTTTAGGATCATTAGTTAATTCTTGTTTGAGGACTTTGAGAATTTTTGGACTATCTTGTTGATAAGCTTCGTAAATTTTACCAAATCCAGTTTTGTCACTTAATAAACGTAAAACTCGATAACGTCCGATTAATTCTAATTGAGAACCACAACTTTGACAAAAGCGGTTTTCGTCATTATCTGGGTGGTTGGGTTGAGAACAAACTGGATTAATACAAAGACTCATAATGGGGAATAGGGAATAGGTAATGGGTAATTGGTAATGGGTAATGGGTAATTGCGAATTATTTGTAATAATCTCATTTTTGTGCTGCTAAAAAACTGGCAACTATTTGATTAAATTCTGTTGGGTTAGTTAAGAATGGCCAATGATTTCCGGGGACTTGACGAATAAGCAAATTTTTGAGGTTGGTTTTGTAAGGTTGAATTTGCCAATTTTGGCGGTTGACACCTTTTTCTGGTTGTATAAAGAGAGCAGGTGTGTCAACTGGGTGAATAAAACCTGGTACTTCCATGACTGCATCAAAAATGCCATCACGGGCTGCTATAGTGAATTTACTACCCCAAGTACCGTCGGGTTTTTGTGCAATTGCAGCTTGAAAAACTTGCTGTTGCAAAGAACTCCAATTTTGATATTGACTGAGTTGTTTAATTGTTTGTTCGGCTGCTTCGTAACTGGTAAAGGGTCCCATGCTTTTGAGGAAAGGTAAAACACGGTATAAAAGGGGAAATATGATTTTCAGAAAACTGGGCATTTTCCAGATAAAAATCGGGTCTACTAATGTGATACTTTTTAATCTGGTTGGGTTTTCTCTAGCCCAAATGGCGGCTAATTTTCCTGTCCAGGAATGGCTGACAATATGAGCCGCAGACCACCTCATTTTATCCATTAATGCCTCTAAATCGGAAATTGCACTTTTAAAACTGTAATCTTTTTCTGGCTTGCTGCTTTCACCATGACCACGCATATCTGGCGCTATTATATGGTAATCTGATTTTAAATAGTCTCCCAAACTTGACCAAACTAAAGCATGATCAGCCATACCATGTAACAATATTAATGGTTCTTGACCTTGATTCCATTCTAGGTAAGAAAGTTGAATATCAGATGTTGAGAGAGTTTTCCGTATAGGTATCATTTGCTTAATGTTCTCCAAGACAGGTGGTTAGAAATTTTAGCAGAAAAAATCAATTTCCAGGTTTTAATTTTTAATTGATTTACAGGAAATCATGGAGCTAATAAATGTCAACGTCAATGGTAGAAATACAAGATGA
>NZ_KE384666.1:38766-40521 GCF_000426925.1 Dolichospermum circinale AWQC310F | reverse complement strand
CTGTTCCCTGTTCCCTGTTCCCTGTTCCCTGTTCCCTGTTCCCTGTTCCCTGTTCCCTGTTCCCTTGCCCCAACGACAATTTTTAACGCCAACCTACTTATTAAATTACAATTATTTATTATGCCAGAAATACACCAATCCATAGCCGAACATTATCACGAACGGACTAAGTATGATCCCCAAACTCTAGCTTCCAAAAATTATAATTTAGACTGGGCTAAACAACCAGTACCTTTCAAAGAGTACAAAATCGGTGCTGATATTGACCTGAAACCTTATTTACAAGAAAATACAGAAATATTCGCCAATGATCAAGATGCTCAATGGTGGCACAGGCTCTCTCACCTATTATTTCACAGTTATGGACTGACGGCAAAAATACCTTCTATGGGTAGTGCAGTATATTTACGTGCTGCTCCCAGTGCGGGGGGTTTATATCCGGCTGAAGTATATTTAGTTTCTCGCGGTACACCTTTGTTACCACCAGGACTTTATAATTATCAATGTCGAACTCATTCTTTAATGCACTTCTGGGAAAGTGATGTTTGGCAAAATTTACAAGAGGCTTGTTTTTGGCATTCTTCCCTAGAAACCACCCAATTAGCTATTATTACTACTGCGGTTTTTTATCGTTCTGTTTGGCGTTATGAAGATAGAGCCTACCGCCGCATTTTTCTCGATACTGGGCATCTTTTAGGTAATATTGAATTAGCTTGTAGTCTTGTAGATTATCGCTCTTATTTAATAGGCGGTTTTGTGGATAAAGCGGTTAATGATCTACTTTATATTGATCAGGCACAGGAGGGAACAACGGCTGTTTTAGCTTTGGCAGATTTGTTAGATATTCGCCAAAACTTACCTAAAGGCAGCACTGTTTTACCTTCTACAACTGAAACTAATTATCCATTTATTCCTGACGGTGAACTACTAAAATATTTTCATTTACGGACTGAAATCACACAGACTACTAGCAGTAATTTAAAGTTACCAACTCTCAAAGAAGAAAGGTCTTTAGAGGATAAATATAATTTTCCTTTCTGTGATAAAATTCCTACTAGGACTGCGCCAATTTTTTGGGGGGAAAATTTATCAGAATTAGCAAATACTATCTATAAACGGCGTTCTACTCGTGCTTATACTGGCGATAATTTAAGTTTTGATCAACTAAAAGCTTTACTTGATTTCACTTATCAACCACAAAATTATGTTGACCAAAATTTAGATCCTCACCCTGATTATTTTGACTTGAATTTAATAGAAACTTTTGTGGTGGTTTCTGGAGTTAAAGGCTTAGATCCAGGTTGTTATTATTATGCACCTAAAGCCCAAGAATTACGGCAAATTCGCTTTAAAAATTTCCGTCGGGAGTTACATTTTCTCTGTTTGGGACAGGAATTAGGTAGAGATGCAGGAGCAGTATTATTTCATACTGCGGATCTCAAAAAGGCGATCGCTCAGTATGGTGATCGAGTTTACCGTTATTTACACACAGATGCAGGTATTTTAGGACAAAGATTGAATTTAGCCGCAGTCCGCTTAAATTTAGGTGTCAGTGGTATCGCTGGCTTTTTTGATGACCAAGTTAACGATGTCTTGGGTATTCCTGCTGACGAAGCAGTTATTTACATTACTACACTAGGAAAACCAAGGTAATCAGGTCATAAGATCATAATGTCCTAAAGTCATACTCATGGAGTATCTAAGTAGGTGAACGGAAAAACCGACATAAGTAACGAAAAGTAAAGTTGCTCAAAA
>NZ_KE384666.1:35551-38756 GCF_000426925.1 Dolichospermum circinale AWQC310F | reverse complement strand
TCCCTGTTCCCTGTTCCCTGTTCCCTGTTCCCTTGTCATAACGACAATTTTTAACGCCAACCTACTTAGTATTTAGTTTGATCATGCCATGGAGCTAAGCGGATTCGAACCGCTGACCCCCTCAATGCCATTGAGGTGCGCTACCAACTGCGCTATAACCCCGAAATCCCAATTTAGTCAGCTTTTGAACTTTTTATTAGGTGAGTTTTTTCATTATCTCTGTTGAGATTATATCTCACTTGATGTTAATCTTGTCAAGATATTTGTGTTAAGAAATATTAAGCGGTGAATGAACATGAAAACTCTAGAACCTTAAGCTGCAAATAAACAGATTGTTGATATCTGACGTGGTTGGTGAGCTTGCCGAACCACACCCTACCAATGTGCCAGTTGCGTAAGTCCTATGTATTTTACAATCATCATAAATCTAACCTAATAGATATAACTAAGTAGGTGAACGGAAAAAACCGACATAAGTAACGAAAAGTAAAGTTGCCCAAAACCTCTTTTCTGTTCCCTGTTCCCTCCTACTTAATGCTGACAAGTATTTATAGAAATCCAAGATGAATCTACTACTCTTGAACCATCTTCTCCAATCTTATAATAATGTTCTTTTTTCCAAATAGGTGCATTGTGTTTTAACGTATCAATAGCATATTCACAAGCCGTAAAAGCCTGGCCACGGTGGGGACAACCTATAGCTACAATTACACTAATTTCCCCAATTGACAATCTGCCAATGCGATGATATATTGCCACCCGACCGATATCAGACCATTGATAGCGAATATGATCAGCAATTTGATAAAATACCTGTAAAGCCATTGGTTCATAAGCTTGATACTCCAAAGCCACCACAGACTTACCGTCAGTTTGATTACGAACCATACCACTCATGATTACCACCGCACCATGAGCAGGATTATCCACCTTACTATAGATTTCCTCTACAGACAATGGTGCTAGTGTAATTCCAAAACTATCTTCAACCCTGGGTTTAATTGTGATCATTTATCTTATGCTTCTAATAGTAAATTGATACAAGGATCATCGCGGTTCATGATTTTGAAAATCCCATTCTATAAGAATATCTAGCCGCGAAATACCAAAGCAATTCAAAAACCCCAAAATCAGGTAAAGTAATATTTTCATCTATTTACTAAAAACCACGATCATCTCATGCAAGTGCAACTCAGTGGATCTAAAAATCCCCTAACGTATCTACTATTAATCGCTCCTTTTTTCCTTTGGGGTACAGCCATGGTGGCCATGAAAGGTGTAATTCCCCACACTACACCCTTATTTATGGCTGGAGTCAGGTTAATACCTGCGGGGGTACTAATTCTCATGGTAGCAGCATTCATGGGTAAACCTGTACCTAAAAGTTGGTTAGCATGGTTATGGATTATTATATTTGCTTTAGTTGATGGTACTTTATTTCAAGGATTTTTAGCAGAGGGTTTAGTCAGAACCAATGCTGGTTTAGGTTCGGTCATGATAGACTCCCAACCTCTAGCAGTAGCTTTACTGTCCCTCTGGTTATTTAAAGAACATATTGGTTTATGGGGATGGTTGGGGTTAGGTTTGGGAATCACAGGAATTAGTCTCATTGGTTTACCAGAAGAATGGATTTTTCATTTTCTTGATTCAGGAGTGACAATTACCACAGATAATTGGCAAGATTTGTTTAATAGTGGTGAGTTATTAATGTTACTTGCTGCTTTATCAATGGCGGTGGGAACAGTTTTGATTCGGTTTGTGTGCCGATATGCAGAGCCAGTAATGGCTACAGGATGGCACATGATTATCGGAGGCTTGCCTTTGTGGGGAATGTCATCAGTATTAGAAGCTCAACAATGGCAAAATCTTGTACTATCAGATTGGATATTCTTAAGTTATGCTACTGTATTTGGTAGTGCGATCGCTTATGGATTATTTTTCTATTTTGCTTCCAGTGGAAATCTCACCAGTTTAAGTTCTCTCACCTTTTTGACACCGGTTTTTGCCTTAATATTCGGTTATATTTTCCTCTCAGAGGTCTTGACAATTATCCAATGGTTAGGTGTTTTTCTCACTTTAATCAGTATTTATTTAATCAACCAGCGAGAAAATATTGGAGTCAAAAATCAGACAATTAATATCACACAAACAAATACCACAGAGGAATCATTAGTTTTAGAACTATCCCCGAAAAAAGTCCCTTAAACAGAACTAAATCACCGATAACTACCAAAAATATAACAAAAATATAACTATTACTTACATTTTCTACCGATGTCACTCCCTATCTTACCCCCATATCTCAAACCAGGTGATTTGCTGCGCGTCATTGCTCCTAGTGGTGCATTACGAGAAATGGAAGCGTTTCATCAAAGTGTGGAAATTTGGAAAGCGCGTGGTTATCGCGTCGAAATTTCAGCCAACATAGATGATAAACATGGTTATCTCGCTGGTACAGATCTCCACCGTCGTCAGCAACTAGCCACAGCATGGGAAGATCCAGAATGTCAGGGTATCCTTGGCGCGAGAGGTGGTTTTGGCTGTACCCGGATTTTAGAAAATTGGACTTGGCCAGAAAATATCATTCCACCTAAATGGTTAATCGGCTTTTCTGACATCACAGCCTTGCTGTGGAGTCTCTACAACGCGGGAATTGCCAGCGTCCATGGTCCCGTCCTCACCACCCTAGCTAATGAGCCAGAATGGTCAATACAGAGGCTAATGGACATAGTAGAAGGTCGTCCCCTCGCACCTTTAAAGGGTAAAGGTTGGGGTGGTGGTACAAGTACGGGAATCTTGCTTCCTGGTAATTTGACAGTAGCAACCCATCTTTTAGCAACACCGATTTTACCTGACCTTGAGGGTGTAA
Organism: Dolichospermum circinale AWQC310F; assembly: GCF_000426925.1. GTDB lineage: Bacteria > Cyanobacteriota > Cyanobacteriia > Cyanobacteriales > Nostocaceae > Dolichospermum > Dolichospermum circinale. Next base: position 35,887 of record NZ_KE384666.1, on the reverse strand, counting down.
TCTTAGCCTTAGAAGATGTAACAGAAGCACCCTATCGCATAGATAGAATGTTGACTCAATGGCGATTAAGTGGTTTTCTATCTAAAGTTCGCGGTATTGCATTAGGAGGATTTACAAAGTGTGAAGCCGCAGCCAATGTACCTAGTTTTACTGTAGAGGAAGTATTGCGGGATTGTTTGGATGATTTGGGTATTCCCATAGTTTCTAATCTTCCCTTTGGTCATGATAGCCCCAATGCTGCTTTACCTGTGGGAATGATGGTAACATTAGACGCTGAACAAGGGATACTGTATTTTTTCCCATAGATACAGCAAGTAGCTTTGAGTGAGGTACAAT
>NZ_KE384666.1:24971-35541 GCF_000426925.1 Dolichospermum circinale AWQC310F | reverse complement strand
GCAAGATGCCCGCACCACAAGAGTTTTATCATTAATATCTGTACTTCATAATACCGGGAACTGCTGTAAATTAACTATGAGGCAATCAACTCTATCAAAACTGATTCATAAAACGGCGATCAATCCAGTCTTTCCAGTACCATAATAATTGATGAGGGGGTAAAGTGAAATTGCCTCTAGTAGCTAATGCCTTTCCGTCTCCCGTACTAATTAAACTCAAATAAGTTTTTTGTGGTTGATAGGGTTTAAGTGACTTTCCCAAAATCATCCTTTTTAAATTCTCATATAAAGGTTTACCTTGACGCACCGCAAACACACCCGCTTTTGGGAGATGATGATTGATCATGGTCGCAATATCACCCGCTGCAAAAACATGGGTATGAGTAACAGATTGCAAATTATTATTTACCAAAATAAAACCTTTTTCATCTGTACCAATTCCCGAATTTTTTACCCACTCTGCTGCTGATGCTTGTGTCACCCAAAAAACTTGATCACATTCAAATTCTAACCCAGATTGACATTTAATCTTTAGCTTTTCCTCCCCTGGAGCAATTTGATTTACCGTTTCTCCTAAATGCAATTTCACACCTTTATTAATTAAAACTTTTTCCATAATTACCCGCACAGATAAATGATAATTTGGCATGAGTTCATGACTTTTTTGCCATAAATGTACCTGTAAATTATCTATGTGCAAATTTTGCAAACCTGCTTGCATTGATAAAGCTAATTCCACACCACCAGCACCACCTCCCACAATACCAATATTCAGATTTTTTTGCGAATTTATAACCACATTTTCCCGTAATTTATGCCAATGTTCTAAAAATTGTGCCACTGGTTTAGCTGCGATTGCATACTCTACTGCACCTGATACAGACAGTTTTTCAGGAGTGCTACCAATATCAATAGAGAGAAGATCAAAATCTATCACAGATCCTTGATCACAAAGCACCTGGTTATTTTTTAAATCCAGTCCAATTACTTTTTTCAGATATAATTTTGCGCCAGCAAATCTACATAACTTTTGTAAATCTATAAGCCATTCAGTATATTTGTAAAATCCCGCAATATATCCCGGCAACATTCCCGAATATGGTGTATATTTATCTGGGGTAATTAAGATTAGGTTTACTCCTAATAGTGGATAAATGGCAAAAAGTTTTAAGACAATAGCATGACTATGACCACCACCAACCAAAACTATATTTTTGATCATAATTTTTTTTATAGAAAACTGACTATATGTACAGAAAATATAACTTGAGGGTGAAGGAAATAAATTTGAGAAACTTGGTTTCAGTAGACTTTATGAGTTTTTATATACCTTAAATAAGTAACTATTTTAATAGTTATGTGATTAATATGTATAGTAAAGTTAATAAGATATTAACCAAATAAGAACCATCAGTTATCCTGTTCTCAGTCATTAGTAGATTAAATCAGGGGATCGCTTGCATAATTGTTCACAATTTGTTACAAAAATATAAAGAACTTCTAAAAACTAAAACCTAATGTTCGGCGGACTCACTGGTTTAACAGATCCCAAAAGCACCGATTGGGGAGAGCGAATGCTCAACACAGTCGCCAGCCAAACGATTCGCCACCTGTTTACCCAAAGCGAGTCGGTAGAAGTCTTTGTGCGCTGCTACCCCTCCAGCAAACTGTTGCAAGGCAGCATTGATAGCTTTAAAATGAACGGCCGTGGCTTAGTAATTCGCAAAGACTTCGCAGTAGAGGAAATGTCCTTTGAAACCGACGCGGTAGCCATTGACTTCGGCTCGGTTTTAAGTGGTAAACTCAATCTCAAACAACCCACCCAAGCTGTAGCTTGTGTGATTCTATCAGAAGTAGGCATTAATCGTGCTTTTGAGTCGGAACTGGTGAAAAAGCGGCTGCTGAACCTTTCTGAACCAACTCTGATGGAAATATCTGGTGGTGAACCGGTTTCCTTTACCCAAGTTCAAATCAAGCTATTACCTGAAAATCGCTTGTTCCTGGTAGCTAAAGCTGATTTAAACAATGGTGAACTCATACCCCTAAGTATGACGGTTGGGATTGGGATTGAAAGAAGAAGGCGGGTTTCTTTTAAAGACCCTAAGATTGAACTTGAGGGAGTTCCAGAAGCACAACGGGAAATTTCCCGGACTTTAAGTGCAGCATTGGTAGAAATTTTGGATAATATGGTTGATTTAGATCGCTTTGATTTAGATGGGGTAAAAATGCGACTAAATCGTTTAGAAACAGAAGGCCAAAGATTGATTTTTAGTGGTTATGCAGAAATTGAACGAATTCCGCGCAGTTCTTAACAATTTTTAAAATTGAAAAAAATCAACGCCGTCCAGATTCCACTGGGCGGCGATTTAATTTTTCCAGGAGCAGTCAGGAGAAAACAAGAAAATTACCTCTAACAGTTCCCTTTTTTACCTTCCTACGCCTACATACTGAAATCCAGCCCGGATCATGGTTTGAGGATTAAGGAAATTACGACCATCAATCATCACTGCGTGATTCATCAATTTTGCCATTTTCCCATAGTCTAAAGTGCTGAACTGTTGCCATTCAGTGACAAGTACCAAAGCATCACAGCCATCCGCTAGTCTTTCTGCATCGGTTTCTACTAATACACCGGAAAGACCATGACGCATTCCTGTTTGCGAGATTATGGGGTCATAAGCCTTAACTTTAGCTCCCAATCGGTTAAGTTGTTCAATGAGGATTAATGCGGGTGCGTCTCGTAAATCATCCGTATCTGGTTTGAAGGTCAAACCAAGTAAGCCTACAGTTTTACCTTTGAGAATTTTTAAAGCTTGTTGTAGTTTCTCTAAGGCAATTAAGCGTTGGCGCTCGTTAACACTAACCGCAGCTTTCATCAATTGGGCTTCATAGCCATAATCACCTGCGGTGTGAATGAGAGCGGAAACATCTTTAGGAAAGCATGAACCACCCCAACCAATACCAGCTTGTAAGAACTTACTACCAATGCGGGAATCTAAACCTATGCCTTTTGCTACTTGGGTAACATCCGCACCGACGCGATCGCAAATATTAGCTACTTCATTAATAAAGCTAATCTTAGTGGCTAAAAAGGCATTAGCCGCGTATTTGATCATTTCTGCGGAACTTAAATCTGTCACCAGAACGGGAACAGGAGGTAAAGATTTATCGGCCGCAAATTTGCGTTCTACAATTGGAGCGTATAATTCTTTCATCATGCTGGTGGCTTGTTCACTATTTCCACCTAAGACAATCCGATCAGGATTAAAGGTATCATAAACTGCCGAACCTTCCCGCAGAAACTCTGGATTACTTACAACATCAAAATCATGGGCAATTTCAGAAAATTTACTGTCTTCTATTGTATTACCAGATGCCACAAATGTTTTTTGACGTTCCGCAATCCCATCTAAAACAATCATTCTTACCCAGTCACCAGAACCGATGGGAACAGTGGATTTATTAACAATTACCTTATAACCACCATTGAGATTTTCGCCGATACCACGAGCTACGGCTTCTACATAGCGAGTATCACTTTCACCATTAGGTAAAGGAGGAGTTCCCACAGCAATAAACAGAATTTCTCCATGATCAACCCCAGCCGCGAGATCACTAGAGAATTGAATATTACCACTATTAATGGCAGATTGCATAATTTCCGATAGTCCTGGCTCAAAAATGGGCGACTGACCAGACTTCATTAATTTTACTTTTTCTTCGTTGTTATCTATACAGATGACATCATGGCCAATGTGAGCTAAACAAGCACCTGTAACTAAACCAACATAGCCAGTACCAATTACGCAAACACGCATTTTTGAAATCCTTGTTTTTTAAAGTTGTCAGTGAATCAAGTGAATCAAAGGAATTTAGCACTACTAAACCTGTTGAAACCGTTGACGGAAATCTTCGATCATGAGCTTTAACCCATCTTGGAGGGGAATAGTAGGTTGCCAATTTAATAAAGTTTGTGCTTTAGTAATATCGGGACGACGACGACGGGGATCATCAGCAGGTAGGGGTTCAAATTTAATTTCTGCATCTGGATTAATCAAATTTTGCACAGCTTGAGCTAATTCTAAAATAGTGTATTCATCAGGATTACCCAGATTTATGGGTCCTGTATGTTCACCATTCATTAATCGCATTAATCCATTTACTAAGTCAGAAACATAGCAAAAACTGCGAGTTTGTTGACCTTCACCATAAACAGTTAAAGGAATACCTCGTAATGCTTGGGCGACAAAATTGCTGACTACTCGCCCATCATTTTCCAACATTCTCGGTCCATAGGTATTAAAGATTCTGGCGACGCGAATATCAACTTTATTCTCTCTGTGATAATCAAATGCTAAGGTTTCCGCCATTCTTTTCCCTTCGTCATAACATGAACGAATACCAATGGGATTAACACTACCTCGATAATCTTCCGTTTGGGGATGAACTTCTGGATCTCCGTAGACTTCACTGGTGGAGGCTAATAAAAATCTCGCTTTCACCCGTTTGGCTAAACCTAACATATTGAGTGTTCCGACAACATTAGTTTTTACAGTTTTAATCGGGTTGTACTGATAATGCACTGGAGAAGCAGGACAAGCCAGATGATAAACTTGATCAACTTCTAAGCGAATTGGTTCGGTGATATCATGACGTATTAGTTCAAAATTAGGATTATCTAACCATTGGCGGAGATTATGTTTCTTTCCTGTATAGAAATTATCCAAACAGATGACTTCATGACCATCATTCATTAATCTATCAATCAAATGAGAACCGATAAACCCCGCACCACCCGTCACTAAAATTCTCATACTTTCCTTAACCGTCATATTATTCTTTTTTATAGTACACACAATTATTCTTTTTGGAAAAAACCAGATGTCTATTTATTTAATTAAGTTATTATCTGATTTTTGGGGTTGCTCAAACTAAGTATGAATTTAGCTCTAGCGACCTTTCATGGAATATCTCTACTTTCTCACAAACCGTTCAGGATTGCTATATACATACAGCAGTTACCGCTATTATGAAGTACAAATATTAGTAATAAAACTCTTTTGGTACGGGTATCTTTCCCGCATAATATGCACCTCACTCAAGCTAAACTTGCTGTAAGACTTACTCACAATTCAGGAAGGAATTAACCACGAAGGAACGAAGAAAACGAAGACAAGAGGGTTTTAGAGATATTTTTGGTAAGTCATAACAAATATACAGATATTTAAATAATGTATTGGATCATGCAAATAACCAATGACTAATAATTAAACCTTAAAATATGCCAGTTAAATCAATTTTATGCCTTTTGTAACTGTAAGACTTAACTAAGTCGGACTAGAATTAACCCGGCCAGTTATTGCTGAAGTTCCTAATACGGGAGGTTTAATTTTGACTAAGTTGAAAGTTGGTATTAATGGATTTGGTCGTATTGGTAGACTTGTGCTACGCGCTGGTTTGAATAATCCTCATATTCAGTTTGTGGGAATTAATGATTTAGTTCCTCCTGATAATCTTGCGTATCTTCTTAAGTATGATTCTACTCACGGTAGATTAAAAAGTCAGATTGAAGCTAAGGAAGACGGTATTATTATTGACGGTCATTTTATTCTTTGTGTATCTATGCGAAATCCTGCGGAACTACCTTGGGGTAAGTTTGGTGTAGATTATGTGGTTGAATCTACGGGACTTTTTACTGATTATGCTGGGGCTGAAAATCATCTTAAAGCCGGTGCAAAACGAGTTGTAATTTCTGCACCAACAAAAGAACCGGAAAAAGTAAAAACTATGGTGATGGGTGTAAATCATCACTTGTTTGACCCCGTTAAAGATTTAATTGTCTCCAATGCTAGTTGTACTACAAATTGTTTAGCGCCTATTGCTAAGGTCATTAATGATAATTTTGGTTTAGCTGAAGGTTTAATGACTACAGTTCACGCTATGACTGCAACTCAACCTACGGTAGATGGTCCTAGTCGTAAAGATTGGCGTGGTGGACGGGGTGCGTCTCAAAATATTATTCCTTCGGCTACGGGGGCTGCTAAAGCGGTGGCTTTGGTATTACCAGAATTAAAGGGTAAATTAACTGGTATGGCTTTTAGAGTTCCTACTCCTGATGTTTCTGTAGTTGATTTAACTTTTAAAACTACTAAAACTACTTCTTACAAAGAAATTTGTCTAGCAATGAAAAAAGCTGCGGAAGGTAATTTAATTGGTGTGTTAGGTTACACAGATGAAGAAGTAGTATCTACAGACTTTCAGGGTAATTGTCATTCTAGCATTTTTGATGCAAAAGCGGGAATTGAACTTAATTCTAATTTCTTTAAGGTTGTGTCTTGGTATGATAACGAATGGGGTTATTCTAACCGTGTTGTTGATTTAATCTTATCAATGGCGAAAAAAGAACAATTAATTTAGATAATTATTCATTGTTAATTGTTGACAATCAATTAGTTTTGTTTGCTTATCCATAGTTAATTGTTTTAAATAAGGGCTTAATGGGGTGTGCTACTTTACCATTATTCCTTACACAATTATGCGTCGCACTAAAATTGTTTGTACTATCGGACCTGCTACATCTTCACCTGAAAAATTAGAAGCTATAGTCAGAGCGGGAATGAATATGGCGCGGTTAAATTTTTCTCATGGTGCTTATGATGCTCACGCTCAGGTTTTTCAAAATTTACGGCGTATTGGTAATGACTTAAACAAACCTATTGCTATAATGCAAGATTTGTGTGGTCCAAAAATTCGTTTGGGAAAATTACCACCAGAAGGGTTAATGTTAGAGGCTGGTAGTGAAGTGACATTTCTTTTACAAGAAAAGGGTGAAAGTGTTGATGAGTTACCCTTACCGCTACCAACTTTATTCGCTATGATGCGATGTGGTGAACCAATTTTAATTAATGATGGTCGAGTAAAATTAACCGTTACTAGTCGTGACGCTGATAAAATTCGCGCTCATGTTAATATTGGCGGTTTGGTTTCTTCTCATAAAGGTGTAAATTTACCCGCAACTCCTTTACCTCTAAGTTCGATTACCGAAAAAGATTTAATGGATTTGCGCTTTGGAATACAATTAGGTGTAGACTGGGTGGCGGTTTCTTTTGTACGCTCTCCTCAAGACCTCGAACCTGCACGGAGAATGATTGAAGGTGCTAGTTCAAAAATTCGTCTAATTGCTAAAATTGAGAGAGCAGAAGCAGTAGAACAGTTAGATGCTATTTTAGAAGTTGCTGACGGAATTATGATTGCTCGTGGTGATTTAGGGGTAGAAGTACCTATTTATCAAGTTCCGCTGATTCAAAAAGAAATTGCGCGTCGTTGTAATCAAGCTGGTAAACCTGTAATTACAGCTACGCAAATGCTAGAATCAATGATTAGTGCGCCAGATCCTACTCGTGCTGAAGCTACAGATGTTGCTAATTCTATTTTAGATGGCACAGATGCGGTTATGTTATCTGGAGAAACAGCCATGGGTGAATATCCTATTGCTGCGGTGCAAACGATGCACAATATTGCACTACAAACAGAAACAGCATTACAAGAGGGAAATAGACATTCTTGGGTACCGAAAGCCGGTAGTTTGACAGTGACAGAATCAGTGTCTCAAGCGGTATGTCGCATTGCTTATGAAACTGGTGCTAAAGCAATTTTGTGTAATACTACATCAGGAGGCACAGCCAAACTGGTTTCTAAATACCGTCCCAGCACGCCAATTATTGCTCTTACCTCTGATTGTACCGCCTACCGTCAATTGGCTTTATCCTGGGGTGTAGAACCCCTACTTATTCAACCTGTTCGCAATGCTGAAGAAATGTTTATTAATGTGGTAGACACAGTTGTCAATAGTGGTTTAGTTAAGGAAGGAGATAAGGTTGTGATTACCTCTGGTGTCCCCATTGGTACACCTGGAACAACCAATTTAATTAAAGTGCATTCTATTGGACAGCCAATTACGCCTTGACACCTCTAAAATGGGTAGTTGATAATTCCTAATTGGGAAATCCTAATTCCCTAATTCCCTGTTTCCTGTTCCTTGTTCCTTGACCACTGACCACTGACCACTGACTACTGACCACTGACATTGGAGTATGTTATGCCTAAGAACTTACTAGAAGCACTACGGGCAGTAACCGTTGTGGTAGCGGATACCGGAGACATTCAAGCGATTGAAAAGTTTACACCTCAAGATGCTACTACCAATCCCTCACTGATTACTGCTGCGGCGCAAATGCCGGAATATCAGGATATAGTTGATCAAACGCTGCTTAAAGCTAAAAAAGATGCTGGTGTAGGTGCTAGTCAAGCACAGGTGGTATCTCTGGCTTTTGATCGTTTGGCGGTATCCTTTGGATTAAAGATATTGCAGATTATCCCCGGTCGTGTGTCTACAGAGGTAGATGCGCGGTTATCTTATGATACAAATGCCACTGTAGCAAAAGCACGGGATTTGATTGGTCAGTATCAAGCCGCTGGTGTTGCCAAAGAGCGGGTTTTGATTAAGATTGCAGCTACTTGGGAAGGTATAAAGGCTGCGGAAATTTTGGAAAAAGAAGGTATTCACTGTAACTTAACTTTACTGTTTGGTCTGCATCAAGCGATCGCCTGTGCGGAAGCTGGTGTAACTTTGATTTCTCCTTTCGTTGGTCGTATTCTTGACTGGTATAAGAAGGATACAGGCCGCACTAGCTACCCCGCAGCGGAAGATCCAGGGGTATTATCTGTCACCACCATTTATAACTACTTTAAGAAGTTTGGTTATCAAACTGAGGTGATGGGTGCTAGTTTCCGTAATATGGGCGAGATTACTGAATTGGCTGGTTGTGATTTGTTAACTATTTCTCCCGGTTTGTTGGCAGAATTGCAAAATACTGTGGGGGAATTACCCAGAAAACTTGATCCGGCAAAGGTAGCAGATTTATCAATTGAGAAAATTTCCATTGATAAAGCGACTTTTGAGCAAATGCACAATGGCGATCGCATGGCTTCTGATAAACTAGCAGAAGGTATTGATGGTTTTACCAAGGCCTTAATATCCTTGGAACAACTATTAGCTGAAAGATTGACTCGTTTGGAAAGTCAGAAAGTCACCGCTTAATAAATGTCGGTGCTTTGAAACCCCTGTAGAGATGTTCTATGGAACGTCTCTACATCTGTTTTTAGTTTTTGATGATAGTCGAATGAATCCCCCTTGAGCAAGAAATTTTCCCCAAATGGGCTACTAGATGGTATAAATTGCCATTCAAAATCGGTACAATGAAAAAACCATCTGAGTAAAAAATTGCTACAGTGAGGGGGAATAATGAATAAGATCCCCGACTTCTTTTTTGATAATATCAATAACTAATTAATGATAGAAGTCGGGGATTTAGTTTCTGTGGCTGAATACTGACGTTTAATCATCAATTATGGCTAAATTATAACTTGTGAATTTTGGCTAGATCAAAATAGTTTAAATCATTAAATATTGGGAAAATTGGAAAAAATTATAAATCAAGCTCTTGAATACAAGCATATCCTCAATATTCTTAAACTTGACTTTATCTCAACCTAGTGTAATACTGTGACTATATTTTTAGTGGGTAGCTTAATTCAAATTCATCCAAACTGAATTTGAAGCGGAGGAACCAAGTATTTGGGGCTAATCTTATGAGAGACACCTTCCAGTCTTAGCCCGTCAGCTAACTCCGTCAGCAATGGAAGGAACTCCCAAAATCTTGGCTGTAATACCAGTTATGATTGGGTCTTCCTTAATAAATTCTAAATTTTAGATTACAGATAAATCTAAAATTTAAAATTGTCGTCCCCGCTTCTCATTGGTCAATTGTTTCAAGGGAGAGAAGTTAAAACTGTGAAAATTAAACCAATATTGGCACGTTTACAAAGTGCTATCGGTCGTGATGACCTAATTGAACAAATGGTTTTACTGCCAGGAACTCAAAAATCATGTTCTAAAAAAGGTTCAAAGGCGAAATCAGCTAATCTAATTGTCGCTTATAATGGTTCTCCTCAAAGTCATACAGCCTTAGATATTGCTTTTTGGATTGCCCACCAAACGACTTTAGCTACTAACTATCAAGTTACAGTTCAAGCTGTTTATGTAGTAGAAGAAAACTTGAATCATCAGTCTCTTGATATCTTCAAAGTTCCTGAAAATCAAGCTCAATTAGAATATCAATTGGGGAATATATCAAAGTCAGTTGCATGGGGATTAAATCGCTCAAAAGGAACAGCAATTTTACCGCAGTTAGCAAGAGAATCTAGAACTTCTCTCCAGGAAGCAGATAGAATTATTTGGCAAGCAAAAACTCTTGCTGAAGAATGGCAAGGTTCATTTAGTTCTCATCTGCGCTTTGGTAATGTTGCTAAAGAACTTAAAAAAGTTGTCCAATTAGAAACCGCTGATATTCTGTTTTTAGGCTGCAAATCTACGGATCATGCCATGATTGAAACATTAGGTAAAAATTTCCCTTGTGCAGTGTTAGGTATTCCCCATTGTCTTGATAAATAAGTAGGTTGACGTTAAAAATTGTCGTTATGACAAGGGAACTCTTAACTGGGAACTCTT
>NZ_KE384666.1:0-24961 GCF_000426925.1 Dolichospermum circinale AWQC310F | reverse complement strand
CAGGGAACAGGTTTTGGGCAACTTTACTTTTCGTTACTTATGTCGGTTTTTTTCCGTTCACCTACTTAATCTCTTTTTTCAATGACTGGGAATTAAATTGAAATTATGAAAAAGTCACTTATACTTTAAGTGGCTTTTTTATCAATTCCTAACTTAAATTTGTCGCGGTAAATTAGTACAGGGCGTAAATCTGAATTTATGAAAATACTTGTCCTCAATGCCGGTTCTAGCAGCCAAAAGAGTTGTCTGTATGACATGACAACCACAATTCCTCCTCTAGCACCCCAACCCCTCTGGGAAGGGAAAATTAACTGGACTCAAGACAAAAATCAGGCGGAAATTACAGTTAAAACAGCTATCGGTGCAACTCTACAAGAAACTATTGTCAGTGATTCCCCGCAGGTACAATTTGCTTATTTGTTGTCTACTCTCATACATGGTGCAACTCAGGTAATTGATGATTTATCAGTGATTGATGTGGTAGGACATCGGGTAGTACATGGTGGTCAAGAGTACAAAGAAGCTGTAATAATTACTGAAGATGTCAAACAGGCGATCGCTCGTTTATGTAATCTAGCACCAGCACACAATCCAGCCGCTTTGGCCGGTATTGAAGCTATGGAAAAAAGTTTGGGAAATATTCCTCAAGTGGCAGTTTTTGATACTGGATTTCATAACACTTTACCAGATGCAGCCGCCATCTATCCAATCCCATATAATTTCGCAGAAAAAGGTATTCGCCGTTACGGCTTTCATGGCATTAGTCATCAGTATTGTGCTAATCGGGCCGCGGAAATTCTTGGTCAAGATTTACCATCTCTACGGATAATTACTTGTCATTTAGGTAATGGTTGTTCCTTAGCGGCCATCAAAAATGGTTGCAGTATTGATACAACAATGGGATTTACTCCCCTAGATGGTTTAATGATGGGTAGCCGCAGTGGTTCAATTGATCCGGGTATTTTAATTTATTTATGGCAACAGTATAATTACTCTAGTGAAGAATTAGATAATATGTTAAATAAACTTTCAGGATTAAGAGGTATTTCTGGAGTATCAAGTGATTTAAGGGATGTGATAGCCGCTAAAGAACAAGGTAATAAACGCGCCCAATTGGCTTGGGATATGTACGTACATCGCCTCCGGTCTGGTATCGGCGCAATGCTGGCTAGTTTAGCAGGGTTAGATGTATTAGTTTTTACTGCTGGAATAGGAGAAAAATCCGCAGAAATACGTCTATCTGCTTGTGAACCCTGGGGATTTTTGGGACTGGAAATTGATTTAGAGAAAAATCAACAACAACCTGTTGATATTGATATTGCTACATTTGACTCAATGGTGCGCGTTTTAGTCGTAGAAACTCAAGAAGATTGGGCAATAGCGCAACAATGTTACAAATTACTGCAATAATATTACAATTGTCACAAAAAATGGTAACTTTTTGTAGTTAGGGCTTTAGCCCTGATTTCCTTCATGTAGTGTAAAGAAGAGAGAACTAAAGTTCTCACTACTTTCTTTAGTATTATTTAAGTTAAATAACTATAACTTTTAATTACTGAAACTATGTTTTTATCTCGTGAAGCTATTACCACACCCTTAGTCGCTTGTTTGTGTATTGTCAGTATTGGCTTAATGCAAATACCAAGAATGCAAAAATTATTAATCAATAAACAATCTCTCCCCGTAGAAACCCTGGAAAAAGACCTCAAAAAAGAGAGTCTCCGTTTGAAATTACTCCATAATTTACCCAGTTTTAGTTATAAAAACCTAATTGCAGATTGGGTATATATTGATTTTTTGCAATTCTTTGGCGATAATGAAGCCAGGGATAAAACCGGGTATGGTCTCAGCCCAGAATATTTTCAGGTTATTCTGGAAAATGACCCACGTTTTTTAGAAGCTTATCTGGGACTTTCTGTAAGTACGTCTTTATACGCTGGAATGCCAGAAAAGTCTATAGCTTTAATGGCACAAGGGTTAAAATTCCTATCTCCACAATTACCACAAAAATCCTATTTTATCTGGCGTTATAAGGGTACAGATGAGTTATTATTTTTAGGTGATGCTCAAGCAGCACAAATATCTTTTCTTAAAGCCGCAGAATGGGCAAGTACTTACACGGATACAGAAAGTAAATATATAGCATCTATTTCTCAAAAAACAGCGGACTTCTTGAGTAAAAATCCTGATAGTAAATCAGCACGAGTGGCTACATGGGCGATGGTTTTAAATAATAAACTAGATGAAAGAACTCGCCAACGAGCAATTCGGGAAATTGAAGCCTTGGGGGGGGAAGTGGTCACTAAGCCAGACGGTACAAACAGTATTAGATTACCAGAAAAAGATTGATGGGTTAGTGGTCAGTGGTGATTGGCCTTTCTTTGTTTGGTGGAGAATGATTACAATAGAAGTCCCAAGAAGTCCCACTATTCTGAAATTTTAGACTTGTGGAGGATAGAAGATCATTTGTAGCATGACAAAAGGACTATTTTGAGATATCTTAAGATAAGTTAACATAATTATCATAATGTCCTCTTCCTTAGAGAAGCTACGTATAAGCAGCAAACAAGTACAGGAGAAACAACATCGGTGAATAATAAAAAATGGAGAAATACGGGGCTGTACGCGCTCCTTTTTATAGTTGTCATTGCGCTAGGAACAGCATTTTTTGACAAACAACCTCAAAACAGAGAGACATGGCGCTACAGTCAGTTTATCCAAGAAGTTCAACGGGGTAGGGTTGAAAGAGTTAGTTTGAGTTCCGACCGCTCTACAGCACTGGTAACACCCAAATATGACGAAAAGAAAAAGATCGTTACTTTAGTTAATGACCCTGATTTAATCAATACCCTCACAGATAAAGGTGTTGATATTTCCGTACTACCTCAAGCAGACGAGGGATTTTGGTTTAAGGCTCTCAGCAGCCTATTCTTCCCTGTGTTGCTGCTAGTTGGTCTATTTTTCCTCCTCCGTCGCGCTCAAGGCGGTCCTGGTAGCCAGGCCATGAACTTTGGTAAATCTAAAGCCAGAGTGCAAATGGAACCCCAAACCCAAGTTACCTTTGGAGACGTAGCGGGTATTGACCAAGCCAAATTAGAACTAAACGAAGTTGTAGACTTTTTAAAGAATGCTGATCGCTTTACCGCCATTGGTGCGAAAATTCCTAAAGGTGTACTTTTAGTTGGACCTCCTGGTACTGGTAAAACCCTGCTGGCGCGGGCTGTTGCTGGAGAAGCTGGTGTTCCTTTCTTCTCAATTTCCGGTTCTGAATTTGTGGAAATGTTTGTGGGTGTGGGCGCTTCCCGTGTCCGTGATTTATTTGAACAAGCGAAAACTAATGCTCCTTGTATCGTCTTTATTGATGAAATTGACGCGGTAGGTCGTCAACGGGGCGCTGGTTTAGGTGGTGGTAATGACGAACGAGAACAAACCCTCAACCAGTTGTTGACGGAAATGGATGGTTTTGAAGGTAACACTGGCATTATTATTATTGCTGCTACTAACCGTCCTGATGTATTAGACGCAGCTTTATTACGTCCCGGTCGTTTTGACCGTCAAGTAGTCGTAGACCGTCCTGACTACGCGGGAAGAAGCGAAATATTGAGAGTTCACGCCCGTGGTAAAACTTTATCTAAAGATGTAGACTTGGATAAAATCGCCCGTCGGACTCCTGGTTTTACTGGTGCTGATTTATCTAATTTACTCAATGAAGCCGCAATTTTAGCCGCACGTCGGAATTTAACTGAAATTTCGATGGATGAAATTAATGATGCTATTGACCGCGTATTAGCAGGTCCTGAAAAGAAAGACCGGGTAATGAGCGAAAAGCGGAAAACTTTAGTAGCATACCATGAAGCAGGTCACGCCTTAGTCGGTGCTTTAATGCCTGACTATGACCCTGTCCAAAAGATTAGCATTATCCCTCGTGGTCGTGCTGGTGGTTTGACTTGGTTTACTCCTAGTGAAGACCGCATGGACACTGGTTTATATAGCCGTGCGTATCTGGAAAATCAAATGGCTGTGGCTTTAGGTGGTCGTCTCGCTGAAGAAATTATTTTTGGTGAGGAGGAAGTGACGACAGGTGCTTCTAATGATTTACAGCAGGTTGCTAGAGTAGCTAAACAAATGATAACTCGCTTTGGCATGAGCGATCGCTTGGGTCCAGTAGCCCTTGGTCGTCAACAAGGAAATATGTTCCTGGGTCGAGATATTATGTCTGAGCGTGATTTCTCGGAAGAAACTGCTGCTGCTATTGATGAAGAAGTGCGGAAGTTAGTAGATACTGCTTACAGTCGAGCTAAGGAAGTTTTACTCGATAACCGCAAGGTTTTAGATGAAATTGCTCAAATGCTGATTGAAAAGGAAACCGTAGACGCTGAGGAATTACAAGCAATTCTTGGTAATAACGATGTGAAAATGGCTGCTTTTGCGTAATTTTTCCTAAACTTTTAAAAAGGGTAATTCTGGTTTTTCTGGAATTACTCTTTTTAGTTTCTTGTGAATGTTAAAGATGCTAAAATACCATAGGGTTTAGTTAAGCCTAAACCTCTTTTTTTAAAACGAAAATTTATCTTTTTTATGATTCTTGAAGCTGTAATTCTCAATATTAAACCGGGAATAGAGTCTGATTTTGAATCTAATTTCTTTCAAAAAAATTTAAACTTATAAAATTAATCTATTTTTGCACGCAGAGTCGCAGAGTCGCAGAGAGTTTATTTTATCCTATTCGCAACACTAAGGTTTCTTCTCCTGGTAAAATTACGGTTTTTCCGACTGGTAAAATGGCTAAAGCATTAGTTTGGGATAGGTTAATTAAGTTCCCTGAATTTAAGTTACCACTTGTTTGCTCAAATTCGTAAATACCATTATTTAATTTTAAATTACCCCAAATATAAGTTTCCATTTTTCCGTTAGATTTTAATTCGCAATGAGATTTCACTTTTAAGAATTTCGCTTCCCAACCTTGATTAATTCCTGCAAGTTTTTTAATTGTCGGTTCTACAAATCTCCAAAATGTGACTAATGCAGAAACGGGATTTCCTGGTAAACCAAAGTATAAAGAATTAGGAAATGTAGCAAATGTTAAAGGTTTTCCTGGACGCATTTGCACAGCACAAAAATGAATTTCTGCTCCTAAAGATGTTAATATATTAGCAATATAATCATAATCACCTACGGAAACTCCACCAGAAGAAATAACTATATCACTATTATTAATTGCATAATTGATAGTCTCTGTCAACGCGCTAGGATTATCCTTAATAATTCCTAATGTTAACACTTCTGCACCCAAATTACGTACTAAAGCTGCTAAAGCATATTGATTAGAATCTACTATTTGTCCGGGTTTTAGAGTTTGTTCTGGTGTTACTAACTCATCACCGCTAGAAAAAATCGCCACCCGTGGACGACGGAAAACACTGATTTTTGGGAATTGTGCTGCGGCTAAAATCGCAATTTCTGCTGCGTTGAGAGTAATTCCCGCTGGTAAAAGTTCTGTTCCTGCTTGATAAAAGTCTCCTTGTTTTCTGACAAATTCTTGGGGTTGAGGTCTAGCAAAAATAAAAACTTGATTCTTCTGTAAATTAGTTTTTTCTTGCATAATTATAGTATCTGCACCTTTTGGGATTATTGCACCAGTGAAAATTCTGGCTGCTTGTCCTGGTTTAATAGTAATCTGGGGTTGATATCCTGCGGGAATCTCTTCGACAATTTCCAAAATTGTGGGATTTCCAGAAGTGCAATTTTGCACATCTTCATAACGTACAGCAAAACCATCCATTGCGGAATTGTCCCAATGAGGAAAATCTAAAGAACTAGTTACAGGAGTTGCTAAAATTCGGTGAAATGCTGTCAATAAATCCACAATTTCAAGATCATTTTCTTGATTTAAGGGTTGAACATGATTGAAAATAATCGTTTCTGCATCTTTGACTGATAACATAGTAAATAAATCTGTTATTTGATTACTTTTGATAAATTAAAAATACCGAACCAATAGGACCTAAATTCTCGACATAGATTTTATTATTATAAAACAATCCTGGAGACATTCCCCCATCAAATAACATTCCTTCCTGAATTGTCCCTAAACAGTTATTTCTAGCAATTCCTGTTAAAACATTATCAAATTGATGGGGTAGTAATTCTTGATTGTTAGCAGAAACTTCAATAATCGAATTAGCTCTCACATCATTTACCAGGAAAATTACAAAACCTTTACTGGTAATAGCAACTAAAGAACGATTAGTAGCACCTTGACAAGCAAATTTTCCTAAAGCTTGACAAATATCTTTGAATTTTCCTTGATTATAAAATCTCCCATTCCCCCCCACTATATTGTAATTGAGAATATTTGTTCCTCTTCTTCCAGTTCCCATAGTGGCTTGACGCTGTTGAGGATTTCCTGATGATATTCCAAAGGAAGAACGTCTATTTTTAAATACTCCTGAATATTCAACACCGCGAGAAATATTTAAACCTTGAGGTTGATTTTTTGGATCTATATAGTCAGCATTAATGGCTGCAATTGGTGATTTACTATTTAATTTAGAATTACTATCAGTGATAATTTCTCGAAACTGTTTTGGTACATATTCTCTGCGAAATCTTCCCCTAGAATCCTTAGCATAAATCTGATGATCTAAACCGACATTGACTTTAAAATCTAACTTGCGAGATTGAGGATTAAAAATAATTACATGATTAATCCCTTTTTTATATCTTTCCCCATTATTATTAGTTTGAAAAAACTCAATACTAAATTGAGGATTTTTACCAGGACAGTTAACAGAGTTCTTCGCTTTTGAATTAGCTATGACACCCTCTGAACCTGATATTAAAGCCGCTGTTATTGTCGCAATAGATATTAAAAATAATTTATTTGTGTTCATTTGTAAATGAGAGGAAAGTATAAATGATGATTACAACTATTCTACTTTTAAATCAGATAAAGTATTAATATAACCGCTAATAAACACATAGGGTGAGCAATGCCCACCCTAAACAACTAGCCTATCACTTGTGCTGAATTGTGTTTATCCAACTTGAGCATCAACACACCCAAAGGAGGTAAACACAAATCTAAGGAATAAGGACGATTGTGTAAAGACCAATTATCAGTCCACTTACCACCTAAGTTGCCAATGTTACTACCACCATACTGACGGGCATCACTATTGAACAACTCGGTATAAAAACCCTGTTCTGGAACACCTATGCGATAGTGGGAATGGGGTTGGGGAGTAAAGTTACAAACTACAATGATAAAATCACTGGAATTTTGGTCACGACGGATAAAAGAAACTACACTATGGCTGTTATCAGTACAGTCAATCCACTCGAACCCTGCTTGGTCAAAATCTTGACTGTATAAAGCAGGTTCAGAACGGTAAAAATAGTTAAGAGACTGGAAAAAATCTTTTAACTGTCGGTGTGGTTCATACTGTAATAAATGCCACTCTAAATCAGCCCAAACATTCCACTCACTCCATTGTGCAAATTCCATGCTCATAAACATGGTTTTCTTACCAGGGTGAGCAAACATATAAGTAAATAAACAACGGATATTAGCTAACTTTTGCCATTGATCACCCGGCATTTTACCGATCATATTACTCTTGCCATGGACGATTTCATCGTGGGACAGAGCTAACATGAAATTCTCGCTGTGGTTATACCACATACTAAAGGTAATGTTGTTTTGATGGAACTGACGAAACCACGGGTCCATACTGAAGTAATCCAGCATATCGTGCATCCAGCCCATATTCCACTTTAAATTAAAACCCAATCCCCCTGTATAGGTAGGCCAAGATACCATTGGCCAAGATGTGGATTCTTCTGCAATGGACAGTACACCAGGATAATAACTAAACAGCAGGTGATTAACTTGACGTAAAAAATCCGCAGCTTCTAAATTTTCTCTACCACCGTATTCGTTGGGCAACCATTCCCCTGCTTTCCGGCAATAATCAAGGTAGAGCATGGAAGCAACTGCATCAACACGAATGCCGTCAATGTGGTATTTATCAAACCAGAATAGGGCATTGGCAACCAAGAAATTACGGACTTCATGACGATTGTAATTAAATACTAAAGTTCCCCATTCCTTATGTTCACCTTTGCGGGAATCAGCGTGTTCATACAAGTGACTACCATCAAAGAAGGCTAAACCGTGACCATCTTTAGGGAAGTGACCGGGAACCCAGTCTACAATTACACCAATGCCATTTTTATGACATTCATCCACAAAATACATAAAGTCTTCGGGAGTACCAAAGCGGGATGTAGGCGCAAAGTAACCAGTTACTTGATAACCCCAAGAACCATCAAAGGGGTGTTCGGCAATGGGTAGAAGTTCTAGGTGGGTATATCCTAATTCCTTGACGTAAGGAATGAGTTTAGCTGCTAATTCCCGATAAGTGAGAAACCGGGCGCCGGTTTTTAGTTCGGAAACCACAACTACAGCTTCATTTTCCCCATTGGGTAATTTGGCTGGTTCAGCACTAGCAGCGTGTAACCAAGACCCTAAATGAACTTCGTACACGGAAATAGGTTGACTGAGGGGGTCAGTATGTCGGCGCTTTTCTATCCAGTCTTCGTCATTCCAGGTGTAGGAATTTAAGTCTGTAACAATAGATGCTGTTTTCGGACGTGGTTCTTGCTGAAAACCGTAAGGATCAGATTTTTCGTAAATATGCCCTTCAAAATTTTTGATTTCGTATTTGTAATGTTCTCCTACACCGATTTCGGGAATAAATAATTCCCAAACCCCTGTGTGTCCTTTCCGCATTTGGTGTTTGCGTCCATCCCACAGGTTAAAATCTCCTAATACAGAGACGTTGCGGGCATTGGGCGCCCAAACCGCAAAATAAACGCCTTTAATACCATCTACTTCTGTAGTATGCGCTCCCAATTTCTCATAAATGCGGTGATGATTGCCTTCACTAAATAAATGCAGATCAAATTCTGTTAAGTGGGCAGAACGGAAGGCATAAGGGTCATTCACAACTCGCTCATGTTCCCCTTCTTTAATCCGCAACTGATAATTTTTCAGTTCTGGGGTTTCAATGGTACATTCAAAAAAGTGAGGATCATGCACTGTGTCCATTGGGTATTCTTTCCGCTCCTCTGGAACTACCACCCACACAGCACTGGCATTTGGTAGGTAAGCTCGCACTGCCCAAACAGTTTTACCATTTTGCTCGATGAGATGAGAACCCAGGATTTCAAACGGATCATGATGTTGATTGTGAACAATGCGATTAACCTGTTCAGGGGCGACCGTGGTTATGGACATGAAGCTACCTATGTGATATACGATGATTAGCTAAATCTACTTTTTATCTCTTTATATTCTCGCATCTTTAGTCATTAGTCATTAGTCATTGATTATTGACTGTTGATCATAACTATTACTTATTGTTTATCCCTTTTGTTGACTAAATATTTAAAAATGGGAAAATTTGTAATAGTACCTTCCGTATTTGTAACAGAAAAAATTGATCGCGGATGGTAGCATTTAACCGTGGTGGCGGACTAATTTCCATTTGTGCTTGTAATTGGGCATATTCTGGGGGCGTAACCACCTTACCATCAATAGGCGATCGCGCTGCTAAAATAATCTCTGTTCGCAATATCTCCTCTGGTATATCTTCTTGTGGTGGTAATGCCATCACTGTTTGACCACCATGAGCCACTAAAACAACTAAAATACTAGTAGTAACACTCAGAATAAAAAGAAGTATAGCTTTCATCAATCAAACCTCCCCTGCTTTAATTTCTAAAGTCCCGGTGGTAATGGTTCAGAGCATAATTGGTGGATGTTGATAATACGCGCAAAAATCTGTGGATATTGCTGACGATAATCAGGAATTAATGCTAAAGGACTCAACAAAGCTGCTGCGGTAATATCAGCTATACTCAAGCGGCCACCCACTAAATAATCGCTATTTTGCCAGTACATAGATAATACTGACAAGGCATTGGCGAGTCTTTTCTGAGCTAATTCAACAGTAGTATCATTAATACCATATTGTTGTCTAACTATTTTAATCACCATTTGGCTAAATAGCGATGGGTCAATTGATTTACCCTCACCAGCGCGAAATTGATAATATACAAACCTAGTAGCCGTACCTATGCTTTCATCTAACCAATCTTCTAACATCGCAGCTTGACTTTGCTCTGCTGAATCGGGTAAGAATAGAGGGGGGTCAGATTGATAAATTTCTAAAAATTTGCAAATTTCCGTAGAGTCAGCAATAGCTTGGGGTTGTCCTATAATTTGGGGTAATAGAACAGGTAGCGTCGTTAACCCAGTTAACGACTTTACCTTCAAGATATGTAGTCCGGGGGTGAGATTTTCAGTTTGATAACTAATTCCCTTATAACCCAAGGCTAACCGAGCTTTGCGACAATAATGGGATGTACTAAATTGCAGTAGCAACATACATTGACATTATTCTGATTACTGGCAAAACCAACAAGAAGAACTTACTCTGGGCAAGAATTAAATCCAGCCCAGGAGTTAAGACTCACAATCCTATACTAAGGTTTTTTGGGAGCCGTTGTAGGAGATGTTGTCGCTGCGGGGGATGTTGTTGCTGCGGGGGATGTTGTCTTTGCGGGGGATGTTGTCGTTGCAGGGGATGTTGTCGCTGTAGGGGTAGCACCAGTATCTGCTGGTTCACCACCTGTTGTTGCTGCTGGAGAGCTAGGAGTAGCGGTTGGTCCACCACCACCTTCACAAGCTCCAAGCATAGTAGCCAGACTTAACATGAGAGCCAAACCAAAAACTTTTGTCTTCATAACTCCTCTTTCACCAATTGTGGGCATAAAATATTTCGCCTGTTGAATAAGATACCTTATTTATTGATTTTTTTTAACGGCTTTTTTATGACATATTTTAACTCATTCTCTTTTGTAACACCTCTGTAGGTTATATGTAATACGAATTAATCGTCATTTTTGCCTTTCTCAAGGTTAGAATAGCTCCAACTTGATCTAGAAATGTAACTTTAGGCAAGATCTCATCATCACCGATGATACAGTATTTACCATCAGAAAAATTATGGTTCTTGAACGTAAATCAGCAGTTTTGGCAAAAAATCCTTGGTTCTGGCGCAACTCTCCTTTGTTAAATAGACGACGCTCTCGGAGTCTGGATAAAAAAACACAAACTTCCTCCCAACTTGCTAGGGAAGGGACAACTCTCAAATCTCCCCGGACTAAGAATACTTGGATCAAATTTCCCATATTTGACAGGAATAATACAGTAATCCCCAAACGATATCAAAAACCCATTGCTCATACCCAAGAGCAATCAAGTACCAGTTTACATGACATTAGTGATACTGAAACTATACCCGTATGGTTGCTACATCTATATAAAGTCAATCGCTATTCGTCAGTTTTAGCATTTGTACTGGTGGTAGCGACATTAATAGTTTATGGTTGGACAGTATATTCCCAAGAGCTTTGGAGTCAGTCTTACCGCAAATTAAAAAACCTACAACGCCATGAGCGACAGTTAAATACTGCTAATGCAACACTGACTAGCAAGATGGCACAAGAGGCAGAAAGGCCTGACACAGAACTGGTATCACCAACCTCTGAAAAAACAATTTTTTTACCACCGAAATTTAGTAATTATCCCCAGTCTTCATTATCAAATTCCCAACCAGAAACCCAACCAGAACCTCCATCTCCACTGGGATATTAAAATAATTAATAATTAATACAGCAAAATTCGGAAGTAAAACTGCCTTGGTGTCTGGCTTTATTAATGTAAAATCTGCTGTAATTGTCTATTGTTAATTATCAAACATAATTTATGGCAATGCGGAAGCTATCAAGTCAAAAAAAATTCGGAAATTTACGTAATCTAGTATTCAGACGGGAACGAAAGTTCTCTAAACAACCCCCACCAGTAAATATTGCTCCGAAAATACCAGAAAACAGCCCCAACACCAAATTACGACTGTTAGCTGTATGGGGTGTGTTAATGATTGCTATGGTGGGATTGGTATTCAACTTATATCAGCTACAAATTGTTCAGGGAAAAAAACTGACCCGGAGGGCGCGAAATCAGCAAATGGTCAATTTACGCCTGTACATTCCTCGTCGTCCAGTGATAGATAGAGATAACAATGTGTTAGCTATTGACCGCCCCGTATATAATTTATATGCCCATCCCAAATTATTTGATTATTCTCAGGAAAAAATTGCCGAAAAAATAGGTCTGATTATTGGTAAAAATAAGGACGAACTAGTTAAAATATTCCAAAGCAAAAGTAGTGGTATTTTATTAGCTTCTGGTGTATCGGAAGAGATTTCTGATAAGTTGATATCATTACGTTTAAATGGATTTGAGTTTATTCAAAAATACTCCCGATTTTATCCCCAAGATGATTTGGCAGCAGATGTGGTAGGCTATGTTAATCTTGATCGTCGTGGCCAAGCTGGTGTAGAATACAGTCAAGAGAAGTTGTTAGAACGCCCTGGACAAACGGTACGAATGAGTAAGACTGGTGATGGGTCATTAATGCCAGATTACGCGACTCAGGGGCTACTGCATTTTGATGATTTGAAACTGCAATTAACTATTGATAGCCGTCTACAACGGGCGGCGCGTACGGCCTTAAAAGAACAGATGACTAAGTTTAAAGCCAAACGGGGTGCAGTAATTGTCATGGATGCACTTGATGGTTCTTTGCTGGCTTTGGTTTCTCAGCCTACTTATAATCCCAATGAGTATGCTAAGTCTGATATTTCCTTATTTAAAAACTGGACTGTAGCTGATCTTTATGAACCGGGATCAACATTTAAACCTGTAAATGTGGCGATCGCTCTAGAAAATGGGATCATTAAACCAGATGATATATTTGAAGATCCTGGTTCTATCCAAATTGGTACACATACTATCAAAAATGCCGAAAAAACTGGTTATCGTCAATTGACTATTCCTCAAATTTTACAAACTTCTAGTAATATTGGCATGGTCAGAATGATGCAACGATTAAAACCATCCATATACTACAATTGGTTAGAACGTTTAGGATTAGGACAAAAATTTAAAACAGATTTACCTTTTGAAGTCAGTGGTCAATTAAAAAGTCAAGCAGAATTTATCTCCTCAGCTATTGAACCAGCGACTACATCTTTTGGACAGGGTTTTTCTTTAACTCCATTACAATTGGTACAACTGCACGGAGCATTAGCTAATGGTGGTAAGTTAGTGACACCTCATGTAGTTAGAGGACTAATTGACAGTAAAGAACAGATACACTATTCAGTTACTCTCCCAGAACCAAGACAAGTTTTTTCACCCACAATTACTCATCATGTTGTAGAAATGATGGAAACAGTAATTAATGAAGGTTCTGGTAAAGCGGCGAGAATTTCAGGATATCGTATTGGTGGAAAAACGGGAACAGCCCAAAAAGCTAGTCCTAATGGTGGATATATTAAAGGTGCGCGAATTACCAGTTTTGTGGCCATTTTACCGGTGGAATCTCCCCGTTATGTGGTTTTGGCAATTGTGGACGAACCCAAGGGAGAAAATGCCTATGGTTCTACTGTAGCAGCGCCCATTGCTAAAACTGTCATGGAAACATTAATTCCCATTGAAAAAATTCCCCCTAGCACCCTAGAGAAGAATCTAGAGAAGAATTAATGTGGTGTTTATTATGATAATTTGTGGTAGGTTTCCTGGAGAGTTAATTCAATTGAACCTAAATTTTGAAATAACTGAATTAATTGATGGGATTTTGTTTTTTGCTCTGATAAAATGATTTTTAATGGTGCTAAAAATTCCAGATCAGAATCATCTTTAAGGGCAATTTCCGCAGTTTGTAAAAGTTTGCTGGAATTAAAGAAAATATCTTCATTTTCAAAGCCATATTTTGCCGAAATTTGATGTAAGTTAGTATCAGGTATAATAGCTCTACCTGGTAAAGTTTCATCTAATACTAAGCCTTTTAATAAGGCTAATAAACCTGCATAAATTCTAAAATCATCACAACTATCACAGGCTTTAAATTCTATGCGTCCTATTTCTGAAGGAATGCGGGCAATTTTCGTTAATGAGGGAATACTTTTGATTAAGGCCTCTGATTTTTCCACAAAAACTAATGCTGCTGATCTTTTTCCAGTTCTGATAAATGTCCTCACTGATAAACCTGACCACAAACCACCATTATAAAAAGGAGAACTATAACTAAAAGGAATGATATAAGGACTGTAATACGTCAACTTTTTACCAATATCAATTAGCTTTTCAGTAGACAAATTTTTCCAGGAAATATTCAAATCTGGTCCATAGGAAACCATGTAAATATGAGCAGTTTGTTCATCTGGATAAGCTTGTAATTGTCTAATTTCAAAATCATTTAATGGAGGTTCTGGTTGAAATACGCAAGTATAGGGGTTAAAACTGGCTAAAACTGGCGAAAAACCAAAATTAGCAGCCACTTCACGAAGTAAACTAAAACTGGCGGTTAATTCATCAATCGCGCCTTGAATAGTAGAATGGATAGTGGTTCTAATTTCGATCCCTTTGGCTAAACAGTCAATTACTTCTTCAGACTCGCTAAATCTTTCAAATCCTTCAATATACCAACGCTTTTTCTTAATTCCAGCATCACCAACTCTTAATTGTGGGTAGTCAGTGACATAAATAGGTAATCTATCAATAATTTGCCCAAAATCGGCGAATTTTGTATTATGGAAATCAGCGAATTTTCCTTGATGATTAAGAAAAGCAACCTCATGTTCAATACCAAAAGAAAACATACTTTACACCTGATTTATCATAAATATAACCAATTATACCCATAATTTATGCCGTTGCGAATAATATGAAAGCAGGACTAGAACTTTAAATCCCTGACTTCTTTGAGAGGTCAAGGATTTGAGTAATTCTTGACTATTTCAAGATATCTTAATATTGACTAAGAAAAATTTGAGGCGTGAATTATTATGATCAATGTTACTCAAACTCCCTACAGTAGCGAACAAATTATTGCTTGGTTGCGGGGATTACTGACAATTGCTTGGGCGGATGGTAATTTTGATGCTCAAGAACAGGAATTAATTACTAATCTAACTAAAAATGAATTAGCCCAGGCGGTGGAATGGGATAGCCTAGAAATAATTGGAGTTGATGAATTAGCGGCTATATTGGGTAAAGGTACACCCATAGCGGAAAATTTTTTGCGGACGGCGGTAATGGTAGCGATCGCTGATGGTATATACTCTCCTAGTGAAGATGATCTACTTCAGCAATTATGTCAAAAATTAGAACTGCAAGAAAATTTACTCACAGCTTTACGTCATACCCTAGAGGATAGCACACAAACCCAAGATTCCCCACCGGCTGGACTTCAACCCCCACACCCTGATGTTTTAAATCCTTTGCGTCAATGGTTAGACGGGTTGGATATTCAAGATCCCAGAGTGGCGAGATTTTTGTGTAAAATGATTCCTTCCCAATGTCCCTTTGAAAGAGATGTAACTTTATTTGGCCGGAAAATAGTTCATATTCCCCCACTTTGTAAAATTAACCCCCTTTATGAACAAATGGTAGGTTTACGCTTCCGCGCTCTTTCGTACTTAGCAGATGAGTGTGGTGAGGATATTACACCTTATATTTAAAGTTGATAAGCTGTTATGCAGCTAAACTGTATAATCTTAATATTCTCAGGTCTTGTGGAACAGGCATCTTGCCTGTTAACCTTATATAATTTAAATGCAGTACAACTTAGCATTTCCCTAGTCAGGTACAAAAATAGAAAAGTTGACCGCAGAGGTGGATAATTTTGTACCTCAGTGAACTAGAAAATGGTATATTACCGAAAAATATATTGGTAATTTTTGAAAAAGAAAATGACAACTGATAACTGACTAATTATGCAATTTATAGACCAATCAGTAATTGAAGTAGAAGCAGGTAAAGGAGGTGATGGTATTGTCGCTTTCCGAAGAGAGAAATATGTACCCGCAGGAGGTCCTTCTGGGGGGAATGGGGGAAAAGGTGGTTCAGTAATTTTTGTGGCTGATACGAACCTCCAAACCTTACTCGATTTTCGATATAAACATCTGTTTAAAGCCGAGGACGGAGAACGCGGTGGTCCAAATAATTGCACTGGTGCAGGGGGGAAAGATCTAATTATCGAAGTTCCCTGTGGTACTGCTGTTTATGATGCGGTAACGAGTGTTTTACTATGCGATATTATTGAACCTGGACAAGTTTTTCGTGTTGCGGAAGGTGGAAAAGGTGGACTGGGAAATCAACATTTTTTGAGTAACCGCAACCGCGTTCCCGAATATGCACTTCCTGGTTTAGAAGGTGAAAAAAAGGTATTACGTTTAGAGTTGAAACTGTTAGCAGAGGTGGGAATTATTGGTTTACCAAATGCTGGTAAATCTACTTTAATTTCTTCTTTATCGGCTGCGCGTCCCAAAATAGCTGATTATCCATTTACTACCTTAATTCCTAATTTGGGTGTGGTCAAAAAACCCACGGGTGATGGTACAGTTTTCGCTGATATTCCTGGTTTAATTGCAGGTGCTTCCCATGGTGCGGGTTTAGGTCATGATTTCCTACGTCACATTGAACGGACAAGGGTTTTATTACACTTAATTGACGCGACAAGTGAAAATGTCATTGCTGATTATCATACCATTCAAGAAGAACTTAAAGCCTATGGACGAGGTTTAGCTAAACGTCCGCAAATTTTAGCTTTGAATAAAATAGATGCTGTTGATAGGGAAACGGTTGATTTGCAAGCTTTAGCTACACAATTAAATCATCTTTCTTTAGCTCCTGTTTTCATAATTTCCGCTGTAACTCGCACTGGTTTAGATCCCATGATGCAGGAAATTTGGCGGATTTTAGATGAAATTAATCTGTTAGAAGCCCAGGAGGTTGCAGTTTAATTAGTGGGTTGATTTTGTTGATTAAAAGTCCGCCTGTGCGGACTCATATTTGGGATTCGTATATTTTTTTGAAATCAATTATTTATTAAGGAGTAATTTTGTTATCAGAGTCTTTTCCACAAGCAGCAGCAAGGCATTTACATGATGCGAAAATATTGTTAGATAAGCAACGGTGGGATAATGCTGTATATCTTGCGGGTTATGTTGTTGAATGTGGGTTTAAAGTATTAGTAGAAGTATATATTCCTGAAGGTAAAACAGCAGTTAAAAAGTATGGTCATGATTTAACAGAACTTCAAGGAAAAGCAATGGATAGGTTACGCTTGATTTATCCTGTACTTATGCAACTTCCAGCTTCTCGAACAATGGGAACTGTATTAGATCAATATCATCCAGAAAGACGCTATTATAAATCAGGAATTTGGAATAATGATCAAGCGGAGAAAGCAGTTAACAGAGCAGAAGAAATTTATCAGGAAATTATACCTAAACTGGTTTTAGATGGTAGACTTAGCAGTAAGGAACTTTAAAGAATTATGATTAGTTTTGGTGATACTTTTGCAAAAGTACAAGAATGCTTTAAAGAACCAGAAGTATTAAATTTAATACCTAATCTGGAATCTGTAACCATCATTCGTGATATTTATGGTAAAATTCGGCTTTTCCTTGAACCAAAAACAGATTCTCCACCTCGACAAACAGATATAGATAAATTAGATAAATATCTAGAGCAAAAACTTGGTTCTTACTATGGAAAAGATATTTGGTTGCCACAAGGTGATAAAGATGGTTATAAAGCTTTAATTTCCGAAATTACAAATCCAAATAATAGAGTTGAATCTGAATGGAATGATGAGGCTATATCTCTTCGTTTATATGTACTAGAACGTCATATTGCTAAACAGACATGGACTAATCAAAATTCAGGTAATCCTCCTTGGAAAATACAATTTGTTGATCAGGGACATAAACCAGCAGTTGTTACTTTTTTCTCATTTAAAGGAGGTGTGGGTAGAACTACAGCATTAGTCGCCACTGCACTCACTTTAGCTCGTAATGGACACCGAGTAGCTATAGTAGATTTAGATTTAGAAGCTCCCGGTTTATCTACGATATTTTTTAAAGATAAAGTAGAAAATTTCGGTGTTATTGATTATTTATTAGAGAAAAAAATTCAAAACAGCAATTGGTCTTTAAGAAATGATATTTTACGAATTAATCATCCACTATTACTCGGAAATTTAGGAGAACAAATATATTTATTTACTGCGGGAAATGTAGATAATAATTACTTAGAAAAGTTAGCAAGGTTAGATTTTCAAAATTTAGTAGATCATCAACTTCCTGAAACTTTTAAAGGAATGCTTAAAGAATTAGAAAGTGCTGTTAAACCTCTTGATTTCATTCTCTTAGATTCTAGAGCAGGATTTCATGATATTGGGGGATTAGCATTAACTGATTTATCTCACGCCGCAGTTATATTTGGTAGACAATCTCGGCAAAGTTGGGCTGGTTTAACTTATGTTATTCGTCGTTTATCTCGACCATTATTTGAAGAAAGGGAAAAATTCCCTGTAATATTAGTTCATGCTATGGCTCTTGCTAGTTTAGAAAGACGAAGAAATGAGGAATTAAGAGAATTTAAAGAACAGGCATATACAGCGTTTCAAGAAAACTACTATTATGAAGGTGAAGATGTACCCAACCCTGATGATATTAATGAACCTTTTTCACCTATAATACTGCCTTTGAAAGATGAATTACAAGGGGATATTAGTTTATTTATGCGTGATGAAAGTCAAGAAGAATCTGATCGGTTGGAACAACTTGTATCTTTGATGACTAATGAAGATTATCAAGAAATTGCTGAAAGGTTATGTATAAGATTTAATAAGAGATTTAACAAAATAGAAGAGGAAGTAATATGAGTAATTTTGATAAACAAAAACTACTAGAATTAATGGCTGGTATAGCACCACGAAACGCAACAGCAGAAAATGAAAGTAATAATGATGCTGTTTTTCTCAAAAACTTTCTGCCTATTCCTAACTATCGCCAAGTTTTAGAGAAAGATACACTTTTAATATTAGGAGGAAAAGGTGTAGGTAAAACAGAATTATTTCGTTTATTAGCCATTCCTTCAGGACGAAAAATACTCGTAGAAAATTTAAAAATTAGAGCGTTAGATGATTTAGACAAAACAACATGGATTGCTGGTTTTGGACGTACTCAACAGCAGGAGAAAACCTTTCCTACACCAGAAAGTATAGAATCAAAAATG
This sequence comes from Dolichospermum circinale AWQC310F, assembly GCF_000426925.1. Lineage (GTDB taxonomy): Bacteria > Cyanobacteriota > Cyanobacteriia > Cyanobacteriales > Nostocaceae > Dolichospermum > Dolichospermum circinale. Next base: position 5,739 of record NZ_KE384666.1, on the reverse strand, counting down.
CACAATGCTAGTAATTTGGATTGGCGTATATTTTGGATTGGTTTAATGTTAGGAAGAATTTTCAGCCAAGAACAAGTAATATTAAAAAGTGATTGGGTTGATGAAATACCTTTAGAAATTCGTGAGTTATTAATCAATAAATTACCTCTATTATCTGCTTGGTTTCCTCTGGTGTGTGACAACATAGACAAAATTAATTCTGCTTTAGATTTATTAGATCAAAAATTAATTGAATCAGATCAATGGTTATTTATCACCTATGATGAATTAGATAAATTAGGCTCTTCATATCATCAATTAGCTACTCCTATACGTGAACTTTTAGCTTTTTGGTTAGATAGATGGCGGCGTTGGGAAAGAATTAGACCTAAGATTTTTTTACGTACTGACCTTTTTCGAGAAGATTTTTTAAGTTTTCCTGATGCTTCTAAATTAAAAGCTTATCAAATTAATTTGGAATGGAAAGATTCATGGTTATATCAACTACTATTCAAAAGATTAGCAAATTCCGGTCAAGAAATGGCTGAATATTTGCATCGTATATCACCGACATCACCAAATTTTCTCAAAGAAACTAACACACCTTTAGGAATAATTATCACTGTTAATGAAGTTTCTCATGAATTTGTGATTGGCAAAATAATTAATAGATTTATGGGTGATAATCCTAGAAAGGGATATACACATCTTTGGATTCCTAATAATCTTAAAGATGCAGGAGGTCGAATTTATCCCCGCGCATTTTTACAGCTATTTTCATTACCAGCACAGAGAAGAATAGATGAATCTGATCTGCAAAATTTAACTGGAGATACTCTCCTAACTCCTGCTGATTTACAAAGCGCACTTGTGGATATTTCTAAATATAGAATTGGAGAATTAGTAGATGAATATCCTTGGTTAGAACCTCTAAAAAATAGCTTAAATGGTTTGAAAGTTCCTGTTGCAGAAGAAATTTTCCTCGATAAACTTAAAAATACAATATGGAGTGAAGAATCTGGAAAACAACCACCTACTTTAAACCCGGAGGAAATTATGCAATATTTGCTACAATTGGGAATTATTGACAGACGTTCTGATAAGCGTGTTAATATGCCTACGATTTATATGTATGGTTTTGGGGTAAAACGTCCTGGTGGTGTAAAACGTCCAAAACGGTAGATTTTTTCAACTTATAACAAAATACTGGACAGGCAAGATGCCTGTCCCACAAAAGTTTTATTTACACTTTAATAAACCAACGTTTCTGATACATCAAAACAGCAACACTATACCAAAATAACGCGGTAACAAGTGCAAATAAAAATGAACCGTTGAAATTTCCCGCCCAAGATGCAAAAATATTTTGATAAATCCAATTATAGATACTAATGGCATTTTCACCTGTACCAATTTGGGTTTTCACTGTGATTTTAATTAAAATTACTGAAGCCACAAAAAGAGCGATCGCATTTAGTCCCATAATTTCAAAAGGTTTACTCCAGCGTTTTATTAACCTCACTTCTATCATTTCATAACAAGCGGCTAATAACATTAATGCCCAACCAGTGGTATATAAAACATAGGAACTTGTCCAAATTTTCTTATTAATTGGAAATGCCACATCCCAAATAATTGCAATTACTAAACAACACAAACCAAATAATACTAAATCCATGCTAGTTTGTGAAGTAGCCTGTTTTTTATCTTTGATCCATTGTCCAGTAAAATACCCAGCTAAAACGCTAACTATGGCTGGAATAGTGCTAAAAAGTCCTTCAGGATCTCCCATAAAATTAAACCCATCACCTTTATATAAATGTGCTTTAGGAATAATTAATCTATCAATAAAAGCGCCAAAATTACCTTCTCTGGTTAGCATTCCTGCACCATAATTAGGAACAGGAATATACATCATTATCAACCAATAAGCAATTAGTAATCCTCCTGCTACTAACCATTGACTTTTGTGAGGTAATTTTAAAACTATCAAAGATGCAAATAGGTAAGTTAAAGCAATTCGTTGCAATACCCCCAGCCAACGGATACTACTTAAATCAAATGTCCAAATACCTTGATTCCAAAAACCATTTAATAGTAAACCTAAAATAAATAAAATGGCAGCGCGACGGAGAATGTGTAAATAAACTGCTTTGTTAGGTTTGTTCTCTGCTGTATATTTTGACAGAGAAAAGGTCATTGCTACACCAACGATAAATAAAAAGAAAGGAAATATTAAGTCAGTGGGTGTACAACCGTGCCATTGAGCATGACTCAGGGAAGGATAAACATGACCTGCGACTCCTGCCATATTAGCAAGAATCATTGCTGCAATGGTAATACCACGAAAGACATCAAGTGAACTCAGACGCATAGACAGAATATCTGATTTGAGAATTTAACTTTACTCCTCCTGATGCACTTGATCAAGGGGAGTGGATAATCTAATTTACAGGGTAAACTTTTATTAAGTAATGTTTGAATTTTAAATTTTTTATATGGCTATCAAAGTTGGAGATACCGCCCCTAATTTTAACCTACCTGCCCAAAATGGCAAAAATGTCAGTCTGGCAGATTTTCGCGGTCAAAAATCTGTTGTCCTCTATTTTTATCCCAAGGATGATACACCAGGATGTACTATAGAGTCATGTGCTTTTCGAGATCAATATGAAGTGTTTCAAGCCGCTGGTGCTGAAGTTATTGGTGTGAGTGGTGACTCTAGCAACTCTCATCAAAACTTTGCCAATAAATACAATTTACCTTTTACACTTCTAAGTGATCAAGGTGACAAATTAAGAAAACAATATGGTGCAACCACTGCTTTTGGTCTCATCCCTGGTCGAGTCACCTATGTGATTGACAAAAATGGGATTGTTCAATATGTGTTTGATTCCATGTTGAATTTTAAAGGTCACGTTGAAGAAGCATTAAAAACTCTACAACAGTTAGCGGTGAAATAATAAGCTGCTACTCATCTAAATTTGATCATCCTCATCTAGCTAGATGTTGTGATGCGGGCATCTTGCCCGCTAGAATTATACAAATTAAATGCAGCACAGCTTATACCCGACAACAATCACGTCTGAGGAGACGATTAAGATAAGACACTGTAGAGACGTTTCACGAAACATCTCTACCTATAAATAACCTCATCAGACTCTATTTAGAGTGCGATTTTTCCGTGACACCAATATTGGCGTTAGCTGATTTGCCATTTTTGCCGTTAGAATGACCGTTATTGCGAGGTTGAATTACCCCATAACCACCGTGGTTACGTTCATAAATAACATTAATCTCACCCGTTTCTGCATTGTGGAACATATAAAAGTCATGTCCCACCAGTTGCAATTGTTCTTGAGCTTCTGCTACTGTCATAGGCGGCATGGAGAAGTATTTGGTGCGAACCACCTCCTGGGGTAATTCTGGGCTGCGGTCACCTATTAAATCTGCTGCAACGGTTTCTGGCGCTACTGCTTCGTTAGTTGATATAGGTTGGGTTTTATGATCCTGTCTTTTTTCTTTATATTTCCGCAATTGCCGGGCAATTTTGTCTGCAACTAAGTCAATACTTGCGTATAAGCTTTCACTGCTTTCTTCCGCCCGAATAATACTACCATTAGCATAAATAGTTACTTCCGCCGCTTGTTTTGTACTAATACGGGGATTGCGAGCCACGCTCAAATGGACATCCACTTCATTGGTGATGTTCTGAAAGTGATTAACCGCCTTTTCAATTTTTTGATGCACATATTCTCGGATGGCATCGGTGATTTCAATGTTTTTACCGTGGATGACAAGTTTCATGTAAACTCTCCCGCTCAATATTATATGTGATGTTTTTGGGTAGGAATAGAGATTGCGTTAAGGTCTATCACTGCTACCGATACAAGTAACCCTTTCTGAAAACACTGCTCTTTGGCGTTTCCCAGGTTTGTCGCATTTTCAAGTTCGCGCTATTGATCGTCTTAATTTTAGTTTTTATCCTCTACGACGACTCCCAACTGGTTGTTAAGCAATGGGCTGTTCAACCACAACTATGGAATGAGGCAATTTAAAGGAATTAGGCAATTTAAAATATGGTTTTTTAACCGCCCCCTTCTGTGCAACTTTAAAAACACAGGATTACGTACTTCCGTCCCCGTCTCTTGGTCTTGTTCCCCATTGTAGAGAAAATGTGACCAATTTGGGAGGTTCGATCCTGATTGATGCAAATCAATTCCGGGAACATCATCAGTCAGCGTCATTGGTTTCTCTTGTCTTGGCTTGATACTTCTGGCAAATTCCTCCCAACACCATTGAGGTTATATATTCAAACTAGCACTTTATTGGTTGTAAAGTATTTTTCCTTGACGTTACTTTAAAATCCTTTGCATACCTTGACATTTGTTCTGGATATTTTTGTCAAGTGAGCGCTATAGATGTCCAGTGAGGTAGTTAATCTTTTTATTTCTCCTGTTCCCTGATGATTGATAATACTCAATTTCCACCGTACCGTTGTTTACTATATAATCCTGGTTTATTACCATACATAACCGCTCATCAGTGGCAGCGATCGCTAGTTACTGAGCGCATTCACAACCCAGAATTAGATGATGTACTGATTTTGCTGGAACATCCCCCTGTTTATACTTTGGGGACAGGAGCAAATCTAGAATTTCTTAAATTTAATCTTGACAAATGTAACTATGATGTGTACCGCATTGAAAGAGGTGGTGAAGTTACCTATCATTGTCCGGGACAATTGGTCGCTTATCCAATTTTAAATCTACGCCGTTATCGTCAAGATTTGCATTGGTACTTACGCCAATTAGAGGAGGTATTAATTCGTGTTTTAGCACATTATGATTTGCCTGGGGAACGTATCGCTGGTTTTACTGGTGTTTGGTTGGAAGGATACAAAGTTGCTGCTATAGGTATTAAAGTTAGTAAATGGATTACTATGCACGGTTTTTCCTTGAACGTTTGTCCAGACATGACAGGATTTCAGCACATTGTCCCCTGTGGAATTGTGGATAAACCAGTCCGTAGTTTGGCTGCATGGCTTCCCGATATTACTTGTCATCAAGTGTCTGCTGTAGTCAGTCAGTGTTTTAGCGAGGTATTTAATGTCAAATTAGTTGCAGCTAAATCAGAAAAATTCGGGGATAGGGAATAGATAAAAGTCTTTGATATCATGTCCGGTTGAACACTGATCATATCTGTTGACGCTGGTAATGGGTAATTGGTAATTGGTAATTGGTAATTGGGAAAAGGCAATACAATGATGAACTATGAAATCCTGGATTTTTTCCTAGTTTGTGCCGCCGTGAATTATTTTACGCAATTATTTACAACTTTAATTGCGTTTTTCTAACTTTGGTAATAGATCAAGTAAGTAAATGTCAACTATGTACTTTAAGGCTGATTTGTCATCTATCTTTAGATAGATATTTAAACCATATTGGTTAGGACTTACGCAAGTGTCACACCAAAAATCTGTTGTAGGCTGCTTTGCTACTGCATAAATCCTGCAAATAAACAGATTGTTGATATCTGACGCACCCTACCAATGTGCCAGTTGCGTACTTGAGGGTAATATACTTGATAACACTATTAATGGTCTTGGTGGCAATGGCACCCTCAATGGTGGTGCTGGTAACGACACCCTCAATGGTGGTGAAGGTAATGACACAGCTGACTATAGCCAAATTGGACAAAGCATATGGTACTCGCAGCTTTGTCGCTATTAATGACGCTACCGCAGGATTTAGTGCCACTACT
>NZ_KE384665.1:111967-121391 GCF_000426925.1 Dolichospermum circinale AWQC310F | reverse complement strand
ACTTTTGATATTTTTTGAGGTGAGTGGTAGAATGGGGTGACTTACTCCGCGTCGTCGCCCGCAAAAGGAATAGCAGAATGTATACTAAACTGCCATTGGGCTGTAACCTGACCGCTTTCATCCTTAGCGGTAGAAATGGTTTCCCGTTCTACGGGAGCAACTTGTTGGGGGCGGATGTTTTTCTTAGTCATGGTGTGTTTTCCTTTTTGTTTGTTCGTTTAACTTCTTCACAATGAAGAAGACTGGTTTGGTGAAGGCGTTAAATTGATTTTGAAGGGTAATTTAACGAGTTGTGATTCACCCGAAGCTTTATATAAAACCTGTTTCCTTGTAGGAAAGAGGCTTTAAACTCTTTAAATTCTCAAGTTTTTTTCCTGTTCCCTCTCCTCTTAGGAGAGGGTTAGGGAGAGGTAGAGTTTTAGTGTTAACTAATGCCGGGGCGCATATTATCAACGTCAGTGCTGGACAACTCACTGATAATGGTGAAGCAGAAGGCTGGTTAGATAAGGCTGTGCAACTATGTAAAGATCACAATGTTTTAATTGTGGCTGCTGCTGGTAATGATGGTTGTGACTGTTTGCACGTTCCTGCCTCTTTACCCACCGTATTAGCAGTAGGGGCAATGAATGACCAAGGTAAACCCATAGACTTTAGTAACTGGGGGGAAAGCTATCAAAACCAAGGCATTCTTGCACCGGGAGAAAACATCTTAGGGACAAAACCGGGGGGAGGGACACAAAAACTCAGTGGTACTAGCTTTGCTACTCCCATTGTTTCCGGTGTCGCTGCTTTACTCCTAAGTCTGCAAGTTCAACGTGGTGAAACACCCGACCCCGCTCAGGTGAGAAGGGTTTTATTAGAAACTGCTATACCTTGCACAACCAAGGATACAGACGATATTAGTCGTTGTTTATTAGGCAAATTAAATATTTCTGGTGCATTAGCATATTTTACAGGAGGAACAATGTCCGAAGAATTAGATACAGTAGAAACCGTTGACAGCGTTGAAGCTGCTGGTTGCGGTTGTGCAGAGATTACAAATAGTGCTGAACCAGAAACCAACTCGGAGGAATTTATACCCCCTGAATTTTTCCCAGTAGTTCCTGCTGTGACAACTTCCGCACCTTTCACAAATTCATCCAATTCTCAATCTACTACCATGTCAAATCGTACATCTAATTACATTACTGCTAGTCAAGCGCCCAGCGACCTCGCTCAAGTTAACTTAGTGTATGCTTTAGGTACACTGGGTTACGATTTTGGTTCAGAAGCCAGAAGAGACTCTTTTAAACAATTAATGCCGGGAGTACAAATAGACGGAACAGCGATTCCCGCTAACCCTTATGATGCACGGCAAATGGTAGATTATTTAGGAGATAATCTTTCTGAGACTAAGTCTTTAATTTGGACATTGAATTTAGAATTAACTCCTATCTATGCCATAGAACCAGGTGGGGCTTTTGCCAGAGATGTCTATGAAATTTTACAACAATTATTATCGGGACAAATTCAAGCTGAAGACAGCGAGAATTATGTAGAGAGAGTCAGTATTCCCGGTATTTTATCAGGACGCAGTGTAAAACTATTTTCTGGTCAAGTTGTGCCAGTAATTGAAGTTCCCAACACTCGCGGACTGTATGGTTGGAAAGTGAATACTTTAGTTCAGGCTGCTATTGAGACAGTACAAGCACAAGCTACAGAAGCCCAAGAAGAATCTATTCGTCGGACTTTGGGTAGTTTCCTCAGCCGTATTTATTATGATTTACGGAATTTAGGGACAACTTCCCAAGATAGGGCGTTAAATTTTGCCTCTACAAATGCTTTTCAAGCGGCTTCTACCTTTGCGGAAGCTGTATCCACTGGTATGGAGTTGGATAGTATTACTGTAGAGAAAAGTCCTTTCTGTCGTTTAGATAGTGATTGTTGGGATGTAAAATTGAAGTTCTTTGACCCTGAAAATAGCCGTCGTGCTAAGAAACTATTCCGGTTTACAATTGATGTGAGTGATATTATTCCTGTCACCTTGGGCGAAGTCCGTTCTTGGTCTACTCCTTATTAATAGTGGTAGGTTGGGTTAAGCAACAGCGCAACCCAACAAAGTCTTTTATCTCGTTTATCTCGTTCCCAGTCAGAGACTGGGAATGCGGTTACAGAGGCTCTGACTCTGCTTTAGGGACTTCCAATTAAAAAAATACCCAAAAATTTCTTGTGGTGCGGGCATCTTGCCCGCTAATCATCAAGGACGGGCAGGATGCCCATCCCACAAAATTAGGTAATTTATTTTTTGGTGTTCCCTTAATAGAAGGCTCTGCCTTCTAGAATTCATTCCCATACGGAGTATGGGAATGAGAAAATCATGTTGAGTTTTTTAATGTTGGGTAACATACGTCAACCCAACCTACAATCTAAAATTGATTATGAGATTACCCAAACTTTCCCCTCCGGTAAAAAGACCAGATATTATTTATCCTCATCGTTCTGTTGATGTCATTCATGGTAGAGTTGAGGACTTAGTTAGCATTCGTATGGACTTATTACATGGTGCTAATTATAATGACCCCGCCGCATTTCAAAATCGTAGTTATCAGCAAATTAAATCTTCTTGCAGTTGTGCAATTTAGGAGTCATCAAAGTTATGAGTAAACAAGAGAAAACCCCCGCAAATTCGAGTCAACCAGAACCCAAACAAACAGCAGAAATTAAACGCAATATTTTGTCCACTGGCTTGGAAGATTATGGTTTTTGGTCCCAGGAAATGGCTAGACAAAAAGCCCAACAAACTGAACCTGATAAACCTTTCCGTCGTGGTCGGATTTGGTGTTAGTTGGTGGTGTTAGTTGGTACGGTTTTCATATCTCCGACTTCTTTGAGAAGTTGGGGATATTCATTAATACACAGGAAACACTTTACTTAAATCAAGCTGTAAATCAGTAAACCAAGGTAAAGATATAACCTGAGTAGGTAAAACAATTCGCTTATTTGTATACCCAAAGCAATTATCTCTCCGTTAATTAATTGAATGTGATGCCTACGGCGAGCGCAGCTATCATCTTCTTTTAAAAAGCCAATTTCGATGAGTTCGTGATATTCTTCTAGGGTGAAGCTTTTAACCTGAATTGTAGTCATATATCTTGCTCTTTGAGGATTTGCTATTATATATTCTAAAAATCCCAACACACTGAACCTGATAAACCTTTCCGTCGTGGTCGTATTTGGTGTTAGTTGGTGCAGTTTTCATATCCCCGACTTCTTTGAGAATTTGGGGATATAATTCTAATTTTTAGAGATTATTGAGATCAATACCTTTAGCTGCTAATTTTGCTAATAAGTCTTGATAATTTTTTTGTTCTTGGTCGGCACGTTCTTTTTCTTGTTCAGCACGCTGTTGTTCTTGGTCGGCACGTTCTTTTTCTTGTTCAGCACGCTGTTGTTCTTGGTCGGCGCGTTCTTTTTCTTGTTCAGCACGTTCTTTTTCTTGTTCAGCACGTTGCTGTTCTTGTTCTGCGCGTTGTTTTTCGTGGTCGGCACGTTCCTTTTCTTCTTCAACACATTGATTTAATTCTACAGATGTGAGAAACTTACCGCCATGAGGATAATAAATTTCTAAGTTATCTGCTGTGAGTTTAAAACGTATGTCTAAACGCGGGCTGACCCAATTATTAATATCCTCAATTGCTTCTAAACATTCTTGTTCAAGAATAAATCCTGTTAATTCAATTGTATCTGGATTGTATATATAATACTCTTCTACTCCGTAACGCTGATAAAAGAGGATTTTTTTGGCCATTTCCTTGATAGTATTTCCTGGAGAAAGGATTTCAAATACCACTTGGGGAGGAATATTATTTTCTTGCCATTGTTTATAAGAACCTCTATCACCTTTGGGTCTTCCAAACACCACCATGACATCAGGTGCTTGTCGGGTTTTTACACTTCCTTCTACAGGATACCAAAGTAAATCACCAGCTATAAATACATCATCGTTTGGTGCGAATAATATTTCTAAATTTTCCTTAATTTTAACAATCCATTCATATTGTTTAGTATTATCAGACATAGGGTTGCCATCACTATCAGGGTAGATGATTTCTGGTGGTATAAGTTGCTGTACCATATCTGAATCTCCATTTTACCAAAGGTAAATAAAGTTTTGAACACAAGCAGCGGCACTGATGAATATATTAACAATTATAGTCATTTGCGATCGCTTTGCGTTTTTTGAGACTTTAGACAAACTCCGTAGTTATTGCCTTTGGCAAGTCCCGAATTTATGGAAGAAATCCGGGATTTTGTGCTTAAATTTTAAAGAGTGCCAAAACCTTTTTTCTTTTTCTCCTTCTTTTTCTTCGCTGGTGGTGCGCCACCGGGATAGCCACGCCAGCCGGGTGAAGGACGATTTCCTGCGGCTAAAGGATTTCCACCCCCAAACATTCCTGGCATACCGGGAATGCCCCCTTGTCCCATTTGCTGCATGAGCGATCGCATTTTTTGAAAGTCTGCCACTAATTTGCTTACATCCGCTTCTCTGTATCCAGAACCAGCCGCTATTCTCTTTCTCCGACTGGGAGAACTAGATAATAAATCTGGATCACGTCTCTCTTTTCCAGTCATGGAATTGATCATCGCTTCACAGCGTTTTAACTGGGTTTCTCCTTGCTTCAGTTGGTCTTCGGAAAGCTTGTTCATACCCGGAATCATCTTCATGATTCCACCTAAGGACCCCATGTTTTTCAACAACCGCATTTGCTTGAGAAAGTCAGTAAAATCAAATTTCGCTGACAGGATTTTCTCCTGCATTTTCTCCGCGTCGGCCAAATCTATCTCTTCTTGGGCTTTTTCTACTAAGGTAAGAACATCCCCCATGCCCAAAATCCGCGAAGCCATCCGTTCAGGGTAAAATGGTTGCAAGGCCTCGACTTTTTCCCCCACACCCACAAATTTAATCGGCGCACCGGAAATTTGCCGCACAGATAACGCTGCACCACCTCGACTATCCCCATCCATTTTTGTCAGGATTGCCCCTGTAATGCCAATTTTATCATGGAATGTGCGCGTTAGATTTGCCGCCTCTTGCCCGGTCATTGCGTCCACAACCAGCAAGGTTTCATCGGGTTCAACTACCTGTTTAATGCGGGCTAATTCCGCCATCATCCCTTCGTCAATTTGCAACCGTCCAGCAGTATCAATAATTACTGTATTTATGCCTTCTGCTCTGGCGCGTTCCACACCCTGACGCGCAATTTCTACCGGGTCTGCTGCAATTCCCAGTTCAAAAACTGGTACGTCAATTTGCTTACCCAGAGTGATTAATTGATCAATTGCTGCGGGACGATAAATATCCGTAGCCACTAATAAGCAAGTACGCTCTTGTTTGCGTAGATGTAAGGCTAATTTGGCTGTAGCTGTGGTTTTCCCGGTCCCTTGTAAGCCAGCCATTAAGACAACCGTGGTTTTCCCTGTAACTTCTGCTAAGGGAACATTTTCCTCTCCCATGACCCGCACCAGTTCATCATAAACAATTTTGATGAATTGTTGGTCAGGACGCACACCGCTGATAACTTCAGCCCCTTGTGCTTTGGTTTCAACTTCGCTAATAAAATCTTTAACGACTTGAAGATTAACATCTGCTTCCAACAAAGCCCGACGCACTTCCCGTAAAGCGTCTTGAATGTTGGATTTTGATATTTTATCCTGTCCTCGCAGTTTTTTCCAGGCGGACTCTAAACGGTCAGATAGTGCATCAAACATAATTCAGTTATAACGTAGTTAGTCTGTTGAGAATATTTACTCAGTTTTTAAGGATCTTCTTTACTAGCTTATCTGAGTCTAGCAACTGATGAATCTGGTAAACCGTAATTTTGAAGGTGTTTTAGTTGGTAATAAGTATCTTCAACTATACAAAAAAAACTAATCTAGACAGAAAAACTACGGAGGAAATCAGGGTAACTACTGTATGTTACAAAGAAATCTATATGACAAAAACATGAGCGAAATGATTTTAAACACCTTTGGTAGGCTCCAAAGAAAATTTCTATATAGACTAAAATCTAAAATCTATAATTGTAATTTTTTACTAAGGATTAATAAAATTTAATTTTTATCAATGCAATTTTCAAAAATATATGCTATTCTGAACATTCAATAATATAAAAAACAACAACTATGAATAACTTTAATAACTACATCCAAAACCTACAAAAGAATATTAAACATAGTGGAGAACGCAGTCACTACTCCAGTTTACAAAGTTTAATAGAGAGTTTAGACATTGGCATTAATACTATAGTAGAAGAAAAAGGTAATCAAGCAGGAATACCCGATTTAACTATCAGAAAAGATGATAGAGTTGTAGGATATATAGAAGCTAAAGATATTGATGTCAATATCACTAAATTAACTAAAAAAAATGAACAGCAAATTAAACGTTATTTAGAATCAAATATAGGTTATAACTTCATCTTCACTAATTACCTACAATTCCGTTGGTATGTAGATGGAGAATGTGAAAAAATCGCTGAATTAGCTACTTTAGAACAAGGAGAAATTACTCTAGTTGATGATTTAAAACCTATCACAGAATTATTACAATCATTTCTGAATCAAAAAGCTAAAGATATTAATAATTACTATGATTTAGCTAAGGAAATGGCTGCTTATACTAAAACTATTAGAAATGCTATTGAATCATCTTTAGTAATAGAAGATCCTACAGAAGAATTAAATAGCCTCAAAGAAACATTTAAAAAATTACTATTGTTAGATATAGATAATGATAAATTTGCAGATATGTACGCCCAAACTATTGCTTATGGGTTATTTACTGCGAAAATCGGTCATACACAAAACCCTGAAGAATTTGCATTTAATCGCACTACAGCCAGTATTTATATTAGTGATATAATCCCTTTTTTAAAAGGTTTATTTGATTTAGTTTTAGGAACTGGTAGCGTTAGTAAAATTCACAAATCAATTGAAAATTTAATTGATTTATTTAATAGAATAGATATGACCAATATTTTAGAAAATCTTGGTCGAGAAACGCGCACAGAAGATCCAGTAATTCACTTTTATGAAATATTTTTAGCTGCTTATCAAGCATCATTAAGAAAAAGTCGCGGAGTTTATTATACTCCTGAACCTGTGGTTAAATTTATCGTGCGTGCTGTGAATGATATTTTAGTAGATAGAACAATTTTTGATTTAGAATATGGTTTAGGAAATAGAAGAGTAACAATTCTTGACCCCGCAACAGGAACAGGAACATTTTTATATGCAGTTATTCAACAAATTCGTGATAATTTTGCTAAATATGATATTCGTAGTTGGGAAAATTTATTAAGAGATACAGAACTTTTAAATCGTCTTTTTGGTTTTGAGTTATTAATGACTCCTTATACCATAGCACATTTAAAAATAGGTGTATTATTGGGATATTTACAATATAAATTTGCACCAAATGAAAGATTAAAAATCTATTTAACTAATGCGTTGGAAGAAGGAATAAAACAAGGTGATTTAATCTCTGGTATTACCCAAATTATCGCGGAAGAATCCAGTCAAGCAGCAAAGGTAAAAACAGAAATTCCCATTACTGTGGTGTTAGGAAATCCTCCCTATTCTGTCAGTTCTCAAAATGCTAGTAAACGCAAAAGAATCTTAAACCAAGATGAAAAATATTTAGCAGATGTGGAATATACTGGTTCAGTGTGGAATAGAATTTATAAACCTGGTAAAGCTGGGAAAACTATTACAGAATTAACCCATATTGGGGAACTTTTAGAATTATATAAAGGTAGGGTAAGATTAGAAGGGGAGAAAAATATTCAACCTTTGGATGATGATTATATCAAATTTATCAGATTTGCTCAATATCAAATAGAAAATAACAGTCATAATGCGGGTATTATTGGTTTTATTACTAATCATTCCTATCTTAATGGTTTAATTCATCGAGGAATGAGGGAGGAATTATTAAAATATTTTGATACTTTATATATTATGGATTTACATGGTAATTCTTTATTAAAAGAAACTACTCCAGATGGTAATATTGATCAAAATGTTTTTGATATTCAGCAAGGTGTGGCCATTTTAATTGCTGTGCGGGAAAAAAGTAAACCTGATTATGGTTCTACTGCTTATAAATCCAGAGATGGGATTAAGGAAATGGCTAAGGTGTTATATTATGATTTATGGGGAAATCGTGAGGATAAATATAATTTTTTAGAGTCTGCAAGTTTAGATAATGTTGATTGGATAGAGGTAAAACCTGCTGCACCTAATTACTTTTTTGCACCAAAAAATCTTGATTATGAAGATGAATATAAAAGAGAGTTAAGTATTACTGATATCTTTCCAATTTATGCTGCTGGTTCACAAACGAGAAGGGATAATTTATGTGTTGATTATGATAGAGAAAACCTAATAAATAGGTTTAGCGATATTGCAATAAATACTAACTTAGAAGAATTAAAACAAAAGTATAATATTAAAGATACAGAATATTGGACTTTAGAAAAAGCTAAGTTAGATATCCAAAAAAATGAAATTGAATCAAATGTATTATTATATGCTTATCGGCCATTTGATAATCGCTGGGTTTATTATAATCCTAAGATTATTGAAAGAGGAGATAGTCGTAAGGAATTAATGGCACATTTATTAAAAGGTAATAATATTGCTTTACTTTCATGTCGTCAACAAGTTGAACCAGGTTTTTATCATATATTTTGTTCAGAAATTTTAACAGAACGTTGTATTGTATCATTGAAAAGTAGAGAATTAACTTATGTTTTTCCTCTTTACACTTATCCAAATACAGAAAATCAACAAACTAACCTTTTCCTGGAAAAAACTCCTAATTTATCTCCAAAATTCTTAGCAGCTATCAAAACTAAACTGGGTAAAATACCCACACCTGAACAAATATTTTACTATGCCTATGCAATATTTCATAGTCCTACTTATCGCACTCGCTACGCTGAGTTTTTAAAAATAGATTTTCCCCGTCTTCCTTTAACCAGTAATGAAAACCTATTTACCGAATTAGCTATTAAAGGAGAAGAATTAGTTAATTTACATTTAATGAAATCGGATATATTCAATTATTTAATTACCACCTATCAAGGAATAGGAGATAATCAAGTTACTGAAGTTACTTATAATTCAGAATTGCAAAGGGTTTATATAAATAAACAGAGTTATTTTACCGATATTCCCCCCCATATCTGGGAATTTAAGATTGGTGGATATCAGGTATTGGATAAATGGCTAAAAGATAGAAAAAACGCCAAACGAGAATTATCTATAGAGGAAATTAACCACTATCAAAAAATTGTCATTGCTTTAACAGAAACTTTACAAATAATGGAGGAAATTGATACAATTATCCCTGGTTTTCCCTTAGAATGATCAGTTATATAGG
>NZ_KE384665.1:88541-111934 GCF_000426925.1 Dolichospermum circinale AWQC310F | reverse complement strand
TGCGTGGCGTAGCCATACAAGAATTAGTAGGTATCAATTCTGTCTTTCTTCCTGTGTTCCCTGACCACATAAGTAAATTCACACAATCAAACCGGATTCCTATATATGACAAAAACATGAGTGAAAAAATAGACCATGACCGTTTATTTAAAGAACTGATATCCACATTTTTCATAGAATTTATAGAACTATTCTTTCCCGAAGTTCTTAAATATCTAGATACCAACTCAGTTTCATTATTAGACAAAGAATTATTTACAGATGTTACCGCAGGAGACAAATATCAAACCGACTTAATAGCCAAAGTCCAATTTCTAGGTAAACCTTCTTACTTTCTCATTCATATTGAAGCTGAATCAGCAGCAAAACCGAAATTTAATCAAAGAATGTTCCGTTATTTTTCCAGGCTACATGAAAAATTTGACTTACCAATTTATCCGATAGTCATTTTTTGATATTCTTCTCCCAAAACCCTAGCCGTAAATAACTATCAAATCAGCTTTCCTGATTTAGAAGTGCTAAAATTTAATTATCAAGTCATACAACTAAATCAGTTAAATTGGAGAGACTTTTTAAATCGTCAAAATCCAGTTGCATCTGCTTTAATGTCAAAAATGAATATAGCACCAGCAGATAGAGCAAAGGTAAAAGCAGAGTGTTTAAGGTTGTTGGTAACTTTAAAATTAAATCCGGCAAAAATGCAACTGATATCAGGATTTATTGACACATATTTGCGACTGAATAAAATAGAAGAACAGAGATTTAAAGCAGAAATAGGTTCATTAATACCAGCGGAAAAGGAGGAAGTTATGCAAATAGTTACTAGTTGGATGGAACAAGGTATTGAAAAAGGCATTTAGCAAGGTATTCAGCAAGGTATTGAAGAAGCAATTACCAAGGAAAAAGATTTAATTGTCCGTCAAAATAAGAGAAAAGTGGGAAATATTAATATGGAATTAGAAAACCGGGTGAAAAGTTTAAATATCGAGGTAATTGAAGTGTTAGCAGAGGCAATATTTGATTTAGATACTGTAGAAGATCTACAAAATTGGTTAGACAAGCATAATTAAGTTAAAATTTATAAAACTGTACTTGACTTATTACAGCAGTTACAGATATTCTGAGGTACAGATATTAATGATAAAAATATTGTGGTGCGGGCATCTTGCCCGCTAGATATGTACCTCATAACACCGGGAAGTGCTGTATTAATCATTCCTATTCATGAAAAAGCAAAAATTTCGCATTTTATGAGTTAAGGGTATTGACTTGTGCTGGGGAATTTGGTATACTAGATTCCGATAAGGAAGAACTATCTTGCAGCAATTGTATTTAATTACAAAAATCGCTATACTTCAGATCCCAGACTTCTTGAAGAAATCCGGGGTCTGATGGACTAGGAATATAGGAAAATTTAAGAATGAGAATCTTGGGGTAAAATCATTTCTCGAATGGCTGTGGCTGTGGCTGGGGCGAGTAAAACACCATTGCGATAGTGTCCCGTAGCCAGAAGAACATTAGTAAAACCCGGTAACTTATCAATAACTGGCGCTGGTCGTCCTTCAGGACGGGGACGCAATCCCGACCAAGTACGGAGAACCTTAGCGGCGGCTAAATCTGGGGTAAAAGCGATCGCTTGTTGTCTGACGGCATCCAATAAAGCTTGATTTGCAGGTATTTGGTCTTGATCATTAGGAAATTCTACCGTTGCACCAACCCAATAATCACCATTGCCCATGGGGACAATATGCACATCATTACCAGTAATCACCGGTTGAAAATCAGGATTTCCTAAAGTTCGTCCTAAACTTAGATATAAAGCTTGTCCCAGCACCGGACGGATATTTACCATCTGATCTAATTTTGCAGTTAAAGCCTTTGAACCCAAACCCGCAGACATGATAAACCAATCAGCGGTGACTTTACCTTGTGTAGTTTCAATAAAATTACATTTGTGTGCTTCTCCCCATGCTTTTTTGATGTGTAAGGGTGTTGGGGGGGCTGGTGGAGGAGTTTCTGTACCCGTCACAGACACACCAAATTGAAAATTTACCCCATTGCGTTGGGCAGCATCTACTAAAGCTAAAGTTAAAGCTGTAGCATTTAATTGTAGATCTTGGGGAGAATAGACAGCGCCTATACTTTGGGGATAATTAACCTGGGGGCAATATTTTCGGAGTTGTTCTTGATCCCAAACTTGTAATTGCCAACCTTGAGATTGACGAATTTCCCGCAATTGTTCCCATTCTGAAAGTACCTCAACGCCACTTTCTAGGGGACGCTCTAAATTTTCCGATAACAGCATGACGATTCCTTGCCGGTTACAGGGGATTTTCCGCCCCGTAATTGCTTCTAATTCAGGAATCAAAGTTCCATAGCGTTGGATACTACTTTCTCGCATTCGCCAAGCAATACCCTTAGTTTTACTGCTAATGACACCCATTAATACACCAAGGGCGGCGCTGGTAGAACCTTGTGCCGGTTGTTTTTGCTCAAAAACAGTGATATTTAAACCTTTAACTTGGCTCAGTTCATAGGCGATCGCCGCCCCAACCACACCACAACCGATAATTACTACATTCATGGTTTTCGCACTTGAGTCAGGGGTGAAGAATGAAAAGTCTTCCTCTCCACCCTATCACTCCATTACCCTAGCATTTTGTGATTCAAGACTCGAAAGCAGTCAGGAAGCAGGGAGTAGAGGGAGAAATATATTATTTATTATTCTTTACCCTATTCCCTGTTTCCTCCTACCTCTTGCCTGTGGCCTTTTCCTTTAGCTACTTTTTTCGGGAACTAGTTCTAAAAACTTGTCAATATCCACAAAAGCCTCTTTGTAGTTACTCAAAGCTTGACTGGTATTGCCAACGGTAGCAGATTGATCTATTTTTACTAAGTCCTTCAACAAATCTTTAATGATTTGTCTTGCCTTTCCCTGGTTCTGCCGTGCCAAATTGGGGACTACATAAGTCATATTTAACTTAGCTTCCGTCATCGGTCCATGGATAAAATTGCCGACTTTTATCCATTCACCCTCAGAAATCAAGCTTTTCAGTTCCCCTTGGCGATCAATTACCGCTTTAATTCCCGGAACATACTCCTGAATTTTAGCAACTTCCGCTGCTGTATAAGATGGTGGTAAAGTAGCAACACTAGGACCACCACAACCAATCAGGAATGTTGCTAATAATACGAAAATCAGTGAGAAAATAGAACGTTGACGCACCATAAATGGAAATTAATTTTTTCTTTAGTTGCCGATGAACAGTGTTATTTTAGATCGCTATGTAATCAACCGTTACAATTAACTTAGGTTTTTCTGTCTTTATCTTCATCTTCCCTCCAGGTTAACCGAATATAGGAGATTATTGAGTGAACGCAGCCGAACAAGCCACAAACCTCGAATTTGCCAGCAAAATTGCTACGGTGGTCAATTTGTTTAAATACGAATTTCCTGATGTCAAATCCGATCTCAAACCCTGGCATAATGACCTGGAAACCAGAGAATTAGTAGATCCAGATTCCATTGACATCGCTTTTCACTTCCCCGGTGTCAGCAAATCTTGGCGCTGTCGTAGTATTTTAATTCAAATTCGATTTTATCAAGATCCCATCACTGATCACCGTCGCGCCATTGGTGTAGAAGCGGCTGGATTTGACCATCGTGGTGAAGTTTGGCGACTTTCTACCGTGGAAACCTGGAGTTTTATCGGTGATTCTGTACCTTTGGCTGTTGTTGGGGAAAAACTCAAACAGGTTTGTCGGCAAATTTTAGAGGTGTTTAATCGGCCGAGTCAGTAAAAATAATTAGTTTTTCTGTTGATCTAACGCCCATTCCCACCTTTGCTTTAAATCATTACAGTGATTAGAGGGTAAAACTTGATCATGTTGAAGTCTACCAACAACAATTCCCGGTGCAATATCAATCTCATTAGCAAACTGGATAATATTGGTTTTACTAATTTGTGAAACTGAGTCCAGAAATCGTTGTAAATCTCCAGGAGGAATGAGTATATCCGCAGAGAATTTGTTAGCTTCCTGCTCTTTTTCTTGATCCTCAACGGAGATAATACCTGTTCCCTCAAGAAAGAAATCCCGCTTACCATGTAGTAAAATATGACCAGCTTCATGGAAGAATGTAAACCACAAATGATCATCAGTTTTATACCGCAAACTGAGTTGAATAAGGGCTTTGTCAGCATTCAACCAATGAGTTGCACCACTAGTTCGCATTTTCGGAAGTTCTGGCAGAAAAACCACAGCCACACCAGCTTCTGCGCATAATTGTACTAGTTTTGGTTGGAAAATTTCCGGTGGTTCTAATGTGAGAGTACGGATTTTTTGTAGTGTCTCTTTAAACTTATTAGCATTGTAAGGAGCGCAAACAATTGCCGATGCTTCGATTTCTCCCCGACGTAACCAAGCAGATACAGCTTTAGGGTCGCTTTGAAATGCTTGAGATTGACGAAAATTTATATGATGATTCAACCATATACCCTCCCATTGTTCAGGGGAGGCGACGGCGAAAAAATTTAACACTTCCCGCAGTTGCTCTACTTTATCCCCACAGCGGCGAATCCAGCCAGATTTAATCATAGCTGTGACAGGGATTTCTTTCAGCCAGGGTACTTGTTTTGCTAAACGCTTTTTTTCTTCCTTTTGTGCTAAAAATTCCCGGTAATGTCGTTCGTGATTGTTCCAAAAACTGGCTGGGATATTGAATACCCGTTCTAGTTGTAATGCTGTTTCTGGGGTAATTGCGGCTTTACCCTTAATAATTTCATTAATTGTTTTTTTTGGTCTTCCTGTCCGTTCAGCCAGTTCTGCTTGGGTCATACCCCTATCTTCCAGCACTTCCAACAGGGTATCCCCCGGAGGTGAAACGTAATCTGGATTGTACCGATTTTGGATCTTACTTTCCATGATAATTCTCCACGCCGATTATTTTTACGGTAGTTACTTGATTCCAGTCGAGACCACCATCTAATTTGGTGGGAATTGGGTCATTTGCGGGTTCAAAGATGAGTCTGTATGGATGATCCAAGTCAAGCGCTAATTGACCTGCTCGATCATGAACTAATTCGTGGCAACGTCCAGGAACATTTCGCATATCCTCTAGTACGTTGGCGTAAAGTAAGGAATTGAGCCGTTTTTGGATGCGTTTTGCTCTATCTGCACCATGATTTTTGACTAAAAGGCGTTGCTTATTGCACTCTTCTTCAAACTTGCTATTCTCGAATACAATATCCATTATACCAATCTTTCATAAATATTGTTAACCTTTAAGGTTAAATATATTTTAGGCTTTAAATGCAAAAATAACGGCAATAGCCCAGAAAAGAGGTTTAAATTCTTACATAATAGAACTTGTGTACTAAATTAAAGTCTAACTCAAAATTACTCATGATCAGTTTTGCAACTACCATCTACACAGTATACTGATTGATAGGTTTGAGAACGCTTCCCAAACAATGTATAACGATGATCCCGAATTTGTTCATAAAACCTATCCCCAGCCCATTTCATCCCCGGTAACGCCCGATACGCATCCACAAATATACTACCCAAAGGCAATAGTCGTCCAATTTCCTCAGCAGCATTACTACCTTGCCAACGTTTCTCTGTGGCATTACTATCAATTAAAATCATCCCCTGTTGACAATCTATGGAAGTAATTCCCCATTGGCATAATGTCTCTTCATCTTGCATAGAAACGTAGCGAAACAGTTTCCCTTGGTCTAAAGTTTCCAACAATTGGACTAAAGTTACACAAAGATTACAGTTGCCATCATAGATCACGTAGTAGTTCATAAAATTATTAGCCATAGTGTATTTTTGGTAAGTATCTTACTTTTTAGTGTGTATTGGCGAATATATAGCGTTTCTCAGTTTAATGAAGTACAAAATTATCTGCGTTTATCTGCGTCCATCTGCGTTCAATTGAATGGGAATGGCTATATTTGTGTTTACTTTACTATATAAACAGGTGAAAAATATTATCTAGTAGAAACAACTAACTATTAATAGCAGTGTTTACTCAGATTCAAAGGTTATGCGCTCCGACTGATATGCGGGTGGCTCAACATGAATTAAAATCCTGACTGGACTGAAACGTTCTTCTAGTTGTCTTTCTACTTCTTCAGTGATAATATGAGCAGTCTCTACATCGCCTGCATCTACAATTAAGTGCATTTCTATAAATACTTGACGGCCAATTACACCACGGGAGGCGATATCATGACAGTTAATGACACCAGGTACGGAAACTGCAATTGTATGAATTATTTCTGGAGCGATCGCCATTTGGTCTACCAGCCAAGGTAAATTTTCTTTTAAAACTGACCAACCACTCCAAAATACCAGTAAAGCCACTGGGAAAGCCAGTAGGACATCTAACAACTGATAACCCAACCAAACCCCGATTAAACCACCAATAACGGAGATTGTCACCCACACATCACTCATGGTATGGGTAGCATCAGCGACTAAAATGGAACTACCGACTCTTCTCCCGACATTGCGCTCATAAAAGGCGACGAAAATATTTACTCCTAACACAATCAGTAATAACCACAGTTCTATAGGTGATACTTTCACAGGTTCACCACCTTTGATAATTCTTTCTACTGCACCTTGGACAATTTCAAAACAGGCTATACCTAAAAATGCAGCGATACCTAAAGCCCCCACTGCTTCAAATTTATTGTGTCCGTAAGGATGCTCTCGGTCTGGTAATGGTGAAGAAAACTTAATAGCAACTAATCCTAAGACATTATTAGCACTATCTGTCACACTATGTAAAGCATCCGCTAGTAAACTTAACGAACCTGTCCAATAACCTACAACGACTTTTAAACCCATGACGAATACATTCAGCAGGAGAGTGATAATTAAAACTTTTCTGACTTCAGTGCGGTTATCGTAAGTCATATATTTATAATTGTGTAATTGTGGAAAAAAAGAATGGAGAATTTATTATTTTACTGTACAACAATAGGTATTTATTTCTAGGAATAAATATCCAGGAAATAGGTCAAAAGTTGCTAATTAGGAATTAATCTCTTTATTACACAAAAAGATACTCAACTTCTTTGAGAAGTTGGGTATCTGGTAGCATCTTCAGGTAATATGGATAATTACGAATTATTTTTAATAAGTAGCTTATGTCTTCTGTACCTCTAACACTAAATCTAGTAGAAGGTTCTGTTTCCTTCAGTTTTTCACCCCAAGCAGCGCAAGAATTAAAAGCAGAAATCAATGAATTAATGAAAAGCCTCAAAGCTGTTGCTGCTAAAACCACCCCAGGTACAGGTAAAGTTAGCCCCCAACCCTCCCTGGAGTATCGTTATACTGGGGATGTATTTGTGGAGATATTTTGTAATCCTAATATCTGGCCTACTCCCTTTGCGGCTAAAGTTTTGTTAACAATTCGCAATTTAGGTATTCGGTTGACAACAGAAGCGGAACTTACCCGCGTTATTGAGGATCTTAATCAGTATTTAGAGCAGTTTTAAATTAGGTAGTAGGGAAGAAGGGGAATTTTTGCCAATAAACATCTGGTGAAAATTAAATGTGCGTATATCTCACTCTCATACAGAGTATGGGAATGAGATCACCAGATAAGTTAGCACCCCTGACTAAACTTGTCACCAAATTCCGGTGGAGCTATTGTTACTAAGCTATTTTTTGCCTTGACTTGCTTTATTAAATATTTTATGTATATACTATGTAATAGGATTTTTAACCAGACAACACCCAAAGTTACCAAGTATGGATTTGGCAATATGAGCAACTCAGTATATAAAGTATTTGAGGAAATCGAGTTTAAAGCCAAGCTACTGGCACAATATTGGAATAACTTTCACACAGAAATATCCCAGCATTTACCAGAGAGTTATCAGCCAGAAATACAAGAACTATCCAACAACTTAGAACTAGCCTTAAATCAACTCATTTACGAATTACAAAATCCTACTCTTACCTTAGCCACCACAGGGACTACAAGTAGTGGTAAAAGCACCTTAGTTAATTTATTATGTGGTGCTGAAATTGTCCCAGTTGCAGTTAGTGAAATGAGCGCGGGTGCAGTGACTATTGAGTATAGTAAAGAAAAATCTCTGATCATTCATGAAACACCGGGGGCGTTATGGGAATGTGGAGAATGGAGAGGAATTAATGATGATAAAATCCGTCAACGTCTTTACACGACGATGATAAATTATATTGACAACAGAGAAACACAGGCAAATTTAACCAGTCCACAATTTACAATTTCTTACCCCTTCAGATTTTCAAATGAATTTCAGTTAGAACTGCCACGAGGAACAAAGGTAAGAATACTTGATTTACCTGGGTTAGCTCATGTGGGTGATGAAAATAGCGCAAATGTTATTAGGCGGCAATGTCGAGAAGCTTTATGTATTGTCACATATAACAGTGAAGAGACCGATAAGCAGAAAGTCAAGAGTTTATTGCTAGAAGTTGTAAAGCAGGTAAAAGAGTTAGAAGGTTCTCCTGCACGAATGCTTTTTGTTCTCAATAAAATTGATGTTTTTCGGAAAAATGAGTATTGGCCAGAATCAGAAAATCGCTTTGTAGAAAAAGCTATTCGTGATATTAAAAATGAATTGACGGAACGATTAAGGGACTATACACCAGAAATTGAAAATTTGGAAGTAGTAAGACTGAGTACATGGCCTGCTCTATTATCCATTCAAATACAAAATTCCGATGATAACTACAGTTTTAATGCGTGTGAGAAAGCAGATACACATTTTAAAACATTAATCGGAAAAGATATATTAGGAGATTTGCACCGTAACACAGAAAAATGGAGCAGACACGATAGAAAGAGAGTTGCTGAAGCATTATGGCAAAATTCCTATGGTGAAGAATTTCAGGAAAATTTACGAGAGCATATTAATAAACATTTTCCCCAGTTAGTCATTCCACAAATGATAGATCGTTTTAATATTGCTGCTGGAAATGCTATCAAAGAATGGGCTTTACAAACAACAACAGCAATTCTTAATAGTTGGCAAGAAAACTATCAACAAGAATGTAAAAAGATAGAACAAAGTAGATTCGCACTTGAGCGTTTGTTAGAATTTAGCACCACACAACTCAGAGAGCCTTTTGAAAGATTAGATATAGAGATTCAGCAAGCCTTTACAGGACAGTCAAAAAAACAACCAGGTTTTTACTTGGAGAAAACTCTTAAGGAACTCACAAATGTTGAACCTTACAATAGATTGGGAGATAAGTTGTTTCCACTATATGCATGGCCAAGAGAATTACGTCAAGGTATAAACAGTGTTTTAGAAGCAGTTGCAGGATCTTTAAAAAATGGAACAGTAGATTTACAAAACACATATTTACAGGAAGTAGACTACAGAAAGATAACTTCTTTAAAAAGTCGCTTAGAAGGACTAATTAAATTAGGCTATACAGGTTCTCTTGCACAAACAGGTGAAGAAACAGTAGCAAAAACTGATTATGAGAAAGATCAGCTTCAGGAAAAAATTCAAGGTCTAAATAAAGAATTTAACCTATTAGCCAATGATTTAAGTCTTGTCATGGAAGATGTGTTGCAAAAAATTTGCAAGCAAGAACTCAATAGAATGCACAACGCAGTCGAGGAACTTTTTAAATGTTATTTATCTTACTTTGAAACAAAAGCGAACGAATCTGCACCAAACATGGGAATCAATTTCCCTGAATCTAAATTGCTTCAAGTTGAAAAGCAGCCTAAAATAAACTTTAAATTTCAAGCTGATTTTCTAATTACAGACGGTACTGTTACAGAAAAGACTAGAAGTTTTTTCCGATGGTTGTGGTTTGAAGAGTTCGATAAAACTCGCTCTACTAAAAATGCAAAAATACTTAGTGCAGATGAATTACTTGAAAAGTGGCTATCTCAGGCTGGAGATGCCGAAGGAGAAATTGTTAAAGAGATAGCTGAATGGTTACTTAAACAAATTGGTATCCTAAAAAAAAATGTAGGTGAAATTCAGAATGATATTATTGACCGTTATCAAACCAGACTTAATCAAGCTAACAAAGAAATTACCGTAGATTTCGAGAGGGAAAGAAATGTTTGGCAACCTATGCAGCAAAAAGCTCAACAAATGGCAAAAGAGTTTTCTATTCTAAACACTTTATTAAAAGAGGAGTCTTAAAATACAATGGCAAACAATAATTTCAAAGTTTTATATCAACAACTTGTTAAAAAAGTGAGTGATCCTAATCAATCACGCAACTCAGAAACTGGCCGTTTATATAAAACTATTCGGATAATAGTTGGGGAAGAACAATCACAATCATCAGTAAAAACAAGAGAAATATGTGATTATTTTGGAATAAAATCTGATTCTTCTATAGAAGAAGATAAGGAAATAATTGATAACTTGTTGGATGTAATTTTTGCAGATAATATACTTTTTCGAGAATCTGCAAAAGCTGTCAATAAAACTGCAACATTTCTGAATAATTGTAATATAGGGGGAAATATGGAGTTGTGGATACTTATAATAACAGGACTGACATTAGTTGGGGGGATTACTTACAACAAAATCAGTAGTAAGCAAAAAGATCAAGAATCACAGGAGTCAAAACTTAAAGAAGGAAAACAGCAACCCAGTTATCAAAGTCCACTTCCTGTTGATTTATGCCTTATAATTCCAGCATCCATAGCCAGCAATTTAGAAACTGGTTCAACTTTAAATTTTGATCAATTAATAGATATTATAAATAGGGCATCATATTTTCTATGTACTACAGATGTCAACTCAAAAGTTAAGTTGAACACGACAAATGAGGTTCGATTGTCTGATAGTAAACGGGAAGTTTATATCAAAATCAATATTAATGATGGTCGAAACGTGATTAATAAAAAGACGCGTTATTCCTTGAAAGAAAATCTCTCTGAAAATGTGCAAGGTTATATTGAGGAATTAGGATGTCTTATGGATCTTTCTGGATTAGAAGAATTTAACCGTATTTAAGGAGTATCTACAAAATGGATTGGAAAACAGCATCTTCCTACTACGAAACCCGTTTAACAGACGCATTAAACATCCAAAGACACGCCGTTAATTTAGCCAACTTACCTCAAGCAGAAGTTCCCGCAAAATTAAAACAAATCCTAATACAAGAAGCACAACCCGCACGTCGTCAACTAGAAAGACTCAAAAAACGTGAATTTCGGATTGCAGTTGTTGGGTTAGAAAAAGCCGGAAAAAGTACCTTTGTTAATGCTTGGTTAGAATGTGATTTACTCCCCGCAAAAGGAGGAAGATGTACATTTACCACCACACAAATTTATTCAGTTGAACATGAATCAGAACAAAGATTAGAAGTACAAGCAAAAACCGAAGCTGAATTTATTAACTTACTCAAAGAATTAGAAAAAGCTCAAGCCCAAGAAGATATTAATACTATTCGCACCAATGAAATCACTTTACAAGAAGTGAGACAAGAAGGAAATCTAACATTTCCATTTACGAGATTAGAGGATATTCGAGAACCTTTAAAAAAATATGTCGCAGATGAAAAATATGCTCATGCTGTGTTAGAAGCGAGACTTTATACAAACAAACTTGCACAAGCGGAAGGGATTGTATTTTATGATGTTCCTGGTTTAGATTCTGGTTTAGCAAAGCACGTTGACGAAGCTCAAGAAATGTTATCAGATTGTGATGCTGTGATATTAGTACAGCGTTTTACCAGTCTGCGAGAAAAGGAATTAGAAATCATTAAGTTTACAGAACAGGGAGATAAAAACGTCACTGTTGCTGATAAATTATTTGTATTTTTAAGTCGCATTGATTCATTAGGTAGTGCAGAAGCAATGAAAACCCACATTCAAGAAGCTG
This sequence comes from Dolichospermum circinale AWQC310F, assembly GCF_000426925.1. Classification (GTDB taxonomy): domain Bacteria; phylum Cyanobacteriota; class Cyanobacteriia; order Cyanobacteriales; family Nostocaceae; genus Dolichospermum; species Dolichospermum circinale. The sequence goes on along the minus strand of NZ_KE384665.1, from coordinate 100,061 downwards.
CTCAAGATTGGTTAAAACGGGCAAATTTACCAAATCATAGAATAGTTTCTGGTTCTGCTGGTGCATATTTGCTATTAAATAATATTGCTGGAGAACAAACTAAATTAGAAATAGGAGATACTCATGTTATTCAATCTCATTTACAGAGATTAACAGGTATTGATGATGTGGAAATTCTCAAAACAGATGCTACTGGTATGCCGATAATTAAGGAGAAAATCTTTGATTATATTAATACCGAAAGAGTCGCTATTTTAAGGAAACGGTGTGAAGCTTCTCTAAATACAATTATTAGCACATCTGAAGAAATTTATCGTTTAGTTAGTAAAAATCATCCAGAAAATCCTGAACAGGCCAAGCTATTTGCAGAAAACAATCAACGGGTTTTATTTGCAGAATGGTGGAATCAAAAATGGTTAATCATTAAAGCTGATTTACAAAAATATTATGATACCTATGTTGTCAATAAAGCTGTAGAAGATTTAACTGCTAATTCTCTAACTCAAATAGAGAAGTTTCGAGAAGGATATCTGGAAATCGTTGATCAGGAAATGCAGAAACTCCGAGGGGAAACATTTAAAAAGAAAGATACTATCTTTTTGGCTAATTCTAATCCTGAATTTGATAGAATGAAAGCTAACTTTGCTTGGAGAGAGGATTTGTATAATGATATAAGTAGACTTTTATCTAATATTGCTAGACAATTGGCTTTAGAATTACAACATGAATCCTTAAACTTGGTTACATATATGACAAGTTTATTATGGGGAAGTGATCAAGTAAAAGCTAGGTTAATTGAAAATTCAGAAGATTATTTTTTGGCTAAATTGGAAAATAGTCTCAGTGTCTTATTTTTGCGGTTTGCGCGGCCTGTCGCAGAAGCATTAATTAGAGGTCCTGTTAATAGTGACACGCGCAATAAAATCATTAAAGGTCTGGGGGTAGATATTGAAATTGTTGACAATTATTATAGTGGTAAAGAACCTGCTTATAGTCTTCTGAAAAGATATGTCAAATATGGTGCAGATTTACTTTTTAACTTAGAAGTTCGTCAACAAGTATTGGGAATAACGGGAATAGTAACAGGAATAGCAACAGCAGCTATTAATAATGAAATACCACAACAAGCGGTAATTTTTGAAGTGGAAAATGATATTAATGCTTTTGAGGAATATTTAAAGTTTGCAATTTTTAACGCTGCTAGTTTTGAATCCTATTGTATTCAAGAACTCAAGGGTTTAGTTGATAGTTTTCGAGAAAAGGAAGGTACTTGGACGGGGGTAGCTTTGAATGAATGGTTACAAGGAAATCCACTTTTATTAGCGGAGATACCAAATAATTTAAAATCACAAGCATCTAATTTAGAAGTTAGTGAAAGATTACGACAATTATCTATTGCTTTAAAAAGTAGCTTTAAGTAGCTTTAAAAAGTAATATTATGGAGAATGGGGGAAAGAATATCTAAGAGGGTGTTTGAAAAGTTATGGTTGATGTATCAAATATTTTTTACCCCACCCTAACCCTCCCCTTGCAAAGGGGAGGGAACTGGATTTTTATTGTTTCCACCCTTTACAAGAGGGGAGGGAACTGGATTTTTATTGTTTCCACTTTTAAAACATCCTCTAAAAAACATCACTATGTCAACAAAATTTTTCACTAATAGCGAAGAAAATACCCTAATTAACAAGTTTGCAGGGGTGTTTACATATAATCCTCATATTCAATATTTTGATGCTTTGGTAGGATATTTTAGAGCATCAGGTTATTTTAGGATTAGACCATTTTTAGACAAAGTTCCCCAGATTAGAATATTAGTAGGAATTAATGTTGATAAAATGCTGGCTCATGCTCAAAAATCAGGGCTGGAATTTTTTAAACAAGAGGAAAGGACAAGAGCAGATTTTATTCAGGAAATTCAAAAAGATATTCAAAGTGCTAATTATGATCAAGAGACTGAACAAGGGATTTTACAATTCATTGATGACATAATTCAAAACAAAATTCAAGTCAAAGCACATCCAGAAAAAAACATCCACGCGAAGGTTTATATTTTACGTCCTGAACCATTTAATCAACATACACCAGCTACGGTCATAACTGGTTCTTCTAATCTCACAGATGCAGGTTTGGGTGGGGGAAATTTTTATAATTATGAGTTTAATGTGCAATTAACGGAATATGAGGATGTGCAATTTGCGACTACAGAATTTGAGAAACTTTGGGTTGAATCTGTTGATATATTACCAGTTGATATTAAAGATATCACTAAAGAAACTTATTTGAATGCAGAAACCACTCCCTTTGAATTATATATAAAATTGCTGAGTGAATATTTTAGTGAATATGTTGGCGAAAATATTAATTATGATGCTGATTACATTGGTGATTTACCGGAAAATTTTAAAAAACTTTCTTATCAAGTTGATGCTGTAAATCAAGGTTTTAATATGTTGATTAAGCACAATGGCTTTATCTTAGCTGACGTGGTGGGATTAGGTAAAACCGTAATTGCAGCTATGGTAGCTAAAAAGTTTTTAATGGAAAATGGCAGAAACAATACTAAAATATTAGTTGTTTATCCTCCAGCAGTAGAAAAGAACTGGAAAAACACTTTCAAATATTTTAATATTGACAAATATACCAAGTTTATCACTAATGGTAGTCTTGATAAGATATTAACACAACATCAAGATTATTGGAACAAGGAAGAATATGATTTAGTGATAGTTGACGAAGCCCATAAATTTCGTCATCATAAAACTGGTGCTTTTCAAAACTTGCAATTAATTTGTAAAAGTCCCAGAATAAATCAGGGTTTAATTCCCGGTAATCAAAAAAAAGTAATTTTAGTATCTGCGACACCTTTAAATAATCGTCCAGATGACATTTATTATCAAATTCAAATGTTTCAAGACGCTAGACAGTCAACACTACCAATTACAAATTTAACTGCTTTTTTCAATCCTTTAATGGAACAGTATAAAAGTTTGAAACGATTTGAAGAATTAGATGTGAATAAACTCAGAGCAATTTATGGAGAAATTAGGAGTAAGGTAATTGAACCTATTACTATTAGAAGAACTAGAACAGATTTAGAAAATATTATTGAATATAAATTAGATTTAGTAGCGCAAGGAATTATATTTCCTCAAGTAAAACCACCTCAAAAAGTGGAATATCTCATGGATGAAAAATTAAATGAGTTATTTCATAAAACTGTGATTTATCTGACTGGTAAGGAACAACTGACATATAAACTTACATATAGTCGTTATCAAGCTATAGCGGGGTTAAATCCAGAAATTCAAAGTAAGTATTATGAAAATGCGGAAACGGTTTCTAAATCTTTAGCATTTATCATGAAAACCCAATTAGTGAAAAGATTGGAAAGTAGTTTTTATGCTTTTAAAAAATCATTAACTAATTTTCAACAAGCAACCAATAGAATGATTACTATGTTCGCTAATGATAAAATATTTATAGCTCCTGATACTAATATTAATAAGTTGTTAGATAAGGGTTGGAGTGAGGAAGAAATCGAAAAAGAAATTGAGAGACTAAGCGAAGAAAATCCTAAAAATCAAACTTTTAAAAGTACGGATTTTAAACCTGATTTTATTGAAAGTTTAAGGAAAGATGCTGAAATTTTAAGCGAATTAGTAGAAGATTGGAACGCAATTGAAAATGATCCTAAATTAGATGTATTTATTACTAAATTAAATAATCTATTTTTTGATAAAAAGACGAATTTAGAAGGTAAATTGGTGATATTCTCTGAATCAAAGGATACTGTTGATTATTTGTCCCAGGCTTTAAAGGACAAATTTCGCAAAGATGTTTTGGTAGTTTCTAGTGAAAACAGAAAACAGCTTTATGATACTATTGTTAGTAATTTTGATGCTAATTGTGCGGTAGATAAACAAGTAAATGATTATAATATTATCATGACTACAGAGGTTTTAGCAGAAGGTGTAAATTTACATCGTTCTAATGTGATTATTCACTATGATACACCTTGGAACTCAACTAAATTAATGCAAAGAATTGGCAGAGTTAATCGCATTGGGACAAAAGCCAATGCAATTTATAACTATGTTTTTTATCCCTCAGCACAGGGAGATTCACAAATTCAGTTAAACAAAACTGCTTTGATGAAAATTCAGGCTTTTCATACTGCATTTGGAGAAGATAATCAAGTATTCTCCACTGAGGAAATTTTAGATGAAGTTAAGCTTTTTAGCGGGAATTATCAGGAAGAACAAGACGAAAGATTAAGATTTTTGTACTTTTTAAGAAACTTTAGAAAAAAACATCAAACTTGGTTTGAGAAAATCAAAAAAATGCCTTTAAAATCGAGAGTAGGTAGAAATTCCACTGCAATTAAAAAACCTGCTTTACAAAATGGTACAATTGCTTTTTTAAAGACAGATAGAAAATTTGAGTTTTATTGGATAGATAGTCATAACCAACCCAGACAGATTACACCCTTAGAAGCATTTAAAATATTTGAAGCTGATGAAAACGAAAAACCTGAAGAATTAATCGCTAACCATCATGATCACATAAATAACGCTATCAAGCATTTTGAAAGGATAGAATATAACCTAGTACAATCACAAATAGATCCAGAAGCGTTTGGAGGTGTAGCCCAAAATGCTAAAAAGTTCCTGTCTCAAATTATTAATCATCCTAAAATTATGGAAAAACAAAGGGAAAATATTAAGAAAATTATCATGTTAATTGATATAGGAAAATACACTAATTTACCTGCGGATGTTGACAAATTACAAAAGAAAAAGTTAAAATTAGATGTAGCTATTTTGGAACTTGATAAAATCGCTGAAAAATATAGTCTAGATTCAGCCAATTTCCCAAAAGGAGAAAAAAGAAAAGTTGAGAAACCAGTATTAATTATTTCTGAATCTTTTATGTAATCTACCCCTTTTCTAATATGGTGACAATACAACTAAGACAATTAACAGTACCACCAGGACATAGAATTATATTACACAAAATTTCTTGGCCGGAATTTGAAGAAATATTAACAGAATTAGGAGAAAATCGTGGTAGTAGATTAGCTTATTATCAGGGGAATTTAGAAATTAAAATGCCGTTACCTAAGCATGAAGTAGCGAAAGTTATTATTGGAGATTTAGTGAAAATTATCCTAGAGGAGTTAGAAATTGATTGTGAATGTTTTGGTTCAACTACTTTTAAACGTCAAGATATGAATAGTGGTATAGAACCAGATGATTCATTTTATATTCAAAATCATCTACAGATGATTGGTAAACAAAAAATAGATTTAACTATTGATCCTCCTCCTGATTTAGTCATAGAAATTGATGTTACTTCCAAAACACAATTAGATGCTTATTTAGCTTTAGCAGTTCCCGAAATATGGCGATATGAAGATGATAAATTACAGATTAATATTCTACAAAATGGTAAATATATAGAATCAGAATTTAGTCCTAATTTTCCTAATTTACCAATTTTGCAAATAATTCCTCAATTCGTTCAAGAAAGTCGTATTATTGGGAGAAGTCCTACTTTAAGGAAGTTTCGACAGTGGATAAAACAGAATTAAACCTGCGAATATAATTCGGTGCTACACAAACAAAACCCACCTACGTGGACTAAGAAATGAATGTAATTAACCTATACCAAAATTATGAAAAAACAACAAATCCAAAACCTGTTTAATCAACGTTACAACCAAGCTAAATGGAAACAATTTCTAGGACAAACATTTGCTAATGTGCAATTATTATCAACTCCTGAAAACTTGACAGGTATTGATGATCATGTGGCTACTAATGCTCAAAAATTAGGCTATATATTACTTGACGAAAATGGTATTGATAGACAAATCGCAGTTTATGAAGTCACCCTAGCAAATGGTATTATCTTAGAACGAAATCGGGTAGGATTAAGAAATTTATTGCGTAAATATTGGCAAAATATTGATGCTGCTTTCATTGTTTATCATCATCCAGAAAATACAAATTGGCGTTTTACCTACGTTTCCGACTATGGTACAAAGTTGAAAGAATTTATTTATCAAAATACATTGCTAGAAAAATTTATAGATTTAACTGATGTGGAAGTTTTTGATTCTGTAATTACATATACTGGAATTTTCTTGTTATCCAAAAATAAAAAGAGTTTTTTTAAATATGTTAAACTTGAATCTAACCAAACAAGCTATTTAAAAAATCTATCTAAAATTGAGTTTGATAACATCTCATACGATAAAATTCAAGAAAAAACATGGTTACTAAGTTCTCAGAATTTGCAAATAATTTTTGATAAAATTAATTCTTTGACTCTATTATCAGAATTATCAGATAAAATATTTCAGGGACTTGTTACAAGTTAAGTAAGGTGCGTCAGACTGCATAAATTCTATCAAAAAATAGATTTGTCATATCTGACGCACCCTACAGTGCTATGATAACAAATCATCACAAATATCACTGGAGATGAAAATTATATGACTCTGACAATTGACAACGTAGAAAAAATAGAACAAATATTAAAAGATGATGATAACGACTATCAAATAGAACTACAAGAAGGGAATATTTTAATTATGGGTCCATCGGATATAGAATCTAGTGAAATTGGTGCTGAATTGATTAGATTATTAGGTAATTGGATCAAACCTCGTAAATTAGGAAGAATATTTGACTCCAGTGGTGGGTTTATTATGCCAAATACTGATTTACGCGCTCCTGATGTTTCCTTTGTTTCTGCTCAAAGATTAAAACGGACTGTGAGAGATTTTGGTAATTTAGTTCCCGATTTAGTAGTAGAAATTAAATCAAAAACTGATAGAGTTTCTAAATTAGAAGATAAACTCAAATTGTTTTTAGAATTAGGTGCAAAGGTAGCAATTCTAATCAATCCTGATGAATTAACTGTTACTGTTTATCGTCCTGATGGTAAAATTACATTATTAACAGAAGATGATAAATTAACGGTAAGTGAATTATTTCCTGGTTGGGAAATTGCTATTTCTGAATTATGGCCTCCTGTATTTGAATAGATGTTTATATTTAAGCTTCTAGGTTAGTATGAAACCCAACATGAGTGTCGGGTTACGCTGTCCCTTAACCCGACCTACAAAAAATAGATAACGATTCTATGGTTTATTAAACTGTTACGACTTGACGAACTTCTATCGCTTCTCCTGTCAAACTAAAAGGACGAACTTCGGTAATTTTGACCTTGACTATTTTCCCTTTTAGACAATTAATATCACCTGTAAAGAATGTGAGACGATTTCCCCCGGTTCTTCCCATGACCTGGGTTTTGTCTTTACTGTTTTCAGCTTCTACTAATACTTCTTCAATGCGTCCAAAGTAACGTTGCGATCGCTCGGCTGCTTTAATATTAACTAAATGATTTAATCTTTGCAGTCTGTCGCTTTTTACTTCTTCACTGATTTGATGATCCCACAAAGCTGCTGGTGTACCGGGACGGGGTGAATAAGCAGCGGTATTCAATAAATCAAAACCGATATCTTCTACCAATTTCAAAGTATTTTCAAATTGTACTTCTGTTTCACCCGGAAAACCCACAATGGCATCAGCACTTATTGACGCATCCGGCATATACTCTCTAATAGTATCAATAATTCGGCGATATTTTTCATGAGTATAGCCCCGTGACATTGCTTTTAAAAGCTCATTATCTCCAGATTGAAAGGGAATATGGAAATGGTCACAAACCTTTGGTAATTCAGCACAAGCTTTAATTAATCTTTCTGTAAAATAACGAGGATGACTAGTAGCGAATCTAATTCTTTCTATTCCCGGCACATCGTGTACATAATAAAGTAAATCTGTCAATGTATGCTGATGACGACCTTCGGGAGTAGAACCGGGTAAATCTCGACCATAAGCGTCAATATTTTGACCCAGCAGCGTAATTTCTTTGTAACCTTGTTTTCCTAACTGTTCAATTTCATACTTAATCGCCTCTGGTCTGCGGGACTGTTCCACACCGCGCACGTTGGGAACTACGCAATAAGTGCAACGTTCGTTACAGCCATAAATAATATTTACCCAAGCTGTTACCTGACTATCCCGACGGGGTTGGGTGATATCTTCAAAAATGTGAACTTCTTCCGTAGCGACAATTTGATTACCTTCAAAAACGGACTCTAACAAATCTTTGAGACGGTTAGCGTGTTGCGGTCCCATAACTAAATCTAATTCGGGTACTCGTCGTAATAAAGCTTCTCCTTCCTGTTGAGCGACACAACCAGCAACAATCAAGGTTAAATCAGGTTGTTCATGTTTGCGTTTAGCCTGTCTACCCAAATAGGAATATACCTTTTGTTCCGCATTATCCCGAATGGTGCAAGTGTTGTAAAGAATTACATCTGCTTGATTTGGGTCTTCTGACCATTCAAAATTCATGTCTTCTAAAATACCAGCCATGCGCTCTGAGTCGGCCTTATTCATTTGGCAACCGAAGGTAATAATGTGGTAATGTCGTTTAGTGGTCATTGGGAATTACGCTTAATTAGTAATGTAAGTAGGTTGGGGTTAAAAATTGTCGTTATGACGAGGGAACAGGAAACAGGGAACAGGGAAGAGGATTTGGGCAACTTTACTTTTCGTTACTTGTGTCGGTTTTTTTTCGATCACCTACTTATATCAAGTCTATTTACTATTCTATATTGGAGTAGAAGGGCATGAAAAGTTAAAATCTCAAAATTTTCGCCTTGACTAATATAGGGGGCAAAAGATTGATATGATGATATCCTCTGAAAAACAGGAATGATCAAGCTGAGAAGTCAAAACTTTACTTTATGCTCAAAACTCACAACTACGTACTTAAAAATCAAAACTCCGTCTTCAAAACTCAAAATCCTGTAGTCAGAACTTCCAACCCTGTACTCAGAACTCAAAACTCCCTGCTGAGAACTCGTAACCTGATTCTCAGAAGCCAAAATTTCATCCTCAGAACTCAAAACTCCATCAAATTAAATGCACCATCTGGACAACAATGGGTAAAATTAACCACTAACCCTAAATCTACTTTACCTAACATACCTAATATTAGTGTGGGATGTCATTAAATGATGGTATAGTATAGGAATTTTTACTTAGAGATATGGGAAAAGCGATCGCAGAGATTGGATTTACTATTGATTAGACATCTCCGGTAAAGATTGTAGAGCCGAGAATCCCTACCCATGGAACGTCTCTACAAGGGTTGTAAATCACGCATATTTAATTTTCGGAGATGTTTATTGTAATTGCCAATATCAATCTGTGATTGCCCCAGGGTATTCTTAAACACAATCACTATGGATATATTTTACAGCGGATTACTATAAGAGTGAGGGACACTTTTAGCCGGCAAGATGCCCGCACCACGGGATTTTTATGATTATAGCGGGCAAGATGCCCGCACCACGGGATGTTTATGATTATGGCGGGCAAGATGCCCGCACCACGGGATGTAGAAGCGAAATCTTTTTCTCAAAACCTGCCACCAAAAGACCCAACAAGCGGTACAATTAACAACCAACCCGAAATGCACCCCTTGATATGTATTGCGACTATTTAGTACAAATCCTTACCGCCCGTGTCTATGATGTAGCTCAGGAAACACCCCTCGAATATGCACCCAATCTCTCCCAGCGTATTCATAACAAACTCCTACTGAAACGGGAAGATATGCAGTCAGTCTTCTCCTTCAAATTACGGGGCGCTTATAATAAAATGGTCAATCTCACACCAGATTTACTGAAGCAGGGTGTCATAGCGGCTTCTGCGGGAAATCACGCCCAAGGTGTCGCTTTAGCTGCTAGTCGCTTGGGAACAAAGGCAATTATTGTCATGCCAGTGATTACACCCCAAGTAAAAATTAATGCAGTCAAAGCCAGGGGAGGAGAAGTAATACTATATGGTAATAATTATGACGATGCTTACGCTTACGCTCGCCAATTAGAAGCGGAAAAGGGATTAACTTTTATACATCCCTTTGATGATCCTGATGTCATTGCTGGTCAGGGAACAATTGGTATGGAAATACTCCGACAATATCAACAACCTATTCACGCCATTTTTGTGGCCATTGGTGGTGGTGGTTTGATTTCCGGTATTGCTGCTTATGTTAAACGCTTGCGTCCCGATATTAAAATTATTGGTGTTGAACCCGTGGACGCTAACGCTATGTATCAATCACTGCAATCTGGTGAAAGAGTGCGGTTGTCTCAGGTGGGTTTATTTGCTGACGGGGTAGCGGTGCGGGAAGTAGGAGAAGAAACCTTCCGTTTATGTCAACAATATGTAGATGAAATTATTTTAGTGGATACAGATGCCACCTGTGCGGCCATTAAAGATGTTTTTGAGGATACTCGTTCTATTTTAGAACCTGCCGGGGCATTAGCGATCGCAGCGGCAAAAGTTTATGCAGAAAGAGAAAAAATTGCCAATCAAACCCTGGTTGCTGTTGCTTGTGGCGCTAACATGAATTTTGATCGGTTGCGCTTTGTGGCTGAACGGGCAGAATTTGGAGAACGTCGAGAAGCCATTTTTGCAGTTAAAATTCCCGAAGAAAGAGGCAGTTTAAGAAAGTTTTGTGAATGTATTGGTAAACGGAATTTAACTGAATTTAATTATCGTATTGCTAACGAAAAAGAAGCGCATATTTTTGTGGGTGTGCAAATAGAAAATCGTGCAGACGCAGCAAAAATGGTTGAAAATTTTGAATCTCACGATTTAAAAACCATAGATCTAACAGATGATGAATTAACAAAACTGCATTTACGTCACATGGTAGGAGGACATTCTCCCCTAGCAGAAAATGAACTACTTTATCGCTTTGAATTTCCTGAACGTCCCGGTGCTTTAATGCAATTTGTAACTTCCATGTCTCCTGATTGGAATATTAGCTTATTTCATTATCGCAATAATGGCGCAGATTATGGACGCATTTTAGTAGGAATGCAAGTTCCTCCCCATGAAATGACAGAATGGCAATCATTTTTAGATACTCTTGGTTATAGCTATTTGCATGAAAGTGATAATCCTGCATATAAGTTATTTTTAGGATGATTTAGTCTATATGTAAACATATCTCCCCAACTGCTTGAGGAAGTTGGGGAGATAGGTATTGTGGCTTGGCTATTAGAGATGAGAATTTAACGGTAAAAAACTAATTGTTTGCGGACTAAAACTAGAGGAACTTTCCCAATAATCTACTTTATTAACTTTTACTTTTAGTAAAGCAATATCAGGTTCATCTATCCCTTGAGGAAACCAAATTTCTAATCCTGGCTGCCATTTTTCTTCAAGTTTATCACCGTCTCTTATTAATTGTGCTGAACCTAGTATAGAAACATATCGCTGTTGATTAGGTGCAGAAAAACTGACGTTTACTTGTTGATGATGTTCAATTTCTACGACTTTATGGGAATTAGCTAAAGTGAAAAACCAAAGTGTACCATTATGATCAATTTCATTCCATATTGACATAGGGCGACTATGTAAACTA
>NZ_KE384665.1:81216-88531 GCF_000426925.1 Dolichospermum circinale AWQC310F | reverse complement strand
ATGATCATCAATTGTGGTTAACATTCCACATTCAATACCTTCTAGTAGTTTACGCAATTCCTGAATTTGTGGTTTTGTCTCTACAGATTGTGTCATTATATCTAGAATTTTAATTTTATGAAGATTATGAAGATGGTTGATATTCTTAGTGTTAAGCTTTTTCAATTTATATACCTGAGTCTAAAGAGGTAATTATTAAAATTTTAATTCAAATTAAAATTAAAACTTGCTATTACCAATTTATAACTAAAGAAATATATCTTCAAGAAGATGTCAATTTTTAAAATTAAAGTAAAAATAAAAATATTTTAATACAGCAGTTCCCGATATTATGAAGTACAGATATTAATAATAAAACTCTTGTGGTGCGGGCAAGATGCCCGCACAAGGTGTACCTCACTCAAGCTGAACTTGCTGTATATTAAAAATATTGTGGGGTGGACAAGATGCCCACCCATCCTAATTTTAATGCAAATTTAATTCAAACTAATTACCCAATTACGTAAATGTAAATTCACTTGTTCAGGGATTTCATCATGGGGACAATGACCAGCTATGAGAAAATATTCTGTTAATTGGGGATAATATTCATGGAATTTCTGAGAACGTTCTCTCGCTTTCATCCAAGGATCTGCTTCTCCCCATAATAACAATAAAGGACAATTTAATTGTTTGAGTAGAACATCAACTTTCTCACCTTGAGGAGTGCTAAAAACAGAAATGAATACATCTAAAGCCCCTGGATCATAAGCAGGACGTTGAATTTCTGCGACTAATTGATCTGTGACTGCATTTTTGTCAAGATAAACTTTTTCCAATGTTCTCCGAATTACCCATTTTTGCCGCGTATATTCAAATAACAAAGACTGTGCTAACCGTTGTTTAAAACACCATTTAATAGCGTTTCCTAAAAGTTTTTTGAGGGGATTTGCAGCAGGTTGAATTTGATTTTCTACTTGGGAAAAAGGACCTGCACTATTAAGTAATACTACACCCGCAGCACTATCACAACGTTGAGAAGCAACGCATAAACAAGCATATCCTCCCAAGGAGTTACCTACTAAAATTGTTTTTTGACCAATAACTTCACTGATAAAATCATGGAGTTGATCCCGCCACAAATCGGCGCTATACTGTAACTTGGGTTTTGCTGAACGTCCGAATCCTAATAGGTCAATGGCAAATACTTGGAAGTCTGCACTCAATTCTGTGATATTCTTACGCCAATGGTCTGTGGACGCACCAAAACCATGTACTAATAGTAAGGGTGGACGTTGCACTTGCGGTTCTCCTGCTTGTACATAATACACTTTGTGTCCACGCCATTGCCAGTATTGACCAGGAATTGGATTTGTCAAAGGAGCGATACTTGTTTGCATATTGCCAAGAAATATTAAGTTACTGTGAACAATTGTAAATTATGTAAATTAAATTATGTAAATTAAATTATTTACAGCAAGTTCAGCTTGAGTGAGGTACACTTTGTGCAGGCAAGATGCCCGCACCACAAGAGTTTTATCATTAATATCTGTAGTTCATCATACCGGGAAATGCGGTTTCTAACCACCTTTTAAATGTACAACCAACAACTAATACAAATGATTACCGGAAAAACTAAAATTTTGGGAGTAATTGGACACCCTGTAGAACATTCTCTGTCACCATTGATGCACAATGCCGCCTTGACTAAACTGGGATTAGATTATGTATATTTACCTTTTCCCGTTGCCCCAGAAAATTTAGCAACAGCGATCGCAGGTTTTGCTAGTATTGGTGTTGTAGGCTTTAGTATCACAATTCCTCATAAGCAAGCAATATTACCTTTATTATCGGAAATTTCCCCTATTGCTCAAGCTATTGGTGCTGTAAATACCGTTGTGAATAAAGGTAGTAAATGGTTGGGTACAAATACAGACGTAGAAGGATTTATCGCTCCTTTACAAACAACATATCATCAAGATTGGAGTCAGAAAAAAGCGGTAATTTTAGGGAATGGTGGTGCTGCGAGGGCTGTTGTTGCTGGTTGTATTCAACTTGGTTTAGCCGAAATTCACGTTGTGGGGCGGAATTTACAGAAATTACAAGTATTTGAGCAAAGTTGGCAAAATTCACCCTTTGCAGATAAATTCCAGGTTCATGAATGGACAGAGTTATCAAATTTACTTCACCAAGCTAACCTGTTAGTAAATACAACCCCCATAGGAATGTATCCCCATGTTGAACAATCACCACTGAGTAGTCAAGAAATGGGTTATTTACCTGGTGATGCCATCGCCTATGATTTAATATATATCCCTAAACCAACAAAATTTTTGCACCTAGCCCAAAAACAAGGGATAGTAACTATTGATGGTTTAGAAATGCTCGTACAACAAGGTGCAGCAGCCTTAAAAATCTGGTTACAAAAAGAAACAGTTCCCGTGACGCAAATGCGTCAAGCATTACAAAATCACTTGGGAATTTAAGGAGTCACATAATCTGAGATTTGAGATTTGACTCCCTCTTTCCCTGCTTCTTCTACTGTTCCTGTACCTGAGAATTATTAATAGATACAGGAAGTTGATATTTTTGACTAATGACCTTGAGAGCATTTTGCAAACTTTGGAAGTGAAGCTGCATTGTGGGATTATTAGCTTGTAATAGCCTTTGATATTCCATAGTCAGGCGAATATCAATTTTATCCTTGGCGACGGCAAAAGTACAAATCTTAATGTCACTACTACAGGTTTTATTAAGATCAGCCTTAACTTGATTCATGAACGTGACAACTTGTTGAGAGGACATTGTTAATAATTTTTCTTTTTTGGCATTGTCATCTGCTACAATTATTTTTGATTGATAGGCTGCTAAAAGTTTACTCGCGTCTTGAAACCCAAAACTATCTTCGGGAATAGTTGTTAAGGTATTAATTGCTGTCCGTAAATTAAATTTTACCTGTTGCCAATCAGTAACAGATTTAGCAGTAGCTTGACCTTTGATAGCTGCGTCCCCCAAAGTTTTAGCACTAGCAATTTTTTTCAGCCATGTTTCTTCTCTAATTAACTGCTGGGTAATAGTGTTTAAACTATTTTCATACCTTGGTAAATTACCTTGTACTAATTGATGAAATTCACTTTCATGTTTAACGGTATTTAGTCGAGTGATTGCCTGTCTCAACAAATTTTGTCTATTACGTAATTCAGCCCAACTTTTAGCGGGATCTAAATTTCTTTTTTCTACAGATATTGCCGTCCGTAAAGCCAGTAGCACCTGGTTAATTTTTAACGACTTTTGAGAAAAATTAGTAACTAATTCCTGAGATTCTCGATAACGGGGAGACCATTGAGGTATTTTTTGTAAATCTGCTACTACTTCGTCTAGTTTTTGTTGTATTGCTAATAACTCTAAATCGGTTTTGGTACTTTTGATCTGTTGCTGATATTCACCTTTAAATTTTTTGGCTGTTTGCAGTTCTTTACACTCCAAAATTACACAACCACGATGGAGAACAAAAGTACCACTCAGGTAAAGGAAGACGATAAATACAGTAGTACCAATTATAGACGCAGGCGGAAATGATCGTAATAAATGTCTTTTTTCCGGTTGTTCTGGGATATGAACAAAAGGATAAGACCCTTGGGTAATTTCCTGGGATTCATCTTCATCCTCAGATAGATTCTGTAAAATTGAATCTGGTGAGGAATAGTTAAAAAAGCGGGCTTCGGGACTGGAGACAAATGAATCAGGAATAGGTTGGGTTAAGGAAATTTCTTCCTCCGTTGTCGGCATGGGAGAATCTAGGAAATATTTAGCATAGGGAAACTTGTCCCCAAAAACTCTCAAGAAAAGTTGGATATGTTGAGTTTTGTAGTTGAATTGGGATTGTAATGTTTGTGCCAAGACCTCAAAAACTTGCTGAGTGTCAATAGTCACATTTGGACGGTGTTCAGTGAGAATCATCAATAAATCATTTTTGATGGCGCATTTTACCTGAAAATCCCGAATATCAGTCACTTTTGCTGCTAATCTTTTTTGCAAAATATCGCCTAAAAGTAGTAGTTCTTGTTGTTCAACTGTAATGTTCATGAAGCGTTACCGTCACTTTTTCCGTATAGTTTTGATGATTAAATAGACTGGAGATTGACACACAAATGAGGAAAATTCGTAGCTAGATGCAAACCCTGATTTCGAAGCCAAGACAATCATTTTTTAACCAATATTGAATTATTGACGAAAAACACCGCCAAGAGTTTCGCGTGAAGTCTTATACTTTTTTTATACAATTAGATTATAAATTAGACAATGGCAAAAAAATTTTCAGTTAACCACAGCCAAATTCCATAATCTTCAGGATCATTGACAATATTTAGATCTTCTCAAGAGTGCATAGCGTTGGAGTTATCAATACAAGGTGTGTTTCAATGGACTTATTAGAGTATCAAGTTAAAGAATGGTTTGGTAAAATTGGGATTCCCGTCCTACCGTCCCAAAGAATAGATCATCCCACAGACTTAAAACGGTTGAAAATCCCTTACCCCATTGTACTCAAGTCCCAAGTACAAGGAGGGGAAAGGGAAAAAGCTGGAGGGGTGAGAATCGTAGAAACAACAATTGATGCCATAGCTGCGGCACAAAATATATTTAATTTACCAATTTGGGGACAATTTCCAGAAGTCTTATTGGCAGAATCAAAGTATGATGCTCAAGAGGAGTTTTATCTTGCTGTAGTTTTGGATACTGCGCTGTGTCGTCCCGTTTTATTGGGTTGTACGGAAGCAAATATTGACTGGGAAACAACAGGAGAAAAATTCCAGCACGTAGTTGTCGAACAAGAATTTTCTCCATTTTACGCTCGAAGACTGGCTTTGAAAATGGGTTTACGGGGTACTTTGATGCAGTCTGTAAGCAATATTGTTGAGAAACTGTACCAGTTATTTATCCAGAAAGATTTGGACTTGGTAGAAATTAATCCTTTGGGTGTGAACTCAACCGGTCAAGTTATGGCTCTCAATGGTAAAATTAGGGTCAATGAAAGAGCTATTAACCGTCATCCCGAAATAGCCGAAATGGCCGCAAAAATGGTCGGTCGTCGTCATGGTAATCAAAAAAAGAACGACTTTTTAGGTAGTTGGGATAGCTTAGAAATGCCAGGTAAAATCGGTATCTTAGGTAACGGCAAAGGTTCTATATTTACAACATTGGATGCGGTTGTTTATGCAGGTGGTAAACCTGGTAAATGTGTCAATTTGCGTCATTCATTTATGAGTGATACTAAATTGACAACTTTTAGCGATCGCTTGATCAGTAGTTTGAAAACTTTGTCCGAAGATCAAAGTATTCAAGTTATTTTAATCAACTTTTTAGGAACTATTCCTCAAGTTGACAAACTTCCCGAAATTATGGGTAATTTTCTGCAATTAAACAGGAGTGAAATCACATCTGAGATCCTAATTACTAATAATAAAATTCAAAATCAGGTGAATTTACCCCATTTAGTTTTCCGTTTAGTTGGATCTCAATTTAATGATCTTAGAGAATATATAGCCACATTAAAAAACACCAATCAATCACTTATCTTGGCAGAGGATTTAGACGAAGCAGTTAAACAAGCAGTTCGTTTAGTTAAATTACCTGAAGATAAAAAGAAAAGCAGGGAAGTAAAAGTTAAAAAATAAAAATTGAAGATCAGCATTCAGGTGATGTCATCAGATTCCCAACTTCTTTAATTTATTGTATTCATAAATGAAAACGCCCTGCTGTTGCAGTCGGGGATCTGAGGATGAACGATTTTTATAAATGAACACTCGCCAATTAAATTACCTACTAACAAATTATGAACTTAACACCAGAAAGTAAAGTTTTAATCCAGGGATTTTGTGAATTTATCTCAGCAAATCATATTGCTCAAATGCAAGCTTACGGTACAAATTTGTTAGCTGGTGTCAATCCTGGACATGGTGGACAGCAAATATATAATCTACCCGTATTTGATTTAGTTGAGGAGGTTGTTGCCAAATTTGGACAGATTGATACAACAATTATTTGTGTTCAACCTGATCAAGTTCTGGATGCAGCATTAGAAGCAATAGCGTCTAATATCCCCCAAATTATTATTATCACTGCTGGTGTACCACCCCTAGATATGGTGCAATTACTTCGGAAAACAGAAGCAGGTGAAACCTTAATCATCGGTCCAAATAGTCCGGGAATTATCGTCCCTGGAAAAATTCTTCTCGGTACTCACGAACGTGAATTTTATATCCCAGGTCCTGTGGGAATCGTCAGCCGCAGTAGTACCCTCACCTATGAAGTCGCTTGGGAATTAACAAAGGTGGGTTTGGGTCAGTCAATTAGTGTTAGCATTGGCAGTGATACTATTGTCGGTTCTTCATTTCTGCAATGGTTACAAATTCTCGATGAAGATGACACCACAGCAGCCATTGTTTTAATTGGCCAACCTGGTGGAGGCAGTGAAGAAGCAGCCGCAAAATATATTGCTGAAACAATTGATAAACCTGTAGTTGCCTATATTGCCGGTAGACACGCACCACCCACACAAAATTGGCAACAAACAGGAACTTTAGCCACTGTAATTGGACGTTCTGCTAATTTTGGCACGGTAGAAAGTAAATTGGCTGCTTTTAAGTCGCTAAAAATTCCTCTGGCCGATAGTCCATCTCAAATTCCTGAATTACTGAAAAAGCAAATTTAACTAACAAGCGATCGCACACAGAAACACAACTTACAGCGATTTTGCTGGTAAACGAAACAAGGTTTTTGTTTCGCGCAATCTCTCTTTTTTAATGCTAGAGATGCTGATAGTTGGCAGTTTTTAAAAGAGGTAATACCATCTGATAATCAATTACAATTTCGAGGATTATTTCCTATGAACTATTCAGCTAGTTCAGTAATACAAGACAACAGAAAAGGGGGGGTTAAAAAATGATTTCGTTTTAATCTATCAAAAACCTGGAAATGAAGATAATATAAAATTGATATTTTTAGAAAAATTACCTACACTGTTATTAAATTGGTCTTTTAATAACAATCAATACCAAAGCTATGCTGATGTTTTATTTGTACTAAAGTAACACCAATAAATTATAAAAAAAGGGATAAGCAAAAAGCCTATCCCTCAAAAATCAATCTATTATCAAGTTATAAAAATTGAATAAAACATCTAAACCGATGCAAAATCAGTAAACTGTCTCATATAAGGTGGCTTAAAACCTAAAACAATATCCGTTTTTGGTACTCCTAATTCTACCAACTCACTAGCTACCCCTTCTTCTGTAAAATCTCTCTGAATCCAAATTTTTCCATCTCTAATATCTAT
>NZ_KE384665.1:74496-81128 GCF_000426925.1 Dolichospermum circinale AWQC310F | reverse complement strand
TTTCACAATCAAAAATTAACTCCTTTTCTGTTCCTTTGGAAGCATGATTTTCTGTATGTCTTGCTAATACAGTTTTTACCAATTCAGGATAATTCATTCCTTCCATAAAACAATCTCCTGTTTAATAGCTTCAAATATTAATAATTTTAATTGATGTTCAGCAATGATTTCTTGAATTACAGGAATCAGAAAAAAATCTGTATATATTTCATAACTAATTGCTAAATATAAAAGACGTTCTGATTCTGCTTTTTTTAAAATGTAACGGTAATTAAGTGTTTGTCCTAAAGCTTTATGAAATTCACTGATAGTTGATTTACCTAAAAAAGATTTTACCTCAACTGCTATTTTTTGACCTTCTTTTTCTGCTCCTAAAAGTATTTCTGTTTCTAAATCAATTCTAAAATCAAGACCATCTACTGTAAATGATAAAGGATCATTAGTAATTAACCAACCATCTTTTTCTAAAGTTAACCTAACTGGATTATGAAAAAAATCTTTTGCTGACATAAAAACAATGAATAAATAATCTAAACCGATGCAAAACCAGTAAACTGTCTAACATAAGGTGATCTAAAACCTAACACAATATCTGTTTTCGGTACACCTAATTCAACTAATTGATGAGGAATTCCTTCTTCCGTAAAATCTCTTTCAATCCAAATTTTTCCATCTTTAATACTAATATGAATGGGAAACGAATAAATTCTTTTTTCATCTTTGCATCCTGTAACCAATAATAAATAAACATCCCTTTCGGTATCAAAAACAATTTCGATATTTTCTGAATCTTCTACACATTCTTCCTGTGCATACTTTTGAATGAAATTTTTAACTATTTCTCGATAATTTAATGTTTCCATAAGACTATAAAGTTATGAAGCTATTTGATAAATTACAGGTTTATATCTTGCTTCGGGAATGGGTTTACCTTCTATTTCCGCAGCTTCTAACCAAGCAGTTTTAGCTTTGAGAACTTCTTGCAGTGCTTCTTCTTCAGTTAAACCTAATCCTGAACAATATTTTAAATCAGGAATATCAGCAATATAACCTTCATCTTCTTGACTGTAGAAAATATTAATGTGATAGTGTTTCATTATTCATTCTCCATAGTTAAGGAATATTTTTCAATCAAAATCAAAAATTGCCGAATTTGATAAGGAATAGCTTTACCATTGCGATTTTGTAAGTTAATAAGTTCAGGGATAGTTGGATGTGTAAAAATGTGATGACTACCGTTGATACGTGATAGGGAAAAACCAAAGGCTTCAACTAATGTCACTAAATCATCAAATTGAAGATTTTTAGAGCCAGAAAGGACTTTCTCTAGTAACTTACGCTTTTTTGACACCACTCTATTTTATCATTGTTTCACATCAAATTTTATCCTACTCTCATTATTCTTTACTTAGACTAAACTCCTGTCCAAAAGTAGATCGAACAAGATAAAATAGAGTGTTAGCAACAGCATAACGATAACGGAAAAATGAAACCCGAAACAAAGGTTTTTGTTTCGGTATTGACAAATAATAAGGATTACGTATAATAGTACGTAATATCATATATTAAGTCAGCGTTTCTTGAAAACGCAGGTATCATGTCAATGGCAATTTTTAGCAATGCTTACTCAGATGAGTTAGTGACAGCTACTGAGTTGAATCGTCAACCTGGAAAGGTTCTAGACAAAGCTTATGAACACCCAATTACTATTACTAGAAATGACCAATCTTTTGCGCTGTTGCGTCGTGAAGATGTGGCTTATTTAGTGAAGGGGGTAACACAAAGTAAGGCTGTTTTTGAGGTGTTATCGGTGGCGTTTCGGTTATTATTAGGACAAAAAATAGGTTATGAGCATCCTTATGGATGGTTGCGGGTTTTTGATGGGGATGAATTGCAAGAGTTTATTAAAGAAGTGAGTGAGGCTTTTCGTTTAACTGATACTTCTAATCAGGCTTGGGATTTGATTGATGATATTATTTATGAATGGAAAGAAAGTTCTATAGCTATTAGTAGTCCTGAATTAGCAGCAGCTTTTAATGATGAAAATAAAGAGGGAAAATCATGTTAAAATTTATGTTTAAATAATGATAAAAGTTGCAATTAAGCACAATTTAAGTTAAGATAATAAATAGAATAGAGTTCAAGTTAATGATATGACTCACATAACATCAAAAAAAGTGGTAAGAAGAGGAAGAATTTTTCCTGAATTGACTATATCACCTGAAGAATTAGCTAGACGAGAAGCGGAAGATGAAATATTTTATCAACGTTGTCGGGCAATTTTTGAGCGTGTCCGTCCTGAATATATTGAAAGTAACTATGGTTGGTATATTGCTATAGAACCAGATAGTGGTGAATACTTTCTTGATCAAGATAATATTCAAGCTCATAAAAAAGTCCATGAAAAATATCCAAAGGCTAAAAATTATGTGTTTTGCTTAAATGAAACAGGAACGACTGGGAGAATATGATTCAGGGAAATTTTGGTAGTGAGGGGCAGCTATTTTTTGAGATTGATTTGATTACGGCTGATGGATTAAATCTACCTGTGGATGCGATGTTAGATACAGGATTTACCAAGTTTATGGCAATTAATACTCAAGATTTGGATGGACTGGATTGGGTTTTTCTTGGTAATGAACCTATGCAAACAGCACAAGGTGAGTCAAGATTTAATATTTATTTAGGTAAGGTAATATTGGATGGTAAGGAATATGAAATTCCTGTTCATGTGGGGGATAATATTACAGAAGTTTTATTAGGTTCTGAATGGTTGAAGTTTTTGCGTTTGGTTGTGGATTTTCCAGAGGATATTTTAACTTTGGGATAATTTTTTATTTCGCGCAAAGGCGCAAAGGAGAAATCATGAATATCCAAATTAAACCGGAATTAGAGCAAATTATTCAAGCGCAAATTGCAACAGGTAGATATACAAATCCTGAAGATGTGATTAGTAAGGCTTTGAAGTTGCTTTTGGAGTGGGATAAGGGTTATCAGAATTGGGTGGAAGAAACACGGGAAAAGGTTGATGTTGCTATTGAACAATTGGATAGAGGGGAAGGTATTAATGGAGATGTTGTGATTTCACAATTGCGGGATAAGTTGCGTCAAGCGAGAGAAATACAAGGATGAAAATACATATTATTTCTCCAGAAGCTAGTCGGGATTTATTAGAAATTATTGATTATTTTGCCAATAGAAATATTGATGCTGGAGAGCGGTTTGTTGATGAATTTGAAAAGAAGTGTAAATATTTAGCTAATTTCCCAATATGGGGCGTAGCTATGAATATATTAGGGTTGATTTGCGGGGTGTTCCTTTGGATGGTTATGTTATTTTTTATCGAGTTATTAACGGTGGGATTGAAATTGTGCGTGTAGTTAGTGGTTATCGAAATCTGGAATCTTTGTTTACAGAATCAATGGATGATTAAAACTTTATCTCACGCAAAGGAAGAATCGCAAGGTTTCAAGTAATTGCAAATTCTGTATATTGTCTGATATCGGCTGGTTGGAAGGCTAAAACTATTTGATTTTTAGGAATACCAGCGTTAACAAGTTCGTTGGCTATACCGTATTCTGTTCCGTCTCTTTGAATCCAGATTTTATCGTTGATAATGTCTATATGAACTAAGCAACCATGCACTCGTTGATTATTTTCCCAACCTAATGTTAGTAATAGGTAATGGTTGGCGTTTTGGCTGATTATTAGTTGTCTTTCTAGTTCTCCGTAAGCGTAGGGAAGTTGGGAATATTCGGTTAATATTTTTTGAATGATTTGGCGATAATTATTTAAGGTATCCATTGCAGTATTTCCTCTCGTTTGGAATCGAAGACAAGTAAACAAAGGCGTTGATTTTCTAATAATATTTTACCAATTGGTTCTTGAAATAGTTCGGAGTAGGTTTCTTGACGAATAGCGAGATATAAGCGACGGTCAGGTTCTAAGCGACTGAGGATGTCGTAATATAGGATATATTGCCCTAAAGCGTTTTCTAAGTCGGTGACTGGAGAAGCACCTATAAAGCTTTTAATTTCGACTGCTATTTTCTGTCCGGTTTTTTCGGCGGCTATGAGTTTTTCTGCACCTAAGTCTATATATAAATCTCTTATACCCCATTTGAGAACAAATGGATCTTTGGTGATTTGCCAATTATCTTTTTCTAGGGCATTTTTAACGGTATAGTGAGACTAGAGGATTTGTGAAAAATTTTCATGAGAACAACAAAGATAAACATCTAACTATATGGACTGGTAAAGAATTGGTTCAAGAATTCAGAAGTGCATATAATATTGAGAAGCCTAAATTAGATAGATTAGGAAATATATCAATTAGCAAGATTACATTTATAATTACACACAATAAGGAATTTATTTGGGTTGCGGAACATATTGATCTGATTCTGGAAAATAGCCGTGCTTTTATTTTTCCTACTCAATTTACTACAAGTTGTTCTGTAGACGATTGGAAACACTATTTTGATGAAAATAAAATATATCAAAAATATAATTTAGATAATTTAGAGTTTATTAATGATAATAGTGACGACTCGAAAGTTAGTCAAGTATTGAATATTGCTAAAGAATCTGAATTCAAGGAAATTCCCATATCAAGAATAATGAATGCAGATAGCTTTCATGAATATCATTTACCATGTAATCCACAAGACTTTTTTGGTCGTGTCAAACCCAAAGAAATATTTTGGCAATTTTTACAAGATGTAACGAATAGTAAAATTAATTCTAGGATAGTTTGCTTAACTGGTAACACAGGTATAGGTAAATCATCCTTATTAGTTAAATTAAGAGAAGAATCTAGGCAAGAAAAACATCAAAATATTTATATAAGAGATGTTGACGTTACTGCTGTTAGTGATAATAAAGCAAAGTATTTTATAGTAAATGTTATTCAAAAAACCTTACAGGAAGCCATTGACAACAAATTTATTAATATAACAAATCATAAAATAGATGTAGATAGTTTAGATTATCCTTTTTTTGAAAGTAGCTCTATTAAATTATTAAGAAATAAGTTAATAGAGGAAAGGAAAGTAATAGTTATATTTTTCGACCAGTTTGAAGAAATTTTAACTAAAAATTCATGGTTATCTATTTATCAAGATTTTATAGAAGTCGCACAGGAAATTAATTATATTCAAGAAAATATAGTATTTGGTTTTTCGTGGAGAGAAGATATTGATGTACCAGTGACAAGTCCTACTTATTATTACTGGCAAACAATCAGTAATATGAGTAAAATAATAAACTTAAATGAACTTGCTTTTTCTTTTTCAGAAAAAGATATAAAACAGGCATTAAAGAAATTTGAAATGTTTTTAGTGAATGAAAGCGATGTTAAAAAATTAGATCCTAGTATTAAAAAATGGATATTAGATAATTGTCAAAATATGCCTTGGTTGTTGAAGAAAATTTGTGGTGAAATATACAGAGAAACTTTAACATATGAATATTTTCAATCGAAACAAATCATTAATAATTTTGATATCAAAAAAATATTCGATAAAGATATAGATACAATCAAGAAAATGGGTAAAAATTATTATGATTGTCTAAATTATATTGCCAATAATTCTCCTGTGTTACAGCAAAATGTGATAGATAAATATGGACGAGATGTAATTAATACTCTTTTGAAAAAGCGTTTAATTGTTGACAGAGAAAGCAATTATAAAATTTACGCTGATATATTTCGAGAATATATTGTAGATGATAAATTACCACTATTAACTATAAATTTTACGCCTAGAACAACCATTATAACAGCATTAAAAATCTTTAACCTATTGAAGAGAAATTTCACTAAAGCAGCAGTAGCTAAAGAATTAAATCTAAAATATAGAGATGATGGTAAAAGCACTATTGAAAATGCTATTCAGGATTTACAGAAGTTTTTAACTATTGAAGCTGAGAGAAAATCTGGGTTGGTCAAAATAAACGATAATATTAATAAACTAAATGATTATGAAATTGCTGAAACTTTTGCTGATTATTTATCATCTCACTTATTAATTCAGGAAATCTATAAAAGGTATAAGAATGAACAATGTTTTCACTATAATGATTTTGATCAAACTTTGTTAAAAAATAATTATGTTAGTAGTAGTGGAGATACTAAAGACTATCGTAGTAGATTTTTATCATGGTTCTGTTTTGCTGGATTATTAGAAATAAGAGAAGACGAATGGATATATATACCTGTTATTGCTAAACAAGGAAAACAGAAAGGAAAAGTAGATGAATGTGTATTTAAAAGTAAACGAAGAAAGGATAAATCTCAAGGAAGATACCGACAATTAAACGCATTAGATTTCTTAAAATAAAGTTTGAGCAAATCAAAATTATAGTTATCTTCCTCTCTCTGCGTCTTTGCGCGAAAAAAAAGGGATAAGCAAAACGCCTATCCCCAAAAATCAACTAATCATCAAGTTACCAAAATCCAACAATTGAATAAAAAATCTAAACCGATGCAAAATCAGTAAACTGTCTCATATAAGGTGGCTTAAAACCTAAAACAATATCCGTTTTTGGTACTCCCAATTCTACCAACTCACTAGCTACCCCTTCCTCAGTAAAGTCTCTCTGAATCCAGATTTTTCCATCTCTAATATCTAC
>NZ_KE384665.1:57041-74408 GCF_000426925.1 Dolichospermum circinale AWQC310F | reverse complement strand
TTTCACAATCAAAAATTAACTCCTTTTCTGTTCCTTTGGAAGCATGATTTTCTGTATGTCTTGCTAATATAGTTTTTACCAATTCAGGATAATTCATTCCTTCCATAAAACAATCTCCTGTTTAATAGCTTCAAATATCAGTAATTTTAATTGATGTTCAGCAATGATTTCTTGAATAAACGGGATGAGAAAAAACTCTTTATATATTTCCTTACCGATAGCTAAATATAAAATGCGGTCGGGTTCTTTTTTTCTTAAAACAGAACGGTAATTAAGTGTTTGTCCTAAAGCTATATGAAATTCACTAATCGCTGATTTTCCCAAAAAAGATTTTATTTCAGCTGCTATTTTTTCTCCTTCTTTTTCTGCTGCTATAAGTCTTTCCGCTCCTAAATCAAGACAAAATTCTATAGCATCTACTATAAATCTTAAAGGATCATCAGTAATTAACCAACCATCTTTTTCTAAAGCTAACCTAACTGCATTGTGAAAAAAATCTTTCGCGGACATATAAAATTAAAGTGATGATGTTTAATTATGTTACTTCCCAGTCTTGTAATTGTAATTGAGGAATGCGGGAAAACTCCCTAGTATTGTGTGTAACTAATATCAAATTATTAGCTAAAGCAATAGCAGCAATTTGTAAATCATAACCACCAATGGGTGTTCCTTTGCTAGTAAGTTCAGCACGAATATTACCGAAAATTATAGCTGCTTCATCATTAAAGGGTAAAGAGACGAATTTATCAAGAAATCCTTGTTGTAATTTTAAATTACTCTCCGGTTTAGCACTCCGCATAGCACCATAGAATAATTCACTTTTGACAATGGAACAAACTGCAATTTCTGAAATTGAGATACTATCTAATTTCTCTTTTAGATGAATATTTTTACCTTTAAGATAAATAATACAGGTATTGGTATCTAATAAGTAAATCATCAGAATGCTTCTCTTTCAGGTTGTTCTAATTGTGGATGTCTAATAAATGTTTCATCTTGGATACAACCATAAAAATCACTCAATTTCATAGTTTGTTCTGTTGCTGTTTCTTCTTTTGGTACAGCTATTTCATAAATAACAATAATATCAAATTCAGTTCCTTCTTTAGCCTGTGGTAAATGAATTTTTAATAGTCCATCTTTACCAATGCGCGATCGCAGTCTTAAACTTTCCATTTTTAATTTTCCTTTCTTTAGTAATTTGCGATTTTTCGACATTACTTTATTTTATCATTGTTTTACATTAATTTATATCCTACTCTCATTATTCTTTACCTAGTAATAATTTGTAGGTTGGGTTAAGCGAAGCGCAACCCAACGCAATTAAATTATAATGATGTTGGGTTTTCTCAACCTAAGCTACATAACTACATAACTATGAAGCTATTTGATAAATTACAGGTTTATATCTTGGTTCGGGAATGGGTTTACCTTCTATTTCCGCAGCTTCTAACCAAGCAGTTTTAGCTTTGAGAACTTCTTGTAGTGCTTCTTCTTCAGTTAAACCTAATCCTGAACAATATTTTAAATCAGGAATATCAGCAATATAGCCTTCATCTTCTTGACTGTAGAAAATATTAATGTGATAGTGTTTCATTATTCATTTTCCATAGTTAAGGAATATTTTTCAATTAATATTAAAAATTGCCGAATTTGATAAGGAATAGCTTTACCATTGCGATTTTGTCAGTTAATAAGTTCGGGGATAGTTGTATGTGTAAAAATGTGATGACTACCGTTGATATGTGATAGGGAAAAACCAAAGGCTTCAACTAATGTCACTAAATCATCAAATTGAAGATTTTTAGATACTGAAAGAACTTTCTCCAGTAATTTACGCTTTTTTGATGTTACTTTATTTTATCATTGTTTTACATCAAATTTTATCCTACTTTCATTATTCTTTACCTAGTAATAATTCGTAGGTTGGTTAAGCAAAGCGCAACCCAACGTAATAAAATTATAAAGATGTTGGGTTTCCTTGTGTCAACCCAACCTACCACTAAAAATAAAAGACATCAACTATTTTGCAAAAACAACGAATCTTCTTCATTTAGAATGATAGCAGATTGTACTAACTTTTCCCAATCTTGTTGAACTTTTTCATTTTTTCCTTTCTGATCGGCTAAGGGGTAAAGTATATCTTCATGCTTACTGTAAAAATCCTGCCATCCTATTTTAGCATCTTGATTATTAAATGCTAAAGTGACAAATTTGCTGTATTTAGAGTGTGCCATATAATTAGGGTGATTTAGCTTAAGTTTTAAAGTTTCATGGCATTCTCTAACTACTTTTTTACGCAAGTCATCAATTTCTTTCAAAAATAAATCTGGTGAATACGAAGTGGTAGAATTAGTCTTGATTTTAGAACTATTTGATGGAACTATTGTTTTACTTTGTCTTCCAAGAAACGAGTTTATTTGGTTAATGATAAGACGTGAAATGGTGCGAATTAATTCATCTGATACATGTATACCAAATGCCTTTAGTATAATTAGCCCAATTTCCGAAAATCTTTCACCTATAGGGTTAGAATTGCTTGTTTCTTCTTCAAAAGAAAAATTATCATCTTCAATGACTTTAGTGATAATTTTTGTAAGCTGATCAAGTTGGTCAGATGATATGTCTCTTTCATTACCTAATAGTTGAGTGTGAGTTTCAGTATCAAGATAATCCTTAATCAAACTGATGATATTATCTTTTGCAAGTATTTCTGAAACAGTTTTTTTGATTTGATCAGATGATACGTCTATTTCATTGGTTTCATTTTCTAATTGACTTTTAGAAATGGGATCAAGGTGTTGATCTGGATTAAGTTCATCTAGATGCTCCTCAATCCAGCCAATGATAATGTCTTTATATGTTGTAGTAGAGTTTTGCATTTCTTGAAAAGCCTTAACTAATTTCTCAGTAGTGCTACGATTCGCAGATGGAAGTGCTTTTTCTATGTCCTTAAAAAAATCAACTTCTTGATTCTGTGTCAATCTCTCCAAGTTACCGTATTTAGACAATATCTTTACTACTGATAATTGTAACTGCTTTTCCGACTCTTCCAAGGTTGTTGCTAAAGTTTTAAACTGATTTGTAAGTCTGTCCTTAACTTCATTAATGGAGAAATAATAAGCGATTTTCCAGGAATTTTGGTTTTGATAACGATAACCTTGAATATCAGACGTAGTAAGAATTTCATTCTCTTGGTTACAATAATCAATAACTTTTTCCATTGCTGCTTTAAATATTGGATCAAGATCATTCTGTTTTTTATCAAGTTCTTCAAGCTTGGCGTAAATTTCCTTACTAAGTTGTTTCCAAAGCTTTGTTAGAAACCAAGCATTAAATCCCTCATTATCTTCTTCACTATATCCTTCTAATACTTTGTCAGCTTTTTGTAGCTCTTGACTAATTTCACTCCTCAGTTTTTTTAATCGGTCATTTTGCAACTTGAAATATTCCTGATATACAGAATTGATGTTTTTAGTTAAATCCTGTAAGGCTGGAATGAGAATATCGCTTTTAACAGCATCAGAATCAGTACAGTCTGCAATTACTGTACGACACACTTTAATTTCCTGTGCTTCAATCTTTTCTTCAAGACGCTGGCAAGCTTTTAAACTTAGCTGTTCTTGTTCCTTAATTTTATTGAAAACCATTAGAGAACATTCTTTGATAGGAAATTCTCCTAAAGCTGCACGAGCTATTGTATACATTTCTCTGTCAGCATATTCCCAATCGCAACCCATGGGATCGGGTCTGCGAACAAAAATAATAAAGTCAATATCTTCCCTGAGAGTTTTTATTAATAATTCCACATCTGAAATGGGATTATCACCTAAACCAGGTAAATCTATCACTCCAATTTTTCCTACTTCGTCGTAAGGGAACTGACAACGTATCCTCATTTCTTTAACAGCTAAATATTCGCTATTGTTTTCATCGTCCTGAGTAGTGTATTGTTTAATCTCTGCTTTGGAAATAGCCTTAGTTCGACCATCAAGCAACGTTTGATAGGTTTCAAATTTACTATAGTATTCTTTTCTAAGACGGCCATAAAGATGTCTCGCATTTTCATCTTTTGCTTTATCTTCTGGTAAACGGGGAAAAGATTCTAACTTTACATCATCCTTCTCATTTGGCTTGACACCTTGTAATCCCAGTTTATCAAAATAAAGATGGAGAATTTCTTTAAATGAAGGCCAGGAATGGAACTCGACATCGTTTCCAATCATCTGTGGTTCATGAAAAATTTTACTTAAAACCTTTGTACAAACACCACCCGAACTGGTTGGAATTTCATCATCACTTAATCCAGTTATACTCTTCAGTAAGGTGCTTTTTCCTTGACGCATTCTTCCAACTACTCCAATATTGAGTGTTTGACGAGATAAGCGGTTTTTCAGATTTTCCAGTTTATTTAATTCTTGATTAACTTTCTCTATAAGCTGTGAAAAATTAATATTGTTTAAGCGTGTAGAAAGGTTAGATTTACGCTCAGTGTCGTTATCAAGGTTTTTTAGTCGTTTATTTTCAAGGTTTTTTAGCGTTTGTTTAAGGTTTTCCCAATTTTTTAAAGCAATTTCAACATTTTTAGCCTGGTTTTGACGTTGAGCAATAACCGCTTCAATTTGTGATGCAATACTCATGGGTAGATTCCTAAATAAAATTAAAGAATGGGAGGTAAGGTATATATACACTATTATAGATATGGACTCTGTAATACTTAGGAAGGACAGTTTGTAAACTGTCTCAAAAAAAAAGGGATAAGCCCAAAAGCCTATCCCCAAAAAATCAACTAAATGACTTACGTTCCAGAAGTCCAAGAATTGATATAGTCAATTTGCTCGGCTGTCAAACTATCAATGAAAATGCCCATAGCTTGCAACTTCAAACGAGCAATTTCTTCATCCACTTCTCTAGGAATAGAGTGCAAACCAGCAGCTAAACTACCCTTATTCTTCACCAGGTATTCAACAGCTAAAGCTTGGTTAGCAAAACTCATATCCATAACCGCGCTGGGGTGTCCTTCAGCAGCAGCCAAATTAATCAAACGTCCTTGTCCGAGTACAACTACGGATTTACCATTTGTCAATTTATACTCTTCTGTGAAAGGACGGACATCCTTGATTTCCTTAGCATTAGCAGCTAAATATTTCAAATCAAGTTCTAAATCGAAGTGACCAGAATTACAAACGATCGCACCGTCTTTCATCACATCGAAGTGTTCACCGCGAACGACGTGCTTGTTACCTGTCACAGTAATGAAGATATCACCGTGAGGCGCTGCTTCTGCCATTGGTAGCACGCGGAAACCGTCCATAACGGCTTCAATTGCCTTGATGTGGTCAATTTCGGTAACGATGACGTTTGCACCCATGCCACGGGCGCGGAGGGCTGTTCCCTTACCACACCAGCCATAACCGACAACGACAACAGTTTTACCAGCTAATAAGATGTTTGTAGCGCGGATAATTCCGTCTAAGGTAGATTGACCAGTACCATAGCGGTTATCAAAGAAGTGCTTGGTGTCTGCGTCGTTGACGTTCATCGCAGGGAAGGTAAGAACGCCTTCTTTAAACATGGCGCGTAACCGTACGATACCAGTTGTGGTTTCTTCGGTGCTACCAATTAAATCAGCTATTTGGTGTTGACGATGTTGAACTAATTCTGCTACCACGTCGCTACCGTCATCAACAATGATGTTGGGGCGATGATCTAATGCGATTTGCACGTGGCGGTTATAGGTGGCGCTATCTTCGCCTTTTTGAGCAAATACAGCAATACCATGATCAGCTACAAGGCTTGCAGCTACGTCATCTTGAGTTGATAAGGGGTTACTTGCAATTAAAACTGCATCAGCACCACCGGCTTTCAGAGCGATCGCTAAATGTGCTGTTTCTGTAGTAACGTGGGCGCAAGCAACTAAGCGTAAACCAGCGAAGGGCTTTTCAACAGCAAAGCGATCGCGGATTTGCTTCAATACGGGCATTTCTCGTCCAGCCCATTCAATACGTTGTCTTCCCAAGGGAGCGAGAGCGAGGTCTTTAACCTCGTGCTTTAAGGGAGCAGCTACAGTCATGAAAATTATCCTCTAAAAGATGATTCGGTCATTATTCCACACAGTCCCCCAGAGGGACTATGTTAGTATAGCCTCAAAATTTTATTTTTATTTTGAGGTCTTTACGTACTGTACAAGGTTTTCTTATTCCTAGCCATATTTTCTGGTAATTAGTAACCAGCGAGGAAGAAAGTCCGGGAAACTAGCTTCACCTCTGGTATGAGCAATGTTAACGCCCTATCTGACTTTTGGCTTTTCGATCATTCTCTGGTATTGTAGCAACTGATTGGTAATGGGTTATGGATTATGGGTTATAGCCAGTTTCTATTTCTCCATTGACACAAGGAGGTGTTTTCATGATACTTCGATTTTTAGCGATCGCCGGGACAATGGCAATCACCATTGGCTCTGTCAACAAAGCTACAGCCCAGATTTCTCCTTTACCTTTGGTGTCCACTGCCAGTATTCTCAGTAATAGGGTAGATGAAAAAGAATATACTAAACGAGCAAACCCATTAATATTGGTAAATAAAATTAATGATGGGTTGCAACACAATCCAAAAGAAGCAAATCAAGAACAACAAACTCGGTTTTTAGTGCAGCAAGGGGGAATTGCTGCTGTCAGCACACTAGCAATAATAGCAGTTAGTTGGAGTATGGGACGTTGGCAAAAACGTTTAAGCGAAAATGAAAATAAATCAACTCCGCCTACTTCCACAGAGACGCAACCAATAGCTACACTATTAAATCAAAAACAACAGCAGCATCTTCAAGAAGTCAAAAAAAGACTGTTTCAAACTGCACAAGTAATGCTTTGGGGCGGCGGTACTTTGATCATTTTAGGACTATTTCCCTACACCAAACCCTTACAAATTGGGATTCTCGCTATTGCTCAAATTCCTATTAAGTTAACTATTGTGGCTGTGGGAACTTACGTAGCTATACGGTTCACCTATGCCTTAATAGATCACTTTACCTCAACAATAGTTAGTGGTGGTGCTTTATTAACCCCAGAAACATCCGCACGCTTACAACTGAGAATATCTACATTTTCCAGCGTGACTAAAAGTATCACTACCATAATTTGGGTAGGAGCAGGTAGCTTATTAGCACTGATATCTTTAGGTATAAATATCGTGCCACTTTTAGCCAGCGCTGGTTTACTTGGTGTAGCCCTATCCCTTCCTTCTCAAAACTTAATCAAAGACGCAATTAACGGCTTTTTGATTATTTTTGAAGACCAATACGCCCTTGGTGATATGATTACAGTTGGTACTGTAGGCGGTTTAGTCGAAAAATTGAATTTACGAATGACTCAAGTTCGAGATTCCGAAGGACGCTTAATCACCATTCCCAACAGCGAAGTCAAAATTGTCGCTAATCTTTCCAGTCGCTGGTCACGGGCTGATTTAACAATTCCGGTTTCTTACCAAGCCAATGTAGATCAAGCTCTGACACTGATCGAAGATGTGGGTTTAGACATGACTCAAGACCCCCAATGGCAAGATCAAATTCTCGAAAAACCTAATGTATTGGGAATAGATAATTTTAGCGATCGCGGTATCATGATTAGGATCTTAATTAAAACCCAACCCCTCAAACAATGGGCTGTAGCGCGAGAATATCGTCGTCGGCTAAAAATCACTTTAGACGCAGCCGGAATTTACATTCCCGTACCGCAACAAGCAAATTGGGTAAATGATATATAATCACTAGTTTTTGTTTCGCGCCAAGACGCAAAGAAGTAAATTAATTCAGGGTGTGGTGCAAATAAATGAAAACCGCTGTCAGCTTCTCTCCGCAATGGGGAGAGGTTTACCAGAGCGGTTAAATAAGTAGGTGAACGCACAAAAACCAACATAAGTAACGAAAAGTAAAGTTGCCCAAAACCTCTTCCCAGTCAAGAGTTAAGAGTTCCCTTGTCATAACGACAATTTTTCACGCCAACCTACTTAGTCAATAATCTTGATATTGGTCGAACTTACATCTTATCTAGCTATATTAGTAAATTTGTACTATACTATAGAAATGGTCTTCACAGATGGAAGGACTGACAGAAGAGAGATTTTAAGGACTACACCTATGATCAAGTATTATATTCTCAGTCTTAACCCCACCGCCAAGCACGAATGGGATCGTTGTATTATCCGTGATCCTTTAACTGCAAAAAGTCCAGATATAGCCCAAATTATTTCCCAGGCTGTAGGTGCGGATACAGGCAGTTATTTAGTTAGTGTAAATATTGAGGTGAAAGTATTAGAAGAAGCATTAACACCATCAGCAGTGTCATTTCCCGAAATATCTGTACCCACCCAACAGAGGGAAGCAGCCTAGAAGGTGTAGAGTATGCGCTTTAGCAAACTTTATCGTAGGTTTGGTAGAAATAATGTTACCCAACAGTAAATAATTGTTTGCTTAATTTCAAAAATCAAAAACAGCCCAAGCAGATCATATCCATAATAATAGCACAAAAATTGAAGGGTAATTATAAGTCTTGAAAGAACGTATTGACGTTCACTTATTGACAACATTCTCAAGATTATTGAGAATAAAGTGATTTATTCTCAATAAACATCAACTTGACGCAATTTTGAAAAAACAGTCATTTAAAAAACTTATATTTCCTCAGCAGCAACCGCGTGTACCTGAAAAACCAGATATTTTCGCAATTAGGGTCATAGCAGGTTTATGAAATCATCCACTCTTATCTGCGTTTATCTGCGTTTATCTGCGGTTAATGATTCTGAAAAACCTATGAGACATCTAGAAATAAAGACTGAGGAACATCTCTACTGGATATAAACTCAAACTTCCGAATTATGGCAAGTGCATAAAAATAATTTTTAGCAGTTCAGCACGAGTAAAAGGTTTAGTTAAATATCCAGAAGCACCGACAAGTCTAGCTTTGACCTGATCAATAATTCCTTTATTACTAGTCACAAAAATGATAGGAATATGTTTAAACATAGAATTATTGCGGATAATTCGACATAGTTCATAACCATTAATTCCTGGCATATTCAAATCCAATAAAATCAGATCGGGCTTATGTCTAATAATTGACATAACTGCTTTAACTGGTTCATTAATAGTCACCAAAACAAAATTTTCATCTTCTAGATAGCGACTGATTTCCTTGAGAATTGTGGGACTATCATCCACAGAAATAATTTTGTAAGTTTTGTGTGTAGTTATCGAATTTGTATTCACTTTTTCGGGTACAATGTCCTCTTGAGGTAACTCAGAAATATCCGGTGATATCTGTGAAACTGCTATATTTTCCTGAGAAATAATTGGAGTTTCTCTAGAAGAATATGTAATCGGTGCTACATTTGAAATAAATAATTTACCCTCAGCTAATTCTGTGCTATTGTCAGAAAGTAGTAATGAACGTCCACAGGTTTTTGGTAATTTATCAAATGGAGGATCTGGTTCATGTAAGACGATAGAACCTTTAACAATAAATGGGTATAAACTCAAAGCTAATTGCAATTCATCCTGATTCATAATAATCGCCAGATGACGCAAGCTAAAACCCTTCATCCAATGGGTGATATTTTCCGGTAATGGTGGTAGTCTTTTGTCATAAAATTTGCTACTAACCAATAAATACGGACGCTGATAGGGAGAAGATATATATCTACCAAGATTACGCCAATTTTGCAGATGATTTTGACATTCTTCCATGATAGAATAGACATCTAATTTACAAATTTTGTTGAGATTATTAAATGTTTCTGTTAATTCATAAGTGCCTGTTTCAATGAGGAGAAATGATGCAATGACTTCTTTAACTAATTCTTGAATGAGTAATGCTGCTTGAGTAGGAAGAAGATATTGTTGAGTTACGAGCCAATTAATAGCTTCATATTCAGGAGGTTGCTTTGGTAAATTCTGGTAATTTTGATTTTCAAACAACAAGCGCATTTGTACACGAACTTCATAATCTAGCAGGGGAATTTGTTGATGTTGACGACGTATATGTCTTTCTAGTCTGTCAAAAGGTTCTACCGAATGAGTGGCATAGATAATTTTCCCTTTATTGAGATATATCAACCAAGATACAGAGTTACTAAATGCTTGTAAACAGGTGCTTTCGTAACAATTAGTTAATTGTCTCAATAAACCCTGGGGAGATAGTTTGGTAAAAGTGCCAGTATTCTTCATATGTTCACATTTTTTTGCGGATACATCAACACACTATTGGAAAAGATTAAATATCAGATGGGAATATGATATCACATTGAAAACTAGTCATTATCAGAGTTATTAAATCATGAATATCAATGATCAACATCTGCTCAAGATGAGTCAGTTGAGAGCTATTAGTTTTCGGAGTTTTTCATGACAGTTTTTTAAAAGTTATCAGATTTTATCTTGATAAATCACATACTAATAATAGTGATCATGCTGAGATTTCCTTGATAATTAGACCTGATCAAACTTCATATTAGATTCCTCCTATACCCGGATTAAAAATGATGAATTTACTTTTGTTAACAGAGACAAAATTCCCCATAGAATCTTTAAAAATTTATGGATGTAAATGTATATATTGATTATTACAGCAGATTCCCAGGAAACAGACTAGAGAATTTAGGTAAAAAACCAGTTCTTCAGTCAATTTTACTCCTGATGCCAATTCTATGTGAGGTCGCGCTATATTTTCCCCTTAGAATAGAATTATGGAGCTACACAAACAAATAAATTCCCTGATTTTAACTTTAGGCAAGATTAATTATGGTACTCGATAAAAGATAACACTAAATATCCCCATAAATTACCAGTAAGTAGTGGTGAGATTTGGAGAGTTAGGGGATAAAAATTGCCTAAATCAATGTCTGGGCTGAAAAACTCAAATATATCCCTGAAAATACCATAATTTTAACCATACTAGCTCCAGAAACTATATACTTTGAGTAAAAGGAAAATAAAGCCTTGGATTATAACATAACACAAAAAGTTATGATTGATACATTTAACCTTGATGAAGTTGTAGAATTTGCGGAAAATCCCGAACCACGTTGTCCATGCGTGCTATTGCTAGATACATCTGGCTCAATGCAAGGGGAACGAATCGAAGCATTAAATCAAGGTTTGCTGAGTTTAAAAGATGAACTGGTGAAAAATTCCCTAGCAGCTAGAAGAGTAGAGATAGCAATTATTACCTTTGATAGTAGTGTTAATATCGTCCAGGACTTTGTAACTGCCGAGCAATTTAACCCTCCCATTTTAACAGCCCAGGGGTTAACAATCATGGGTTCAGCAATTCATAAAGCATTAGATATTATTCAAGAGCGCAAATACCAGTATCGAAATAACGGTATTGCTTACTACCGTCCTTGGGTATTGATGATTACTGATGGAGAACCCCAAGGGGAACTAGATCATGTGGTTGAACAAGCAGCCCAAAGACTGCAAGGGGATGAGTCCAATAAGCGTGTGGCCTTCTTTACAGTGGGTGTAGAAAATGCGAATATGAGCAGATTAAGTCAAATCGCTGTGCGGACTCCACTGAAGCTAAAAGGATTAAACTTTATTGAGATGTTTGTTTGGCTGTCTACGAGTATGTCAGCAGTATCTCATTCTCAAGTAGATGAACAGGTAGCATTACCACCCATTGGTTGGGGATCTGTTTAATTAAAATTACAGCTAGATGTTCAAACTGAACTAGCTGTGGGAGACAAATTATATGAAGACATCAAAACAGATTTCTCAATGGCGGATAGTAGCCGCCTCTGTGTGTGGAACTAGCCACGCCAAAAACCAGCAACTTTGTCAAGATGCCCACCATTGGCAGCTATTAGCAAACAATGTATTGATAATAGCTGCGGCTGATGGCGCGGGTTCTGCTAAACTAGGAAAAGTAGGATCAATGATTGCTGTAGAAACAGCAATAGAACATCTTTCTCTCCAAGAGATGACCAGTGATACCCTGACTAATGATGATTTTTTGCCGAATTTGCTAACTAGTGCCATGTTAGCAGCCCGCCAAGCCATAGAAGCAGAGGCCGAGGCGTGTAATCATCAACCTGATGATTTAGCAACTACCTTAATTCTGATGATTGCTACACCAGAGATTGTAGCTGTAGCCCAAATAGGAGATGGTTTAGCTGTAGCTAAGAATAGCATGGGGGATCTGATAGCATTAACCATACCCAACAATGGTGAGTACATTAATGAAACAACCTTCTTGACATCTCCCCAGGGCTTAGAGACAGCACAAATCAAATTATGGCGAGAAAAAATCCTTAATGTTGGTGTTCTCACCGACGGACTACAAATGCTGGCATTGAATATGGTCCTTGGTGATGGTGGTAGCGTCACTGCGGTCCCCTATAAACCCTTCTTTATGCCTTTGTTCGAGTTTGTAGCCAATGCTGAAGATAAAATATTAGCAAAAGAGCAATTATATCGGTTTTTAAGTTCCCAGAGGATTACCCAGCGGACTGATGATGATTTGACTTTAGTTCTGGCTGCATTTAGCAGTTGTTAATTAACCCCAGATAATTGTAATTTTTCCATGCAGGTACTACGTCGTCTCACCAACCCAGAAATTCTCAACCTCTCTGTCAGTGTGGGACATGGAGGTGAAGCTTGTATATATGCAGTCCCATCGGATGAGCATTTGGTAGCTAAAATCTATCATAAACCAACTATCTGCCATGGCGAAAAACTCCAGACCATGCTTGTTAATCCCCCAGTTAATCCTACAGCAAATTTAGGACATATTTCCATTGCTTGGCCACGGGAATTGTTAGAAGCGGCAGATGGTAGCGGTAGGGTGGTAGGCTTTATCATGCCACGAATTAGGGGAATGCGGCCAATTATGGATTTTTATAATCCGGGGACTCGCCGACAACACTGCCCATTATTCAATTATCAGTATTTAATGCGAACCGCTCGCAATCTAGCGGCCGCTTTTGCGGCTTTGCACGCCAGCCGATACTGCATTGGTGATGTGAATGAGTCGAATATCCTAGTTAGTGATACAGCTTTGGTGACATTGGTAGACACTGACTCCTTCCAAGTTCGAGAACCAGTACAGAATCTTGTCTATCGTTGTGCTGTGGGGAAACCAGAATACACCCCCCCAGAATTACAGAATAAAACTTTTGCTGACTATGACCGGGAAAGTTATCATGATTTGTTTGGTTTGGGTGTATTGATATTCCAGTTGTTAATGGAAGGAACTCACCCATTTTCGGGGATATTTAAAGGTGGGATAGAACCTCCTCCCTACCAAGGGCGGATACTTCAGGGTCATTTTACCTATAGTCAGAAGAAGCAAGTACCTTATCTGCCAACTCCTATTTCACCCCATTGGGATATGCTTCATCCCAGTCTACGGGATTTATTTGTGCGCTGTTTTGAAGACGGTCATGATCATCCACTATTACGTCCTAATGCTCAAACCTGGTTGTCAGCATTAACGGCGGCCGAAGAGGGTTTAGTGAGTTGTGCTGCTAATCCCCAGCATCTCTATCATCATCATTTACATAAATGTCCTTGGTGTGAACGGACTAAGCAATTAGGTGGAAGAGATCCGTTCCCGTCACTAGCGGCCATTCATTCTAAACAGCATTTGCAACCCCGGCGAAAATCTCAACGGCGCTATATTCCTACACCACGAATTACCTGGCCTGTTAAATCACATTATCGAGTCCATAGTTACCAGTCGGGATTTGGTCAGCAGTTTTCTCATCCTGTGGTTTCTAAAAAGTTAAACTCGAAGTTTTACGGTATAATTTTTAGTGTTATGGGATTGGGTATTTTGGGCTATTTGGACTTAATGATTAAATTTACTCGTCCTTTTGTTTCCCAAAATCCTTATGTGCAACAAAGTTTGATCTCTGAAAAAGATCATCAAACTCCTGAACCGAAAAACCTCTCTTTTATGGATTACTATCAACTTGGTGATATTGCTTATCAACAACAAAATTATAAACAAGCAATTGCCAATTTTACGGAAGCTATCAAAAAGAATCCCCAATATGTCAAAGGATATGTAAATTTGGGTAATGCCCGCTATAATTTGAATGATTATGAGGGTGCATTGGCAAACTATAACCAAGCTTTGAGGCTAAATGATCAAGAGGTTAAAGCTTATGTAAATCGTGGGAATGTTTATTATATGTTGGCGGACTATAGTAGCGATCCCCAGCAAGAATATAAACAAGCGATCGCCGATTTTACTACTGCTATTAACATAGATAAAAATGATGTTGAAGCTTATATCAGAAGGGGGATTGTCAGATTTGAAATTACCAAATACATCAATAATTCTCTTCAGGAATATCAAAAATCAATTGCCGATTTTACCCAAGCAATTAAACTCAATTCATCCAAGGTAGAAGCTTATTTTCAACGGGGTCTAGTTCGTTATCAAATTGCTCAATATAGCAGTAATTATGTAACAGAATATAAACGAGCGATCGCGGATTTTACCGAAGCATTAAAAATCAATCCCCGACTGGCTAAAGTTTATCTCAAACGTGGTATGGCTTACTATGAATTAGCACAATATGGGGAAAATGGATCTGATAAAAATCAGATTCAAGCCGTTGCAGATTTACAAAAAGCTGCAAAAGTCTCCCTAGAGAGAAATGATATGGATAATTATCAGCAAGCCCTCAGCAACATTTGTATTGTTGCCACCCATAAGTGTGATAGTTTATTACCTAAATCAACCCTAGTGGGGCAAAATAATTGATATATAGGACATCTCCAGAAAAGAATGTAGAGCCGAGAATCCCTACCCATCAAAGAATCTAGAGACGTTCCATGGAACGTCTCTACAAGGAAACGTCTCTACAAGGGTTTTGAAATCATCAAAAATCATTTTCATACCTCAAATCAGCAACGCCGGACTCCTATCTGATTTTTGACCGTCGAGATTTTCACATCCCCGACTTCCTAGAGAAGTCGGGGATATTGTTGGCGAATCTGGGCATTACCCATACAAGCTCGCAGAATTATGTATATGAGATTTGTTGATAGCTGGTGTGGACTATTAAGAGTATGATTTTATTTCACGCAGAGGCGCAGAGTCTTTGGAGGGTAAGAGTTTCATTTTTTTGATTTTTCAATTTCATACCCCAATTCAGCAACGCCCTATTTTTTAAGCCAGTCGGTCATGTATTCAAAAATCAAATAGGAGTCCCATGTCAGTCATTTATTTATAAATATTTTACAGATAAAATATGTTAATTTACTTATTCTTTATTATTTTCTAGAAAATTACAGTTAAATTATATTTATCTACCTAAAAAGAGAAAAGAAGAAATAATGACTCAACTTTCTTCATATCATTGTGCGTTCTCTTCATCTCAAATTTGTGAAATTAGAAAACACCAGCAAATCTTTGAGGCAATTATATGAAAGCAGTGATTTTAGCGGGAGGCTTGGGTACAAGGTTAAGTGAAGAAACCAGTATCAGACCTAAGCCCATGGTTGAAGTTGGTGGTAAGCCAATTCTCTGGCACATTATGAAGATTTATTCTGCTCACGGTATTAACGATTTCATCATTTGTTGTGGCTATAAAGGGTATATTATTAAAGAATATTTTGCCAACTATTTCTTACATATGTCAGACGTGACATTTGATATGCGATTTAATCAAATGAATGTCATTGGTGGATATGCTGAACCCTGGCGCGTCACCTTAGTAAATACAGGTGATCATACAATGACAGGTGGACGTTTAAAACAAGTTCGTGAACATATTGGTAATGAAACCTTTTGTTTTACCTATGGTGATGGTGTTAGTAATATCAATATTACAGAATTAATTAAATTTCATCAAGAACAAAAAACATTAGCAACACTCAGCGCGGTGCAACCAGCGGGAAGATTTGGAGCAATTTCTCTAGGACAAGAACAAACTAAAATAACTAGTTTTAAAGAGAAACCTGAAGGTGATGGTGCTTGGATTAATGGTGGTTATTTTGTTCTAGAACCCCAAGTAATTGATTTTATTGCTGATACCTCAACTGTGTGGGAGAAAGAACCATTAGAGAAGTTAGCTGATTTAGAACAATTATCTGCTTATAAACATGATGGTTTTTGGCAACCAATGGACACATTAAGAGATAAAAACTATCTAGAGGATCTCTGGAAAAGTGGTAAAGCTCCTTGGCAAGTTTGGTAATAGTAATTTGAGATTTTAGATATTGGATTAGGGAAAGATTACTAATGTATGATTTTGCGATTATTGGTGGGGGAATAGTTGGACTTTCCACCGCAATGGCTTTAGGAGAGCGTTATCCCCATGGGAAAATATTAGTAGTAGAAAAAGAGAGTCAATGGGCATTTCATCAAACTGGTAATAATAGCGGTGTAATTCATTCGGGAATTTATTATAAACCGGGAAGCTTTAAAGCTAAATTCTCCCGTGATGGTAGCCGTTCTATGGTAGAATTTTGCCAAAAATATGATATTGATCATGAAGTTTGTGGCAAAGTGATTGTGGCTAGTAATGAAGAAGAATTACCCCAGTTAGAAAATCTCTACAAACGCGGTTTAGAAAACGGTATTCCCGTTAAAAGAATTAGCCCAGAAGAAGTTAAAGAAATTGAACCTCATGTTAGCTGTGTTGGTGGAATTCAGGTATTTAGTACAGGAATTGTCAACTACAAACAAGTTTGTTTAAAATATGCGGAATTAATTCGTAATCAAGGAGGAGATTTACGCCTTAATACCCAAGTTTTAAAAATTGTCCGCAGGGGAAAAAACCAGATATTAGAAACTAACAATGGCAGTTTTGAAACTCGATTTGTGATCAATTGTGCCGGATTGCATAGCGATCGCATAGCAAAATTAGGTAAGGCTAATCCTGAAGCTAAGATCGTTCCCTTTCGCGGTGAATATTACGAACTAACCCCCGAAAAACGCTATTTGGTGAAAACTCTCATTTATCCAGTTCCTAACCCTGATTTCCCCTTTCTTGGCGTGCATTTCACCCGCATGATTGATAACAGTGTTCATGCAGGACCAAATGCAGTTTTAAGTCTGAAACGTGAAGGTTACAAAAAAAGCGATTTTGACCTTCGAGATTTTGCGGAAATTATCACCTATCCTGGCTTTTGGAAACTAGCAGCAAAACACGCTCCTGAAGGGATTCAAGAAATAATTCGTTCCTTTAGTAAAGCAGCCTTTGTCAAAAGTTTACAAAAACTAATTCCCGAAGTGCAAGCAGCAGATATAATTCCCACCCATGCGGGAGTTCGCGCTCAAGCATTAATGAATAACGGTGCATTAGTTGATGATTTTTTAATCATTAATGGTGACAATTCCATTCATGTTTGTAATGCAC
>NZ_KE384665.1:53490-57031 GCF_000426925.1 Dolichospermum circinale AWQC310F | reverse complement strand
AATCCCCCTCCCCCCGCCGCAACTTCTTCCTTAGAAATTGGTAAAGCTATAGTTAAGCAAATACCAGAACCCACTCATTTGCACAGTTTAGTATCTTCGTAGAATGAACTGAATTTTTTTATCTCTCGCAGAGGCGCAGAGGCGCAGAGAGTAAAAGAAGAGAATTTTACTGGTGAACTCTTCAAAAAGCCACTTAATTTACCACATCAAAAGTTTTAACAATCATGAAAATTTTAGTAACTGGCACAGAAGGTTATCTTGGTTCTTTATTGCCTTCTTTATTAATGCAAAAAGGACATGAAGTTATTGGAGTTGATACTGGATTTTATAAAGTTGGTTGGCTATATAACGGAACTAACTTAACAGCTAAAACTCTAAATAAAGATATTCGTGATATCAATCCCGAAGATTTAGAAGGGGTAGAAGCCATTGTTCACATGGCGGAATTATCTAACGATCCTACTGGACAATTATCACCAAATATCACTTATGATATTAATCATTTAGGTTCAGTTCGTCTAGCTAATTTGGCAAAATCAGTTGGTGTTCGTCGCTTTGTTTATATGTCCTCCTGTAGTGTTTATGGTGTAGCTAGTGAAGGCGATATTACAGAAGAATCACCTGTTAATCCCCAAACAGCTTACGCCGAATGTAAAA
The DNA here is from genome assembly GCF_000426925.1 of Dolichospermum circinale AWQC310F. Lineage (GTDB taxonomy): Bacteria > Cyanobacteriota > Cyanobacteriia > Cyanobacteriales > Nostocaceae > Dolichospermum > Dolichospermum circinale. The sequence continues at coordinate 56,374 of NZ_KE384665.1, read as the reverse complement.
CCTTAGTAGAAAGAGATATTAAACCATTAGCTGATGATGATTTTTCACCTACTTTCATGCGGAATGCGACAGCTTTTGGCGCTTCCCCTAGAATGCGATTTGATATAGTTTTAAATAATTTAGCCGGGTTAGCTTGGACTACAAAAGAAATTAAAATGACCAGTGATGGTACACCTTGGCGGCCATTAGTTCATGCTTTAGATATTTGTAAAGCCATTGTTTGTACCTTAGAAGCACCTAGAGATATTATTCACAATCAAATTTTTAATGTTGGCGATACTGCAAATAATTATCGAGTTAAAGAAATAGCAGAAATTGTTGCCGATGTTTTCCCTGGTTGTCAATTATCTTTTGGTAATAATGGTGCAGATAATCGCAGCTATCGAGTTTATTTTGAGAAAATTAACAGTATTTTACCAGGATTTAAATGTGATTGGAATGCTCAAGTTGGGGCTGAACAACTATTTAATTTGTTCAAAAAAATTGACATGACAGAAGATACCTTTTTATTTAGAGGTTTTACAAGATTAAAGCAATTAGAATATCTGATTCGCACAGAACAAATTGATCGGGATTTTTTCTGGAATCAACAGGAAAATTATTAATTTATTCCGAAAATATTGGAGGTTGGGTTGAGCGACAGCAAAACCCAACACGATTAATAATTTTGTTGGATTTCCTTGAGTCAACCCAACCTACATTTCTTATATACCAAGTCAGTCATTTTCTCATATCGGTATTAACATATCATGCAAAAATTACTTACCATTGCCATTCCTACATACAATCGTGCTGCATTATTAAATAAACAACTGGCTTGGTTAGCAACGGCAATCAAAGGTTTTGAATCAGAATGTGAAATTTTAGTTTCTGATAATTGTTCTACAGATCACACTCAATCTATTATTAGTAAATGGCAAAATATTCTCACAAACATCACATTTAAATCAAATAGAAATCATGAAAACATAGGCGTAATGCGAAATATTTTTTATTGCCTAAGTGCTGCCACAACAAAATATGTTTGGACAATTGGTGATGATGATCCAATTCAGGAAAGAGCAGTTGCTTATGTGATAGAGAAAATTAAAAATATTGATAATTTATCATTATTGTTTCTGAATTTTTCCGGTCGAAATCAAATCACTGGTGAAGCAGTACATCCACCAAAAATAGTTGGTAATCGCTGGTTTGATGCCGATACAGAAGATGGTAAAGGTGATGGTAAAGCAATATTTGAACATTGTTTTAGTAAAAGTGTAGGAGCAGTAATTTTTCTAACTGCTACAGTATATCGGACTGATTTAATTAAACGCGCTCTAGAAATTTGGCCAACTGCTAGTAATAATTGGATATCTCTAGCATATTTAGCCGGCTATTGTGCTGCTAATGGCAAAGTTATTGTGACTAAAGATATCTATTTAGAATGTATTGTGGGTGTTAGTTATTGGCAAAAAGAACCAAAGTCTGCACTTTTAATGCAATACCAACATATACCTGAAGTTATTTTGAAACTTGAGCAAGTTGGCTATTCTAAAGCATATTGTTGTCGGATGCTTTTACAAAACTACCATGAAGTAGATTTGAAAGTCTTTTTAGGAGCGATGAGAAGATGGCCTGTATCAGCTATTAAGACAGTAGTTCCTTTTTTGGCTTTAGCTAGTGTGGCTGCATTGGAATTAATACCAATGAGAGAATTTAAAGTGGCGGAAGCTGAATTGGAGAGAACAAAGACTTTAGAAGTCAGAAGCCATAGAGGATAAAGATTAGTGTTAATTGGTAAGTATACCATGCTTCAAAAAATTCAAGAAAAAATCTCAACTTTAAGTTCTGAGTTAAATTATCGAATGTCAATTTGGTATCATGCTAAAAATTTACCTGCCATTAATTCAACAGATAAATTGATTGTTGATACCCTCAAAAAATCAGGTGTTTACATCACATCTTTGGAGGATTTAGGTTTTTCATCTACTTCTAAAATGTTAGCTATTGCTAATATTTGTACTGATAATATGCTAAATCCCAGAGATATTCATGGAGGATATAAATTACCCCAAATTTATACGGTTACAGATTTACCGGAATTTTTTAATTGGGGAATTGAAACCCGACTACAAAATATCATTGAGCATTATATAGGTTTACCTATCGCTTTTCATGGTGTTCATGTGCGGAAAGACTTTCCTAATGAAAAACAATTGGAAACTCTACTATGGCATAAAGATTCTGAAGATAGACGCATGATTAAAGTTATTATCTATCTCAATGATGTCACTGAAGAACATGGATCATTTGAATATATCCCACTACCAAAAAATCCTCTAGAACGATTAAATAATTATCGAGTTGATTATGAATTATGGCGTGTTAATTTTTTAGGAATTAACGATGATCAAATGATGAAAGTTATTCCTAAATCAGCTTGGAGATCATGTCCTGGTAAAGCTGGAACTGTGATTTTTGCAGATGTAAGAAATATTTTACATCATGGGACTGTCAGAACCCAAGAGCGTTCAACTTTATTTTTTACATACACTGCTAACTCTCCTAAACGACCTGAACTTTGTACACAATATCATGATGATACTTTTACCAAAATAAATCCTCAAGTGGGATTACAATTAGGATTAAAGGTATAAACCTAAAATCAAAAACAACTCTGTTATCCTTCATAAAAACGTTCTAAACAGCCATGATTTTTACATCCACTAAACTCGCTGGTGCTTTCATTATTGATTTAGAAGAAAAGCCTGATTCTCGCGGTTTTTTTGCTCGGACTTTCTGCGCTGATGAATTTATCGCTCATGGTTTAAAACCCACAGTTGCCCAATGTAACCTTTCTTTTAATCATAAAAAAGGTACACTGCGAGGAATGCACTATCAA
>NZ_KE384665.1:50783-53480 GCF_000426925.1 Dolichospermum circinale AWQC310F | reverse complement strand
CGGCAGCGGAAACAAAATTAATTCGCTGTACACAAGGAGCTATTTATGATGTAATTGTTGATATGCGTCCTGAATCTCCAACTTATTTATCGCATATTGGTGTAGAGCTAACTGCCCAAAATCGCCGCGCTCTTTATGTACCAGAAATGTTTGCTCATGGTTATCAAGCTTTAACAGATGGTGCAGAAGTTGTATATCAAGTGGGTGAATTTTACACTCCTGGATATGAACGAGGTTTACGTTATGATGACCCAATTTTAGAAATTTCTTGGCCGTTGAATGCTACAGAAATGTCTGATAAAGATCGGAATTGGCCTTTACTAGAATCTATTTTGATAGGAGTTTAATTATGATTATTGTTGATAAGGCTTTACAAGCACGGGCTGCATTAGGTAAACCAGTAAAAGTGGCCATGATTGGCGCTGGTTTTATGGGTCGAGGCATTGCTAATCAAATTATCAGTTCTGTGCCAGGAATGGAGTTGGTGGCTATTTCTAATCGTCACATTGATACAGCCAAACGAGCTTATTTAGAAGCAGGAATTGAAAATATCAAAATTGTTGCCAATTTAGCTGATTTGGAAGATGCGATCGCTGAAAATGAATATGCCATCACCGAAGATGCTATGCTCTTATGTGAAGCAGATGGTATAGATGCAATCATTGAAGTCACCGGGACAATTGAATACGCGGCACATTTGGTCATGTCTGCGATCGCTCATCATAAACATATCATTTTGATGAATGCGGAACTTGATGGCACAATTGGACCCATTCTCAAAGTTCACGCAGACCGGGCTGGAGTCATCCTGAGCGCCTGTGACGGCGACCAACCAGGGGTGGAGATGAATCTCTACCGCTTTGTTAAAAGCATCGGTTTAAAGCCCCTTCTCTGTGGCAATATTAAGGGTTTACAAGACCCCTACCGCAACCCCACCACCCAAGCCGGTTTCGCCCAGCGCTGGGGTCAAAATCCCGCCATGGTGACAAGTTTTGCTGATGGGACAAAAATCTCCTTTGAGCAAGCGATCGTAGCCAATGGTACAGGGATGCAAGTAGCCAGACGGGGGATGCTAGGATATGACTACCCAGGTCACGTTGATGACATGACCAAAATGTATGATATTGACCAACTGCAAGAATTAGGCGGTATAGTTGATTACGTCGTTGGCACTAAACCAGGTCCGGGAGTATTTGTTTTTGCTACCCATGAAGACCCTAAACAACGTCATTATCTCAACCTGTATAAACTAGGTGAAGGACCTCTCTACAGTTTCTACACCCCCTATCACCTGTGCCATTTTGAAGTTCCCCTATCAGTAGCCCGTGCTGTCCTCTTCCATGATGCTGTACTGACACCAATCGCCGGTCCGGTTGTTGATGTTGTCACCACGGCCAAAATTGACCTCCAAGCCGGGGAAAGACTTGATGGTATTGGTTATTACATGACCTATGGACAATGTGAAAATTCCCCCATTGTTCAACAACAAAACTTACTACCAATGGGTATTGCGGAAGGATGTCGCTTGAAGCGCGATATTCCTAAAGATCAGGTTCTCACTTACGATGATGTAGAATTACCTCAAGGTAGACTTTGCGATCAATTACGGGCTGAACAATCAGTTTATTTTGCTCCAGCAAAAACTTTAGCACTGATGAAATAGTTTTAAAATCACTGTAAGTATTCAGCTATAGCAATCGTTCATATCAGATTCCGGACTTCTGGGATTTATTGTATCCATAAATGATAAATTGCTCCGTTGAAGTCGGGGATCTTATCACCTCACCTGAATTCTTACAAATCACTATCAAAATAATTCAGAGGTTTCCTGATATTCTCATTAGACCTCTGAATTTACATATATAATTCCAGAGGCTTCTGTTGAGTCTAAAATTATTTTTTTAACTAACTACTTCCATCAGAGAGGAAGCGGAGACAAGAAAAAATATTTAACTCAATAATTTGGATATAGAAAGATGTATTTTGGCAGGGATGATTTTCATAAATTAGTGAGGTGTTTTATGATTCATATTCCTATGAAAGAAGATGAATTAATTGATAATCAACGGATGATACAATCGGGGATATTGCCCAAGAAATCTGTCAATAGATTGGTATAACAATCAATTAATAGAGAATAGTAATTACCAATTACCAACTACCTATCACCCATGACAAAATTATAGGTAAACTGTTATGAAAATTGCCCTCGTCCATGATTACTTAACTCAGCGCGGTGGAGCAGAACGCGTATTTGAATTATTGTGCAAACGCTATCCCGAAGCCGACATTTTCACCTCATTATATGATGCACAAAAGAGTATTGATCTAGAAGAAAGAATTATCAATACCACATTTTTGCAGAAAATTCCTGGTGCAACCAAATATTTTCGGATGTTAGCTCCCCTATATTTTCCAGCATTTCGGTCTTTGGATCTACAAGACTATGACTTGATTATTAGCAGTAGTACAAGTTTTGCCAAAGCAGTACGGAAAAAACCCCAAGCCAGACATATTTGTTTTTGTCATAATGTTACCCGTTTCTTATGGGATACAGAAACTTATTTACGGGAATACGGAGACTATCGCCACTTTGCTCCTCTGATTGAAAAAGTATTTCAAATCATCAGAAATCTAGACTTGAAATATGCTCAAGAACCAGATATTTACATTGCCAACTCTAGTATTGTTGCCCAG
>NZ_KE384665.1:24743-50773 GCF_000426925.1 Dolichospermum circinale AWQC310F | reverse complement strand
GAATTGAAAAGATTTATCACAAACAAGCCACTGTTGTTAATTATCCAATTAATACCAATAACTTTGTTTTTTCCGATACTAAAGAGGAATATTACCTAGCATCGGCGCGGATGATAAGTTATAAACGTCTTGATATAATAGTCGAAGCTTTTAATTGGCTAGGCTGGAATTTATTAATATCAGGTGATGGACCAGAACAAGAAAAATTAAAAGCTCAGGCATTATCCAACATTCAATTTCTTGGTCATGTTAGTGATAAAGAACGTAAAAACTTATTTTCTAAAGCCAAATCAATTATTGTTGCAGCTTTAGAAGATTATGGATTAGTTCCAGTCGAGGCAAATGCTAGTGGTACACCAGTAATTGCCTATGGAGCAGGTGGAGTATTAGATACTCAAATACCAGGGAAAACAGGTGTATTTTTCCAAAGACAAACGCCATGCTCTTTACAAGCAGCATTAATAGAAGCTGGTGGAATATCTTGGGATTATGAAAACATTCGTAATCATGCTGTTAGTAAGTTTTCAGAACAGTCATTTTTTGGTAAAGTTGAGCGAATTATTGATCAAGCCAGTGGTGTCTATTGTTAATTCATTTGATTGTTTAGGTGTTTGGGTCGTGTATCGTAGATAAGGATAATAAAAGTGGTTCAAAGTAGTCTAAATCCAAATATAAATTCAGTCTCAGAAACCGATCCAGGTTACGGACAAATCTTTGCTGTACTGTGGCGACGATTTCCCTGGATATTATTAGTATTTTTGAGTTCTACAGCCATCGCTGGTATCATGGCCTTAAAAACAGAACCCAGTTTCAAAAGCACCATGCAATTGTTAGTAGAACCTAACTATCAAGGGAAGAAAGAAACTGATAACAGCGAAAGTCAGTTTACCGAAACTAACATCGAGATAGATACCGCTACTCAACTGAACTTAATGCAGAGTTCTGGACTGATTCAAAAAGCAGTTAATAAACTCAAATCTGAATATCCAGACTTAACAGTAATGGATTTAAAAAACTCTTTGGTCTTAAATCAAATCAAGACCAAAGATGATAATATTGCCACTAAAATATTTCAAGTTGATTATAGCGATAACGATCCAGAGAAAACTAAAAAAGTTCTGAATACTATTCAGCAAGTTTATTTAGAATATAACAAACAACAGCAAAATTCACGCTTACAAAAGGGTCTACAAGTCATTAAAGATCAATTAAGAAAAGCTACCGATGAAGTAACTGTTTCCGAAGCAAATCTACAACGATTTCGCAGAAATCAGAATTTAATTGATCCAGAAACTCAGGCCAAAACCATAGAGACCACTTTAAATACTGTGCAACAGGAACGACAAACAACTCGTTCTCAGTATGAAGAAGCTTTAGCAAAACAAAAATCTTTGCAAGCACAACTAAACCGTTCTCCACAAAATGCTCTAGTTTCTTCTCGTTTAAGTCAGTCTACCCGCTACCAAGGTTTACTCAATGAAATCCAAAAAACAGAACTAGCTTTAGCACAGGAACGCTTACGCTTCACTGATGATACTCCCAGTGTTCAAAAGTTACAAGAACAACTGCAAAGTCAAAAACAACTTTTGCAAAAAGAAGTAAGCAGAACTTTAGGACAAACTTCTAATCCAGTCCTTAGTTCTGGAGACAATCTTTTACAACAAGGACAACTTGGAGAAATCGATCTTAATCTCACAGGTCAATTAGTAGAAACCCAAACTACCATAGTTGCATTAACAGCCCGCGACCAAACTTTAGCAGCAAAAGAAAAAGAATTACAAACGGATCTGAAGCGTTTTCCTTCTTTATTAGCTTATTACAATCGCATACTTCCCCAATTACAATTTAGCAGAGAAAGATTGGAGCAATTATTAAGATCTGAACAAAAATTACGTCAAGAACTTTCTAAAGGTGGATTTAATTGGGAAGTAGTAGAAGAACCCCAAGAAGGATTTCAAACTGGTCCTAACATCAGACAAAACCTATTATTAGGAGCAGTAATTGGTTTAATGTTAGGAGGTATTGCTGCCTTTATTCGTGAAGCATCTGATGATTCTGTCCATACTACTGCTGAATTAGAAAAACAGGTTTCTCTGCCCTTATTAGGAACAACTGCTAAATTGCCACCTGCTAAACCCAGAGAATCAATGATCAAATTGCCATTTGGCAAACCAGAAGTTCTTGCTCCTTGGACAATTCAGGTACTACAATCTCCTCCCCGCTGGGAATCACTTGATCTCATTTACAAAAATATTGAACTACTCAATAATGTCTCTGATTTGAGATCCTTAATGGTGACATCAGCATTACCAGATGATGGTAAGTCAGCTTTGGCATTAGGTCTAGCTATGAGTGCGGCTCGTCTGCATAAAAAGGTCTTACTCATTGATGCTAACCTCCGCGATCCTAATCTTCACAAACAACTAAATCTTCCCAATGAACAGGGACTTTCAACTTTATTAGAAAGTGAAGTTAACCTACCTAATCACATCAGTGTTCCTTACTCTGGCTCATCTTACATTGACATTTTAACCGCTGGACCAATACCGACTGATCCTGCCCATCTTTTGAGTTCTCCGCGCATGAAGCAATTGATGGCCACATTTGAAGAACATTATGATTTGGTACTCATAGATGCCCCTTCCGTTCTTGGTTTAGTGGATGCTATGCTCACAGCATCATCTTGTCGAAGTGTGATCATCATGGCAAGTATTGGTAAAGTGACACGCACCCAACTTAATCAAGCTACAGCGATGTTGAGTAAGTTAAATTTAATTGGAGTTGTAGCTAATGGTGTATCTTCATCTGATAGCACCTATGTTCCTTATGTGAAGCCAAAACAATTCGTTTTGCAACCAGCAATGGAAGAATAAGGTAAAATATTTGATCACCGTTCACTTTTGAATTTTACAAAAACCCCCGGACTGCAATAGGTAGTCATGGGGGTTTTGGCATTGAATAATTTCTCAACAACAATATTCCCGACTTCTTAAAGAAGTCGGGTCTGTGATGATTTTTATATGATGCGGTACAATTAATGATAAAAATCCTGTGGTGCGGGCATCTTGCTCGCTAAAAGTATACCTCACTCAACTTTGCTGTAATTAATAATAATATGTTTTATGAAAACCAAATTTTGGTTAACTTTATTTAGTCATAATTAATTCATTTATCGTAGCTTAATATTTTGCCAATAAAAGTAATATCTATTTAAAGAGTGAATAAAGAAGTTGTTTATCCATGATCTATTAATCCAAGGTCTTATATTGTAGAGATCAAAAGACATATTAAAGTCCTCAAACCTAAAGGAAATACGAAGTGGCGTTAATTCATAGCTATCTTAGTTAATTTTTGCTATTGATATTGACATATACAGATATTATTAGGAGAACTTATCTAGTAATAAAAGTTAAATTCACTTCACATCCTTAATGTCTGTTTTTATGGTCAATAAAACGATAGAAAAATACTAAGCCTAATTTTCTGTGACTGAAGATACACTCAATTTTTTACTATTTTATCACTGACAATATTATGCCAACCTCAGTTATTTCTAATCTAAATAATAACTCTATTATACCTCAGCATTCGGAAAATATTAGCTCCCTATCTTGCACATTAAAATGGCGCAGAGGACAGTTATTAGTCAAAAGTTCTGGAAAATTACCACATCCCTATTTAGCTTCATTAGAGAATCAACAATCTTTAATAGAGTGCTTAAAACATTCTCCAGTTACCTTGGTGAGCATAGATCCAAAAATCGGTAATTCTTTATTAAGACTTTGGGCAGATGCTTGTCAAAAAGCTAATAAGCCCATATTTATGAGTATTCCTAGTTATCAGAAATTGCCGAAAAAAAGTAATGAATTTATCGGATTTTTTTCAAGAATAATTGATTGGAATTTGGCGTTATTTTTACTCTTATTTATGATGCCATTTCTGATTGGAGGATTGATAGTTATGAAAATATATTCCGCCAGGATTCTGCTTGATTATGAATGGTATGTTGGCGCAAATGGTCAACTTTTTCAGGCGATCAAATTTCACTCAAAGTTCAAAGATGATACCACAAATTTTCTCTCGAACTTATCTAAATATATCCTGGATATTTTCTCTAATTTATTGAATGTATTACAGGGAAAGTATTGCTTAATCAACAATCATTTTTTATCTTTAGAAGATGCAGTAAAATTAAGTTCAGAAAAACAGAAAAGAGTTAGAGCAACTCCTAAAATTTATCAATATATGGCAGATAAAGGCTAAAAATTAAAGGTCTACAAATCAGGTAAACTATCTGATTTTATATTAGATGAATATTTCCTGTTTTGATGTTTTTTGTCATGAATTATGTACCTAATTAAAAATAAGTAAAACTATGCAGACAGCATTTATACTGTCAAGGGTAAAACTCTTACAGTCCACAAGTTTTTGGCAAAATAATCGGTTAATATTACGAGAATTTAAACACTTTCGACTTGTGGCAATTTTAGCCTTAGTATTTTCAATTTTAGCAGCAAGTTTTGAAGGGTTTGGTTTGGGATTTTTGTTGGTATTCTTGCAAAGCTTAACCACTTCTGGAAGTGAACCTGTGAAAACAGGAATTGAGTGGTTTGATATTTTAATTTTAGGAATTAATGCTTCAACAACAGAACGATTATATCGAATATCAGCGTTAATCATAATTACAACCTGGATGCGGGCATCCTTCAATTATTTCGCGCAGGTTTGTATTAATTTTAGTGAAATAAGTTTAGTAGACAGTCTTCGTAAACGAATTTTTGAACAATTGGAGGCTCAAACTCTCAATTATTTTAATCATAAAAAATCGGGAGAATTAGTTAATATATTGACTAATGAAATGGAGCGGATTAGACAGCTTGTTGGCGGTATAGCTTTTTTCATAACTAGAAGCCTTGCCATTGTTGTCTATTCTGTTTCTTTGTTTATGCTTTCATGGAAAATGTCCATAGTGGCAATTTTGCTATTTAGTTTGGTTGCAGTGGGATTATCTACCCTCAATAAACAAATTAGAGAACGTAGTTTTGGCATTACTAAAGCTAATGATAATTTTACTTCTAGAACCCTTGAGTTTATTCAAGGTATCCGTACAATTCATGCTTTTTCTACTCAAGAATTTGAGCGCAAACGGTATTATGAAGCAAGTGAAAAAATAGTTAATACCGTAAAAAGTATTGATGTGATTGCTTTAGTAGTTAAACCTGTTGCTGAAAGTGTATCTACTCTGATTCTGATCAGTATGATAATTGTGGCACTAGTCACAGGTTTAATGAAGGTTTCGGCTTTGTTGACCTTTTTCTTTGTACTATTTCGCATTATCCCTATGACTCAAGATTTGAATGGAGTTGTAGCTTTTTTAACTACCCAAGCCGGAGCAGTAGAAAATATTAAGAATCTCTTAAAAACTGATGATAAAATCTACTTTCAAAATGGCACAATCAAATTTCCAGGTTTAAAAAGGTCAATTGATTTAGTATCTGTAGATTTCGATTATGGTCTTAATCAACGAGTTTTACATAATATTACTCTTTCAATTAAACAAGGTGAAATGACGGCATTAATTGGTTCATCTGGCGCTGGAAAAACTACACTTGCAGATTTAATTCCGCGTTTTCATGATGCTAGTGATGGCTATATTTATGTAGATGAAGTTGATATTCGCAAATTTGAAATCAACTCTCTTCGTCGTCAGATAGCAGTTGTTAGTCAGGATACCTTTATTTTCAATACTTCTGTTTGGAAAAATATTGCTTATGGTACACCAAAAGTAACAGAAACGGAAATTAAAGAAGCCGCTCGATTGGCAAATGCTCTAGAATTTATTTTAGAAATGCCGGAGGGGTTTAATACACAATTAGGAGATAGAGGTGTTCGGTTATCAGGAGGACAAAGACAAAGAATTGCTATTGCCCGGGCATTGCTGAGAAATCCAGAAATTTTGATTTTAGATGAAGCTACAAGTGCCTTAGATTCTGTTTCTGAACGTTTAATTCAAGAGTCACTAGAAAAGCTATCTGCTGGCCGCACAGTAATTGCTATTGCTCACCGTCTTTCTACTATTGCTAAAGCCGATAAAGTTGTAGTTTTAGAACAGGGACGAATAGTAGAACAGGGTAAATATCAAGAACTTTTACAACAAAAAGGTAAACTTTGGCAATATCACCAAATGCAGTATGAAGTTAACCATAGAAATGATGGTTAATATGATTATAAATCCGGGTTTAATTACTCAAATAACAGAATAGTAATTAGTCAACAAATGTATAGAATAAGAGAAATGAATAATTCTTTTTTAGGATTCCTATCCTTAACTTTGTCTAAAGTAAACAAATCTGCTAATTATCAAAATAACTTGGCAGAAAAATCACCAAATCAGCCAAAACTTTTTTGTATAGCCCATAATTTACCACCTTTAAAAAATCCTATTGCCTATAGGGCTAATAAACTATTAGCAGAGTTTCAGAAAAATTGGCAAATAGATGTATTAACGGCTACAAAGGATAGCTGTTTACCAGAAAAATGTCATATTCATTATGTAAAAAGTTCCTATCCTGAAGGTTTAATTAGATGGCTACAAAAACTAAGATTTGAGAAAATATTAAGCTTATTAATTTGGCCAGATCCAGAAATATTTTGGTTTTTACCAGCAGTATTAAAAGGCTATCAATTAATTAAACAGCAACAACCAGATGCTATTTTTGTGATTATGATGCCCTATTCTGCGGGTTTAGTGGGAGTTGCGCTAAAATTCCTCACAGGCTTGCCTTTAATAGTTAGTTTAGATGATTCACTCAGTTGTACTGATATGCACCCTAAGTCTGTCAGTTGGTTACATTATCATCTCGAAATTTGGCTAGAAAACCTTTATGTTCGACAAGCAAATGCGGTAGTTTATGTTTCTAAGTTCAATTTAGATGTAGTCAAAAATCGTCAGCCTGAAACGCAAAAATCAAAGTTTCATTTAATTCGTTGTGGTGCAGACCCTTTAGATTTTGCTACTCCTATTAACTCGAAAAATGATAATTCATCTTTTGAGATTATTTATACAGGTGGGATGAATGGCTGGTATGATTTCTATCATTTACCTCAAGAACAAACCTTGCTGAAAAAACTTTATCATGCTTGGTTGAACTGGGGATATTATGAACGAGCAAAAATTGATTATCGTAGTTCTAGTCCAGTTTTTGTGGGTGAAGCTATCAGAAAGGTAAATGCAGAAAACCCGGAATGGCAAAGCAAAATCAAACTCTCAATTTATGGTAATAGTTTTCCAGAATTTGTGGTTAATCGAGTTTTAGAAAATCAAAATCTAACAGATATAGTAACTGTATCTGGAGCATTACCTCACTTTCAAGCTATTCAATTAGCTAGACAAGCAGATTTATTGTTAATAACTTTACCAAATCGTCCAGATGGTTCACAAGGAGGAAGAATTTCCTGTAAAACCTATGAATATTTGATGACAGATAAACCTATTTTAGCAGCAGTACCTCATGGAGAAAACTGGAATTACTTACAAGATAAACCTGGTGTTTGGTTAGTAGAACCTACGGATATAGAAGCTATGAAAGAAGTAATTTCTCACATAGTAAAAGCTAATTTTTCGGGTGATCCTTTACGATTTGATCGGAGTCATTTAAAAAATGAATTAAGTTATCAAATTCTGGTGCAAGACTACTTAAAAATTTTTGACAGTATTTGCTCAACCGCAACTTTTACTAATTATTTTCATGGTAAATTAGGCTAAGTATCGTACATAAGCATTAGACAAATTCAAGGTGTAATGAAATAATATAAAAATTTTAATTGCACTCTTAAATTTCATCTTTTAATCAAGTATTCTGTTTATTTTTTGGATAAAAACAATGGTAAATATAGGCTATCATTCTGCAAAAGTTCAAGCAAAAATTCATCGTTTTTTATACACTAAAGCCATTAATAATATTGTCGATTTTCCACTGACTCCAGAGAAAAAAGCCAATATAGATGTCTATGCTTTTTCTTGTGAACGGGATTTCGCTATTCAAGTAGCAAATATTAGGTCATTTATTCGTTATGTTGGTATTCCTAACAAATTTATTGTCATTTCTGATGGTAGCTATTCTGCAAATTCTAGTAATATTTTGCGGCAAATAAATTCTTGTGTTGATGTGGTTCACTGGCAAGATTTAGTAATAGGTGATATACCTAAACCTATTTCAAATTATGTAGTAAATTATCCTCATCATGTGATTATGGCACTTTGGAGAAGATTGGCTGTATTAACTTCAATTTCTATTGATAAACCTACAATTTACACTGATGCTGATATTCTCTTTTTTCCAGGTGCTAAAGAAATTGTAAATTTATGTGAGTCAAATGATAATTCTCCTTGGTATTTGCCAGATTGTTTACCCTCATTAGATGACCGCATTATATTATATAATTACGAGAAATTAAACCCAGTAAATGCGGGCTTTTTCATAGTAAAACAGCAAATAAACTGGGAAGAACCCCTAGAACGGTTTGCTCAATTAGCAGATCAACCTGTGTATTTTACAGACCAAACTGTAGTGCATTTAGCTATGCACAATAATCAGGCAAAGCCTCTGGATAAAACCAAGTTTATTTTAAGTGTTGATGACCAATTTCAGTATTTAGAAAATTTCGATAAAAGGAAAATTGCTTTGAGACACTATGTTAATGATGTCAGACATAAGTTTTGGTTGAATTTAGGTATTTCTGGCTCAATTTGACTATAAAATTAAATTCCGGCTAACTGTTATAGCTAATAACCAATAAGTTCAAGAAGTTGAATATGAATCATGCAATAGTTTCTCAACAGAAAATATATCAATGTTCTGCTACTGATATTAGAGGTGGAGGAGGAATAGAAACTTATATAGCTTCTTTGGTAAATTCGGAAATCTTAGGAGTGAGTAATCACCATATTAATTCTTTCCAAAATTTAGACCAAGGACAATGTAAATTACTCCACCTTCATGATCCAGAATTTTTAGCAGAATTGCGGGGAGAATGCCCGGCGATATTTACACTTCATAATCATTGTAGCTACTGTCCTAGTGGCACAAAATATTTAGCAAATCGTCAACAGAAATGCGATCGCAATATGCACCCCCTTGGCTGTACTTGGGGACATTTGGTAGATGGTTGTGGTAGTCGCAGACCGGAAAAAATATGGCAAAATTGGCGGAGTAGTTACGATTTTCTTAGGAATGCTAAAAAAATCAATATTCCTATAATTGCTAATAGTAATTATGTGCGGGAGCAAATTATTAATAATGGTTTATCACCTCATCGGGTAATTACACTTCACTGTGGTGTAAAACAACCTAAATATCCCACGACATCTTTAACTAAAGAAATTCATCAAAATCAGCGAATTTTGTTTGTTGGTCGCATTGTTCCCGATAAAGGAATTGAATGGTTACTCAAAGCTTTAGCAAAGACTAACCCTAATATTCATCTTGATATTGCTGGTGAAGGTTGGATTAAATCTAAGATGGAACAATTAGCTAAAAAAATAGGTTTGAATAGACGTATTACCTGGCATGGTTGGTGTAATAAAGACAAATTAGAAACACTTTATCAACAGTGTTTAGCTGTAGTTTTTCCCAGTCTTTGGCCTGAACCCGCTGGTCTAGTAACTCTAGAAGCCTATGCCCATTATCGTCCCATAATTGCCAGTTCAATTGGTGGCATTCCCGAATATGTACAAAATAGTAAAACAGGTATTTTAATTACACCTAATCATATTCAAAATCTCGCAGATGCCATCAACGAATTAGCAACAAACTATCACAAAAGCCGATTAATGGGTGAAGAAGGTCAAGAGTGGTTTCAGCAAGAATTTTCTCTGGATATTCACATTCAAAGATTAGAAAAAATCTACTCACAAACTATTGCTGAATTTAAACATCCCCGACTTCTTTAAGAAGTTGGGAATATCAATTAAAAAAAATCAAGGAATTGCAATCATGTTTATTAATTCTCAACTCACACAACCTCTAGTTAGCGTTATTATCCCTACCTATAATCGCCCAGAATACTTGAAACAAGCAATTAATAGTGCAGTTCAACAAATTTATCAAAATATTGAAATTATAGTTTGTGATAATTGTAGTTCAGAAAATCCTGCATCTTTAATAGAATCATTTAACGATTCACGCATCAAATTTCACCGACATCCAGAAAATCTTGGGATGTTAGCTAATCAGCTTCATGGTTTTAAAATGGCACAAGGTAAATATATTGCCAGTCTCCATGATGATGATATGTGGAATGAAGATTTTTTAGTCAAACTTGTGCCACATTTAGAAGCGAATCCTGATTTAATTCTCGCTTTTTGCGACCAATATATTATTGACGCTCAAGGACAAATTAATTATTCTGGAACTGAGGAAAATTCACGGGGATTTAAGCGAGATAAAATCACCCCAGGAATTCATCAAAATTTCTACAAAATTGGCCTAATTGATAAAAGTATATCTACCGCTGCGGCTGCTGTAATTCGTAATAGTTTAATTAATTGGGAGATGATTCCACCAGAAGTTGGAGGAATGTGGGATCTATATTTAACATATCTTTGTTGTATATCTGGCCATGGAGTCTACTATCAACCAGAAAGATTAACACGATATCGCGCCCATGAACAAACTGATACTATGCTCAGTGGAAAACGTAACGTTCAAGCAAAAATTCGTAAAGGTAAAAGTGAAATCTTCTGTTATCAAGTCTTTATGGAGGATGAACGTTTAAAGGAATTTAATTCCCACTTTAGAAAAAAATGGTTAGCAGCTAATACAACTCTAGGAATTGGCTTATTACGAGATCAAAAAATCCTAGATGCTCGCCGTTATTTTTGGCAGACTTTAAGTGAACAAAAATTTAATTTGCGAACTTTAGCTGCCCTGATTATCAGTTTTATTCCCCCCAATTTAACAAATAAAATCTTGAATGTTTAAGAGAGGTAATAAGTGAAACTTTGTATTGTTACCCACAAAATCAAAAAAGGTGATGGTCAAGGACGAGTTAATTATGAAGTAGCTCAAGAAGCAATTCGTCGGGGTTATCAATTAACATTATTAGCCAGTGAAGTTGCCCCTGAATTATTAGAAAATCGTGCGGTTAATTGGATTTATATCCCAGTGGAAGGTTATCCTAGCGAATTTATCCGCAATTTCATTTTTGCGAAAAAAAGTGCAGTTTGGTTGGATAAAAATCGAGGTAATTTTGATTTAATTAAAGTCAATGGTGCAATTACTATGAGTGCAGCAGATGTAAATGCTGTGCATTTTGTTCATAGTTCATGGTGGCGATCGCCTGTGCATATTTCTCGCAGTCGTAAAGATTTTTACGGTTTATATCAATGGTTATTTACCGCAGCTAATTCCTATTGGGAAAAACAAGCTTTCTCTCAGGCTAAAAGTATTATTGCTGTTTCGGAAAAAGTAGCGGAAGAATTGGTCAGCATTGGTGTACCTCGCCAAAAAATTCGGGTAATTGTCAATGGTGTAGACTTACAAGAATTTACTCCTGGTGTTACTTCTCGTAGCTTATTGGGTTTACCTGAAAATGTTAATTTGGCATTATTTGCGGGAGATATTCGCACACCGAGAAAAAATTTAGATACAGTATTAAAAGCTTTAAAAAAAGTTGCTGATTTACATTTAGCTGTAGTTGGTAATACGAAAGGAAGTCCGTTTTTAGAATTGGCAAATAATTTAGGTATCAGTGAACGAGTACATTTTTTGGGATATCGTCGAGATATTGCCCAAATTATGCAAGCGGCAGATTTTTTTGTATTTCCTTCCCGTTATGAAGCTTGCACCCTTGTACTATTAGAAGCATTGGCTTCTGGCTTACCTGTGATTACAGCCACCGCTACAGGGGGTGCAGAATTAGTCACAGCAGAAGCAGGAATTGTCTTGCCAGAAACAGATCACATTGATAGTTTAGCAGCTAGTTTATCTATATTAGCCAGCGATCGCTCACTACGTCAACAAATGGCACAAGCCGCCCGCGTCCTAGCGGAAAAACATAGTTGGACAAATATGGCACAAAACTATCTCAATATATTTGCGGAATTAACCAACCATGAGAAACACAGTTCTCATCCCCACCTATCGCCGTCCTCAAGACCTGTACCGCTGTCTGAAAGCCCTAGAACAGCAAACTAAACCAGTTGATCAGGCGATCGTCGTCATCAGGGATACAGACACAGAAACTCAGCAGTTTCTTAACCAACTGCACCACCATCTACCCCTAGAAACCGTTACCGTCAGCCAACCGGGGGTAGTGGCCGCCCTCAACGCTGGACTAGTCAAAGTCAACGGTGACATCCTTTCTATTACCGACGATGACGCAGCCCCCCATCCTGACTGGTTAGTTAAAATTAATACCCATTTCTTGGCTGATCCTCAGATTGGCGGAGTTGGTGGCCGTGATTGGATTTATCAAGGGGGAAAACTAGAAGACAAGTCCCAACCAGTTGTTGGTAAATTGCAATGGTTTGGGCGCGTTATAGGCAACCATCATTTAGGAATTGGCGCACCCCGTGAAGTTGATATTCTTAAAGGTGTGAATATGAGCTTCCGCACCCAAGCTATTGGAGAATTACGCTTTGACGAAAGAATGAAAGGGACTGGCGCACAAGTGCATTTTGAAATGTCCTTTACTCTCACCCTAAAACGAGCAGGTTGGAAAATGATTTATGATCCCAGTATTACTGTAGATCACTATCCAGCCCAACGTTTTGATGAAGATCAACGCCACAACTTCAACGACATTGCATTAATTAACCTAGTCCATAATGAAACCCTAATTTTATTAGAACATCTTTCTCCAATACGTCGCTTTGTCTTTTTATTTTGGTCAGTTTTAGTAGGTACAAGGGAAAGTTTAGGAATATGTCAATGGCTGCGACTTTTTCCTAAGCAAGGACAACTTGCTACCAAAAAATTGCAAGCATCCTTAAAAGGAAGATGGTTAGGATATCAACAGTATCGAATTGAATTGGCAAAATTTAACCTTGATAAACACCATTTTGGCTATTAATTAAAACCTGACAACATCCAAATTTTTATTCATACAAAATCGAGATCAAAGTGATTTCCAAACCGATACTTTTTAATAGTTTTTTACGACAAAACTTCTATCCTCAAGAACGAACAGCACAGGCTTGGATAGTCATTCTTGGCTTCCTATTTTTAATCACAGCTAGTTATTTTATTAGTGCTGGCCTATTGCGTCTAATTTTTCCGGTAACAGCTTTCTTAGTGGCTGTATTTTTGTATTTGCGCCATTCCCTACTTTACATTGGCTTCACTTGGTGGATCTGGTTTCTTTCACCTTTGCTGACTCGTTTAGTTGACTATCGTGTTGGCTGGGACCCTACCCGTCAAATGCTCATAGCACCTTATTTAGTAGTATTTGTCACCATAGCCACGTTTTTAAAATATCTTCCTAGCGCAGTTCGTAAAGGAGGTTTACCTTTTATTTTGGGTTTTATTGGAGTGTTCTATGCTTTTTTAATCGGTCTAGTTTACAATCAACCAATTCCAGTAATCCGGGGTTTTCTAGACTGGATGAGTCCCATTTTTTTCGCTTTTCACTTATTTATCAACTGGCGAGATTATCCCAGTTATAAACAAAATATTCAGCGTGTATTTCTCTGGTGTGTTTTGCTGATAGGAACTTACGGTATATATCAATTTGTCGTAGCACCGGAGTGGGATCGCTTTTGGCTAATAGAATCAAAACTTTTTACTAGTTCTGGAAATCCTGTCCCTTTTGGGATGCGTGTCTGGAGTACACTGCATTCAGTTGGTCCATTTGGTGCTGTTATGCAAGCAGGTTTGTTATTATTATTCACCAGTTCAGGTCCGTTAATTTTTCCCGCTTCAGCCGTGGGCTATTTATCGTTTTTTTTATCACAAGCTAGGACTAATTGGGGCGGTTGGTTACTGGGGATCATTATGATTATGGGTTCAGTAAAAGCTAAAATTCAAATCCGATTAATCACAATCATTTTAGTAATGGCGATGTGTGTTCTCCCCTTGCTAACTATAGAACCAATTGCTAAAGTTGTAAATTCTCGATTAGAAACTTTTGTGAATTTGCAACAAGATGGCAGTTTAAAAGATAGATCAGGAAGTTATGAGAGAAATCTGGGTTTAGCGTTAACTAATAGTTTTGGTAATGGTTTAGGAAATATCTGGAAAGTTAACGAAAAAACCGGACAAATAGAAGTAGTTGTCATTGATAGTGGCATTTTAGATATGTTTTTTACCTTGGGTTGGTTGGGAGCTATTCCTTATATGGGCGGATTAATCTTAATGATTATTACTGTTAGCCAATATACGGAAGCGCGGTTTGATAGTTTTGTCAGTGCTGCTCGCGCCATTGCTATTAGTTCTTGTTCACAACTAATTATTGGTAGTGGAATGTTGAGTGTTTCCGGGATGATTTTGTGGGGATTTTTTGCCATCTGTATGGCAGCACACAAGTATTATCAAAATCGTCAAAATTATCCAGACATGGGACTCAAAACTTAAATAAAAGACAAGATTATTTAACTGGATTTGCGCTTATCTGTGGTTAAAAAATCAGTCCAGAATTTTTGCCAAAAACTTTTCAAACATCCTCTCAGGTGTAAATTATGAAAGTTATGATTATCATGCCATTGGCCGAACAACGAGGCGGTGGTGAAATGATGTTTTTGGATTTAATGCAGCAAGGACGTAATACCAATGTAGAGTGGTTGGCAATATTTTTAGAAGACGGACCAATGGTAGAGCAGGTAAGAAACCTGGGTATTGATACGCGAGTTGTGATTAGTGGCCGTTTGCGTCAAATTCACCGATTTATTGCTACTATTTTGCGGATAGCGGCGATCGCTCGTCAAGAAAGTGTAGATGCGATAGTCAACTGGATGTGGATTACCCATATTTCCGGTGGTTTAGCAGCAATGTTAGCCGGTTTACCAGCTATTTGGTATCAATTAGAAGTTCCTGATACTCGAACTTGGTTAGTACGGTTAGCAACTTTCATACCAGCCCAAGCAATTGTTACACTCTCAAAAGATGGTCAAAAAGCACAAGCACGGATTTGGCCTCACAGACCAACTCCCCTAGTCTATCCTGGAGTAGCCCTAGAGCGATTTGATCCGGCTATTTTGCCTTCTCCCGCAGAAGCCAGAAAAAAACTGGGTTTGCCCTTAAATGTCCCTTTAATCGGCATTGTCGGACGCTTGCAACGCTGGAAAGGAATGCACGTACTAGTAGCAGCAATGCCCAAAGTATTAGCGAAATATCCTGATGCCCATTGTGTCGTAGTTGGTGGTAAACATGATCTGGAACCGGATTATCAGGAATTTTTAAATCAACAAATCACTGATCTAAAATTAGGTGATAGAGTAATTATGGCTGGGTTACAGCGCAATGTGCCAGAATGGGTGCAAGCAATGGATGTATTTGTCCATGCTTCTGATCAAGAACCCTTTGGAATTGTGATTATTGAGGCAATGGCATTAGGTAAACCCGTCATCGCTGGTAACGCTGGTGGTCCAACGGAAATTATCACTGACGGGGTAAATGGACTGTTAACAGCTTACGACGATGCAGAAGCCCTAACAGAAGCCATTCTTCGCTATCTTGACGACCAGGAATTTGCCCAATCTGCGGGAATAGCAGCAAGACAACGCGCTATTCAATTCTCTACACAGCGTTATGCCCAAAACTTTATTAAAACTATAGGCTCTATAATGCCTAATATTGTCACAGAAACTACAAAAAGACTCCCCCTGTAAGGGAGAAATATTTCCTTTGTGAACAATAAGATCCTCGACCTCTTCAAGAAGTCGGGGATCTGAGTCTTGATTAGAAGATTAGCTCAAAACCCTCATTCCGAAAGACTATGGTTTTCCACGCTATTTTATTTTTTGATATTTTTGTAAAAACTCCTGAAAGATATGAAAGATATAATTATTTTCCCTGATTTTCCTTCGCTTTTACTATTTATTTACCAGTTACTAATTCTCTGATTTCCATAACTTCAATCACATTGGATTTTCTCATTAATTCCTGATATACAGCTAGTGTTTCTTCATTGACTCGCGCTGCATGAAATCTTTGTAGATTTTGTTGAGCGCGGAATTTCCACTTATTTAAGAGTTGGCGATCGCTCAGTAATTGTGTCAAAGTATTAGTTAAGGTGTCAATATCTTTAGGTGGGATTAAAATCCCAGCCTGACCATGATCTAAAGTTTCAGGAATCCCATCTACATTACTAGCTATAATTGCACAACCAGCTTCCCGTGCCTCCGTCAAAACTAAACCAAAAGATTCACAATGGGAAGCCAAAACAAAAATATCTGTGGCTAACATATAACGTTGTGGTTCTGGTTGGAATCCTTCAAAATGAATGCGATTATTTAAAGTTGTATTTTTCACCATAGCCTCAAACACAGGACGATCAGGTCCATCTCCTACTAAATATAAATGTGCTTCGGGAAAATCTGTGGCAATGATTTTAAATGCCTCAATTAATTCAGAAATACCTTTACGGGTATACATCCCAGCGACAGTAGTTATAGATGGATATTGCATTGCTACTGGTTGATAATCTTGAAGTTTTTTATGTCGAGGACTTCCTAAAGTACCGTTGCTAACCACTCGCAATTTTTCAGATGGAATACCGCGTCGAATCATTGAATTAGCTACTGCATTACTAACTGCAATTACCTGATCTGCTAATCCCATGAGTACAGCACTATGTTGAAATTCATTATGGACGGTAGAGACTAAATGATATTCTCGATTTTTTCTAAAAATTCCCGCTAAGATAACTCCTGTCATCATGTGAACATGAACAATATCTGGTTGAAAATCATTAATTATTCGGCGATA
The DNA here is from genome assembly GCF_000426925.1 of Dolichospermum circinale AWQC310F. Classification (GTDB taxonomy): domain Bacteria; phylum Cyanobacteriota; class Cyanobacteriia; order Cyanobacteriales; family Nostocaceae; genus Dolichospermum; species Dolichospermum circinale. The sequence continues at coordinate 33,848 of NZ_KE384665.1, read as the reverse complement.
ATTCCAAGTAGCTTGAATCAGATTTAATGGTTTCCGAGACTGATTTAAGTGAAAATGTTTAACACCATAATCTGCTAATAATGTTTCATATTCTCCACCAGCAGAAGCTACAGCAACATCCAAACCACTTTCTGCTTGTAAACAAGCTAAGTCTACGGCTACATTAACAATACCATTGCCGATTTTTTGCAGATGATTAGTAATATGTAAAATCCGCATTTAACTCTTCTCCAATGTAATTATTTACGGTTAATTTAATATGCACAGAAGTAACTGTTAGTAGAGTGCATCAGATATTAAATCCTAAGATACAGCACTTACTGGTGTTATAAGGTACATATTTAGCGGGCAAGATGCCCGCACCACAAGGGTTTCATGATTCAACTTTGTACCTCATCAGAGCGGAAAACGCTGTAAATACTAGGATTCAGATTTAAAAAATATTTCTTCCGAATTTAAAAATCTCTTGATAAATCCATAGGGTAACATCCAAATTTGGGAAGGATAAGCAGCAATAGCCCTTTGTTTTTTCTCTTTTACTGATGTAATTGAAAAGCGATAAGCGGCAGCAATATCTTGTAATTTTAACAGAATAAATAATGGCGATCGCCAAAATATCCAAATAGGATATTGGAAGATTTCTGTTGTCATTCCAGCTTGGTTAATTGCCTCTTTTACTAAGCTATAAGTAGCTTCATGATCTCGATGACAATCTTTACGATGAGGTAGATAAACTTCTCCTGGTTGGTAAACCTTTAGTAATTCAGAAATTTGAGTAATTATCTGTTGTTTTAACTCTAAATTGAGCGTTGATAAACTGCCATCTTGGTAGTTAAAAAAATGAATTTCTGAACTATTTACTCCCAAAATACTTAACGCTGTCAAAGATTCTTGTTGACGAATATGGATAAGATTTTGAATATCTAGATTTACACCGTGAGAACCTCTACCATCAGTTAAAAAAGCTATAGCTACTGGTATTCCCTGTTCCTTTTTCCGTGCAATCATACCTCCACAACCAAAGGTTTCATCATCTTGATGAGGAGCAAAAACCATTGCTGATTTTTCGGAAAATTTTAAAGGCTGACTTCCCCAATTTAAAATCCACCATGAAACTAAACTGCAATGAATATATTGCATCTGATTTAGCAGTTTATTAGGGATAATTTTTTCTAAAGAGGTTAATACTTTATTTCTGTTCATAATTCTCAGTTTAATTCAAAACAACATTCAATTTGTTCACAAATACTTATGATAACCATTGATTATTATCAGCAATAAGTTTGTAATAATAACTATTATTATGATAATTAACTTCTAGGAGACTTATTTATTTTTTGGGTTAAATTATCATGAAAATATAAAGTTAATAAAAAGATACCAATAAGTTTTTGCACAATATTTGCCATGGATTTTATTTTCATGAATAATATCATTTCCGCCCAATCACTTACGATATAGTTCATGATTGTATTGCCTTTTCCCAATTACCAATTACCCATTACCAGCCTCAACAGATATGATAAGTGTTCAACCGGACATGATATAATCAATTTATCAAAAGTTAAAACACTAACATAAATTCAGATTCCCGACTTCTCTAAGAAGTCGGGGATATTGTCACTTATTCAAGAAAATAAACGCTATATATCATAAGTTCAATTGGTAAACAAGCACCTTTCCTTGCCAATTTTCCTCCACAAACACAAGATATTGACCATTAGCACGACGAAAAGCGCGGATACCGTAGGGAATATCAACCCAGCCACTTTTATTACCAACTTCTGGACCTGGACTCATCTTTTGTACAAGTTCCCCAGTTGCAGCTTTATAAACATATACTTCTGCGGTTTTGACCGTTACTGCAAAGACATAATCACCAGCTATACTCATAGCTGCGGTCGAGACTTTTCGCTGACCAGTAGTATCATAAGGAACTACAGTTCGCCATTTTGGGGTGGGATTTCCCTGACTCCAATTATCAAAGCGCACAATTTCCGATCCTACTACTCCAGTGTCGTCACCAAATGCAGGATGTTCAATAGTAAAACCTGATAAATACATAGTATCTGTTTCGGGAAAATACTCAATTCTTCGCAAATCATTAAAGATGGTAGGAGTCTTAATTTTTTGCATCGAACTATAGCTATAAATTGGGTTTCCTTTATTATCTATTCCCTGTAAAGGATAACGACGAATACCATCTTGAGTTCGCAAAGTTTTCCAAACATCACCTTTACTATCTACCCACCAACCTCCCATATAAGGATAGTCTTCGCTACTATCATACTCATTTTTTTCAAATGCACCATTGCCATTAATATCACGCCAAATCCACTCTCCTTTTTCTGGTTGATAGGGTGGCCAATTTCCAGTAATAGATTTACCTCCATTATTAGTACCAACAAACATTCCCGCAGGAATAGCAATTTTCCCATCTGTATTGGGTTGAAAACGATAAATTTGTAAAAAAGCGCCGAACATATCTGTCAGGAATAAAAAAGGTTTTCCTTGAATACGACGCACAAAAGTACCATCTGGTGATGTATGTAAACGGGGATCTTGAGAATATTTAAAAGGATTAACGGTGTAAGCTTTATAAGTCCATTGTTGACCAGATGGCTTACTATAATCCATGACATATTGTTCTTGTTTAGTAAATAGATTAACACCATCTGTTTGTGGATCAGTATCTGCATTATCTACAAATATTAATCCTAGTAATTGCCATTGTATTTGTCCTGATGGAGAGAATTTTCTTAAATCTGTTCCTGATTTATTAAAACCATTATTATTTATATAAAAATTGCCTTTACTATCTGTACCAACTCCGGTAATTCCGTATAATTTTGACATTTTTACCTCTCCCGTTACACCGCTAAAAATACCTTTTTTATCGCCAAAACTATCTACACGAACTGGTTGATTATTGATATTATAAATCAGTAATTGTTGATTAATGCCATTTTCTGCTATTAACAATCTACCTCGATTATCAAGAGCTAATGCTGATGGTTTATCAATATCTATAATTTCTTGGGGTAATTTCTTGCCTGTTTGCGAATAATTAACAATTTTTCCAGATGTCCCACTGTTTTGATTTTCAATAATCCATAAACTGCCCTTTTTATCAACTGCGATATCTCCTGGATTAGTTACAGTAAATCTATTTAATTCTTCCATGGTTTCAGTATTATAAACCAGAACCGTATTCTCACCAGCATTGCTAACAAATAGTTTATTATCTACCGTTGCTAGTCCAGTTACTTGATTGCTTTTGCTGGTAATTAACATACTTTTATCCCAGCCATTTCCTTTTGCAAAAGGTGCAGGTTTTCCTTTGAAATCATAACGTCTGACACAGTACCAGATTTGATCTTTGGGAGGATAATCTTCTTTGGTTTGATCCATTCCCCCTTGAGACATAGCAATATAAATATATTTGTTATTTACTGTTATTGCTTTACCCCCTAAACGATTCCAACCATGTGTATCTTCGAGATTTAAAATTGGTTTACCATCTTTATAAATTCCTGCTTCGCTACCAGCTTCATCCCAATAGCTATTGGTATAAATAGTTCCATCATCTTTGACATACATTCCCTCAATATTATTTTGTACTCGCAATTTACCATGACCAATGGTATTTCCTAACCAGGAAGTTGTATAAGTAATTTCAGAACTTTTAGATGCTTTATTTTTTAGCTGAATTTTAGTATTGGCCGTATTTCCTAAATCCATTTTCATTCCTATGAATGTCACTATTAGTCCACAGGTTACACTAAGAAAAATGTTAAATATTATTTTTTTTTGCCAATATCTACTCCGAAATAAAGTATTAATATATTGGTTAATTTTGTGGCGAATTTTACTAGACTGAAATAATTTATTGTTCATAGCAATTTTTTGATTATCAGTTAATCAACCATTAAAAATTTCTCAAAGGCGAGAGTAATCTGCTTGAAAAACTTCTAATTTACATTTCTTACTCATAAACTAACAAATAAATATGAATCTGTATATTATTTTATCGAAACTTCATCAAATCAATAAAATATACTTTAAAAATAACTACATTATACTCAATACAGGAATACTCTTACTCTCTTGGGTAAGTCCTGGAATACTCTAAATATATTTTTTTGATATATTTTGCTTATAGAAATAAAATATTTTTCAGATTTAAGCTGATTTTAATTTCCAGCTTTGTATCAGAAGATAATACTGAAAAAATGATCTTGGTAATGGAACGTAAAGATACAAAATCCCATACACAATCTGCGGCGATTTTGACCTTGGGTACGGGTTGGTTTCCTAAAACACCCGGAGGATTGGAACGATATATTTATGAATTAACTCATAAATTAGCAGCACAGAAAGATGAAATAGAATTGTGTGGAGTTGGTTTACCAGCAGATGCAAAAAATACACAAATTAAGTTAACTAATTTAGCTAATCCAGATAGTAAAATTAGTTCTAGACTATTCTCAATTCGTCATAACTTTAAAAAAACAAGATTAGGTAAACCTGACGCAATTAATCTCCATTTTGCATTATACAGTTTTCCGATTTTAGACATCTTACCCAAGGGAATACCTGTTACCTTTAACTTTCATGGTCCTTGGGCTTCCGAAAGTCAAGAAGAAGTAATTAATAAAAAATTTAGTATTTGGCTAAAACAAAAATTAATAGAACAAAGCACTTATAATCGGTGCGATCGCTTTATTGTTCTTAGTAAAGCTTTTGGTCAGATATTACATCAAAAATATCAAATTCCCTGGCAGAAAATTCACATCATTCCTGGTGGAGTTGATATTGACCATTTTCAAAATAATTTATCACGTCAAGAAGCAAGAATAAAACTAGGTTGGCCAAGCAACAGACCAATATTATTTACTTCCCGTCGCTTAGTTCATAGAATGGGGATTGATAAATTATTAGCAGCAATTGCTATGTGTAAAATACAAGTCCCTGACATTTGGTTAGCAATAGCTGGTCGTGGTCATATCCAGGCTTTACTTCAACAAAAAACTCAAGAATTAGGTTTAGAAAATCATGTCAAATTCTTGGGTTTTTTACCTGATGAACATTTACCTCTAGCTTATCAATCTGCTGATTTAACTATAATGCCTAGTCAATCTTTTGAGGGGTTTGGATTAGCTATTATTGAATCTTTAGCTTGTGGTACTCCGGTTTTATGTACACCAGTGGGCGGAATGCCAGAAATTTTACAAAGCTTTTCTCCCGATTTAATTACTGAATCAATCACGGTGGAAAGTATCGCTGATAAGTTAACACAAATTATGTTAGCTAAACTTCCTCTACCTTCTAGGGAGGAATGCCGTAATTACACAATTAAACATTATAATTGGACGAATATCGCTCAAGAAGTTCGTCAAGTTCTCTTGGCTTAAATTGATTATGAAAGTTGTATGAAAATTCTATTTTTAGATCAAAGTGGTAAACCCGGTGGTGCTGAATTGTGTTTAGCAGATATTGCTAAACCTTATGGTAAAAATGCTCTGGTTGGTTTATTTGCAGATGGTGATTTTAGAAAGTTACTCGAAAACCATCAAATTCCTGTGGAGGTTTTAACAACTCAACCAATTAATGTTAATAAAGAAAGTGGTTTATTGCCAGCATTAAGCAGTTTAGGACAAATCATACCTTTAATTTATCAGGTCTGTCAACGGGCAAAGAACTATGATTTAATCTATGCTAATACCCAAAAGGCTTTAATTGTCGGAGCAATATCTAGTTTATTAGCTCGTCGTCCTCTGGTTTATCATTTACATGATATTCTTTCTTTAGAACATTTTAGCCAAACTAATCTCCGGGTTGCTGTTAATTTAATTAATGTTTGTGCGGCTTTGGTAATTGCTAATTCTCAAGCTAGTAAAATGGCTTTTTTAAAAGCTGGAGGAAAATCAAATTTAGTTCACGTTGTTTATAATGGTTTTGAGATAAAAAATTATGATGTTGATGAGTTAGAAGTTATCAATCTCAGGAAAAATCTCCAATTAGAAGATAAATTTGTGATTGGACATTTTAGCCGTCTTTCTCCTTGGAAGGGACAACATATTTTAATTGATGCTCTTTCCCTATGTCCAGAAAATGTGATAGTAATTTTAGTTGGTGATGCTTTATTTGGTGAACAGGAATATGTGCAGAATCTTCACCACCAAGTAACTGCATTGGGGTTGGAAAATCGAGTCAAATTTTTGGGATTTCGCTCGGATATTCCCCAATTAATGACTATGTGTGATTTAATTACTCATACTTCTACCGCACCTGAGCCTTTTGGAAGGGTTATTATTGAAGCTATGCTGTGCGGTAAACCTGTCGTTGCTGCTGAAGCTGGAGGTGTAATAGAATTAGTAGAAAATGGTATTAATGGTTTTTTAGTCACACCTGGAAAACCTGAAGAATTAGCGCGAGTAATTAATAATTGTCTTCAAGATTCTGCAAAAACGGCGATGATTGCTAATCATGCTAAAATTACTGCTAGTCAACTTTTTGATGTTAATATTATTAATCAGCAAATTCAAGAATTATTAAAATCAATTTAAGTAGGTTGGCGTTAAAAATTGTCGTTATAGTCAGGGAACAGGGAACGGGGAACAGGGAACAGAAAAGAGGTTTCCAGCAACTTTACTGTTCGTTATTTATGTCGGTTTTTTCCGTTCACTTATTTAGCAGAACTCAAATCCCCGACTGCTTGGAGAAGTCGGGAATCTGGATTTTGAGAAAAAATGTATACTATGGCTATGGGTGGAATTTTTCCGCTTCTATAAATTAATAAGTGGTCAAGTGAATTGTCGTGGCTAAAGTTGTATTAGAAAACGTTTATAAAAGCTTTCCCTCCCGCAGTGAAAAATCTGCAAAGGGACACACAGACGGTTCTGATGATGTCAGTGTTTTACGACGCATTAATTTAACCATTGCTGATGGTGAATTTATGGTGTTGGTGGGTCCGTCTGGTTGCGGTAAAAGCACTTTGTTGAGGTTAATCGCTGGCTTGGAGGTGATGACTGGTGGTAACATTTCTGTGGGCGATCGCCTAATTAATGATTTACCCCCGAAAGCTAGAGACATCGCTATGGTGTTTCAAAGTTACGCTCTCTACCCTCACATGACTGTATATAATAACATCGCTTTTGGTTTACGTCGTCAGTTTGGTGATCAGGAAGCAGGGAAAACAAAATTTACTCAATGGAGTGAAAATCTATTGGTAGGTTTGACGAAAAAGTTACCGAAAAAATTACGCTATATTTCCCCAAAGGAAAGAATTGTCGCGGAACAAGTGGAAAAAGTTGCAGTTTTATTACAAATTGAATCTCTGTTAAATCGTTTACCTAAACAATTGTCTGGAGGACAAAGACAACGGGTAGCATTAGGTAGAGCGATCGCTCGCAATCCTCAAGTATTCTTAATGGATGAACCATTATCTAATTTGGACGCTAAACTTCGCGCGGAAACTCGTAGTCAAATTGTCAAGTTACAACATCAATTGGGAACAACGACAATTTATGTCACTCATGATCAAACTGAAGCAATGACAATGGGCGATCGCATTGCGATTATGTCAGAAGGTAAGATCCAGCAAGTCGCACCTCCTTTAGAACTTTATAACCGTCCTGCGAATCGCTTTGTGGCTGAATTTATTGGTTCTCCACCCATGAATTTTATCCCAGTGGAATTTCACGCACCTTTAGTAATCAGTCATGCTAATTTCCGTTTTACTCTCCCAGATACTTGGGGAAGTGCTTTACAACCCTATGATGGTAAAACTTTAATATTGGGTATTCGTCCAGAACATTTAACTTTGAGTGTACCTGCTACGAAAAATTTACCAGTAAAGGTGGATTTAGTAGAAAATCTGGGAAATGATACTTTTTTATCTGTGAAAATTGCTGACCCTGATGGACACTATCCAGATGGACAGTCTTTACAAGTAAGAGTTCCGCCGGATAGAGTTATCAATGTAGATGAACAACTTTGGCTATCCTTTGTACCTGATAAGCTACATTTTTTTGATACAGAAACACAGTTAGCAATATTTTCAGGACTTGCACATAAGTAAGTCCAACAGTTTTTTAATCTATTCAATCTCGGAGCTTTTCAATAATTTCAGAATATCAATACATTACTTTTGTTTAGCAATGCCATACTATTGTATGGCGATACATTACTAATGTTTTAATGTTTGTTGGTGAATTAAAGGCTGAATTTTGATCACGCAGAGGCGCAGAGACGCGGAGAAAATTATAAGAAAATGAAGATAGTTCTTCCTTATCCACTTCATGATAACATATATTTAATTATCTGTCAATACTCTTTTTGAGAAGTTTTCGGTTGTTGGTGAATTAAGGGCTGAATTTTGATCATTCTCAAGACTTAGAGAGAATAATAAGATGATTAAGATCCAATACCTTGTACATTTCCTGCTTTGTTGGGTTAAGGGACCGCGCAACCTGACGCTTATGTTGGGTTTCATGCTTCAATCCAACCTACAAATCTTTGTTCATTTTTTGTTTTGTTGGGTTAAGGGACCGCGCAACCTGACGCTTATGTTGGGTTTCATGCTTCAACCCAACCTACAAATTTTATGTAATGCTATATTTTGTTTTTGGTTGATATTAAATTGCTTTTGTATGGCAATACATTAGAATTTGATAGCAATACATTCTTATTGTTGGATAAAATATTGTTAACGTCGAAACAAACGCCAGGAAAAGATAATAATACGTTTGATTAGTAGCCATAAACGATGCAATAGTAAAGTTAACACGGCTATTAGATTATTCAACAAACGTATGTAAAAAGGAGGAGGTATGAGTTGCTGTTGTAAAAGTCGTAAATTGTCCCAAACGGTTATTGTATTAGGGTGATTAGTTCCTAGCACTCGTTCAAACATAGCTAAAGCTTCAAGGTAGAGAAATTCTGCTTCACTGTATTTTCCTTGGTTTTTGTAAAGAACTGCTAAATTGTTTAAGCTAGTAGCAACAGCAGGATGGTCGCCTGTAAATAGCCGCCTTCTCATTTCTAAAGCTTCAAGGTAGAGAGATTCTGCTTTACTGTATTTTCCTTGGTTCTTGTAAAGAA
>NZ_KE384665.1:2594-24601 GCF_000426925.1 Dolichospermum circinale AWQC310F | reverse complement strand
ATCAAGTAAGAGAGGTTCTGCTTCACTGTATTTTCCTTGATTATCGTAAAGACTTGCTAAATTGTTTAAGCTATTAGCAAGAGCTTCTAGTTTTTGAAATTTAGTTTGTAAAACTATTGCTTTCTCAAGATATTCTTGAGCTAAAGTTAATTCTTTTTGTCTATCTGTAGATTTTGCTGATTTTACTCGTTCAGCATACAAATTACCTAACTGACTGTAGAGAACTTCTGTTTTACTACTATCTGCTCCCCATTGCTGAATAGCTTCTGCTAAAGATGCTTCTAATTGTTCTGGTGAAAAAACAGAACTTGATTGATTATCTTGAATAATATCACGACTTTGATTAATTGATAACTGATTTGTAACCAAAGACGGTTCAGGTTGAAAATGAAATACCCCATTACGCCAACTCCAGAAATCAGGTGCTTGCTTAGGGATTTGATCATAAATACGTGATGGTATCCATAGAATAATTGGCATTTTGAGTTCTCGCAATGCTTCTCGCGTCCATTGCAAATAACCAAAAAACTTTTTCAAAGATTCATTTTGATTAAATGCTCCTAAAGTTTCTGCACCTAATACGATAGCTATGGCATTTTCTGTTAATGTAACTTGTTGTGTAATGGCTTGCTTTAAACTCGGTTCTTGACTATCAAGATAAACTCGATAAATATTGTAATTGGGTGCTAAATCCTGCTCATAATTAGCTATAATATTTTCACGCTGTCTATCTGCATCACACACAGCAATGAAAATCTGTAACATACCAACTCCAGCTTCAAGAGAAACTAACAAACTCAGGTAAGTTTGTTCATTTGCGTTGATAATAGATTGATTAGTTAAGTTATTCATTAAATTAAATTTTCTAACTTTAACTGTTGAATTATCAAAGGATGTAAATCATACCAACTTTCAGTATTTTTATATTCAATCACATAAACATTGTGAAGCAAATCAAGAAACTCTTGCTGTTTAGGATCATCAGGACGATAATCAGTATATGTTTGCAGTAAAATCTCCCGGTCAGTTTTGCTTAGAGTAATTGTCATATCATTTCGCAAAGAATCAAGAGCTTCCTGCAAAATCATCTCATCAATTTGCACATTATCAATTGATTCTCCTCTTCTTGCTTTTTGTCGTAACTGTACTAATACCAAACTACAACATTTTTGAGTAATGCGAACCAATTCTCGAATCACACCACCACTAAATAAAGTAATTTTCAGCAAAACATCATCTGCTAATAAAGTATCATCAATGCGTTTTCGCAAAATCTTCTGTAATTTATCTATTGTTTCAGCAACAGGTTGAGCTTCATCTTTGTGACTTTCACCTTTAGGATAAACCTTTAAAACTGGCATTACAAAGATAGAATTATTTGTTTCCGTTTCGATATGTCTTTAATCAAATACAACCACCCCATAAATATATACTTATCCCCCCTTCTCTTCCTCCGTGAACTCTGTGCCTGGAGTGGTTCGTTAAAAAAACCTCCAGTAAACACTAATATTCCTAAGTATGTGAACAGAAAAAAACCGACACAAGTAACGAAAAGTAAAGTTGCCTAAAACCTCTTCCCTGTTCCCTGTTCCCTTGTCATAACGACAATTTTTAACGCCAACCTACTTATATATTCCGCAACACAGACCAACTACTAGCAATAGGCATTCTCCAACCAGTCCCAAAAGCGCGGTCAGTGATTTTTAAACCTGGTGCAGCTTGTCTGCGTTTAAATTCCGCACGAGATAATAACTGTAATACCTTATCTACAACTACCGGGTCATGACCTGCGATAACAATTTCTGCTGCTGATTGATGTTGATGCAGCAAACGGTCGAGAATATCATCTAAAATATCATAGGCTGGTAGAGAATCTTGGTCAACTTGACCCGGTTTAAGTTCCGCACTGGGTGCTTTTGTAAGAATATTTACGGGAATAACCTCTTTTTGATGATGAGAATTTAACCATTGACAAAGGGAATAAACGCGAGTTTTGGGAACATCTGCAATCACAGATAAACCCCCGTTCATGTCACCATAAAGGGTACAATAACCAACGGCCATTTCTGATTTATTACCAGTAGATAAAAGCAAATAACCGAACTTATTAGAAATTGCCATTAATAAATTACCACGAATGCGAGATTGGAGATTTTCTTCTGCTATCCCAAATTCTGTACCGGCAAATAAATCATTTAAAGATTGATCAAAAGCTTGCATTAGTTCCCCAATAGGTAAAATCTCGGTTTGAATATCTAAATTTTCTGCTAATGCTAAAGCGTCACTAATAGAATGTTCCGAACTATAGGGAGAAGGCATTAAAATACCAATTACATTTTCTTTACCTAATGCCGCAGTCGCAATAGCAGCAACTAAAGCAGAATCAACTCCCCCACTTAAACCTAATAAGACCTTAGAAAAACGACATTTACGAACATAATCTTTAACTCCTAAAACCAAAGCGTTCCAAATTTCCGCTTCTTCAGATTCATAAACAGGGGAAATATTACCTAATACTAAATCTTTGTGATTTGCATTAAATTCAACGGTAATCAAATCAGATACAAAACCTTGACCACGAGCGATAATTTCTCCTTGTTTATTAACAGCAAAACTGTGGCCATCAAAAATCAAATCATCATTTCCGCCAACTTGATTTGTATAAATAATTGATTTTTGGAAATTAACTGCACTATGTTTTAACATTGCTTCCCGCAGATTTTGCTTACCAACGGTGTAAGGTGAAGCGGATAAATTAACAATTAAATCTATATTGGAATTTACTAAATCTGCCATGGGATTAATTGGGTAACTGCGCTTACCCCAAAATTCCTCATCATTCCATAAATCCTCACAAATTGTCACACCAATTTTCAGATGATCTAATATCAGATAATTGGCTTCTAGTCCATGTTCAAAATAACGATGTTCATCAAAAACATCATAAGTTGGTAATAGTCTTTTATGAAAAAATTGCTGAATTTTGCCATTTTCTAATAAAGCCATACTATTAAATAAATTTTTCCCTCCAGTTATACGCCCTTGGGAATTTTTCACAACTGTTCCCACTAATACAGCTAAATTTGTGGGTAAATCTTCAGCCAATTTTTGTAATGTCTGATCCATTGCCAATACAAAACTAGGATTTAGTAATAAATCTCTGGGAGGATAACCACAAATTGATAATTCAGGTGTTAATAATAAACGGACACCTGTTAATGATGCTTGTTGGGACATTTCCAGAATTTTTTCAGCATTTCCAGATAAATCACCAATAAGAGGATTAATTTGAGCAATAGCGATTTTCATGATCATCAAAAAGGGAATAGGGAATAAATAAAATAAATCTCATTTTAGACTGCACAAAATCACAATCATCTGTATTCATCTGTATTTATCAGCGTTAATCAGCGTTTAATCATTTCTACCTCCTTTCTTCATTAAATAAATACTAAAGGTTTATCTTTAAACGGTGCAAATGCTGCTTGGTTAAATTTATATAAACTCGCAGGTCGTCCCGCACCCCGTGAGACCTTAATGCCGGTATCTGATAAAAAACCTAGTTTGAGTAACCGCGCTCGGAAATTAGAATAATCGGCAAAGTTTTCTCCTAAAACTGTGGTATATAGTTGATATAAATCGTTGAGGGTGAAGGTTTCTGGTAATACCTCAAAAGCTACAGGACTATATTCTAATTTATTTTTTAATCTTCTATGTCCATAGGTAATAATTTCATGATGATCAAATGCTAATTGTGGCAATTTTTGCAGAGGATACCAAGCAATACCAGCGACTTTATCAGCAATTAATTCTGCTTCTTCAAATCGTACTAAAGCAAAGTAACTAACTGATAAATAACGGACTCCGTAACTATCAATTTCTTGTTTAGGGTCAGGTTTAGCACTGCCAAAAGTATAAAGCTGTTCTAAATAAAGATTATTTACTTTTATTTTCTCAGCCATGATACGATAGGCAGCATCTTCTAAAGATTCTCCTTGCCTAACTAAAGTACCGGGAAGAGTCCAATGATTTAAACATGATTCTTGTTTTCTTATAACCAAAAGAACTAATAACTGATTTTGGGCAGTATTTACGGAAAAAATCACATTATCAACACCAACTTTAAATTCAGCTAAAGGTTGTTGATTTATGGGGTAGAAAATCTTTTTTTGGTGATGTATTGGCATTTGTATAAATGCTGTTGATGAATATAGGCAACTACGGGAGGTGTGAGAGTATTAATATCTCCTTGTTCACGAAAAGCAGTAGAGGAAACATCTAAACCAATTAAATTAGCAATGGCAATTTTTGCCCCCATTTGTTTAACATTTTCTAAACTTGAATTATCTATGATATATCCTGGTCTGGGAATTATTAGTAGCTGCACTTGCTGTAATAAATCTTGAATATGATACCAGCGTGATAATTGATTTACTAAATCAGCACCAATTACTAAAGTATATTCAATATGTTCACCCCACTTTAATTTGGCTTTTTCTACGGTTTCTAAGGTTCTCCAACTGCTCAAATCTTGTTCTAAAGCAATATTTTTTCTAGAAACATTAATATCTTTAATTAACAATTCTAACATGACTGCACGATGAGATAAAGGCGTTTGTTGCGATTTTAGAGGATTATCCGCAGCCCAAACAGCTACCCAATCATAATGTTCAGATAACCATTTAAGAATTACTAAATGTCCCGCAGTCGGTGGATCAGCACTTGTACCAAATAAAGCAATTTTCATGATATTTTCAGGATGTTGCGAGAATGTCTCTTTAGTTTATGGTAATATTTACTATAAATAATGTCAAGCCCTAGTTAATGAATGGTGACAAATTCCCTAAAATCCTATGTTTACAAGGATAATTATCTATAATTTTACGAATAATTCACATTTCTTCATAGTAAAAACTATTATTTTCACCCCAAAATGCCTAATTATAAATTTTCGGTTACAATTAGGAGTAAATCAAAATCATGATTATAAAGTATTGCAAAGTTATTTGAAAAAATATTGTGTTAAGTATAGATATATGGAGAATAAGAGCAAATAAATAATGGCGGTATTATAATTTAGACATCGCAGATTAAAAAACTGAAAAAAAGGGGCTATAAGATTATGGCTATTTCCAGAATGCTTACTAATATGGCTCAGTTTATTTCTGAAGCCTTTATGCGGATTTTTACCCCTGCTAATGACGCTTATCCTGTGATTGGAGTGCAGCCTTTTACCGGTAATCTGTATAAGAGAGGTAGAGCGGCTTGGTAGCTTTTGATTTGATAAAAGTTACAATGTACGACGATCATCATTGATATTAACCAGGGTCGGGTATAATCTACCTTACCTTGGTTTTGCTGTATTTAAGGAGCAGGAGATCCCTGTCACCTGTTTTTCAGTATTTTCCTGTAATTACTAAAAAAATAGGACTTACGCAAGTGTCACAAAAGATGATCATATCATTTGTTTGTAGTCAGGGCTTTAGCCCTGATCTTGTTGATGTAGCGTCTCAAAGAGAGAACTAAAGTTCTCACTACAATCTAGAATATTATACCAGTTGCGTAATTCCTAAAAAAAACAAAGATTTTAGTAATTTCTGAATTTGTGTGTATATTATGTATTAAAACTTAGTTAAGCTCAAATAGAGCAAAACAATTGGCAATTTCAAAATACATCAGATCAGGTGAAATATGAAACTACAAAACTTTTTGGGAACAGCGGAAAAATGGGGATATGAAGCGATCGCTAATGATGTAGAATTATCTAGACAAATTCAAGTTTTATTAATTGGATTAGGATTACTAGAACCACCCGCAGATGGTAAATTTGGACCTGTTTCTACCGCAGCACTGAAAGAATTTCAAGAGTTATTAAAAACTGGAGAAACTGAATTTTTAGGAGCGGTCACAGCTAAAGAGCTAATTGAAGCTAAAAAAGATGATTTACCAAAACCAGCATTAAAATTAGGTAATGACATAGCCAGCAAAATAGTTAAATATATGTTGGCAGAAAATTATCAAGTTTTCACCAATCCCAAAGAGTACAACATCGTTTATATAGAAGGAATAAATGGAGATTGGACTCTTAACAATGATGCAGCAAATGAATTTAATGATCAACGGATTGTTCTTGAAATCATAAATGGTGTTCCCAAAATTGTCAATAGTTGGCAAGCAACCACTGAACCAGGTAGCTACTATACTTATAGTCCAATGAATCCCAAAGGAGCAGCTAGGATTCAATTTGGACAGTACAAAGCTTGGAAAGTTGGATATCACGGTACTGCAAATCCTCACGAAGCATTAAGACAAGTTGGGAATATCACCGTTTGTAGAGATTTCAACAAAGATTTTAAACGAACTGGAGATGAACTTGATACAGGTGATGATTTTTATGTGAATCAACACTGGGGCTATGATGCTCCCGTTAATGATATCAAAAATGCCAGCGCGGGCTGTTTAGTGGGACGAAGAATAGAAGGACATAAAGAGTTTATGGCTATCATTAAACAAGATCGCCGCTATGTAGCCAACAATGATTATGTTTTCTATACAACCATTATTCCCGGAGATGATTTACTTAAAAGATTTCCTGGCTAATTAGTCAATTAACATCAATAAATCCCCAAATTAATCATTAATTATAAATTGGGGATTCAAAACCTGAAAATTACATTTCTCTTAACATTCCTTCCACTCTATTAACACTATCCAGATCATTGCTAAGACGATATAAACTTAAAGCTTTTCGTAAGGCGCTAGTTGCTTGGCTATTTTGACCCTTCTTTTTAAACATTCCTGCCATTAACTCATAGGTGCGGGGGTTATTTTGATTGAGTTCTAATGCTTTTTGATATGCCCACATAGCAGATTCAAAATCGCCTAATATTGCCTGAGTAACGCCCAAACCTAGATAGGCGTTAATATTATTTCGATTAAGTTGTATGGAACGACGATAGGCTTCTTTAGCTCCACTAATATCCTTTGTAGCACTTTTAATGTAACCTACAGCATAATAAAAATCGCTGTTATTGGGATTAATAGCAATAGCCCGACGATAAGCACTTAAAGCTGAGGGAAAATTTCCTATTTGAGTATACAAGTAGCCAATACCAGCATGAATTCTCGCATTTCGGGGATCTAATTTTGCCGCTTGTTGATAAACAGCGATCGCTCCATTATAATCTTTATTATCTACAAGTCTTTTTCCGTCTTCTATCAAGCTTTTCAACTCTGCATTGTCAGCTTGTGCTAATAATAGATCAACTTTTGCCACTACAGGTGTGCTAGTGAAGAAACATCCCAATAATAAGACAGTTAAGACAAATGATGTTTTTTTGTACACAGTCAATTTCCCTAGATTTTCTTCAATTGTTCTTATTCATACATTAAAACAAAAATATTTATTTTTGTAATCTCTATTTGTTCATATTTACATAATATATATTATTATATAATAATATTTTCTTAAATCACTTGACATTTTCGGCACTATAGCACTAGATTAATAATTTAACCCATCCGTACTCATAAATAATGTTTAAATAGATCTATGCTTTTAACTACTACTGATGTTATTCAAGGTGCTGTAATTCAGTCATACTTAGGTATTGTGACAGCAGAAGTTGTTTATGGTAGCAATTTCCTGCGGGACTTTTTAGCGAGTATTCGGGATATTGTCGGTGGCCGCACTGGTAGCTATGAGCGTCTCTTTGAAGAAGGACAACGCAAAGCGATGGAGGAATTAGAACAAAGGGCGCAACGCTTAGGCGCAGATGCAGTTGTTGGCATTGCAGTTGATACAGGCACAATTAATGTTGATCAATCTGGTGTTTTATTAGTAATTACGGCCACAGGAACAGCCGTAAAAATTCGTTAATATTTTGCTGATTTTGTAGCAAACATTTATTCATCTTTAAGTAATAAAATATTACTGAATCTACCACTTGAGAAATGCTTGATCAATTCCTTTTTCTCTTCTAATTTTAGCATCAGTTTCAAACCAGGTAATAATTTGCTTTGTTGTTAATTCCTCAATAGAAACATCATATTCTTGAGCAATATGTTGTAAAATCCGCAAAGAAGAAATAGTCAGTCTTGTTAAAAACTTCTCAGGAGAAGACAACAAAGCCGCGTCAACTTGAGCAGATTCTTCAGCAGATAAAAATTGGGTTGATGATTGATTAGGTGCGATATCCATAAAAATTCAAAATTTTGTTTAATCGAGAGGTTGCCTTTCTACCATTAAATCATATTATTGTCACCCCTGAGCAATAAAAGCCCAGCAATAAGTAACTCAACCTTAAAACCATAATACCCAGATCCTAGCCTTCTTAATTTAATCAGGAAGTTTGTGTTTTTAACCAACTCCGAAAATTCTTAATCATTGACACCTCACCCACTTGTAAACTAGAAGCTAAAAACTGAGGAACTTCTGTATTTAAAGGTAAATTCGCAAAAGTTGGTGAACCATTGCCAGGAATATATTTATCCTCAGATAAACTATAAATTTGCATCACAGGTTCATCATAACGCCAAACTTCAGGAACGCCTAAAGCTAAATAAATCGGTAATTTATCAATAGAAGAACTAGCATAATCAACTTCTATGACTAAATCAGGTGGGGGATCTTGAGTTAAATCTAAACTTGTTTTATTTCTCATAATTGGTTCATTTTGAATATAGAAACTAGAATCAGGTTCTACACCTCTAGCTAAATCTTCTCTTTTACAAGTTAATGAACCAGTGCTTTTGACATTGATATTTAACTCTTCAACTAAAGTATCAATTATTTTTTCTATCAATCTTTTATTATGTTCATGGGGCATTAATGGAGTCATAATTTCTAAGATTCCCTGATTATAAGTAAACCTGTTATGGCGATCATCACCTGTTTCTAATAAAATTCGTTCAAAAGTATTCCAAGAAATATTATGGAGGATAACGCTATTGGTGTGAGTGTCGCTGTGAGTAGGTGCTAAAGTTACCATAGAAATTCACCTCGCAGTTTTAATTATTCTATTATATACTATAATCAATTTCAATTAGAGGAAATGATTGATAAAACGGAGTTAATAACAAAAGTTTGTCAATTTTTAATTTTGACTTATTAATATTCAGTAGGTTGGGTTGAGGAACGAAACCCAACACACTTTGCTATCCTACCGCAAATGTTGGGTTTCACTTCGTTCTACCCAACCTACAATAAATGTTACAGCACTTATCGGTGTTATGAGGTACATATTTAGCGGGCAAGATGCCCGCACCACAAGAGTTTCATGATTCAACTTTGTACTTCATCAGATCGGAAACCGCTGTATTTTACATAAAGGGAACGGTAGATCCCTAATTTAAAAGTTCTATCAGTTCATCTTTAGTTAAATCTGCATCTCGAATTATTTTTAATAATAAACCTTTTCCGATAGTTTTACCACTATGAGAAGGAATGGAAACAACTCGATTATCTTCATGTTTCATTCTAACATGACTACCCTTTTGTCTGACTATATAAAAACCTGCTTTTTCTAATGCAGCAATCAGTTCTTCTCCTGTAATTGTTGGTAATTTAGTCATGATAATACGACCTTTTGCACACCAATAAATTCAGTTATTGATTCCTCTTCTAGTTCTTCTAAACACATTTCAATAACTTCTTTAATATTTTTCATGAGTTCATCAATAGTTTCTCCTTGACTGTAACAAGCTTTTAGTTGAGGAACTTCACCAATATACATACCATCTTCATCTCTTTCAATTACTACATAAAATTCTTTGTTTTTCATGGTTTTATTTGTCAGTGCGATAGTTTACTAATAATGTTAGCAATATTCGATTTTTATTATAACACAAAAGAAAGTTCTATAGATCCTTCCATGCTTCGTCTTCCTCTGGATCAAGCCAAATTTTATTTAATGATGATTCACTGATTTCTAAAAATTCTTTAACCAATATTTTATCATCATCTGTATCAACAGCTTGTACCTCATAACATCGGGAAGTGCTGTATATTTTCGGAACTTGATTATATTGTATCATAAAATGATTGATCAAAGGAAGTTGATAACAAAAGGTTGTAGATTTTTAAGTTTGACTTATGAACATTCAGCTAAAAGTTTACCAAAAGCGATCGCGGAAGTTTTAATACAGTTACTAGGTGGGGAAATTTGGTTTAATCGCAAGTAGTTTTAAGATTCCCGAATTTTTAGTTTGTACAGCCATGATATCTACACAATGGATATAAATTCAAGGTTGTTTAGTTTCTTATATAAATCATCATAATTTAGGTAATAGTTCAGTTTGATCAACATTAAATTTTTCAGATAAACTTAGAATGTCGTAATTTGTTATAGATTTTATAAGATTGATTTCTCTCTCCTTTAAGTAATGATAACATTGTGGCGGTCGAAAATCAGACCATTCTTCTCTTAAACGTTCAAGCTTAATGGGTGAATCAAAACTGAATGGTTTTTTAAAAAAAATGGCAAAAGCAGTATGTGAATTTTTGTAGTAATTATTAAAAATTTCATAGCTAATACCTGCTTTATCTTTGACTTTTTTCCAAAGCTGATGGGGCGGCATTTCAACAACTTTGTCTACTTCAAGCACTCCAACTAATGCTTGCTCAGGAGATGTTGCATAAACAAGAATTAGATCACCTTCATTAAGCTGACGTGGCTTAACGCGGCGAAACTCTACTTGTTTTTCACCTTCAAATATCATGCTTGCATATTTATGGTGAATAGATATTAGAAGTACAGTTGGATACATTAGATTAATTGTTATATTCAAGTTGAAGTTCCTATATTATATAACATTGTAAATTCTTCTGGTGAAATTTTACTAGATGATTGTAGCTGAATTGGACGATTAATTATTGTTTTAATATCTGCAAATCTTATTGGGTTTGTAAATAACTCTGTATCACTAAACTTAACAGCTTTTATATCTTTGGATAAATCTTCCTGAGCAGTTTTTAAAACATCTTGAAAACTGTATATTCCTAATCTTCTATAAGTTTTATATAAATCTTTTGGCTTACCAATTGTGACTTCATCAAGCCGAGAACAAGCTCTAATAGCTCCCAGAATAGCAGAACTATTTTTATCATCAGGAGATGCAGTTACATACCATAAAATTCGTCCCGGATATTTCATTTTTCTTTTAGATGAGTAGTAAACAACTTCACGTTTTAGAGCAAGTTCTTCTTTAGCTCTCCATATACCTTCTTCTGCTAGTTCTTTGTCAAATAATTCCTTCGCCCAACGTGATTTAATGGGAATAATATAAGTAGCTATTTCAGCATCAGTAATTTTGAGAGGATATAGTCTTCTCTCAATATCTGCCATAATTTCTGAATTTTTAACTAATTCGTCATTTAATAAAATATCTGAGAATGGAATATATTGTTCATAGCCTTGACCAGATTCTTGACAAATATTAAGAATATGAGATGAAATATCTACTGCCTTTTGTGCAATAGCTAAGTTCGCTCTTAACCATCCAGTTTCAGTATGAAAAAAACTATCTTCAAGTAATGCTGAAATAGTTTTATCATCTAAGTATTTTTCAGTAATTCTGGTGAATTTTCGTTTTTCACTAGCAGAACTTGAAAAACACTGAAAAATACAGCGACGTAATATGGTAGGAGTAATCTTGCTATCTCTAAAACGGAAAACAGGAACTTTCAACTCTCTATTTTCTGTTCTCTCGTAAATTATAAATGCTATTGGTTCTTCCCCACTGCGGCCAACTGTGAAACACTTAAAATCTTCTGTATTTGATAAAAAATTACGAATATTTTTCCTAAAATCCACTTTTCTTTCGCCTTGAGAATAGGCTAAAAATAATTCAATTATTAAGTCTATATCTCCACTTTGGAGACGCTTATTTTCTATATCAGTACCACCTAAACTTTCAGGTTGATATTCCGTTTCTCTGCGTAATTCATCTAACTTAACAATAAAATCAACAGGATGGATTATGTTCAGCTTAAATTCTTGATAAATTTCTTCTTCTATACTTAACAATCGTTTATCTCGTGTTAAGAAATAAGGAGTATTTATCTGAGAACTAATAACTCTAGCAATTTGGCGCAAGTCTGAAGCATCACTAGCTGTCATGTTTTCAGGGAAGTATTTACGTATAGTATTACAAGTTTTTTCAAATTCCTCCTGAATATAAGGAAGTAATGTAAAATTGTTTATTGCCGCACGTAATTTTTCCCTTTTCCTGGCATCTGAGTTTCTATTTATTTCATTTTTAATTTCATCTGTTACACATAATTCTACTTCTATTTCTAGCCAATCAGCAATTAAAACCTTTGATTCTTTGCCTTCATTATCAAACTTTTCATCATCCACTAAATCAAAAAAAATATTGGCATCTATAGCAACACATAGCCTTGATTCTGTTTGCTTATAAGCGAGATTAGTTAGTAAATTATGGTGTCCGTAATCTAACCACCATTCAGTTAAAATACTACCATCTTTACTTTTTCCTGGTCTTTCATGATTGGCAACAAAACCAAGAGAACCCCACATATCATCTATGTTATAGTCTCTACGGCAGGATGCAAGAATACCGTACAATTGTTGAGTTTTTTCTTTTAATTTTTGAATCAATAATTTTGCAATTCCTCTATCTCTCCAGGTTTTATCTACACAAAGATGTGTAAGTTTTACTCTAGAATATCTACGGTTAATACCATATAGAAGATATCCAACACAAGTTCCAGTTGAAGATATACAACCAAGTATGCGACCTTTACCTGCAAGTTCATAAAAAGCCCCATAGGGTAAAAAACCTAGAGTTTCTGAATTTGCATCTCCTAAGCTAATTATAATTTTTAAATGCTCAGAATCTGAGCTAATTTCTTGAATGTTAAAGTTTAGATGTTCTTCCTTTATCATAAAATGAGCCTTAAATGTATCTCCCAGCCTGTAATTTATAGCTCTTTTGCTAAACCATAGGTTACAAATGTCCAAAAACAGTTATATACATTTTGGCACAGTCGGGTATGATTTGGGTAGTGTGGTGATGTTTTTTTTAAAAGCATTAAAAGAAATATTTAAAGAGGGAATTATCACAGAAGAAGAATATCAAAGTAAACGTCAATCTCTAGTTGATAAACTTTAGATAAATTGTATTAATGATTTTTCGGTGAAATATCCATAAAATCCAAAAATTCACACTTTATCTGCGTGTATCCGCGTACCTTTCGGGAAGGAAGCTACATCCGCGTTCAATTACTTCCACCCAACCACCTAACTTTTTTGTACTAAATAACCACAACGATGTTCACCATGAATCAACCAATGAGTCCGTTCCACAGTACAATCTGGGAGAATAGCCGCAAACATTTCCAATTCATGACCACAAACGCTGGGAAAAGATTCCGCAACATCAGAAATAGCGCAGGTATGTTCCACAAAAATGAATCTTTCTGCACCATTATCATCAGACTCCACAGGGTGAAATTCCGCCATAAAACCTTCCTGCTTTCGCAACTCTATCAAACTTGCGACCCGTTCCCGCAAAGAACCATTACCCACCCGTTCCCGGTATTCTTGGGCTTTGCGTTCCCACTGTTTCCGTAAAATAGACTTTACTTGGTCACGTCCCACAGTTTCGGCTAAGGTGTCCAGAAGAGAAATTGCAAACTCGCCATAACCATCATTTAAGCGGTTAGCGTTTTTTTGCAAGCGGGATCTTCCCCGCTGACTCAGTTGATAAAGGTGCTGCGGTCTCCCCATACTCGGCTGTCCTGATACCGAATACAAAACTAGTTTCTCCGTCTCTAAATCCTTTAAATGACGGCGAATAGCTTGGGGACTGACATCTAATACTTCTGCAAGTTCCAGGGCGGTGGCTTGCGTATGTTTCAATAGATACTCTAAAATATCCTGCTTGGTTGTGGACTGCTGGGTAGTGGCCATTTTAGTCCCAAAAAATTTTCACAAAAAACTTGACTAAAACAACATTCTTGTTGTTAATCTATCGTACAATAAAATTTAGATTAAACAACCGCCGAATTGTTTTAGTCGTTAAGCCTATTCTAGCAGTCTTGTTAGCAATCGGTAATAAAAAACGGGAATTAGCATCATGCAGCCCGTCGCCCATCCTTTAAAGAGAACACAAGAGAACCGATGAGCGCATCTGTCACCACCTTAGTCAACCAACCTTACAAGTACGGCTTTGTTACCGACATTGAAGCTGATACTATCCCTCGTGGGTTAAGCGAAGATGTCGTCCGCCTAATTTCCGCTAAAAAGAACGAACCGGAATTTATGCTGGAATATCGTCTCCGCGCCTATCACCAATGGCTGAAAATGACAGAACCAACTTGGCCTCATGTCAAATATCCGCCTATTAATTATCAGGATATTATTTATTATTCCGCACCGAAACAAAAGAAAGCAAAACTCAATAGTTTGGATGAAGTTGACCCCACTTTATTGGAAACTTTTGAAAAATTGGGTATTTCTCTTTCCGAACAAAAACGATTAGCTAATGTTGCTGTTGATGCGATTTTTGATAGTGTTTCAGTGGCGACTACATTTAAAGAAAAACTCGCGGAAGATGGTGTCATATTTTGCTCTATTTCCGAAGCTTTACAAGAACACCCAGAACTAATTAAAAAATATTTGGGTAGCGTTGTTCCTATTGCTGATAATTACTTTGCTGCTTTAAATGCAGCAGTATTTAGTGATGGTTCTTTCGTTTATATCCCCAAGGGCGTAAAATGTCCAATGGAATTGTCAACCTATTTCCGCATTAACTCCGGTGATACAGGACAATTTGAACGGACATTAATTGTCGCCGAAGCAGATAGTTATGTTTCCTATTTAGAAGGTTGTACAGCACCAATGTACGACAGCAATCAATTACACGCCGCCGTTGTGGAATTGGTCGCTTTAGATAATGCAGAAATCAAATATTCTACCGTGCAAAACTGGTACGCAGGTGATGCAAATGGTAAAGGCGGAATTTACAACTTTGTGACTAAACGTGGTTTGTGTCAAGGTGTTAATTCTAAGATATCTTGGACTCAAGTAGAAACAGGTTCAGCTATTACTTGGAAGTACCCTAGTTGCGTCTTAGTTGGTGATAATTCCGTCGGTGAATTTTACTCCGTTGCATTAACAAATAATATGCAGCAAGCTGATACTGGAACTAAGATGATTCACATTGGCAAAAATACCCGCAGTACAATTATTTCTAAAGGTATTTCTGCTGGTAAATCTAGTAATAGTTACCGAGGTTTGGTGAAGATTAATCCTACTGCTAAAGGTGCGAGAAATTATTCCCAATGTGATTCGATGTTAATTGGTGATAATGCTCAAGCTAATACTTTTCCTTATATTCAAGTTCAGAATAATTCAGGAAAGGTTGAACATGAAGCTTCTACTTCTAAAATCGGTGAAGATCAATTATTCTTTTTCGCTCAACGGGGTATTTCTTCCGAAGATGCTATCTCAATGATGATTAGCGGTTTCTGTAAAGATGTTTTTAATCAGCTTCCCATGGAGTTCGCTGTTGAGGCTGATAAGTTGTTAAGTCTGAAACTAGAAGGTAGTGTGGGTTAACAAAACGAACCACTCCAGGCACAAAGTACCCAGAGAAAAAGAGGAAGAGAAGATGATTGTTGAGAATAGTGATTTGATTTTGTCGGTTCAGAATTTGACCGCTGACGTTGATGGAACTCCGATTTTAAAGGGGTTGAATTTGCAGGTTCGCGCTGGGGAAGTTCACGCGATTATGGGTCCAAATGGTTCGGGGAAAAGCACTTTTTCTAAGGTTTTGGCGGGACATCCAGCTTATACTGTTACTGGTGGTGAGGTGGTTTTTCAAAACCAAAATCTTTTGGAAATGTCACCGGAGGAACGGGCTAGGGGTGGTGTGTTTTTAGCTTTTCAATATCCTCTGGAAATTCCCGGTGTCAGTAATTTAGATTTTTTACGAGTTGCTTATAATTCTCGTCAGAAATCTAGAGGTTTGGAGGAGGTTGATGCTTTCGATTTTGATGATTTAGTTCAGGAAAAATTGGATATTGTCAAAATGAATTCTTCTTTCCTGAGTCGCAGTGTCAATGAGGGTTTTTCCGGTGGGGAAAAGAAGCGCAATGAAATCCTACAAATGGCTATTTTAGAACCTAAATTAGCCATTTTAGATGAGACTGATTCTGGTTTGGATATTGACGCTCTCAAAATTGTCGCTAATGGGGTTAATCGCTTAACAAGTCCCGAAAATGCGACAATTATGATTACTCACTATCAGCGTCTTCTTGATTATATTGTCCCTGATTTTGTTCATGTGATGGCACAAGGACGAATTATTAAAAGTGGTGGTAAGGAGTTAGCGTTAGAGTTAGAATCTCGCGGTTATGATTGGGTGCTGGAGGAAGTTTTGGGAGTGGGTGTATAATGAATATGTCAATTAATTTAGAGCGGTTTCATGAAACGTCTCTACCAGAAAATTTATTAGATAGAGACGCTTTTTTAAGTGGTTTATTAAGTCGGGTAACTACTACAAAATCAGATGGTTGGTTACAAGAACTACGCGAAGCCGCTGCTAATTGGGTACGTCATTCTGTTGTTCCCAATACCCGCGAGGAAGAATGGCGCTTTACTGATTTGTCACCTCTCAAACAGGTAGATTTTAAGTTGGGAATGTTTCATGTTCACAATAATGTAGAGACGTTCCATGGAACGTCTCTACAATCCATGATTTTACCTGAAGTTTCTGAGCGGTTAGTATTTGTCAATGGTGTTTATTCACCTGATTTATCTAATACTGAAAATTTACCTGCTGGCTTAATTGTTGGTAATTTGGATGTTTTACCTGGTGAAGTTGTTCAGGAATATTTAGCGCAAGCTGAAGGTGCTAAAGAGGTTTTTACAGCTTTGAATACTGCGGCTTTAAATGATGTCGCGGTGGTATGGGTTGCTAAAAATGTGGTGGTGGAAACACCAATTCATCTATTATTTATTTCTGTTGCTGGTGAGTCTGCAACTATTTCCCAACCCCGGGTTTTAGTAGTAGCTGAAAGTAATTCTCAGGTAAGTTTAATTGAAGAGTATGTTACAGGCAAGATGCCTGTTCCACAAGAGGAGGAGGTTTATTTTACTAATGGGGTGACGGAAATCTGGGTACAGGAAAATGCTCAGGTTACTCATAATAGGGTTGTGCGTGAAGGTGCTGCGGCTTTTCACATTGGTAAAACTGCTGTTACTCAAGCCAGATATAGTCGTTATAATTGTAATGCAGTGACGGTTGGTGGTAAAATCTCTCGTCATAATTTGGAGATATTACAAACTGGTGAACAAACAGAAACGACCCTGAATGGTTTAACTGTTATTGCTGATAATCAATTGGCTGATACTCACAGTGTTTTATCTTTAAATCATCCCCATGGTGTTAGTAAACAATTACATAAGTGCATTATAAGCGATCGCGCTCATGGTGTCTTTAATGGTAAAATACTTGTTCCTAAACTAGCTCAATTAACGGACGCATCGCAATTAAATCGCAATTTGCTGTTATCATCTAAGTCAAGGATTGACACCAAACCTCAGTTAGAAATCACCGCTGATAATGTTAAATGCGCTCACGGTGCTACTGTCAGTCAATTGGAAGATGATCAAATATTCTACCTGCAAAGTCGTGGTATTGATGAAAATGACGCACGCAAATTATTAGTTAATGCTTTCGCAACGGAAATTATTAACTTTATCCTTGTTCCTTCTTTACGTGAGAGTTTGTTAAAAACAGTCACAAGTCTCACGAATAAATAAATGCCTTGCACCAAAGTACAAGTATAATAGCTAAAGTCGGTTAAACCCGACCTTCACTATTAGCCAGGAAATTTATTTCTTGGTGGACTTATGAAAAATCTCTCTGTAACCCTCTTACCTTCGCTTTCTTCGTTCCTTCGTGGTTCATTATTCTTAAATTCAAATTCTGCATAGTTGGTAAATTCTAGTTATTATTCTGAAACTTCTGAATTTCTAAAATATGACCTTCACTTCTACCAAATCTCTCGCTGATAAAGTTCGTTCTGACTTCCCTATTTTACATCAGGAAGTTCATGGTAAACCCCTGGTTTACCTCGATAATGCGGCTACTTCTCAAAAACCTGTATCAGTCTTAAATGCTTGGCGTGATTATTACGAACAATATAACTCAAACGTTCATCGTGGCGCACATTTTCTCAGCGGAAAGGCTACTGATGCTTATGAAGAGTCCCGTGATAAAATTGCTAAATTCATTAATGCTAAATCACGCCAAGAAATTGTTTACACTCGCAATGCAACTGAGTCCATTAACCTAGTCGCTTACAGTTGGGGAATGCACAATTTACAGCCAGGAGATGAAATTATTCTCTCAGTCATGGAACACCATAGTAATATTGTTCCTTGGCAATTTGTCGCTCAAAAAACCGGTGCAATTTTAAAGTTTGTGGAATTAACACCAGCAGAAACTTTTGATTTAGAACAGTTTAAAAACCTGATTTCTCAAAAAACAAAACTGGTATCTATCGTTCATATTTCTAATACATTGGGTTGTATAAATCCAGTTAAAGAAATCGCTGAAATTGCTCACAAAT
Source organism: Dolichospermum circinale AWQC310F (assembly GCF_000426925.1). GTDB lineage: Bacteria > Cyanobacteriota > Cyanobacteriia > Cyanobacteriales > Nostocaceae > Dolichospermum > Dolichospermum circinale. The sequence continues at coordinate 5,997 of NZ_KE384665.1, read as the reverse complement.
TCGGTGCAAAGTTCTTACTTGATGCTTGTCAAAGTGTTCCCCATACTCCTATTAATGTCCAAGAACTTGATTGTGATTGGTTAGTAGCTTCTGGACATAAAATGTGCGCTCCCACTGGCATCGGCTTTTTATATGGTAAGCTGGAATTACTAGAAGCAATGCCGCCATTTTTCGGTGGTGGTGAGATGATTTCCGAAGTATTTTTAGACCATTCTACCTACGCAGAATTACCCCATAAATTTGAAGCCGGTACTCCTGCAATTGGGGAAGCGATCGCATTAGGTGCGGCCATAGATTATCTTACTAATATCGGTATGGATAAAATCCATAGCTATGAAGCAGAATTAACCGCCTATTTATTCGCCCAATTAGCACAAATACCCCAAATTAGAATCTACGGACCAAAACCCAATGCTCAAGGCGAAGGTAGAGCCGCTCTAGCAGCTTTTACGGTAGAGGGTGTCCACGCTAATGATCTATCTACATTATTAGATCAAGAAGGTGTGGCCATACGTTCTGGACACCATTGTACACAATCATTACACCGTTATTTAGGTGTAGCGGGAACTGCGCGGGCTAGTTTATCTTTTTACAATACTCGTGAAGAAATTGATATTTTCATCAAAGCATTAAAGGAGACTTTGGACTTTTTTGCTGGTGTGTTTGCTGAGTAAATTTTGGGTGGGTATTTCCCACCTTTTTAATAAAAGAGTTTTTCACGCAGAGGCGCAGAGGCGCAAAGAGAATATTATAGAGATAGGTAAGATTTTAGTTATTTTATCTAATATCGTAATGGAATGTATTGTATATGCTTCTGGAGTCAATTATTGCTGAACAAAGAACGGTTTTATATAACCTTAGCTGGGATACCTTTGAAGCCTTAATGTTTGTATCAAAGTTATGTACAGATAAATGGACGGGAAATAGAAATGAAGAAAACTGCATTGAAAATCCAAATTGGCAACAAATTAAAACAGCTATTTGTGAGTTAGATGGTAATACTAAAACTTTAGTTAGTTTAGAAGTTGATGATGAAAGTTATATGATGATTGGTGGAGGTAATGCTGGTAAATATATTGTGACTGCAACCTTAGATAATGAGGTGTTTTATTCTCTCTTGTATCCGGTTGATTATGAAATAGCTAAATCAGATGTTGCTGCTAAAAATAATAATTTATCTATTTTTTATCAAGCATTAATAAATACAAATAACAATAATGTAAATTCTCCTAATCAGCATAAATTAATTGTTGGTGGACAAGCGGGAAATTATTCTGAGAAAGTTTATGTTAATTTACCCCAATGTTTAATAGCTGCAATCACTTTTGCTGAATCAGGTGAACTTGAACCTTTATTTTCTTGGGAAGAAGATCAATCTTTAGTTACTGCATAATGAAACTATGAATCCTTACGAATTACCAGCAGCAATTGAAATAAAAAGAGACAAAGTCAATAACTATTGATACAGCAGTTTCCGATATTCTGAAGTACAGAATATTTGTATCTATAAAAATCGCTTTATCTATCATATATATCTTCTCTACGAAAGGTGAAATTATCAGCAACTAAACCCACAGGATAAGCTGAACATTTAAACCTTTTTGCTTGATTTTTCGCTGCTAATTGCTCTGATTTACCACTTTCATTAAGAACTATAACTACTTGATATTCACCTGCGGGGATATCTGGGGGTAATTGGAGTGTAATTTGTCGCTCTGGGGTAACATTCACAACTGTTTCTATTGTTTTCATTACCTTTTCTCCTCAACAATATCTACTAAACATTATCTTACCTTTTTCTGGTACATAAAGTCAATAACTATTGATAAATTTCCACAAAATTAAATATCCAATAACCCATATCGTTTTTGCAAAGCCAATAACTTCATCCTCGCTTCCCCAGCATTATCCGCTAAATCAGCAAATTCCACAAACCTCTTTAATTCCCTCTTTAATAAATTCCGTTCCACTTCAATAGTTTCTCTATCCAAATCTGGTGGTAACACAATCATATCAAAAATCGTTGCCCGTTCCTTGCCAGGGTGAGGACGTAAAACCCGTCCCCGACGTTGGATAAATTGACGAGGATTTCCTGAACTTGATAAAATTACTGCGGTTTTAATTGCGGGAATATCCACACCTTCATCTAAACACCGAATTGCGACTAAACCCTGTAATTCTCCACTTTCAAATTGACGACGTAAAATTTCCCTTTCTTGTAATGAGGTGTTTGCTGTATAGGTACTGACTTTATAACCTAATTCTCCCCCCAAAATTTGAGCAACTGCTTTGAGTTGACGCAAGGAATAACGGTGTCCAATTTCTTGAGAACCATCACTACAATAAAACAGTGTATGGGTAGTTCCTCTGCGATTTTTCATTAACTCTTGTAAAGCTGTTAATTTATTTTCCGCTGTGCCAACTAACCGCGCTCTTTGTATTAATAATGATTTAATATCTTCGTTTTCTTCAAAATCTCCTGTCTCCCCCGTATCTCGATCTTTATACAGTAGAGAACGACCGATTTTTTTGGTTAATTTTAAATAAGCTATACTTTCAAATTCCGTTAATTCTACTAATACGGGATTATAGATATAATGAACTAATGCACCTTGAGCAATGGCATCTTGTAAATTAAATTCGGGTTGCAAAACTGGACCAAAATAATCTAATAAAGATTGTGTTCCGTCATCATCAAAATATCTTTCTGGTGTTGCTGATAAGGCTAGACGTAAACCCACATTGCGTGGTAAACTTTCCTCTAATTTCGGTGATCCTAAATTATGGGCTTCATCACCAATAATCAAGGTTTTAGGAGGAAAATATTTAAGTTGTGTCTGAAAACCATCACTAATTAAAGTGGAATTAGTGGTAATTACTGTGACAAAATTTTGAGAACCAGAAGACAAATTATAGATTGCTGTGGAAAGTTGACTTTGCCAACTGCGTAAATTATCGAATGCTAGAATTGGCTGTAAGTTAAATTTCTCACATTCTCTACTCCACTGGGTAACAAGATGACGATAGGGACACACCACCAATAGGACTTGTAAATCAATTTGCTGATATAATTCACAAGCGATCGCTAATGCAGTAATAGTCTTACCACTACCAGTAGCCATTTTTAATGTTCCCCTGCCATGATTAGCAAACCAGCTAGTCACAGCTTGACGTTGATACTCTCGCAATTGCAGAGATAAAGGCATTTTCGGAAAGCCCGGTAATGGTTGCTTAACTTGATAACTGCCTTTTTTCTCCCCCGCATAGGGTAACTTGAGTTTAAAAGTAGGCAGTTTCGGGGCTGGATTTCGCGTTAAGTACATAAACTGGAATAATTAATTAGTAATGGGTAATTGGTAATTGGTAATTGGTGATCATCAGTAGTCACTTATTTTTATTTGCC
>NZ_KE384665.1:0-2521 GCF_000426925.1 Dolichospermum circinale AWQC310F | reverse complement strand
CTGACCACTGACAACTGACCACTGACAACTGACCACTGACAACTGACCACTGACTACTGACTACTGACAACTGACAACTGACCACTGACAACTGACCACTGACCACTGACCACTGACAACTGACCACTGACCACTGACAACTGACCACTGACAACTGACCACTGACAACTGACCACTGACAACTGACCACTGACAACTGACCACTGACAACTGACCACTGACTACTGACTACTGACATCCTTTAGTTATAATTGCGCCAAATACCCACCAAAGAACCTTGTACTTCCACTTGCACTGCTAGAACTTCTATGGGATTGTAATTAGGATTTGCGGGTTTGAGAGTGACAAGATCATCATGACGATAAAAACGTTTTAAGGTTGTTCCGTGTCCTCCCACCCTTGCAGCCACAATAGTCCCATTTTTTAATTGATTGGGTTCAGCCACCGGGCGCAAAAATACTACATCACCATCTGCAATCAAATCTTCAATCATACTATCCCCAGCGACCCGTAAAGCATAGCTTTTAGGAGGTAATGATAAATTAGCTAAATCCATAAGTTCCACCGCGTCTGTGAACGGTTCTATCAAACCACCTGCGGCAATAGTTCCTAAAATTGGTACACCTTGTTTCACAGGATGAAGTATACGCAGAGTTCTGGCTCTACCTTCGTCCCAGCCAATATAGCCCTTATTGCGTAAATGTTCCAAACGACTTTGCACTGGTGCGGGAGATTTCAAATTCATCCCTTGCATCATTTGGCGAATGGAGGGAGAATGTTGATTCAATTTAATATATTCTACCAACCATTCGTATAGTTCTTTTTGCGGTTCTGTGAGACGTTCCATAATTTTTTCGGGAAGTGAATAATAAATAAATGCCCATAGAACATTGGTACTACAAAATTCTTCTCTTCACAAGCTTTTATTGAAAATTTATGGTAAATAATAGGCAAGAGGGAATAGGCAAGAGTAAGTAGATAAGAATTTTACCAATTACCTTTACCCATTACCCATTACCCATTGTTATTTTGCTCCAAGAATACTGGCTAGTAAAGCTTTTTGAGCGTGTAGGCGATTTTCTGCTTGATCCCAAACTCGTGACTGTGAACCTTCAATTACCTCTTCAGTAATTTCTTCACCACGATGTGCCGGTAAACAGTGTAAAACAATTGCTTCTGGATCAGCAAGACTTAATAACTGTTCAGAAATTTGATAGGGTTGAAAAACAGGAAAACGATTATTGGCCTGTGTTTCTTGTCCCATGCTTGCCCAAACATCAGTATACAGCACAGATGCACCTTTAGCCGCTGCTTGGGGATCATGAGTCAGCAGAACCTCAGTTTTATTATTAGCGATCGCTCTGGATTTTTCCACAATTTCCGCATCTGGAGAATATCCCGACGGAAAAGCTATTCTGACATTCATTCCCACTAAAGCACAACCCAACATCAGGGAATTAGCGACATTATTACCATCACCAACATAAGTTAAGGTTAAACCAGCTAAACTTCCAAATTTTTCCTGAATTGTCAACAAATCAGCTAGAATTTGACAAGGATGTTCCAAATCTGTCAAGGCATTGATCACCGGAATTTTCGCATATTTAGCAAAAGTTTCCAACTCCTGTTGGGCAAAAGTGCGAACTGCTAAAACATCCAAATAACGATCTAATACCCTAGCAGTATCCTGGATAGGTTCTCCTCGACTCACCTGGGTTACATTAGGGTGAAGATCAATTACCTGTCCCCCTAATTGGTACATGGCTACTGTAAAACTAACTCTAGTGCGTGTTGAAGCTTTAGAGAATAACAACCCCAAGACCTTGTGACAATGTAGTTTGAGTTTTTCTGACTTGAGTTGAGTAGCCAATTCTAGCAGTTCTTGCAGTTCCCCAGAACTTAGATCCGCTAAACTTAATAAATCTCTGCCTATTAATGCTGCCATGCCTGATTATATATTATAAAGAACAAATGGTTTTACACGCCTTCACTTAGCTGTGTTATGAGGAATACAAAATTGAACTTTACCAAATATTTTTGCATGAATCTACAACATGGCCGCTAGTTTTGACTATTTTTGACAAACAGAAAAATATTTTGTTTACCCTCTAGACAAATCATTTACATGAGGCTATAATGTGTAATCGGTGAGGGAATAAAAAAATCTTCCCGCCAACACCAACCGCCAGCATAGCACAGTGGTAGTGCATCCGACTTGTAATCGGAAGGTCGCAGGTTCAAATCCAGCTGCTGGCCTGGTTTTTTTATTTGATACCTATTCTCAAAATAACCATATATCTGCTTGCAGCAGCCCTCTGCGATCGCCTAAAAATACTTAAACGCCATAAAAATGGTGTAATTACGTAAAACATAAAGCAAGCAGGAATAATACACTAAGAAATATTACTACATAAATTAAGCTATTAGCCAGCTAAATTGTCAAATCCGAATATGGGATACACAACTAACGTAGTTAACCAAGGTCAAACAGTGTCAATTGCTGATAGTTCGCTCTCTGATT
>NZ_KE384664.1:122438-122867 GCF_000426925.1 Dolichospermum circinale AWQC310F | reverse complement strand
TAAGGTGCAAAGCTTGGGGTGTTTCAACCATTCACGACTTTCTAATGTAAGTTGTAAAACCCCTTTTTTAGACTGGAAGGATTGGAATGATTGACCTAGGGATTTCATCACTTTTTCAATGCAAGCAGCCTGAACTAAATGAATATCATCAATTACGTCATAGAGGGTTGCTTCCCATAACTTAGCAGGTAATTGGTACTTGTCTTTAGATGTGCGTAGCTGTTTGTCAATTTCAAATTTAGAAATGCCCCAAGCCTTTAAAGAACCGAACTCATTCCACAAGTCAGAGCGTAGTTGTCCCAAACGCAAAGCAATTAAATCAAGTTCGTTAGATTTCCAAATATTTAGTTTTTTAGTCCCTAAAATGGCGATTCTCGTAACGGTTAATTGATTCTTTACTTTGAGTTTCATGAACTTGGTTGGCTACGT
>NZ_KE384664.1:121036-122428 GCF_000426925.1 Dolichospermum circinale AWQC310F | reverse complement strand
CTTTTACTATTATATTCCTATTGACTCGTATTCGCTACTATTTGTTTCATGAATATTTTGCTCTTCGGCAACATAAAAATAATATCCCCGACTTCTCAAAGCAGTCGGAGATATATCAAATATAGCAAATTTTGTTCAAAACTCAAACAAGAGTCCTATATGTTATCGAAAAATTACAGGATACCCCAGAAGTGGAGAAAGCCTTGACCGGAAAATAGTTCAATTAAAGCTGCTGCTAAAAAACCGATCATTGCTAAACGGCCATTCCAGATTTCCGCTTCGGGTGTAAATCCCCAACGCCAAGCATTGCGGTCAGTAACTACGGGTGTAGTAGCTGTTTTTGTTGCATTAGTCATGGTTAGCACTCCAATTAGGATTTACTAAGCTTTATTGCCTTATGTAAATAAATATAACAAATTTTTGCAAAAATGCAATATTTATTTATATTTTTTTTTGCACCTAACCTATATGTATCTTGAGAAAGAGACATTTTTAGACAACGTGGTCTGGTTCTAAAGGGCAGGGATAAGCAGAATCCCCCATTTCCACCTGAACAGTAGAGTGTTTGATCCCAAAATGGTGTTCAAGTTCCCAACAAACTTCCCATAAAAAAGCGTCACCGGGGTAGCCTCCGGGCATGACTAAATGAACCGTGAGTGCTGTTTCCGTCGTACTCATAGCCCAGATATGAAGATCGTGAATTTTCACCACACCAGGACGTTCAATTAAGTAGTTTTTCACAGCCCGTAACTCAATTCCTGCTGGTACGCCATCAAGTGCTAAATTTACAGAGTCTCTAAGTAATTGGCACGTGCCAATCACGACAACGACGACAACAATTAAGCTTACCAATGGGTCAAGCCACAGCCAATGGGTGAATAAAATAGCAATCCCCGCTACCACCACTCCCAAGGATAGCAACGCATCCGCAGCCATGTGTAAAAATGCTCCTCGAATATTCAAGTCACTTTTGCGTCCTGACATAAACATCATGGCCGTCAAAGTATTGATGATAATTCCCACTATGGCAACAGCAATAATAGTTTCCCCTGATACAGAATTAGAATCATTAAAGCGGCGGATAGCTTCCCAGCCGATAGCGCCCATAGACAAAAGTAAGACCACAGCATTTGTTAAAGCAGCCAGAATGGAAGAAGCACGTAAACCATAGGTATAGCGGTGGCTAGGAGGACGACGGGACAGGGAACTTGCACCCCATGCGAGGAGAAGTCCCAATACATCACCCAGGTTGTGACCAGCATCAGCAAACAAAGCCAGAGAGTGTGCTAAATAACCATAAGTCATTTCACAGAGGACAAAACCTAAATTAAGTACAGTACCAATAGCAAAAGCACGAGTAAATGTTGCTGGAGCGTGACTGTGATGATGGTG
>NZ_KE384664.1:88207-121026 GCF_000426925.1 Dolichospermum circinale AWQC310F | reverse complement strand
CTTTTACTATTATATTCCTATTGACTCGTATTCGCTACTATTTGTTTCATGAATATTTTGCTCTTCGGCTATTTTTTTCTTGTAAGCCCGAAGAAAGTAAAGTTTGGAGGAAAAGCAGTGCATGATAATAAAATCCTGCATTAACTCTTCCTGCGGTGATAGCTTGGCATTGTTCACCACAACAATTTTGCAGCCGTGAAGGTGGCAAAACCACTCAACGAACTCAAAACCAAATCTGCATAACCTGTCCTTGTGTCCCACCACAATTTCAGAGATTTGATTTTCCGCAACTTGAGTCATTAATTTAAGAAAGTTTTTCCGCTTCCAGTTCATGCCACTAGCAACATCCTTGACGACTCGACATCCTGGGTAAGTTTTGCCTAAAAATTCTATTTGTGTGTCAAGGTCTAACAACTGGGTTTTTGTGCTGACACGGGCGTAAAGAACCCGCTCTTTATCCGTTGGAACTGTTTTGATAAAGGCTGACTCTGGATATCTCCGGTGTCCTCCAGGGAAATACATCCTATTTTCCCTAAGTCAGCCCATTCTGCCGTCGTCTTAGGGTGGTAGCCAAATTGTTTGTAAACTTGTTCTGGGGTTAGGTATTTCATCTTTCGGTTAAATACGATTAACCCCAGTATACTACGTTATTTCGAGATTAGAGAGTATGGCTAAATCTTGTGGTACTGGCATACTTAGGCAAGCTCGGTAAGAGTCTTACCCACGCTATAATTATAAAGATTAAATGCAGTAAGTCAGTTGACATCAAAAAACCAACCTGTGTAAATAAATGTAAAATTGCTGAAAACCTCTGGCCTCTTTACCCTTGCCTTTTGCCTTGCTGTAAGGACAATTTTTAACGCCAACCTACATTAGGGCGTTCAATGAAAAAGCAGATAATAGAGGAATATTTGCGAGAAACAGATAATCCAGAAGAAGATGAAAAATATGTAATTAATTTCCTCAATTCTGAGCGATTAAATTCTCGCACTGATGATGATCAAACTTTGCTTTTGTGTTGTTTTGAAAAGCAGATTTAGAAATTGTAGGTTGGGTTGAAGAATGAAACCCAACATTTTCGAGATTTATGAGATTTTGTTGGGTTTGGCAAAGCTCAACCCTTTATAACCCCATAACAATTTGCTGTCAAGTTTAAAAGGTTCATTGTTGCTTCTATTGATTTGGTTTAGCCATCCTTTTATTTTCTCCTCTAATGTAATCACAGTTACGGCTAAATTTTCCGGTTTCTTTTGGCTTATACGCTGTGTTAAGATTGGATTGCCATTTTGCAAAAGTGATACATGATCTGTATCTAAAATATATAATTTTGCCACTATGCCACTATATACTATTCTCACCATCATTTTTCTTAATTGATTTACGCTGTGTCAAATTTTGTATAAGTCTGGTGGGCAAAACTTGTACTGAGATTGTCGAAGTATGCCCACCCGAGAAAACTTAACCATTTGAGGATTATACAATTTAGGCGCTTAACAGCTTACCAGCTAAAAAACAAAAATCCTAGAGTTTGACTGGTTGCTTATTTTCTGTAGCTTGGTAAGGACTATTATTGTTAACAGGTTGTGATTCCAAAAAGGCTTCTTTACCTGTAATTAATCGAGAGCGACGATTACGAGTAATATAATTCCACGCCCATTGAATTACGACTACTATTTTAGTGTCAAACTCGATTAAGAAGTAGATATGAATTATTAACCAAAATACCCAAGCTAGGAAACCTGTAAGTTTAACAAAACCTAAATCTACTACGGCTAAATTTTGCCCAATCATTGCCAAACTACCCACGTCAGTGTAATGAAATTCTGGCAAAGTATGACCTTGAAGCCGTAGTTGAATTAGTCCACCTACATACTCTCCTTGTTGTTTGGCTACGGGTGCAACACCTGGTAAAGGTTTACCCGTTTGATGGGAGAAATTTGCTAGATCTCCAATTACGAAAATGTTTTTATAATCCTTAATGGTTAAGTTTGGTTCTACAATTACTCTGCCAGAGAAATCGCACTCTACACCTGTTTTTTGTGCCAGAACTTTCCCCATAGCTGAACCTTGAACACCCGCAGCCCATAATATAGTTTTTGAGGGAATTTCTGTGATTTCATCGCCTTGTTTAAAAGTAACAATATTATTTTCAATATTTGTTACTCTGGTGTTAGTGTGAATAATTACGCCCAACTTTTGCAAAGATTCTGCTGCTACTTTGGATAATACTGGGGCAATATGTGGGAGAATGCGATCGCCTCCTTGTAATAGTAAAATTCTCGTTTCTGATGTGTCAATGTTGCGGAAATCTTCTTTAAGAGTTTTGTATGCCAATTCGGAGATCGCACCTGCTAATTCTACACCAGTTGGACCTCCGCCTACAATCACAAAAGTCAAGAAAGCCTGGCGTTGTTTGACATCAGTTTCTTTTTCTGCTGCTTCAAATGCTGAAAATATCCGCCGCCGCATTTCTATTGCATCTTCCACAGTTTTCAAACCAGGAGCAAATTCTTTCCAGTGATCTTTACCAAAATAAGAATGGTTAGCACCTGTGGCGACAATTAATGTATCATAAGGTATGATTTCATCGCCTAAAATAACTTGTTGTTTTTTGGGGTCAATATCACTTACTTCTCCCAAAAACACTTTTGTATTCTTGCTTTTGCTGAATACAGATCGTAATGGTGCGGAAATATCAGCAGGTGATAATGTACCTGTGGCAACTTGATATAAAAGCGGCTGAAATAAGTGAAAATTACGTTTATCAATCAGAGTCACATTTACATTGGTATTAGCCAAGGCCTTTGCCGCATACAATCCACCAAACCCACCACCAATGATAACAACCTCATGTGGTGCATTATTTTCGCGTGGAACAACCATAAACAATATTTCCTTTTGTTAAGAGTCGTGTAACCTTTCTTAACAAATATGTAACAATATTATAATATATTTTGCCGTTTATTAAGAACACTTGACAAAATACTAAAAGTAGTCAAGGTTACTAATATTCAGTCATGGCTGATATTCCTGTTCTACAGCTAAATATTCAGGAACATTCATAAGTTCTTGAAAATCTTGGAAATTCATCAAACCGGGTAAATTATCAGTATTTCCCTGTGCTTTCAAATGACGGAAACACACATTCATGACTTCAGTGACAGCCATAAGTGCAGTCAGGGGAAAAAAGACAATTTTAAACCCCAAATTTTGCAATTCTTGAGGAGAAATTGGCGGAGTTTTACCACCTTCAACAATATTTGCAACTAATGGTACATGAGGAAAAGCAGCGGCTATAGTTTGCAACTCTAGCACAGATTGGGGAGCTTCCACAAACAACACATCTGCACCAGCATTAATATATAATTGACCACGATGAATAGCTTCTGCTAAACCCAAAGGACCGCGGGCATCAGTTCGAGCTATAATTACCAAACTACTATCACCTCGCGCTTCTACCGCAGCCCGGATTTTTCCCGCGTGTTCAGTCGCATAAATCACTCTTTTACCTGTAAAATGACCGCATTTCTTCGGCCATTCCTGGTCCTCTAAAATTATCCCTGCTAAACCCAATTGAACCGCATCTTTGACGGTTCGCATGACATTTAAAGCATTACCATAACCCGTATCACAATCAGCAATTAAAGGTATATTAATTGACCTAGCTATCCGGCCGATACTGTAAAAATTTTCCGTAGCAGTGAGAAAACCATAGTCAGGTAAACCCAAGGTAGAAGCAGCAATACCGAAACCGCTAGTAGCAGCGACATCAAAACCCGCTTTTTCTACCAATTTTGCACTCAAACAGTCATAAACACCAGGAATAACGATAATTTCAGGACGTGCGAGTAATTCCCGCAGTTTTTGAGCAGCCAACATACAAGTAACCATAAATGGACTATTTTCAGAATACAATAAATACTGTAAAAACGTTTTAGGAAACCTACAATATTGATTGTATTTCTTTTTTGCGTCTTTGCTCCTTTGCTCCTTGACGCGAAATCAAATTAAATATTTTTAAATTCACATTTAAATTAATCACAAATGAGTAAACCCATAGAAGTTCGCAACCCCCGCACAGGTAAATTTGATTATGTCATTGTTCCTCCACCACCAAAATTACTTTCCCAGCAGTGTCACAGGCTGCGAAGGGGACAAATTATCTGGCAAAAATTAGCAGTCGAGGAAAGAATTGTGGCCTTAAAACAATGGAAACAAGCTATATTATCAGAACGGACTCAATTAACAGAAGCTTTAGTTAGTGATACGGGTAGATTATCAACATCAATCATGGAAATAGATTCATTTATTGCTAATATTGATAAATGGTGTAATTTAGCTCCGCAATTACTACAAAGCACAGCTAAAAATACATCTATTCCTTTTATTTCTTTACAACAAACTGCTGTTCCTTATCCTCTTGTTGGCGTAATTAGTCCTTGGAACTTTCCCTTATCTTTGTCTACCATTGATACAATTCCTGCCTTATTAGCTGGTTGTGCTGTTATAGTTAAACCTAGTGAAATAACTCCTCGTTTTGTCGCTCCTTTAATGACTACCGTAAACAATATACCCCAATTAAGAGAGGTTTTAAATTTTGTGGAAGGAGGATCACAAACAGGAGCAGCTTTAATTGAAGATGTAGATTTAATTTGTTTTACAGGTAGTGTAGAAACTGGGCGTTTAGTCGCTGAAAATGCCGCAATTAATTTTATTCCAGCTTTTTTAGAATTGGGAGGAAAAGACCCAGCTATTGTTTTAGAATCAGCGGATTTAGATTTAGCAACCTCAGCAATTTTATGGGCTTCTGTAACTAATACCGGACAGTCATGTTCAGCCATTGAAAGAATTTATGTTGCTGAATCTATATTTGAAGAATTTTATCATCAATTAGTGACTAAAGCCCATCAATTAAAACTAGCCTATCCAACTATTGACAGCGGTGAAATTGGTCCAATTATTTCCGAAAAACAAGCAGCCATTATTAATGATCATTTACAAGATGCTATCTTAAAAGGGGCATTAATTCACTGTGGTGGTAAAGTAGAAGAACTGGGTGGGGGTTGGTGGTGTCGTCCCACAGTTATCACTCAAGTTAACCATTCCATGCAAATAATGACTGAAGAAACATTCGGACCAATTATGCCTGTGATGTGTTTTGCTAATCTTGAAGAAGCAGTAAATTTAGCCAATGATTCTATTTATGGACTTAGTGCTGCTGTATTTGCAGAATCAGAAGAATTAGCAATAGAAGTTGCCAATCAAATAGAAGCTGGTACTATTAGTATTAATGATGCTGGTTTAAGTTCATTAATTAATGAAGGAGACAGAAATGCTTTTAAATTTTCTGGTTTGGGAGGTTCACGGATTGGTACAATGGGTTTAAATCGCTTCCTACGAAAAAAAGCATTTTTGAGGAAAACTAACTCTAATAAAGATCCTTGGTGGTTTAATAATATATCTGAATGATTAAGCAGTTGAGGATGATTTAACATTTATCCCTCAAAAAAAGAATATCAGCAATAAATCCTGACTACAAACTTTCCTCTCCTGTGAAAAAAAAGGTAAAATACTAATACTCTAGTTAATTTCCCATTTAGTAAGGTAAGAACATGACTAAAAATGACAAAATCAACTTCTCTACTCCCAGTGGTTTTCCTGAATTTCTACCCAGCGAAAAGCGACTAGAAGTACATTTACTAGATATTATTCGCAAGGTTTTTGAAAGTTATGGTTTTACACCCATTGAAACCCCAGCAGTGGAACGGTTAGAAGTGTTGCAAGCTAAAGGTAATCAAGGTGATAATATTATTTATGGTATCGAACCAATTTTACCACCAAATCGCCAAGCAGAAAAGGATAAATCGGGAGAAACTGGTTCAGAAGCTAGAGCTTTAAAATTTGATCAAACTGTTCCTTTTGCTGCTTATATTGCGCGTCATTTGAATGAATTGACTTTTCCGTTTGCTCGTTATCAAATGGATATGGTTTTTCGCGGTGAACGGGCAAAAGATGGACGTTTTCGGCAGTTTCGGCAATGTGATATTGATGTGGTTGCTCGTGGTAAACTCAGTTTACTTTATGATGCCCAAATGCCGGCAATTATTACAGAAATCTTTGAAAAAATTAATATTGGTGATTTTGTTATTCGCATTAATAACCGCAAAATCCTCACAGGTTTTTTTCAGTCTGTAGGAATTGCAGAACAGCAAATTAAAACCTGTATTAGTATTATTGATAATTTGGAAAAAATTGGCGAGGTTAAGGTTAAACAAGAGTTAGAAAAAGAAGGTATTTCTTCCGAACAAACGGAGAAAATTATTGATTTTATTAAAATTGATGGCAGTATTGATGATATTTTAGATAAACTCAAACATTTAGCCGAAAATATTCCCGAAGCAGCAGAATTTAATTTAGGGGTAACGGAATTAGAAACTGTAATTAATGGGGTGAGAAATTTAGGAGTTGCTGATAAACGTTTTTGTATTGACTTGTCTATTGCCCGTGGTTTAAATTACTATACTGGCACAGTTTATGAAACTACTCTATTAGGCCATGAAGCTTTGGGGAGTATTTGTTCTGGTGGGAGATATGAAGAATTGGTAGGAATTTTTATCGGTGAAAAAATGCCTGGTGTGGGTATTTCTATCGGTTTAACTCGGTTAATTAGTCGCTTGTTAAAAGCGGGTATTCTTAATACTTTATCTGCGACACCAACTCAGGTAGTGGTAGTGAATATGCAAGAGGATTTAATGCCTATTTATTTACAAATATCACAACAATTACGTCAAGGGGGGATTAATGTTGTAACTAACTTTGAAAAACGCCCTTTAGGTAAACAATTTCAAGCCGCAGATAAACAAGGAATTAGGTTTTGTGTAATTATTGGTGCGGAGGAAGCAGCAGCGCGAAAATCATCATTAAAAGATCTACAAAGTGGTGAACAAATAGAAGTAAATTTGGCAGATTTGGTAGAGGAAATTAAACGGAGAATTACTAATCATTAAACATACAGCAAGTTCAGCTTGAGTGAGGTACACTTTGTGCAGGCAAGATGCCCGCACCACAAGAGTTTTATTATTAATATCTGTACTTCATAATATCGGGAACTGTTGTAATTAAAGATTAGACCTCGACCAAATTTAACTATACCTTATGCACAAACCTTGTAGAGATGTTATAGAAAACGTCTCTACATTCTCTAAATTGTAGAGAGAAAAAGGCAATATAGCAGCTTTTAATCTAACTCTCTACGCCCTTCTAATGCTCTGGCCAGGGTTAATTCATCAGCATATTCTAAATCACCACCTACGGGTAAACCAAAGGCAATACGAGTTACTTTAGTAAAGGGTTTGAGTAGTTGAGCTATGTATAATGTTGTCGTTTCCCCTTCGATACTGGGACTAATGGCTAAAATCACCTCTTGAGGTTTTTGTTCGCTTACCCGTCTCACTAAAGCTTGAATAGTTAACTGTTCTGGACCAATACCATCCATGGGGGAAATTACGCCACCTAAAACATGATATTTACCTTTATATTCGCGGGTTTTTTCTAAAGCAATCAGATCACGAGAATCTGCGACTACACAAATAGTGCTATTATCTCGCTGAGGATGACGACAAATTTCACATACTGGGTCTGCGGACAGGTGAAAACAAACTTGACACAAACCCACTTGTTTTTTTGCGTCAATAAGTGCTTGAGCTAAAGCTTCTACTTCTGCTTCTGGTCTTTTTAAGATGTGCAAAGCTAATCGTTGGGCGCTTTTGGGACCAACTCCGGGGAGCCGTTGCAGTTGTTCAATTAATCGAGCTAGGGGACGTGCGTAAACCGTAATTTTGCCTCCGGGTTTTTTCTCTATTTTACAATAGACATCTGGAGGTAATTAAATGTGCGTGGTTTGAAACCCTTGTAGAGACGTTCTATAGAACGTCTCTACATTCATTTTCACCAGATGTCTAATAAATATGTTTTGCACCAAGGCACAAAGGAGCAAAGATGCAAAGTCTGAGCAAGTTCAACAAGTAAATATCATAATTATGATTTATGCGAAGAGACTCAATCTTTTATAAACTCTTTCAACAAAACCCATCTTTGTTGTTTGAACTATTGACAGATCCGCCGATTAATGCTGAATCTTATCGTTTTGATTCTGTAGCTGTTAAAGAACCGACATTTACAATTGATGGTGTATTTTTACCACCTGAAATTGATGGACAAGGAATAGTATATTTCTGTGAGGTACAATTTCAGAAAGATGAACAATTGTATGAAAGAATATGTGCCGAAACCTCACTATATTTTTATCGTCATCGTCAAAGATTCTGTGATTGGCAAGTAGTAATTATTTATCCATCTCGCAAGACAGAACAAAATGATATTTATCCCCATCGTGGATTCCTTAATAGTCCCCAAGTACATCGAGTATATTTAGATGAATTGGGAGATATTCAGAAATTACCATTAGGGTTAGGTATAATGTTACTAACTACCCTGGAAGAAAGTCAAGCTCCAGCCATAGCTAGGTATTTATTAAACAGAACCCATGAGGAGATTGTAACACCATCCAGTCAAGTTATTATAGAAATGATCACGACCATCATGGTGTACAAGTTTGAAAAATTGAGTCGTCGGGAGGTAGAATCCATGTTAGATATTACGCTCAAAGAAACTAGAGTTTATCGAGAAATTAAAGAGGAAGGAAGGGAAGAGGGAAGAGAAGAAGGACTGGAGGAAGGACTAGAACAAGGTCTGGAACAAGGCATAGAACAAGGCATACAACAAGCGACAATTGGTTTGGTGATTCGACAACTAACAAAGCGGTTTGGTAAAATATCTCAAAGAAAGATAAAATCTATTTCTGGTTTACCATTATCTGTTTTGGAAGAATTGAGTGAAGCACTTTTAGATTTTAATAGTTTAGCCGATTTACAATCTTGGTTATTAATACATACTCCGGGAAAAATTGACTAACTATGTATTCTCGGTTCTGGGTGTAAAGTTGATAATAATTGACTTTCCACCTCTGCTAATTCATCTAATCTGTCCATGACAATTTTTCGCTCAAAATAGGTATCAGCTAAAACCCAATATGTGCCAAAATGTCGGGCTTCTGAGGCCATTAAACTGCGGTAAAATTGAGCTAATTCTGGTTCTGGACAATTAGCAGCTAGAAGTCCTAAACGTTCATGACTACGGGCTTCTATCAAACCGGTGACGAGTAAAGAATCTAAAAATCTGTGGGGTTCTTGGCCGCGAACTTGGGATTTTAAGCCGGCACCGTAGGGGGGTGCGGATAGGGCTGCAAGTTTAATCTGACGGCGTTCTAGCCATTGGTTGACTAGTTCAAAGTGTTCTAATTCTTCACAAGCGATCGCTGTTAATTCCCTAATCATTTTATGATGAGAAGGATAACGAAACATCATATTTAATGCTACTCCTGCGGCTTTGCGTTCACAGTGGGAGTGATCTAATAAAATCATATCAATATTAGCGATCGCTTGCTCTACCCAAGCATCATTAGTAGGTTGTTTGAGAGCATTAATAGTGGGTAAAGGTGAACTCAGCACAGCAAAAATAACTCCGAGTTGAACAATTTAGCTAATTTATTTTACAGCGATTTTCTGTAATTGCTGATTTTCTTGATCATTAAGAAAAGTTTTTTAAGAATCTCAATAACTGCTTAGTTTTTGGTGTTAGTAAGGTGCGACGATAAGCGTCTGCGGCTTTTTTAATTGCTTCTGCTTGGGTTGGATAAGGATGAATTACACTACTAAGTTTACTTAAACCGATTTTATTGACAATAGCTGTGGTAATTTCCGAAATCATCTCACCAGCATGATTAGCAACAATGGTTGCACCGAGAATTTGATCTGATCCTTTCTGGTAATGAATCTTTAAAAAACCAGATTCTTCCTGATCTGCGATCGCTCGATCTATACTTCTAAAGGGAATCTTGATAGTTTCTATTTCTATCCCCAATTTTTGAGCATCATTTTCATACATTCCCACATGAGCAATTTCCGGGCTAGTATATGTCACCCAGGGCATGATTAAACTACTGAGTTTAGATCGTCCCCAACCAAAGGGGGAAAATAGAGTATTTTTAATCACAATTCGCGCCGCCGCATCAGCTGCGTGAGTAAATTTCCAATTCATGCAGATATCACCAGCTGCGTAAATTTTGGGATTTGTAGTTTGCAAATAATCATTCACTTTTACACCCAAATTCAGATCATATTCTACACCTGCTGCCGCCAAATTCAAATTTTCCACATTCGGCGCTCGTCCCGCACCAACTAATATTTCATCAACTGTCACCGAGTCTCGTTCACTATTCACAGAAAAATAGAGTCGTTTTCCCTCCGTTACTGTCACCACTTCTTCTAATTGACAATTTAATACTAAACGAATACCTTCATCAATTAAAACTTTTTGTAAAATTTCCGCTGCTTCCCTATCTTCCTTGTTTAAAATTTGTGAACCACGATCAAATAATATTACCTCACAACCCAACCTGCGAAATGTTTGGGCTAATTCACAACCAATAGGACCACCACCAATTATTGCTAATTTTTCTGGTTTTTGAGTTAGAGAAAAAACAGTTTCATTAGTTAAATAACCGGCTGCTTCAATTCCGCGAATTTTCGGTTTAATAGCCCTAGCACCAGTAGCAATTACAGCTTTTTTAAATTTTAATGTTTTATGGGCAACTTCTATAGTATTATTATTTGTAAATTTACCATCACCTAAAAAAACATCAATTCCTAAACTTTTAAATCTTTCCACGGAATCATGATGACTAATACTAGCCCGAATGCGTCGCATTCTTTTCATAATTGTGGAAAAATCAACATCAAATTGTTGGGAAATATTAACACCTAAATCCTTAGCTTTCTGCATTTCTCCAACTACACGGGAAGAACGAATTAAACATTTAGAAGGTATACAACCAAAATTCAAACAATCTCCTCCCATGAGATTTTTTTCAATTAATGCAATTTTCAAACCTATATCTAAACCCGCAGCACCCGCAGCCACAACTAAACCCGCAGTTCCCCCACCAATTACTACCAAATCATAAAAATCAGCAGGTTGAGGATTAACCCAATTATCGGGATGAACATTTTTAAGTAGTTTTTGATTATACTCATCCATGGGACGAATTGTCACTCTTGAAGATTCGGAAATTGACATTTATTTTACCTCTAAATTATCAAGGATAAAGTATTTTTTGATTATCTAATCTTTATTTAATAGATATATCATGATCAAAAATTTGTCAGTTTTGTATTTAACAAATCTAGAATATTTCGGAGTTTGAGAGATTAATCATGAGCAGCCAAGCACTAGTATTTAAGTTGACTCATTACTTAGGAAAATCATTCTAATATCTCCTCTTTTAAAGCTTTTTTAGCTATCTTAGTTACATAAACCGTAACCGCAATTGTGGCTATTAAACCAATAATTTGAATTACCCAATGGAGAATCATATTATCAGGTTGACTCTTATTACCAATTAAAGCTAAATCTCCTGCTAAATGTCCCAGATAAACATACATAATTGTCCCCGGAATCATCCCGACTGAAGCCAAAAAATAGTCTTTTAAAGAAACACTAGTAACTCCCAAAGCGTAGTTTAATAAATTGAAAGGAAATAAAGGAGAAAGTCGAATTAAAAAGACAATTTTTAATCCTTCTTTGCTAACGGCTTGATCAATATTGGCAAATTTTTTGTAACTAGAAATTTTTTGTTTTACCCAACCTCTAGCTAAATAACGTCCTACCAAAAATGCAGCTACAGCACCCAAAGTAGCACCGATAAACACATATAAAGAACCCCAAATTACACCAAAAATTACTCCAGCACCTAAAGTTAGAATTGCGGCTGGTAAAAAAGCTAAAGTAGCAATAATGTAGATAGCAATAAATACTACTCCACCTAAAGCACCAAGGCCATTCACCCATTGTAAAGTATTTTGTAAAAATGCCAGGAAACTGGGAGAAGATGCTTTGATAGATTCTTGTACTAAAGCCAAATCTATTTCTGATAAAAATGTCATAACCATGAAAATTTTTTACAATTTTGAAGAAGAGTACCAATTACGAATTTGATTGGGGGAAATACCCAATAAATAAGCAATGATAATAATTTGATTCAGAATAGTAGTTTGCAAAATTCCTTTTTTTAACCACCGACGTGGTGAAGTAATTACAGGCGCTGATAATAGATGAATTTTGCCGAGATGTTTTAATTTTCTGATCATTTCAAAATCTTCCATAATCGGTATTTCTGGGAAATTACCAACTTTTTGAAATACATCTTTAGTGATAAAAATGGCTTGATCACCATAGGGCATTTGTAAAAGATTGCATCTCCATTTTACACCAAACTCGACAAAACGCAACCCCCAATGAGATGAATTTATTTGTAAAGCAAATGCACCAGCCGCAATTCCTGGTTTTGCTAATGTTTTCCGAATCATTTGATCAAAATTAGTTGGTAAATTGGTATCACCATGAAGAAACAGCAAAATTTCCCCAGTCGCAACCACAGCACCCATATTCATTTGATTAGCACGTCCAGGAGGAGAGACAATTATCTTAGCACCCAAGGATTTAGCTATTAATAATGTTTCATCTTTTGAACCACCGTCAACAACTATTATTTCTATATTTGTGCTGGATTTTGTGCTATTAATTGCACTTTCAATATTATCAGCTTCATTGAGAGTGGGAATAATAATAGAAATTTGCTTTTGGTGAGTATTCTGATTAATAATTTCTTTCATGATTATCATCATTATCTATATTATTGAAAAGCCCACTTTCAACCATCATCTGCGGCCAAATTAATAGAAAAAACCCCATCCAAATTAATAGCGGAATAGCCAATAAAATTGTAAACCAAATAATTTTAAATATTAACAAACTACCACTAATTAATGTGATAGTAGTCAGGATAATTGACCAAGGTTGACACCACCAAGGTTTATATTTCCAGGGGCTAATTGTTTGTTGTTCAGACATTTTTCTATGAAGAAATTTATGGATTTGTTTTTTAGTTTAGCAGGGAATGTCTATTTCAGGCTAGGAAGTTGTTGGTAAAGGTAAAAGCAGGGTTAGGTTTCTGGAGATTATTGGTTTCATTTAATACTTTTAAAAAATCCTCTCAGAAGTTGTTTTCAAAGTCAAGCTAGATAGTAACTATAGATGAATATCCTTTGGTTAGAACCTCTGAAAAATAGCTTAAATGGTTTGAAAGTTTCTGTTGAGAAAGAAATTTTCCTCGATACACTTAAAAATACAATGTGGAGTGAAGAATCTGGAAAACAACCACCTACTTTAAACCCGGAGGAAATTATACAATATTTGCTACAACTGGGAATTATTGACAGGCGTTATGATAAGCGTGTTAATATGTATGGTTTTGGGGTAAAACGTCCGAAACGATAGATAGGTTTTTCAAATTCTCACAAAATACAGCACTTCACGGTGTTATGAGTTACATATTTAGCGGGCAAGATGCCCGCACCACAAGAGTTTCATGATTCAACTTTGTACCTCATCAGATCGTAAACCGCTGTATTAGACAGGCAAGATGCCTGTCCGAAAAGAGTTTTATTTAGACTTTAATAAACCAGCGTTTCTGATACATCAAAACAGCAATACTATACCAAAATAACGCGGTAAAAAGTGCAAATAAAAATGAACCGTTGAAATTTCCCGCCCAAGATGCAAAAATATTTTGATCAATCCAATTATAGATACTACCAATTTGGGTTTTCACTGTAATTTTAATTAGAATCACCGAAGCCACAAAAAGAGCGATCGCATACTATGGAAATTGAGACTGAAAATGTTATTTCTGACTAATTGTGGGCGGATTAATTTCTGCATATTGTTGAGGTGTCAACATTGCTTCCTGAACCTTGACAGGTTTGGGAAGAACACCATTTTGATAGAAATAATCTGCAACTCGCTGTTGATCCTTAATTAATGCTGGTGAAATGGCTCTCAACCCATAGGTGCGTCGGCTAATTACTAAATCCATCACATCAGGAGGTAATTTTTGATATTGTGCAGTTAAGACTGCGGTTTCTTTAGGATGTGCTTGCGCCCATTTCTGAATTTTATCAATTTCTTCAATAACTATGCGCAACAATTTAGGATTATCAATGGCAAATTGTTTAATGCCAACATAGTATCCACCAGGAGAATTAATGCCAAGGGCATTCCTAAGAATGCGTACCTTACCTTCTTTTTCAGCCCGCGCTAGATGGGGATCTCCTGTTACCCAAACAGGAATTTTTCCTTGAAGAAAAGCACTAGCAGCTTCTACATTAGGTAAACTTTGAACTTTAATATCACTATATTTCAAACCTACTTCTTCTAAAGCTCTCAGGATAAAATAGTGTGATGCAGAAGCTTTTTGGAAAACTACGGTTTTTCCTTTCATATCTTTGACGCTTTTAATGGGAGAATTCGGTGGTACTACAATCGCACTCCCTTTCCCACTCTCTTTAGTTTGTCGTGAACCAACAATATAAACAATTTGAGCGCCAGCGGCTTGGGCAAAAATAGGCGGAGTTTCCCCCACAGAACCTATATCTATTCTGCCAACATTCATAGCTTCCATTAATTGTGGCCCTTGGGCAAATTGGGCCCATTCCACCTTCACACCCAAAGGGTCTAGACGTTTTTCTAAAACCTTTGTGATTCTCACCAAATCCCCAGCTTGTTGATACCCTACACGAATAACATTGGTTTTAATGCCAGGTGTTTTTGAAGCTTGAGCTATTTTGGTATCCGATACTTTAGATATTTCTGCATCTAATACTTTAGCTATTTTGGTATCTGATACTTTAAATACTCTAGGTATGTTACTAGCTGATATTTTGCTTGTCAGAGATTGGGTTACTACTTTTTGATTTTCTGCCTTGCAACTTACTAATGTTAAAGAAGTTGCTAAGGTTAATAAGCCAGGTACTAAGAGTAACTTAAAACGGCCAAGCATATTCTGATGTTGAGCTTTGACTGTAGAAATCATAGATTTTCTTTTTTGTGAGTTTGAAAAGAAAATTAGTAATCAGATATTGGTAATTCGAGTTTAATTTTTTTGCCCAAATGATGAATAATTTATTAATCACTTGGAATAAAATAAAACTACGGTTTATTGGTCGAGTTACCGGGGATTACTCCAGTAGTATCACATGACTGCAAATAAATGTCAAGTGGTTTGACTAGAAAATATATGCTGTTACTGGTGCAAGAGAAGGTTCACGAAGTTAAAATCTGCCCTAATATTCCCCATTATCGGCGTTGGTTTTTAGTCTCGATATATAAATTTACATTTACTCACACCTTTATGACTTGATTTTTGTGGAAATCTGTGATATGTTAATCACATCTACTATTTCTTGATAGATTTAGTGTAGTTTTATTTTTATCAAAGTAGTTAGCTTTCAGAAGTTAGCTTCCCGCCTTTGAATAAGGATAAGTTACACCCCTGATTTTTGTACTTGCGGAATACTGGCAGGAAATATTGATCTGCCTTACTTTTAAGAAGGTGAATATAATGTTTTATGGGTTAATTGAACAAGAATTGTCAGATGGAGAACCTTGGTCGCAAAGACAGCAAACGCAGTTACCAACACACATTCAAATATTAATAGAACAGGAACAGGTAAAACCAGATATTTGTGAATTACCAAAGGCACAAATGAAAAAATATCCCACAAGAGTTTGATTAAATCCCAGTCTACAATTCAAATACAGCATTCTCAAAAAAATGAACATAAATGTGAGTTTATGAATACAAAAATTTTTCAGATGTCGGCAGAAAAGAGTGTGATTTTCGCTGACGTTTTAGTTCTGGGTGGAGGTCCAGCAGGTACTTGGGCAGCACTTTCAGCAGCAGAACAAGGAGTTCGGGTTGTGTTAGCTGATAAAGGGTATTGCGGTACTTCAGGGGCAACAGCCCCATCTAATACTGGGGCATGGTATCTTCCAAAAGGTGGACAACGTGATGGAGAAATTGAGCGTCGGTTGTCGCGCTCAACAGGACTTGCAGATCGCCGTTGGTTGCAGCGTGTAATTGAGCAGGCGCAAAGAGGTTTAGATAAATTAGGTGATAGTGGCTATCCCTTTCCTTTAGATGATTTGGGAAATTCCTACCGTGCTAACTTACGCGGACCGGATTACATGGGTTTCATGCGACGGAGAGCGATCGCTGCTGGAGTACGCATTCTTGACCATCATCCCGCACTGGAACTACTTGCATCAAATGGAGCGATCGCCGGTGCAGCAGGTATTCATCCCCGCAGTGGGAATCTCTGGGAAGTTAGGGCGGGCGCCGTGGTCTTGGCAACTGGCGGCTGTGCTTTTCTGTCTCACGCTCTAGGTTGCGATGGTAATACTGGCGATGGTTATCTCATGGCAGCGGAGGCAGGTGTAAGACTATCTGGGATGGAGTTTTCCTCCCAATATGGCTTATCACCCGCTCATACTTCCGTGACTAAGGGGCTGACATTCTCCTTTGCCAGTTTTTATCTAGAAGATGGTTCTCCCTTACCAGAAACAGGGGAAGACCGCTCTGTACGCATCGCCCGCCAACTAATTGATGGCCAAAAAGTCTACGCGCTGATGAATCGTGGTAACTCTGTGGAACATGATTGGTTGCGTCAAGGTCAGCCTAATTGTTTTTTACCATTTGACAGAATTGGATTAGATCCATTCAAAGAGCGTTTTCCAGTTACCCTACGCTCAGAAGGTACTGTTCGTGGGGTAGGTGGACTGGAAATCATCAACGAGGATTGCGCCACAACAGTTCCGGGACTTTATGCAGCCGGCGATGCAGCCTCCCGTGAAAATATTGTCGGGGCTGTGTCAGGGGGAGGAAGTCCTAATGCGTCTTGGGCGATCGCCAGCGGCACCTGGAGTGGACGGGCAGCCGCAGGTTTTGCAGCCTCTCTCGGTGACAAGGCAGAGACGCGCTTAGTTCATGGTTTAGGTGAAGCGGGTCTGCGTCCTCGTAAACAGCCTAAAAGAGAGAGGCTAATCTCAGAAGTAATTAGTGGCGTTCAGGCTGAAACCTTACCCCTTGATGTCAATTTCTTTCGTTCTGGAGTCAGGATAGCATTGTCGCGTCAACGTTTAGATGCAGTATGGGCAGATGTCCGTGATTATCTAGTAGGTGAAGGTCGCAATGCTTTACGCGCACGGGAAGCCGCGGCAATGACAGCTACGGCTCGCTGGATATGGGCTAGTGCGGATGCACGGAAGGAAAGTAGAGGAATGCACCGACGCACAGATTTCACAACCACAGATGATACACAAACACGACGATTGTTGACTTTTGGGCTTGATGATGTTGCAGTTATGGCCGCAGAAAAACATTGGCAAGAGGTAGAGGTAGCATAATGATTGAAATTGTTGATAGTGATCGCTGTGTTGGCTGTGATATATGTGTGAACGTATGTCCACGGGATGTCTTCGATTCTGGAAGCGACGGACTAGCTGTGATTGCTCGCAAGTCAGATTGTCAGACTTGTTTTCTATGCGAACTGTACTGTCCTGTGGATGCTCTTTATGTGTCACCCTACGCCGAACTGGATGATGAGGTCGAATCAGAGCGGTTAATTGCCCAAAACCTGCTAGGTAGTTACACCCGTAATATGGGTTGGCATCGAGGCAAAATGGGGGGGACTGACAAAGATCCCACTCGACAACTCAGACTTATGAACAGATGAACAACGACCGGACAAAGTTTATGTGACGAATTTCACCACCTGTAATACCATGAAAAATATTCATGGTATTTTATTTGCGTTTGGGGATGTTTCCCGACGGTGGTTTTGACAAGGTTTACTCTTTTTTAAAGAAATGAATTCTAGATGATTTAAATTTGCTAGTTCCAAAATGCCAAACCCTCACTATCATATAAAAGTAATTTTGCAATCTTGTCTAATTTTAAACAAGAACTTACAGCAAATTTCAGGTAAATGAACCACGGTTTTTGTTTCGCGCAATCTCTCTTAGAGATCCCGAAGGGTAGGCGCAAAGTAAGGAAGGCGCAAAGGAAGAAGAAGGTAATCAAAGTCTGGTTTAAATCGCCGAAAACTGCTGTAAAGTAAGACTTAAAGCAATTTACTGTATTCTAAAGCATGACGGTAAGATGTTGGTCTTTCTTCCCGGTTCTTCTAAAGTTTTTAATCATGGAAAAACCAAGGATTTTTAACCTGCGTAGGCAGGTTTTACCTGTGTAGACGCGGTTTCTAACCGCCCAGATATTAGGTAGTGACTATAAGAGTTTTTTATGTGAAAATTGATCAAAGTATTTTAGGAGTTAGAAAAAATGGCTTGGGTCCGAGGTGATCAATTACAAAATGGAAGATATACCATTGAGAGAGAGCTAAAAACAGGACGTTTTGGCGTTAATTATATTGCTAAAAATAGACAGGATGATCTTCTGCTGCTAAAAACTTTAGATGTTAATTCACTTACATCTCTTAGTGAATCAGATAAGGAACGCTTAGAAACTATGTTTATGAAAGAAGCGGTAAAACTTATCCGTTGTCAACATGAACATATTGTCAAATTTTACGAAGCTTTTAAAGAAGCAGGTTATTCATGTTTAGTAATTGAATATATTCCAGGAGAAACTTTAGATAAACTAGGAAAAATTTCTCCAGAACAAGCATTAATTTATATTCAACAAATTGGCGCGGCTTTAACAATTGTACATCAACATAATCTAATTCATGGAGATGTACAGCCAGAAAATATTATTTTACGTGCGGGAAAATCTGAAGCTGTATTAATTGATTTTGATTTAGTTTTAGATTTTGATCATGAATTAACGACGCGACGAGTTAAAGAAAGTGACGAAAGTTTTGCATCTCTTGAACTTTGCACTAGAAATACTAAACCAACCGCAGCCAGTGATATTTATTCCTTAGCTGCAACTTTTTATTATGCTATAACTGGTCAACTTCCTGAAACTGCTTTAAAACGTAAAATTGACAATAAGCGTTTAATACCACCGCAAGAGCTTATTTCTGGTATCAGCAATGAATTAAATCTAGCAATTCTTAAAGGAATGGAATTAGAAGCCAAAAACAGACCAGAATCAATAGAATTATGGCTAAAACTATTAAATAGCAATTCTTACAATACCAATGCAGAAAGTCAAAATGCCAATGCAGAAGGTCAAAATACTAATGCAGCAAGTCACACTAATAACGGAAGGGAAAACAAACCTTCTGTAAATTGGGATAAAAGAATGCAGATTTTAACATTAGTTATAACTGCAATTGCAGCTTTTGGGGGTTTACTTCAAGGTATAGCTAGTTGGAACGATAAAACAACGCCACCTTCCAATCCTACTTCTACCAAAAAATAAACAGTTTTTAATAAAAAAATAGCTTTTTTTAATTTAATAAAATACAAAGTTATCTGTGTTCATCTGCGTTTATCTGCGTTTAATTCTTTTTTGTATTTTACTTAAATAAGAATTGCTGTAAGTTGCTACTAAAAATTAGTATTAATTTAGATTTTTAGATTAAAACTTTTAGATAGTAGTGTGAAAATAAATATTCAAAATCAGAGGTATTTATGACTTGGACAGTAGGAAAAAAATTACAAAATGGTAAATATGTAATTCAGCAAATTCTTGGACAAGGAGGATTTGGAATTACTTACCAAGCATTACAAGTTAATTTAAATCGATCAGTTGTCATTAAAACACCTAATAAATATTTGCAAAACGATCCAGAGTATGACAAATATATAGAAAAATTTATTGCAGAAGGACAACTATTAGCACGTTTGTCTAAAGATCCTCATCCTCATATTGTTGGAATAATTGAATTATTTCAGGAAAGTAATATTTATTGTCTAGTTATGGAATTTATATCAGGAGAAAATTTGTTTCAAATAGTTAAGCGTAAAGGAGCATTACCAGAAGCAGAAATCATAACTTATATTTGCCAAATTGGCGCAGCTTTAATGATGATACATGAAGCGGGTTTAGTGCATAGAGATGCTCACCCTGGAAATATTATGATCAAAGATAATGGTAAAGCAGTTTTAATTGATTTTGGCATTGCTAAACAAATAATTCCTGCAACTCAGAGTTCAACAGATAAATCAGCCCATGAAAGATTTGCTCCTTATGAACAGAGATATAAAGGAAGTAGAGATCCACGAGTAGATATTTACTGTTTAGCTGCTAGTCTTTATTATGGAGTAACTGGTCAAAGCCCGATAAATTCTTTAGCTCGTAAACTTGATGATGAGTTATTAATTGCACCACAGGAAATTATTGTCACTATCAGCAACGAATTAAACCAAGCAATTCTTAAAGGTATGGCATTAGAAGCAAAAAATAGACCAGAATCAATGCAAGTATGGCTAAAAATGTTAAATTACAATTTTTCAACTCAAAATGCAGAACAAAACAGTGTTAATCCAGAAATAATAATTGTTTCTGAATTAAAAAACATTAATAATGTAGAAAAAAACAATATTAATGTAGAACCAAACATTGTTAATGTAAAAGAAGAAAATCCAACAGTAACAGTTCCATTTTTAGTTGAAGACAGTTATGAACAAGAAGTTATAGATGATGTAATTAATTTACCTAAACAAGTTCCTGCCAATAAACCAATTGAAAATACTTTTTGGATTTTCTTAGTCAGTTATTTACTATTTTATGGATTAATAGGCTATTACTTAGCAGCTACTTATAGTCAATTTTGGATTGTGGCTATGGTTATAGTGGGGGCTATGGCTGTAGCTTGGTGGTTAGCCGCGTGGATAGTAGGGGGGGCTGTACCTTTAGTAAGAGCTATACTGGAAGCTGCACCTGCGGCTAGGGCTGTTGTCGGAGTTGTGACTAAACTTTGGTCTGTTTTATCTAGGGCTTGGCCAGTATATGCGTTAGTGGCTGTGGCTGTACTAGTCTCTATTCGTTGGGCTGTAGTGATAGCTATAGTGGTTGCTGTGGTGGTTGCTGTGGTGGTTGCTGTACTTGTAGCGGGGAGTTATGAAGATAAATTAGAGGAATTTTTTAACGAATTACATACTTTTGTAATTTTAGCTGGTATTTCCAATATTAGTTTAGGTTTAGGATGGGTAGTATACCGACTTTTGAAGTAGTATTTTTGGTTAAAGTTTCATCATTTTCATAGACTATAAACTTTGCTTTAGTGGTCTGGAGATTATATAATTTAGGATATTTGAAATAAAGCTAAAAATGTACATTCCCAAACCAAACGAGGTTGAGCATAACAAAGTAAATGTTTCCGAGTTTTTTCTAACTGTTGAATAATTTTTGGTTCATATATTTGTTGCCAATAATATTGTTGTAAATAATCAATTAACCATAATTGTGCTTCTGTATCTAATTCTTTATCAATTTTCTTCCCTAATTCTAAAGCGTGACGATAAGATGTTGGTCTTTTTTTCACCTGTTCCATAAATTCGCTAGGAATATTTTGCAATTGTTGGTAAGATGAAATCGCATTTCCTGGACTACCTGCGGCTATATTTAAAACTTCTGGATGTTGCAAAATCTCTGTATTTCCTGTTTGCGTCAATACCTGCTTCATAGCAGCATTATCTAAACGATAAAAAGGAATTTTCTGACAACGAGATACTAAAGTTGGTAACACAGATTCCGGGGAAGGTGCAATTAAAATTAATGTCGCTTTTCCCGGTTCTTCTAAAGTTTTTAATAACGCATTTGCCGCAGATTCTGCCATGGTTTCTGCTTGTTCTAATACTATCACATTTCTCGCTGATTCCAATGGTGGACGAGCCAGAAATTGGGTAATTTCTCGAATTTGTTCTAACCGAATTATTGGTGGTGCTTTGCGTTTAACTCCTTTTTGTGCTGCTTCGAGTGGAGTAAATCTTTGTCCTTGATATTGATAAGTTGGTTCTACCCACAATAAAGCTGGATGATTTCTTTGTTTAATTCGATGTTGTAAAATCGGAATTTGATCAGGTTTTACAAAACTAGAAAAAAGTAATTCTATAAAACACAGTGCTGCTAAACTTCTACCCACACCATCAGCACCTACAAACATATAAGCAGGTGCAACTCGGTTCTGTTTAACGGACTGGGTTAGTAATTCTACTGCTTGTTGTTGTCCGATTAATGACGAAAACATAATTATGAAAACAGGCGTTTCTGTAAAATCTTTTGTATATTTTGCTGCACAGTTTCTTGACTGTCACTGCCATCTACTCGCACAATTCGGGATGGATAGGATACATATAAATACGTATATCCTCTTTGTACTCGACGATGAAAAGCAATTGTTTCCTGTTCAATGCGATCTAATGTAGCTTGTCCACGTTTGCGCGATAAACCCACCTCCACATCTACGTCCAACCAAATAGTTATATCACTTGTTAAACCTCCAGTAGCAATCTGATTGAGATTATTAATTAGACTCATATCTAAACCCCTGCCATAACCTTGATAAGCAATGGTAGAATCAGTATAGCGATCGCATAAAATATATTTTCCCATAGCTAAATTCGGTTTTAATTCTTCTTCAATATGTTGCGCCCTATCAGCAGCATACAACAAAAGTTCCGTAATCTCACTTATCGGCTTATTCGCTGACTTTGACAATAATAACCCCCGTAAATCCTTCCCTAGCTCCGTTCCTCCCGGTTCACGAGTCAGCACCACTGACATATTTAAACTTTCTAGCCACTGAGAACAAAGGTGCATCTGAGTAGTTTTACCACAACCTTCTACCCCTTCAAAGACAATTAATTTACCATTCATGTTGTTAAATTTTGTAAATAACGACAATTTTTCACGCCAACCTACTGAGTGCAAAATTAATAATGATATCGGCAAGAAATAATAGTTACATAGACATCATCAACAGCATAAACCAAACGGTTTGTATCATCAATTCGACGTGACCAAAATCCGGCTAAATTTTCCTTGAGAGGATCTGGTTTACCAATACCCTCAAAAGGCATCCGCATCGTCTCTTCAATCAATTTATTGATTCTTTTGAGGGTCTTTTGATCTTGCCCTTGCCAGTAAAGATAATTACCCCAAGCCTCATCAGTCCAAGCCAACATTCTACTCATTTAACAAATCTCGCTGCACCACTTTCCCCTGCTTAAATTGAGCAATGGAACGTTCTAAATGGGCTGCATTTGCCGGAGACTTCAATAAATGCACAGTCTCCATGAGACTATTAAAAAACTCTAGGGACATCACCACCGTATCATCAGCATCCCGTCTAGTGATAATTGTATAGTCTGCATCTTCCGTCACCTGGTCTAAAACCGTTTTCAGACTATTTCTGGCCTCGCTAAAAGAGATAATTTTCATGGGCGGAGAACCTGTACTGTTTATTGTACAAGTATAGCGGGTTTGGGCGAATTTTACAATCCCCAGACGCGGATGTAGTATTTTGTCTTCCTAAAAGAGCCGCACCCATATATGATATTTATTGCCTCGAATAGTGTATAATCAAGAAAAACTTCACTAAAAACATATATATAATTATGAATACATTAGAAAAATTAGAACTGTTGAGTGAAAACTGTAGCGACAACACAGAATTAGATAGAATTATTGGACAACTTTTAAATGTAATTTTAACCCGTTATGGTCAAAAACTCGCTATTTATAACTTAGATATAGATAAATTTGAGAAAAAATATCAACTAGCTTCTGAACAATTTTTAGAACAATTTAACTCAGGAAATTTAGGAGATGAAATGGATTTTTTTGAGTGGTTCGGCTTATGTGAACTACGCAAAGATATTTTAAAAAAAATCCATAAATTAGAACAAGCTTTATGAAAAATGTTAGAAATGCTGATGACTATTTGGCATGGATAAAATCTGTAATTGCACTTTGTCCAGAAGTCGTAAATGTAACGATTATTCGAGAAGAATCACAAACTGATAAAGGACTATGGCGTTATCGTCTGACATTAAAAGATGGTAGCTTTTTAGAAATGTTTGAATTTTGGCAAATAGTATCAGGACAAGTAGAAATAATTAAATATAGTTTCCATTGGCAAACTGAAAATAGAGAACTAATAAAACGTTGGGATAACGCACCCCATCATCCTGAAATTTCAACCTATCCCCATCATTTACATGATGGTTATGAAGATTCCGTTTTTCCATATTTACCTGTTGATATTGAAGAAATTTTAAGACAAATTTCTGGACATATAAAATCTCAATTAAGTTAGTGCGATAGCGAAGGACGGCCTAGTAATCGCTTAAATTAGATCATTTCTGAGCAAATTTATGGCTAAAATTAAAGGCAAATTGCTAAAAGTTATAAATATCAAAAGTATTATTGATTTTATATAATTTAAGCTTATCATACAACCATGATAAAACTATAAATAGCATCTGGGATAAAACTAAGAGCATATTATCATAATATAATTGTGCAATCGCTCGTTTGGCACACAAACCCTAAATCTAGCCAGATTACCAGCTTGGACAATTGAAAATGGTATCATATATACTCGTTTTGCTTGATTACGCGCGAGGAAATAAGTGAAAGTTTTAGTTATCGGGAATGGGGGACGGGAACACGCTCTAGCGTGGAAATTGCTACAATCTGATCAAATTGAGCAAGTTGTCTGTGTACCAGGTAATGGGGGTACAGCAACTATGCAGGGTTGTCAAAACTTGTCCTTAGCGGTAGATGACTTTGCAGGTATCAGTAAATATGCGATCGCTAATAGTATTTCTTTAGTAGTTGTCGGTCCAGAAGTGCCTTTAGCTCAGGGAATTACCGATTATCTGCAAAATCAAGGCTTAATGGTATTTGGTCCAAACAAAGCCGGGGCGCAAATAGAAGCAAGTAAAGCCTGGGCTAAAGCATTAATGGCAGAAGCGGGAGTTCCTACGGCCAAAGCTGCGGTATTTACGGAAGCTGCCTCAGCAAAGGCATACATTCATGACCAAGGAGCGCCCATTGTGATTAAAGCCGATGGTTTAGCTGCTGGTAAAGGTGTCACAGTTGCCGAAAACATTGCCCAAGCTGAAGCAGCCATTGAGGCCATTTTTAAAGGACAGTTTGGTAGTGCTGGTAATTCTGTGGTAATTGAAGAATGTTTACTGGGACAAGAAGTATCTATTTTAGCTCTAACTGATGGTTTAACAATTCGGCCGTTGTTACCTGCTCAGGATCACAAGCGTGTCGGTGAAGGTGATACTGGAGACAATACTGGAGGTATGGGTGCTTATGCTCCTGCGCCCATTGCTACAGCGGAGTTAATGGCACGAGTGCAAACAGAGGTATTAGAAAGAACTATCTCCGCTTTACAAGCTAGGGGAATTGACTACCGAGGCGTTTTGTATGCGGGGTTAATGATTACACCAGATGGTGATTTTCGAGTTTTAGAATTTAACTGTCGGTTTGGTGATCCTGAAACCCAAGTAATTTTACCGTTACTGGAAACACCTTTAGAATATCTGATTCTAGCTTGTATAGAACAGCGCTTGGTAGATATGCCACCAATTGTTTGGAAACAGGGTGCAGCAGCGACAGTAGTGGCTGCTTCTGGCGGTTATCCGGGAGAATACCTCAAGGGTAAGGTAATTAATGGCTTAGTAGCAGCAGATACAGCCGGAGCGACCGTGTTTCATGCGGGGACAAAATTAAATGCAGACCAGGAAATTGTTACGGATGGCGGTAGAGTGTTAAATATAACTGGAATGGGTACGGATTTCGAGGAAGCTTTAGCTCAAGCTTATGCAGGTATTAAAGAAATTGAATTTGATCAAATGTATTATCGTCGGGATATTGGTTATCGGGTTTGTAACAGGTAAATAAGTTTCGTCTATGGGGACTTGATCACTTTTGGGTGGTCAGTCCAAATTTTCTTGTGATTGTATCCCAACTCGCGCCGCAAAGGGATAAAACTTTGTATGCTGAATCTATATAGTTGTTAATAATTATTGATTTAAAAAGGTGCAAGAAGATTTTCGCTTAATTGTTGATTTGGTTTCAGTGTTTGCTGTCGCAGCCTGCGGTGGTCTATTAGCAGCACTGTTAAAGCAACCTGTTTTACTAGGATATATCATCGGTGGTATGGTTGTCGGACCGACTGGACTGGGATTAATTAAGGAAATTGTCCAGGTGGAAACTTTAGCCCAGTTTGGGGTGGCTTTTTTGTTGTTTGCTTTGGGTGTGGAATTTTCTTTGACGGAACTCAAGAAAGTTAAGGCGATCGCTCTGGGAGGTGGTACTTTACAAATTATCCTCACTATTCTCGTCACCGTGTTGGTTTGTGGTGTTACGGGAGCTTGGGGAACTTTACCCGCTAAAGGTGTGTTTCTGGGTTCGATTTTGTCTTTGTCTTCCACTGCTGTAGTCCTCAAATGCCTCATGGAACGCAATGAAACGGAAACACCCCACGGACAGGTAATGTTGGGGATTCTTGTCGTCCAGGATTTGGCTCTAGGATTAATGTTAGCTGTATTACCTGCTCTTCATCAACCAGGAGAAGCTATTGGTGTGGCCGTGGTTATGGCTTTGGTGAAGATTGGTTTATTTGCGGCTGGCGCTTATGCGGCGGGAATTTGGTTAATTCCACGTTTATTAAGGTTATTAGCTGGTACGGAAAGTAAGGAGTTATTTTTATTAGGTGTGGTAACAATCTGTTTGGGAATTGCGCTCCTAACAGAATATTTAGGGTTATCCATTGAAATGGGCGCATTTGTCGCCGGTTTGATGATTTCTGAGGTAGAATATGCTGATGAAACTTTAACTATTGTTGAACCTTTACGGGATATATTTGCTAGTTTGTTTTTTGCAGCCATTGGGATGTTGATTGACCCGGTATTTTTGTGGCAAAATCTGGAATTAATTCTGGGATTAGTAGCTTTGGTTTTTGTGGGTAAGTTTTTAATTATTACTCCTTTAGTCAGGCTATTTCGCTACCCTTTAAAAACTGCTTTAATTGCTGGTTTGGGACTAGCTCAAATTGGGGAATTTTCCTTTGTTCTCGCTAGTGAAGGACAAGCTTTGGGTTTGGTTTCTCGGCGCATATATTTACTAATTTTGGGAACTACGGCTGTTACTTTAATGTTAACTCCCTTTGTCCTGCGATTATTACCTTTTTTATTCGATTTTGCGGAATCTATTCCTTGGCTTAAACCCTATTTAGTAAATGATCAAGCTCTTGATTTTTCGGCAGATTTACCACAGAAGAATCATGTGGTAGTTTGTGGTTATGGCCGCATTGGTCAGAATTTAGTGAAGTTATTACAGCAATATCAATTACCTGTGGTAGTTATTGACCAATCGGAAAGTCGTATTCAGCAGTTACGAGAAGCAGGTATACCCTATGTTTATGGTAATTCTGTCAGTCTTCATGTATTAGAAACCGCTGGCGTAAATCACGCTCAAGGTATGGCCATTGCTCTCCCAGACCCAGCAAGTATTCGACTATGTTTAAAACGGGCTTTGGAGCTATGTCCAGAATTAGATACAGTTGTCCGTGCTACTCAAGATAAAAATATTGAGGTTCTTTATCAATTGGGAGCAAAGGAAGTAATACAACCTGAATTTGAAGCTAGTTTAGAAATGGCAAATCATCTATTAATTGCTGTTGGTTTGTTGCCAGATTTGGTACAACAGAAAATCCAGGAAATTCGCCAAAATCATTATCTAGATTTACGTCCTGAACGTTCCCCTGCTGAAGTTTCTCAGTATTTACAAAAGGTGACTCGTGATCTGAATCGTCGTTGGTATGATTTACCAGCAAATTCTCCTTTGATTGGGATGAGCTTAGAAGAGGTGAATATGCGTTATTTAACTGGAGTCAGTTTAATGGCTATTCGTCGTGCTGATGGTGAAGAAATAGATTATCCTAATTATCAAACTACATTTCTTTTAGGCGATCGCT
This sequence comes from Dolichospermum circinale AWQC310F, assembly GCF_000426925.1. Taxonomy (GTDB): domain Bacteria; phylum Cyanobacteriota; class Cyanobacteriia; order Cyanobacteriales; family Nostocaceae; genus Dolichospermum; species Dolichospermum circinale. Next base: position 93,103 of record NZ_KE384664.1, on the reverse strand, counting down.
TGTTGGTGGTAGGATCAAACCAGGAACTTAATGCTTTAATTGCCTTTGCTGAAGGTAAAATCACTATTAAATAGCTAGAAAGAATGTTCAGGATAGAATAATTTACATAAGATTATCACTAATAATTATAATTATCCTGTAAATCTTCAAGTCCTGTCACTCCTGATATGGCTATACCACGCTATCAGACAAATAAAACAATTTTAACTCAGAAGTAATTCATAATTATCTGCCATTAACGGTTGATATTCTGGACTGGAAAAGGGGCGAAAATCATCATTACACAAAGCAGTGATATGACACAATAGACGAAACTGAAGGGGTGTAGGTGATAAATTGACACACTCTACTTCCAGTCTCACTAAACTAGGGTTTTTCCAAATCAGATCAAAGATTTCACTTCGTAAGTAACGCGGACAATAACCTACAATATGATGATCTTCTGTATTTAAAGTTAATGCTTTAGTATCATAAGGGTTTTGAAATTCATGAGCTAACCATAACTTTTCTCCTGGCACACAATTATTAATTCGCTCAATGGCACATTTTGGTAAATGTCGTAGTCCATGAGCAAAAAAGTATAATTGATATTGTCCTTCTGTATCTGGTTCTGGATATGGAAAAACAGCAAGATTATCTGTTTCTCTTTCTCCACCGCTACGGGCTAAAATTGCCAGGTGATCATCTTCTTGTTCTGGAATATTTAGCCATTTGAGAAAGTTAGCATAATCAGGACGTGAAGGAGACATCAAACGATTAGAGAAGACTGGAAATAAATGGATTGATGTATATACTTGTTCTAAATCAGGAAATGAGTATAAAGGTTGAAAATCGCAAATATTTTGGGCTTCTTTTGCACCTTGGGTATAAACAAATCGGTATTTTTTACCATCATAAGTTAATTTACCAATGGTAAACCATGAACGACTATGGGTATCTTGCCACGCTAGGAATAATGTTTGCAGTTTTTTCATGTTAATAATTCCTGGAAATTAAGTAATTTCTTTTGGTTTAAATCTAGAATATTTTGTACTTGAAATGTGGGATAGTTTGGCACAATGGGAGTGAGAATTTCATTGCCATGAATTAGTGTTATGCCCTTCGCTAAGAATGAAGGTGAAACTACACCATAATTCCCTTCCCAAGTCTCGGCTAGATAATAAATAGCATGGGGTAATCCTAAAAGCTTACATAATTCAGATGCAACTTTTTCTGCCCAATCCTGTCCTATCTCTTGTGATTTATTCTGTTTATATAAGCAATACCCAATTTCCTGATGCTTAAACCAAAACTTGGTATTAGTCCCTATGACCTCATTATTGGCAAGCTCATAATGCTCTTGCATAACAAAAATAACAGGAAATTCAGTATCTAATTCCATTAGATTCTCCTTTCACATCAGATCACTATGAGCATTTTACGCAACTAACTTTTTTTAAGATACTAAATTAATTACTCAGTGGTTTCATATAGGCGATCGCCTGTCTCCAAACGGTAATTTGCTCATTATTAGCATTAAAAACACTTATGCAATTGTGATCTTGCCAAAATACCCGACCTGTGATTAAATCACCAGTCATTAGTCTAAATTCGACTGTTATTTTTTCTTTAATCCAGTTCTGAACTTGACGAATGCTGGGTAGTCCTGTATCAAATTGATTAGTTGTCATATTATTGGTAATCGTTAAAATTATTACATCACTGACAATTGACAAATTACTGCATAAAATTAATTAATCTTCGACTTATCAAAAAACAACAAATGGCAATCGAATTTACTAAGTATCACGGACTCGGTAATGATTTTATTCTCATTGATAATCGTTCCTCATTGACACCAGTATTAACACCAGAGAAAGCCGTACAGTGGTGCGATCGCCATTTTGGCATCGGTGCAGATGGTGTTATTTTCGCCCTTCCTGGACAAAATGGCACTGACTACACTATGCGGATTTTTAACTCTGATGGTTCAGAACCAGAAATGTGTGGGAATGGGATTCGCTGTTTAGCGGTATTTTTGACAGAATTAGAGGGCATTAACCGTACTAAAGATAAATATAGTATTCATACCTTAGCAGGTGTGATTGTACCCCAACTCACAGATGATGGTCAAGTGAAAGTAGATATGGGTGAACCGCGATTATTAGCAGCGGAAATTCCTACTACTTTAGCATCTAGTGGGCCTCAAGTCATTAATCTTCCCTTAGAAGTAGCTGGGAAAACTTGGGATGTTACCTGTGTCAGCATGGGTAACCCTCATTGTATCACATTTGTAGAAGATGTGGCAGCAGTTAATTTAGAAAGCATTGGTCCGGAATTTGAAAATCATCCGGTATTTCCTAAAAAAACCAATACGGAATTTATTGAAGTCGTAAATCGCAACTACTTGAAAATGCGCGTTTGGGAACGGGGTGCAGGAATTACCCTCGCTTGTGGCACCGGTGCTTGTGCGTCCTTAGTAGCAGGGGTATTGAATGATAAATGCGATCGCACTGCTATGATTGAATTACCCGGTGGACCCCTGGAAATCGAATGGTCAGAAATTGACAATCGGATTTACATGACAGGACCTGCAGAACGGGTATTTACAGGCAAATATTAAATAAATTAAAATCAGCCTGTTTTGAGTTCTAAATAATATCAGCGATTGTCTACAGAATTATTGTAGGCGATCTGCTTACACCAGCTATATCTAAAAAGATAATTCTTGAAATAACTCTATCAAAGGAAGACTAAAATTAGGAATAACATTTTCTCCATCAAGGCTATCTTCCAATTGCAAAAGCTGTGATGGCTTAGGTTTGTGGTAAATCAATACACATTCTTCATCTGGTAATATCACCCAAGCTAAACGAGTTCCATTTTCAAAATACTCTACTAATTTATTATGAGTTTCTTCAAAGGTGTTATTAGGAGAAATAATTTCTACAGCTAAATCAGGAGCACCATCAAAAAAACCCTTGGGTAGTCGCTTTAAACCTTGTAACCTTTCTTTAGAAATAAAAGCAATATCAGGGGATCTTTTGTTACCAGTTTTCATTTTAAAAGCGGTGCTGGAATCACAAGTTATACCGAGCTTATGATCACGCACAAAGCCTGTTAAAAAATATCCCATAGTAAGAGCTAAGTAGCCGTGTTCTACACCTGAGTTTGCCACAATAATTAGCTCTCCATTCACATATTCATAAAGATTATTATTTTCCTGCAATAACATAAATTGCTCATCTGTCAAGGTCTGATGATTAGCTGAAGGCTGAATTAATTCTAAATTTGTGGTTGTAGTTTGGGTCATTAGATTTAACTCCACAGATGAAACTAATATCAATGATTATACAAAGTTTTCATCCTTTAATCCTGGATATCCTGATTCTGACTTCCTGGTACATTTTGTAGTAAAATTAGTGCTATTTAAGAGGAAAGTAAAAAAATGACCCGTGTGATCATCGTGCGTCATGGACAAAGTACCTACAATATAGAAAAACGTATTCAAGGGCGTACTGATGCGTCATCTTTAACCCCAAAGGGCTGTGATGATGCCAGTAAAGCAGGTAAAGCCCTCAGTAGTATTTCATTTCAAGCTATTTATAGTAGTCCCCTGCAACGCGCAAAATCAACAGCAGAAATTATCCGCAGTCAATTAGCTACACAAGCTCCTATAATTCAAATTGATGAACAATTGGTAGAAGTTGATTTACCACTTTGGGTAGGAATGACGACGAGTGAGGTCAAAGAACAGTTAACAGCAGATTACCGCACCTGGAAGGAACTTCCCCATGAATTTCGCATGGTTTTACAGGAAAATTCCGAAACTAGAGAACATTTCCCAGTTTTAGCTTTATATACCCAAGCTAAACAATTTTGGCAAGAGATTCTTCCCCAACATCAAGGTGAAACTATTCTCATTGTTGGTCATAATGGGATTAATCGCGCCTTAATTAGCACTGCTTTGGGTATTTCCCCCAGTCGTTACCATTGTTTACAACAGTCTAACTGCGGAATTAGTGTTTTAAATTTTGCTGGTGGTTTGGGTGAACCAGTACAGTTAGAATCTATGAATCAAACCCAACATCTGGGTGAAACTTTCCCTTCTTTGCGTCCCGGTCATCAAGGGGTAAGATTATTGTTGGTGCGTCATGGTGAAACTGAATGGAATCGTCAAGGTAAGTTTCAAGGACAAATTGATATTCCCCTCAATGATAATGGCAGAAATCAAGCCGCAAAAGCCGCAGAATTTCTCAAAGATGTGAATATTGATTTTGCAGTTAGTAGCACTATGTCCCGTCCCAAGGAAACGGCGGAAATTATCTTAAAATATCATCCTAGTTTAAACTTGCAACTGTTTGCCGGTTTAAGAGAAATTAGTCATGGACTGTGGGAAGGTAAATTTGAATCGGAAATTGAACAGGAATTTCCCGGAGAATTAGAAAGGTGGCGCACAATACCCGCAGAAGTACAGATGCCAGAAGGAGAAAACCTAGAACAGGTAAGAGAACGCAGTGTTAGTGATTGGAATACGATAATTAAAACCGCCGAATCTCAGCAATTACAACTAGGTTTGGTGGTCGCTCATGATGCCACTAATAAAACTTTATTGTGCCATATTCTTGGTTTATCAGGAGAAAATTTCTGGAATTTCCGTCAAGGTAATGGTGCTGTGAGTGTGATTGATTATCCTGCTGGTAGTCAAGGTTATCCGGTTCTGCAAGCAATGAATATTACTGGACATTTAAGTAATAGTGTACTGGATAAAACTGCCGCTGGAGCGTTATAATTTGCGCTTGATAATTTGCTAGGTTGTTGGGGTAATTGATGAATTACCCTGACTCGTACTTTTCATTGATCTAGCTGTGCATAGATTTTAGGATTTACACAGGAGTTAGGAAAGAATAAACTATG
>NZ_KE384664.1:77080-88197 GCF_000426925.1 Dolichospermum circinale AWQC310F | reverse complement strand
TATTTGATTTTTGATAGCTTGCGTGGCGTAGCCATACAAGAATTAGTAGGTATCAATTCTGTCTTTCTTACTGTGTTCCCTGTTCCCTGTTCCCTGCTCCCTGTTCCCTGACCACACAAGTAAATTCACAGAATCAAACCGGATTCCTATATGTATCGCTAAACCGAAAAATGCAGCGTATTTTCACTAACTATAAAAATCTTCATCCAATATTTGCTCAACAGAAAATGGACAAATATCAGGATATTCACTTTCATCAGCAATACGCACTCCAAAAGCAGCAAATTTACTTTCTTTAATTGCTAATTTACGTCCTTGAGAATAGGCTTTATTTATAGCTTCTAAAAGAAAACTTTTGAGAGAAGGAGTATTTTCTAAATTGTTTAAAACTCGTTGACGATGTTCAATAACTGAGTGATACCAACTCATTTTCATACTATCTGGAGCATCAAATTGGACTTTTAGCTTTAGCAAATGAGCTAACAAGATCATAAGATTACTTGTAAGTGCATTTTTTTCCGATTTACCCAAATCATTTAATTCCTCAATTAGATATTCAATATCAAGGGCTTCAAATTGACGATTTTTAAGGTGTTGAATTGTTGATTCAATCCAACTTTGCAAATCTTGATCATGGAGAGGTTCAAGCATATCAGTGGAAATACAACAATTATTATAATGATAATTTCCATATTAACCTAAGTTATAAAAAATTGTGAATAAATGATGATTTCTGGCTAGAAGTCGGAAATGTGAATCATGAGGATATAAGTTACAAAAAATACTTATATTATAAGTTAATACTGAAGTTATTGCGAAAACGTCCAATTTGCATGATCAAACAGTAGAATAGACAACGGTTAAAAGACTGATAAGTAGTATTTTTCATGACAAAAGAACTATTAAAACAAGTAAGAGTAATCGATCCTCTGCAAAAAACTGACATAGTAGCAGATGTGTTAATTATTGATGGTTATATTCAAGATGTCGCCCCACAAATTACAAATTTTACTACAGATACGTCTGTCCGCGATTGTCAAGGTTTGGTTATTGGTCCTGGATTAGTTGATTTATATAGTCATTCGGGTGAACCTGGTTTTGAAGAACGAGAAACTTTAAGTTCTCTTTGCCAAGCTGCTACTGCTGGTGGTTTTACTAGAATTTGCGTTTTACCTGATACATTACCAGTTATTGATCAACCTGCTTTGGTAACACAGTTACAACAATACCGAAATCGGGAAAAAGTCTCCCCCAGTCTTCACATCTGGGGAGCAATTACTTTAGATTTGGCAGGTAAACAATTAACAGAAGTAGCAGATTTAACCGCTGCGGGAATTGTGGGTTTTACTGATAGTAAACCTTGGGAAAATTTGGGGATAGTTAGACGGGTTTTGGAGTATCTTCAACCTTTTGGTAAACCTGTGGCTTTTTGGCCATGCGATCGCCATTTAGCCGCTAATGGTATGATTCGAGAAGGTGCAGAAGCCTTGCGTTTAGGTTTACCGCCAATGCCAACTAGTGCGGAAACAACGGCTATTGCAGCTTTATTAGAATTAGTCGCAGATATCGGTACACCAGTCCATATTATGCGTGTTTCTACTGCCCGTAGCGTACAATTAATTGCTGAAGCTAAATCTAAAGGTGTGCCTATTACCGCTAGTACAACCTGGATGCACGTTTTACTTGATACAACGTCCATGAGAAGTTACCACACTTCCTTACATTTAGATCCGCCTTTGGGAAATTACCAAGATATGCTATGCTTACGGGAAGGTTTGCGAACAGGTATAATAGATGCGATCGCAATTGATCACGCAGCCTATACTTACGAGGAGAAAGTTCAGGCCTTTGCGGAATCGCCACCGGGAGCAATTGGTTTAGAATTGGCATTACCCCTATTATGGCAGAATCTTGTGGCCACTGGAGAATTTACACCTTTGGAATTATGGCGGGTTTTGAGTCATCAACCAGCGACTTGTTTACAACAGGAGGTTAAAGCCATTCAACCGGGTGAAAAAGCTGAATTGACATTATTTGATCCTCAGCAAATTTGGAACGTAAATCAGGCAAATCTCCAGACACTTTCTTATAATACTCCTTGGTTTGGTGAAGAAATTATAGGTCGGGTTGTACAAGTTTTTTGTGAAAATCTATTTTGATTTTTGGTAACGAATCAAAGGAAAAACAGATTTTATCGGGTACTTTACAGGAACATCTTTTTATTATTCAATGTCTGATTTAATTTTGTTTTGGCATCGTCGAGATTTACGCATTTCTGACCATACAGGACTAGCTGCGGCCAGAAAAAAAACTCCCAAGATTGTAGGTGTATTTTGTCTAGATCCTCAAATTCTTGAAGGTGATGATATTGCACCTGCTAGGGTAAAATATATGATTGGTTGTTTACAATCCCTTCAAGAAAGATACCGACAAGCAGGTAGTCAATTATTAATTTTGCAAAATGATCCCGTTGTGGCAATTCCTCAATTAGCAGTGGCTTTAAATGCTAAAGCAGTATTCTGGAATTGGGATGTTGAACCTTATTCACAAATTCGGGATTTAGCGGTAATTGATGTTTTAAAAACCGCAGGAATTGAGTTTCTTAACTACAATTGGGATCAGTTACTTCACTCACCAACGGAAATATTTAGTGGTGCGAAAACTCCCTACACTGTTTATACTCCCTTCTGGAAAAATTGGTATAGTAAAACAAAATCTCAACCAGTTAAAACTTTAGAAAGTCTGCAAAATCTCACAGCAGAAGAACAAGAAATAGCGGAAAAATCTGGAATAATCAATTTACCTACAGCCGAAGATTTAGGTTTTATTTGGGATAGGGAATTAATAATTAATCCTGGAGAGTTAGCAGCACAAGAAAAATTAGAAAATTTTACCCATGATCCTATTAATGAATATCAAGAACAGCGCAATTTCGCGGCTATTGAGGGAACATCTCAATTAAGTGCTGCTTTGAAGTTCGGTGTTATTGGTATTAGAACTATTTGGCAAAGTACAATAGAAGCCTTAGCAAATAGTAATAGTGAGGAGGTAAATGCTAGTATCCAAACATGGCAAAAGGAACTAGCATGGAGGGAATTTTATCAACACGCTATGTACCATTTCCCCACATTAGCTAATGGTGCATATAGAGATAATTTTAAAGCATTTCCCTGGCGCAATAACGAAACTTATTTTCAAGCTTGGTGTGAGGGTAAAACAGGTTATCCTATAGTTGATGCTGCTATGCGTCAATTAAATGAAACTGGTTGGATGCACAATAGATGTAGAATGATAGTTGCCAGTTTTTTGACTAAGGATTTAATAATTAATCCTCAATGGGGAGAAAAATATTTTATGCAGAAACTCATTGATGGTGATTTATCTGCTAATAATGGAGGTTGGCAATGGAGTGCTTCTAGTGGTATGGACCCCCAACCATTACGCATTTTTAATCCAGCTAGTCAAACCCAAAAATTCGACCCAGAAGCAGCTTATATTCGTCAATGGATACCGGAATTACGTTCTTTAGATACGGCTTATGTAGTAACTGGAAAAATTCCTCCTCTAGAATATCATCGCGTCAGTTACCCTAAACCAATTGTTGATCATCAAAAGCAGCAAGCTTTATTTAAGCAAATATATCAACAACAAAAAGCCTTTACTTAATTTCTTTGTCTAAATCAGGATTTCCAGGATTTAAGGATGTACAGAATATGATTTTTTGATAATATTATGTTCATCTGGATATTTCTGCTAATACTTGGTCTAAGATATTTCATCTTCTTTAAAAAAAATAAATTTTCCCAAATTGGACAAAATTACTATATATTGTTAAATACAATTAATTTTTTGTCCGTTCTCAAAAGCTGCTATTGTATATGTCCAAAACTTACACCGTAGAAATCAATCACGAAGGTAAAATATATACTCTGAAAGTTCCAGAAGGTGAAGCAGTCTTATCAGTGGCCGAAGCAGTGGGTTTAGAATTACCTGCTTCCTGTCATGCTGGTGTTTGTACAACCTGTGCTGGATTAATATTAGCAGGATCTGTAGACCAAAGCGAGGGAATGGGTGTAAGTCCAGAACTGCAAAAACAAGGCTACGCGCTTCTTTGTGTTTCTAAGCCATTATCTGATTTGAAAATTGAAACAGGTAAGGAAGAAATAGTTTATGACAAGCAATTTGGGAAAGGGTAGATATAGTTGCCAATTACCATCAAGTCCTTCTATACTCAAGATTACCAATACAAAGGATTTAGAATAATGACAACTCACTTTATTACCGCTGAAATTGAATTACAAGAAACCCCCACTGAATTAGAAAAAGCTATTACAGCGGAATTACAAAAACAAGGTGAACCCCTCCGTTGGGCTATTACCGCTATTGACGAAACCCAACAAACCGCAACTATAGAGGCTGTAGTTACTGTTTAGATTCTTCCTTGAGGCTACCGCGAAATAAAAAACCTGTGATACCCATTCAAAAACCATACACGGTCATTTTAATTATACCCACCGGCATTGGGGCAGCAATTGGCGGTTATGCTGGTGACGCATTACCAGTAGCGAGAATTATATCACAGGTATGCGATCGCTTGATTACTCACCCCAATGTTATGAATGGTGCAAGCTTATACTGGAATATTCCCAACGCTTTCTATGTAGAAGGTTATGGTTTAGACAAATTTGCCGCTGGAGAATGGGGTTTACGTCCTGTTCGTAGTAATAGGGTAGGTTTACTTTTAGACCAGGGTATTGAGCCGGAATTAATGCGGCGACACTTGCAAGTAGCGGACGCAGCCAGGGCAACTTTAGGGTTAGATATTACAAATCATGTAATTACCGATGCAGATTTAAATGTAGAATTACGGATTTCTTCATCAGGGACAAGTTGGGGAACAATAGGTAATCCTGATAGTTTATTACGGGCTGCTGAAAAGTTAATTATACAGGAAAAAGCCCAAGCGATCGCAGTTGTTACCCGTTTCCCAGAAGACATGGACGAAACCGCCCTGCAAAACTATCGCCAAGGTGAAGGAGTAGACCCTCTAGCCGGTGCAGAAGCCGTCATTAGCCATTTATTAGTTCGTACCTTTAAAATTCCTTGCGCCCATGCTCCGGCCCTTTCTCCTGCCCCTACAGTCTCTAATTTATCACCTCGTGCCGCGGCTGAAGAATTAGGCTATACATTTTTACCTTGCGTTTTAGTTGGTTTAAGTAACGCTCCGCAGTTTATAATTAATACAGAATCTTATAAGCCATTATCAACGGATCTGTGGGCAGACCAGATTGACGCTTTAATTATTCCTGATACATCCTGTGGAGGTAGTGCTTTATTGAGTTTAAGTAAAAGTCAATGTCAAATAATTACAGTTACGGAAAATAAAACCTTGTTACAGGTTTCTGCTCCGATGTTAAAAATTCCCACCTTGCAGGTAAACTCATATTTGGAAGCTGTAGGCGTATTAGTCGCGCATAAAGCAGGTATTAATCCTTTTTCATTAATGATTTGACATTACCGTTAAGTTACAGCCACAAGTATTAAATTGTGTACTTGGGTTTCGCTGTCGGTCTACCCAACCTACAATTATTTTGATTGGGTTAAAATGAGACTCCAGAGAATACTTCGTCTAGAATAATTAACCGCAGATGAACGCAGATGAACGCAGATAAGCATGAATTAATTTAATTTAATTTAATTTAATTTAATTTAATTTATGTTTTATGACTTACGCAAAATATCTCTAAAACCTTAGGTTGTCAATTACCCATGACCATTATTTATTTAAATTCCTGTGGTTGAACAGCAAAATCAAGAACCAGAAATTCCTTACTTAACACGCACCCAAGTTTTAGTAGCAATGGGTGTAACAGCGATTATCCTTTGGATAATTGCTAAGTTATGGTTACATTGGAGCAATGTTATCCTCTTCAAATGGTACTGGCACGAACAAGACTTATTATTAGGAATCGGTTTAGGTTTAATCATTACCATATTAAGTGGGTTAGCTTATCGCTTTTCTCTTCCTTATCGTAAAAGTGCGGATTATTATCTAGAGATGGTTCTCAAACCTCTAGCAATGCCTGATTTAATCTGGCTAGGATTATTACCAGGTTTAAGTGAAGAATTATTATTTCGAGGTGTAATGTTACCAGCCCTGGGCGCAGATCATCTAGCTGTAATAGTCTCTAGTCTTTGTTTTGGAGTTTTACACCTTAGTGATACTCAACAATGGCCTTATGTAATTTGGGCGACTCTCATTGGTGTAATTTTGGGTTATAGTGCTTTACTGAGTGGTAACTTATTATTACCAATAGTTGCTCATATTGTGACAAATCTATTTTCTAGCTATTTATGGAAAATTAAAAATCCTTAGATACAAACCTCGGTATTTTTTTGATTTTTTACTTTTGAAATGAAATATCCCACCAATAATACTAAACTAAAATAGTTTAGTGGTGGGACTTACGGTAGTCTAATTAAGGGTATTTCTCAAAGCAAAAACCACTAAAAATCTGGTCTTTTCTTAAAAATCATCAAGAAATTGACCAATACGACTAATAACAGGGTCTACTTCTTGAGGGTCAGGTTCAGGTTCAGGGTGAGGTTGGGAAGGAATATAAGTAGGTGGTTGCTGACTCAACATGGTTGTTAACTTTGCAACTTGTTGAGTAAGTTGCAACATTTGACTTTCTATAGCCTCCAAACGACGAGACTCCTTAGCAAAAAAACGTTCCTCAAAACTAGCTATTTGCACTTGCATCTCACTGATTTGCTGTTCAATCGTGGTTATATCTGCTGTTTTAGAGGCTGGTTGTACAGATTGCGGTAAGAAAACTTTCCATAGGGCCTCTTTACATAGGTCACTGAAAGTTTTCTCTGGTTGCGCCTCTAAGTAGTTTTCCACCTGCGCTAACAAGCTCTCATCAGCAATTTCTGGATTGAACGTAACGGATTTAACTACTTTTTTTGACCATTGGAACATTAGTTTTATGATTTAGCAGGGCGAACAGCAGCGGCCGCTTGAACTTCTCCGTAAATATACTGACCTAAAGCATTAGCCTGCCGGGAAGGTGCAGCCAAGTAAGCATTGATTTTAGCCTCTTTGAGTAGACGTTGGACATCTTCCCAGAAAAACTCCCCACCGCCACCTGTAATAATTACATCTGTCACACGCTCTGGTAGCCAAGCTAACACACGAGCGCAAATTTCTCGTGAAAACTGCTCTATCAAGTTAGGGAGAAAATCATCTAGATTAGTAGGTTTACTAGCACCTTTAGGACGGTAAAAGCGACTGCCCTTGGGCTTATTAACCGCAGAAATCAGTGCTAATGATTGACTATCAGCATTTGGATCTTTTATTTCCGCAGCTACCAATTCATAAAACTTGCTCATCCCAAAGTCTTCACTCTTAGAAGCCCCTCTAGCAAACCGGAAATTGTCCACCATGATCATATCAATGGTTTGGTGGCCAATATCTACAATCCCCACTGACATTTTCGTAAAATCGGGAACTCCTGTTCCTTTATTAGGTTGAGTTTCTGACCACAGCAAACTGCCATATCCTTCAGGCATTACCCAGACTTTGCTAATGTTGAGAGATAAAGATTCACCTCGAAAATTCAATACATGAGGTCCTGTTACCAAACTAGTTAACTGTGCCTTTTCTTTTTCAAATTGTTCCAAAGACAAAAAGGGTAGACCCAGAACCACAGAAATTTCATCTTTGAGCTTAAAGTAGCCGGCACAGGACAAGACTTTGATCAGTGCGTCCTCAACCTTAGATTGGCCTACGCCAAGATTTGCGCCAAAATCTGCGGCTAATTGCCCCACAGCATAGCCACTACCTTGATACTCTAACCACAAATCCATCAGTGGGTCAGTTGCCTTAGCCTCAAACACACCGCCACGAATTTCAGTCACACTCATCTGCTTCACATTAGCAGGAATGAAAGCCACACTGCCGGGTTCACGGCTCACACAAGTCTTGGTGGAGGTTCTGCCTAAATCAACGCTGAGAATGGTTTTACCCCCAACATTAGTTGGCTTGAAAGAATTCATTGGTGTAGCTGCCGCAGGGCGGTTCATAGGAATGGCAGCGGCATTGATGGGATTAGCTGCGGAGGGTTGGTCTGTCATGAAAGCTCCTCTGTCAAAAGTTATCATGCTCATCTTACATAAAGGTGAGCTACAAAAAATTTTAGATTGGATTAAGTGTAACTAGAAATACGTCAAAATTGAGAACAGGCAATGGTCAATTTGCGATGATTTAGCATTTCTTATGGCATTTATAACCAGATGTCAAGGTTTTATTGCTGATTTGCTGTTTTTACCATTTAATGAAACCTACTAAAGTGGAAATATCAGGGACAACGGCAGCCCTTGTCTTGATTTGCCAATAAATGAACAGTATAGTAGTCCTTTTAGTTTTTGAAATTACCCGCAGAAGATTGTTTATATAACTCACCTTTTGCGAGAGTGGGAGAAAAAACCGTTCCTTCCCCCACTGCTAGTTAGAGCTAAATAGTTGATTTGACATACCTCCTCCTCCTTTCATGAGCGAGGATTCCTTGACACTTCACTGACTGGTGCTACCGAAAAGTAGTCTGATCCGGTCTGGAGTGTCCGTTTATAGTCTCCCAATGCCCTGTGGCGACTATACTTAGTTTACTATAAAGCCGTCCTAGAAGGACGGGGCTTGTATCCGATTTTTTTCGGTCAAAGATTGGACTCTCGATTCTGAAGACCATTCTAATGGATTCCAGACTCTTTCCTCTAAAGCCATTTGCTCAATTAAACTAGCCAAGCGCAGAGCTTTGAGAGCTTGTTCACCACCAACAGAGGGTTGATTGCCACCACGGACACAGTTGACAAAATGCTCTAACTCTGCACTCAGAGGCTGAACATTAGTGGTATAAACCTTTTCGATTAAACCATCTTGTCTATATAGGACTTTTTGCTGATCGATCAGGGGGTTGACAGGGGTTTGCCTATGTACCAAAATTTCATTATTGAGAAAATCTGCTTCTGTGAATGAATTTTTACAATGGGCAACCAGACGGCGGATTTTTCGGTGAGTAACTTTGCTGGCTGTAAGAGTAGCAACAACTCCATTGGCAAAGCCCAAGGTCGCAGTTACATAATCTAAATAACCTGAGTCTAAGGAACGAGTCCCATTAGCCGTTAATTTCACCACTGGTGATGCAGCTAATTCTAGCAGTAAATCAATGTCATGGATCATTAAATCCAGCACCACGGAAACATCACTCCCTCGCACTGAATAAGGACTCATGCGGTGCGATTCTAAAGCCAAAACTTCCTCTGTTTTCAGGACTTGACTCAGTTCCCTGAATGCGGGGTTAAATCGCTCAATGTGACCAACTTGCAAAATACACTGAGATTCAGCAGCAGCATTCACTAAAGACTCGGCCTCAGAAATACTAGCTGCTATTGGTTTCTCAATTAAAACATGGATTCCGGCTAATAAACAGTTGATGCCTACGGCATAATGTAGCCTTGTCGGTACAGCAACACAAATCGCGTCTACATGAGGTAATAAGTCACAGTAGTTTTCAAAAAAACGAACTTTGTATTTACTGGCCGTTTCTAAACCACGTTCAACGTTAATATCGGAAACCCCTACTAGTTCTACATCTTTCATGGAACTGAGAACGCGGGTATGATGTTGTCCCATGTTACCAACCCCAATCACACCTATGCGGATATGATGCGGCTGGTTGCGCTGTGAATATAGATTTGGTTCTGACACTGATCTGCTATTTTGCACTATTGTTTTCTCCTCAACCACCAAATTTAGAGACTCTAAGGTCTTTAACCTTTATACTTAAATGCCAGGTTTTATTTGTCTTTAACCATCAAAATGGTAACATAGTGATTGTCTTTATGAAGAATTTCAAAGTTTAGGTTCAGTTCCCGTTATCTAGATGGGATTTTGGATCAATGGTTGTTAATTTCCCGGCTTTATTCATCTCCTCAAAAAATTATATGTTTCTTTATTGACTTGATAAATGCCCTAGCTTCTCAGTATAAATTCTTGGATATGTCGTTAATCAATTAACTAATCAAATAAATATCCGCTCTTGATTAGGGTAATTTTATTTTTATTGTGTAAGTATTTTAACTTATAAACAAATAGTTGAAACTTAGAGTATAATTTGCTGGAGGATCTATAAAATTGCTGTTCCCTTGTCAGGGAATTTTTGCACATATTTAATTTTTTTGGGGGCATTTTATTGATTTTCCCATTTTTTGAATGGAATTTGTGAAGGAATGGGTAATTGATCAAATTATCCCCTGTTTTCCCTGATTTTATTGACTTTTGTTATCCCCATTGCTGATTTCGACATGAAAGCTGTAATTCTATTATCCGGTGGCTTAGATTCTTCGACGGTGCTTTATCAAGCAAAGGCAGATGGTTGTCAATGCTATACTATTTCTTTTGATTACCAACAACGACATCGGAGAGAATTAAATTCTGCTTTAACGCTTGCTGATACAGCCGGTGTAATTGAACATCAAGTAGTTAATTTTGATTTACGGCAATGGGGAGGCTCGGCACTGACAGATGATAAGATTAATTTACCTCAACAGCGATCGCTGGCTGAAATGGCCGATAATATCCCTGTCACCTATGTTCCTGCCCGTAATACCATCTTTTTAAGTTTTGCTTTGGGTTATGCAGAGGCGATCGCAGCGGAACGAGTATATATTGGGGTTAATGCCCTAGATTACTCTGGCTACCCAGACTGTCGTCCTGATTATATCCAAGCTATCCAGGAAGTTTTCCGTTTAGGAACAAAACAAGGACGTTCTGGACAACCAATTAAAATTATCGCCCCGTTAATTGACTTAAAAAAAACAGAAATTATCCAACTTGGTAATCAATTAGGAGTTCCTTGGCATCTCACCTGGTCTTGCTATGCTGGTAATGATATTGCCTGTGGTGTCTGTGATTCCTGTCAATTGCGGTTAGCAGCTTTTGCTGAATTGGGGTTAAAAGATCCTCTTCCCTATGCTGGTGCTTAGAGAATCAACAACTTCCACTCCGCAATTCAGATTTTATACAAAGATGTTCATAATTCGATTTAATCATTGTG
>NZ_KE384664.1:72604-77025 GCF_000426925.1 Dolichospermum circinale AWQC310F | reverse complement strand
TATGGCTAGATATTGTGGTGCGGGCATCCTGCCCGCTATAATCATACAAATTAAATGCAGTACAGCTTACACAATGTGGGAAATGTCATTGCTGTAGTTTTAAATGAAGGTTCTCATGCCGAAAAACCTTTAATTTGCATAATTCGGGCAGGATGCCCACTCTACAAGAGTTTTACTTCTAAGCAATATGCAAGTTAAATGTGCAACAGCTTAATAAATAAAAAAATAATTAGTATATTCAAACATGACAATTTTACACGGAACTTGGATAATAAATCATCAAAATAGCTATTTCTTTATTTGGGGGGAAATTTGGCATTCTTTACAGGTGCATACTGAAGCATTTGCTGAAATTTCTTTACATCCATTGGCTATGACATCAGGAGAATTAAATGAATGGTTAGAAACATCTAATTTATCAATTGCTAATTTAATTCAGTCAAATACTACTAATAAACAAAGAATTAAAAGTAAACCACAAACAGAAATAAAATTACCTATTCACTCACAAATAAGTTCTTTACCAACTGCTTTTATAGAGAGTAATAAATCGCAAATAATAAGAATTTTCCCCCTTCATTCTATTAACTTAGATATAGATTCTCGATATCCACAAGATTTACAATATTTACATCCTTGGAAGATTGAAGGTTTTTGTCTCACTCCAGCATTAGCAATTCAATTTCTTAGATCTTTACCTCTGAATCCAAATGACAGTAAAGCAGCTTTATTAGGAGCAGATATTCATTTCTGGATACATATTTTTAGATGGCATTTAGACTTGATTTCTCGTTGTAAATTTTTACCAACAATTGAAAAAAAAGATAGTAGTTTAATTGCCAAATGGCAGGTACTTTTAGATAGCGCGATAGATGTCACTAGATTAGAAAAATTTGCCTCAAAAATGCCTTTAGCTTGTCGAACCTATCAACAAAATACCGAAAATCTCGCAATTGATTTACCATTATTACCTCAAGAATTAATATTATCATTCCTCAATCACATTACAGATCATCAATTGCGGTTAATGGTTGGTTCTCAATCTCCCCTTGAACCGAGAATCATGATGTCTTTACCTAACGCATTACAGCAATGGTTAAAAGGATTAATTAACGAAAATAATACAATTAATGGAGCAGGAGGAGAAGGTTTAAAAACTACTTTAAAAGCCTGGACTTTACCCTTACAATATCAACTTACGGGACAAGCATCATTTAAAACCTGTTTCCAATTACTTCCTCCAGAAAATAAAGAACAAAATTGGACTTTAAAGTATTTTCTCCAAGCAGCAGATAACCCGGAATTTTTAATCGCCGCAGCGATAATTTGGCAGCAACCTGTAGAAAAATTAGTTTATAAAAATCGGACAATTGAACAACCTCAAGAAACATTTTTGCGAGGTTTGGGTTTAGCTTCTCGATTGTATCCCAAAATTACCACCAGTTTAGAAACTGCATCTCCTGAATTTTGCCACCTGACTCCTACAGAAGCTTATGAATTTATCAAAGCTATAATTTGGAGATTTGAAGATAGCGGTTTAGGAGTAATTTTACCTCCTAGTTTAGCAAATCGGGAAGGGTGGGCAAACCGTTTAGGGTTAAAAATTATTGCCGAAAGTACCCAACAAAAATCAGGACGTTTAGGTTTACAAAGTTTATTGAATTTTCAATGGAATTTAGCAATTGGTGGACAAACAATTTCTAAAGCTCAGTTTGATAAATTGGTAAAATTAAATAGTCCTTTAGTAGAAATTAATGGTGAATGGGTAGAACTGCGTCCCCAAGATATCAAAACAGCCCAAAACTTTTTTAGTTCCGGTAACGAACAAATGTCTCTTTCCTTAGAAGATGCTTTACGTATTAGTAAAGGAGATACTCAAGTAATTGAAAAATTACCTGTTGTTAGTTTTGAAGCTGCTGGTATATTAGCAGAATTAATTGGGGCATTAACTAATAATCAAGAAATTCAAATTTTACCAACTCCTGGCAATTTTACCGGACAATTAAGACCTTATCAAGAACGTGGTGTAGCTTGGTTAGCGTTTTTAGAAAGATGGGGTTTGGGTGCTTGTTTAGCGGACGATATGGGATTAGGTAAAACCATTCAATTCATCGCTTTTATACTTCATCTCAAAGCAGAAAATGTTTTAGAAAAACCAACTTTATTAGTTTGTCCTACTTCGGTTATGGGCAATTGGCAAAAAGAAGTAAGTAAATTTGCTCCGACTCTCAAGGTTTTAGAATATCATGGTGATAAGCGTCCTCAAGGTAAAGCATTTACGGAAACTGTTAATAAACATGATTTAGTCATTACCAGCTATGCACTCATTCACCGTGATATTAAACTTTTAAAAACCGTTGAATGGCAAATAATTGTTTTAGACGAAGCCCAAAATATAAAAAATTCAGAATCTAAACAATCCCAAGCAGTTCGACAGTTAGAAACTACATTTCGTATTGCTTTAACCGGAACACCTGTAGAAAATAGATTACAAGAATTATGGTCTATTTTAGATTTCCTAAATCCCGGTTATTTAGGTAATAAACAATTTTTTCAAAGACGGTTTGCTATGCCTATTGAAAAGTATGGTGATACTGCTTCTTTAAATCAATTACGTTCTTTAGTGCAACCGTTTATTCTCCGTAGATTAAAAACTGATAAAGATATTATTCAAGACCTGCCAGAAAAGCAAGAAATGACTGTTTTTTGTGGTTTAACTTCCGAACAGGCTACACTATATCAACAATTAGTAGATCAATCTTTAGTAGAGATTGAATCTGCCGAAGGTTTACAACGTCGGGGTATGATTTTAGGATTATTAGTGAAGTTAAAACAAATCTGTAATCATCCTGCCCAATATTTGAAATTAGCAACTTTAGAAAAACATCATTCTGCTAAATTACAACGACTAGAAGAAATGTTAGATGAGGTTTTAGAATTAGATGACCGGGCTTTAATTTTCACACAATTTGCTGAATGGGGTAAGTTATTAAAACCTTATTTAGAAAATAGATTAGGACGAGAAATATTCTTTTTATATGGTAGCACCAGTAAAAAACAAAGAGAGGAAATGATTGATAGATTTCAACATGACCCCCAAGGATCACCAATTATGATTTTATCATTAAAAGCTGGTGGTGTGGGTTTAAATTTAACTAGGGCAAATCATGTTTTTCACTTTGATAGATGGTGGAATCCCGCAGTGGAAAATCAAGCCACAGACCGAGTATTTAGAATTGGTCAAACTCGCAATGTTCAAGTCCATAAATTTGTTTGTACTGGAACTTTAGAAGAGAAAATTAATAATATGATTGAAAGTAAAAAGCAATTAGCAGAACAAGTTGTAGGTGCAGGAGAAGATTGGTTAACAGAAATGGATACTGATCAATTAAGAAATTTGTTAATATTGGATCGTCATGCAGTTATTGAAAAAGATGAAGTTTAAAAAACCGTTAGTTCTTAAATCATGTAAATCCTAACTTAGATAAGAATATGAAAGAAAACATAGACCATGACCGCTTATTTAAAGAACTAATATCAACCTTTTTCATAGAATTTATAGAATTATTCTTTCCTCAAGTCCTCGAATATATAGACACGGAATCAATTATATTCTTGGACAAGGAAATATTTACTGATGTTACCGCAGGAGATAAATATGAAACCGACCTGATAGCCAAAGCTAAATTTTTAGGTCAACCTTCTTATTTTGTGATTCATATTGAGGCAGAATCAGGTGCAAGACCGAAATTTAATCAAAGAATGTTTCGTTATTTTGCCAGATTAGATGAAAAATTGGACTTACCAATATATCCGATAGTGATATTTTCCTACGACTCACCGAAAATCGTAGCTGTGAATAACTATCAAATCAACTTTCCTGATTTTGAGGTGCTAAAATTTAATTATCAGGTGGTGCAACTAAATCAACTCAACTGGAGAGACTTTTTAACCCGTCAAAATCCAGTTGCATCGGCTTTGATGTCGAAAATGAGCATAGCACCAGAAGATAGGCCAAAGGTCAAAGCAGAATGTTTAAGGTTATTAGTCACCTTAAAATTAAATCCAGCTAAAATGCAATTGATATCAGGTTTCATTGACACATATTTGAGATTGAATAAAATTGAAGAAGATAAATTTCAAATAGAAGTAGGTACATTAATAACAGAGGAAAAGGAGGAAGTTATGCAAATTGTTACCAGTTGGATGGAAGAAGGAATTGAAAGGGGAATTGAAAGAGAAAAAAATTTAATTATTCGTCAAATTAATAGAAAATTTGCACAGATCGATCTAGAATTAGAAACGAAAATTAGAAGTTTAAATATAGAAATTATTGAAGCTTTGGGAGAGGCAATATTTGATTTAGATGATGTAGAGGATTTGCGAAATTGGTTAGATAATTGTTGATACATGAGCCTTCA
>NZ_KE384664.1:68720-72594 GCF_000426925.1 Dolichospermum circinale AWQC310F | reverse complement strand
ATACTTTGAATAAATGGAGGAGGTCTATTGCTAACACCACAAAAAGATGAAAGATTATGAGTAATGAAACCTTACAAGCAAGTCGGGAATGGTGGTCACAAAGATGGTTAGATTTACTGGATTCTTACCGATTTAAAAAGCGCTTAGAACGGGCAAGAAATTATTATCGAGAAGGAAATGTTCTCAGTATTAAATTTAAAGCTGGGAAGGTATTAGCTAGAGTGCAAGGTAGTGAAGTAGAACCTTATAAAGTTTCTTTATCCCTTGATGCTTTTAGTGATGAAGAATGGGGTTATATTGTGGAAACAATGTCCCAAAAAGCGATTTTTGCCGCTAAACTATTAGCAGGGGAAATGCCACAAAATATCGAGGAAGTTTTTATCAGTAATGGTTTATCATTATTCCCCTTTACTCTGACTGATATTCACAGTAAATGTTCTTGTCCTGATCAAGCAGTTCCTTGTAAACATATCGGTGCTGTATATTATCAATTAGGCGATCGCTTTAGTGAAGATCCTTTTGTCTTATTTCAACTACGTGGACGCACAAAAGAGCAAATTATCAGCGATTTACGTCAATTACGCAGCAGTAAAAATGTAAACATAATTCAAGAAACATCAGAAATTCAACCAGAGGTTTCTGAACATCAATATCCCGTTAAAATAGATGATTTTTGGCGATATAATGAACCATTAGAATCTTCTCTAGTGGTAATTTCACCTGCTGTGAGTGCAACAATATTAGATGTATTAGGAACAATTCCTTTAGCAAAAGATCAGGAAAATACAACTAATTTACCTGCTGGTGAATTAGTAATGAAATATTTAGAAGCAGTGTATAAAGATGTCAGTCAAAAGGCTTTTTTAGCAGCTATGAATGTGGGATGATCATCAAAAACTGCTAATTACACACAAAAATAAGGCTTCAGTCCACTCCACCACAGCACCATAGGTATCTCCCGTATGTCCACCTAATTTATGATTAAACCAAGCTGGGGTAACAACAGAAATCACACTCCCAGATAAAACCATCCCCACAGCTAAAACTAAATTATGGGGATTCATTACCCAAACAACACCACTTAAACCAATTAACAAAACCCAACTTGGAAATAAATCAAAATAAGAACGAATAGCTTGTTTATGAAATGCACCCTTACCACTAGGCTTCAGATAAGGATATTGACAAATAGCTATTTGTTGTCCCCAACGTCCCCACCCACAAGCAGACATCAATACTAAATAATGGTTTTCAGCTATATCTGTTAAAGCAGTTATTTTCAAAATAATAATCATTATAGCGGACATTGCCCCAAATGCACCGGTGGCACTATCCATCATGACCTGTAACCGCCGTTGAGGATCACCCACTGCTAAACCATCCGCTGTATCCATTGCTCCATCTAAATGTAATCCTCCAGTAATTGCTATCCACGCACCCACTACCAAAGCATTACGGGTTAGCATGGGAATACCCAAATAATTCATACCTACATCTAACCCACCTAAAATACCACCAATCATTAACCCAATTACTGGCGCGAAACAAGCAACCTTTTGGAAGTCCAAATTTTGCACATTAGGTAAGGGAATAGCGGTATAGAAAATGACAGCCGCAATTAAATTTAAGAATTGCTGTTGCCACCAGCGTAATATCTTAGCCATACTTTAGATAGAGTTTTTTTAGCCAAAACGCTTGAATTATTGATGAATATTAAGTTTTATTTACTCCCAGACAGATAATTTATCACAGATGACCAGACGTGGCTTCTCAATTTGATTTTATTGACAAAAATCCCACAAACTGCATCAAAGTAAGTGAACGGAAAAAAACCGACATAAGTAACGAAAAGTAAAGTTCCCTGTTCCCTGTTCCCTTGTCATAACGACAATTTTTAATGCCAACTTACTAAGCAGTCGAGAAAATGTTAAGTTGGTGGATAAATTTAGCGAAACCGTATTTTTGTCTTGAGTGCCAATTTTTCTTTTGAATGTCTCGCTACCTGTAGCCAGACCAAAGCCAGAGCCGGAATATTTTCTACCCCCCACGGACCAGTAGAAACGCCCAGGTTTATGCCTGTGGGAACATTAGCTAATGTCAAAACTATCACCCCTGCCCAATTGGCCGCAACGGGAGCGCAAATGGTTTTGGCTAATACCTATCATTTACATCTCCAACCGGGAGAGGCTATTGTTGCGGGTGGTGGTGGGTTACATAAGTTTATGGGTTGGCCAGGTCCCATGCTCACGGACTCCGGTGGATTTCAGGTTTTTAGTTTGAGCGAGATGCGGAAAATTACAGAAGAAGGTGTGACTTTTCGCTCACCTCATGATGGGCAAATGATTAAATTAACTCCAGAACGCTCTATTGAAATTCAGAATATTCTGGGGGCTGATGTGATCATGGCTTTTGATGAATGTCCTCCTTATCCGGCTACTCGTCAGGAAGTGGAAGCCGCTACTGACCGTACCTATCGCTGGCTAAAACGCTCTATATCAGCCCATCAACGCCAGGATCAGGCATTGTTTCCCATTGTCCAAGGGGGAGTATATTTAGATTTACGCGCCCGTGCTGCTGGGGAATTGGCGCAGTTGGATATGCCTGGATATGCCATTGGTGGTGTCAGTGTGGGTGAACCTACGGATTTAATGGCGCAAATTGTCCAAACTACAGCCCCGTTGTTACCTGTGAATAAACCCCGTTATTTGATGGGTGTGGGAACTTATCGAGAAATGGCAATTGCGATCGCTTCTGGGGTAGATTTATTTGATTGTGTGATTCCTACTAGATGGGCTAGACATGGTACAGCTATTGTTGACGGTGAACGTTGGAATCTCAAAAACGCTAAGTTTCGTGAAGATTTTACCCCACTGGATACAAATTGCCCTTGTTACACTTGTGAAAATTTCAGTCGTGCTTATATATCTCATTTGGTGCGATCGCAGGAAATATTAGCTTATACTTTGTTGACTATTCATAACATCACTGAATTGATTCGCTTTACTCAAAAGATTCGAGCTTCAATATTAAGCGATCGCTTTGTCACAGATTTTGGTCATTGGTTGCAACATGATGCTATTGATTTAGAAAAAACTGAGGACTGATGATGATCATAAATTCTGTAATCAATCCAAAATCCAAAATCTAAAATCTAAAATCTAAAATCCAAACCATGTTAAAATACATCTCGCATATAAAAGCTGTATTTGACTATTAGGTGGATTTAAACAAACATGGAAGCAGCACTATTACTAGCAAAACTGCCTGAAGCTTACCAAATCTTCGACCCCTTGGTAGATGTTTTACCTGTTATTCCCGTTTTCTTCTTGTTACTTGCATTTGTTTGGCAAGCAGCAGTCGGTTTCAGATAACTTACCCATCTACAATTTTCTGGACAGGTAATGCACACCTGTCCTATTTTTTTGTTTTTTTGCATGAAATTAATATTTCTTAATATTTTGCAATAAATCAATATAATTAATCCAGTCGCATACTAAATCACCAGGAATACACTATGGGAAACATCAAATTTGTCAAAGAGAATAAAGAAATAGTGGCCGCAAACGGCGCTAATCTCCGACTCAAAGCCGTAGAAAATGGGATTGATATCTACACATTTCTCAGCAAAATCACTAATTGCGGTGGTGCGGGACAATGTACTACTTGTGTTGTCCAAATTACCGAAGGACTAGAAAACCTTTCTCCCCGCACAGATTTAGAAAACCGCAAATTCAAAAATAAGCCTGATAATTACCGTCTAGCTTGTCAAACCCTAGTTAATGGACCTGTTAGCGTCATCACCAAACCCTAAGTTAAAGCGGTAGTTAGTAAACGTTTATATACAAAAACAGCCCACTTATGTGGGTTTTAATTT
>NZ_KE384664.1:47826-68710 GCF_000426925.1 Dolichospermum circinale AWQC310F | reverse complement strand
TACAGCAGTTTCCGATATTATGAAGTACAGATATTAATAATAAAACTCTTGTGGTGCGGGCATCTTGCCCGCACAAGGTGTACCTCACTCAAGCTGAACTTGCTGTATTTATTCCAGGTCTGCGGATTTTAGTTGTTTAGCTGGAGATTCTAGTCCTCCCTTGTCTATTCGAGTTTAAGAAAATTGGCTTCACTTTGTCATCTGTGATGCTATTCTAGAGTAGTTGAATAGAAAAATTACACAAAAGGCTATTTTCCTATGCAAGTTAATGATTTAGGTTTCATAGCGAGCATTTTGTTCGTACTAGTACCTGCTGTTTTTTTAATCATGCTTTACATCCAAACTGGAAGCCGTGAAGGCAATTAACTCGTTAACAGTTAATGTCAGTAAATTGCCAGTTACATTGGGTAGGGTGGGTCAGAACTTAATAGCTTGGCTGTCCTAGCCATAAATTAGTTTAAATTAGTTTAAATTAGTTTCAACTTCCCTCAACTGCCCTTGAAAAATCTCGTTCCCAGTCTCAGACTGGGAATACTCATCATTTACTCACAGAAGCTGGTACAGGAATTTCTATGTGAGGATATAATGGAAAGCGATCGCACAAGGCCGCGACTCGTCTCAAACAATCCGCAGTTACTATTTCTGAATCTGGAGAAAGTAACCGATCTGCAATAATATTACCAATTTCTATAAATTCTGCCACACCTAAACCCCTGGTAGTCATAGCGGGAGAACCTAACCTTAAACCACTGGTAACAAAAGGCGATTTAGTATCAAAGGGAACTGTATTCTTGTTGGCGGTGATATTAACGGTGCTGACTAGCTGATCTCCTTTTTTTCCAGTCATATCAATACAACGTAAATCTACTAACATTAAATGATTATCAGTGCCATCAGATACTAATTTAAAGCCTCTGTTTTGCAGTTGGGTAGCTAAAGCGCGGGCGTTTTCAACTACTTGGGCAGAATATTGTGTAAACTCAGGTTTAAGAGCTTCACCAAATGCTACGGCTTTACCAGCAATGACGTGTTCTAAAGGTCCCCCTTGAGTTCCTGGGAAAACTGATTTATCCAGCTTTTCTCCCAATTCTGGATCACGAGTCAAAATCAAGCCGCCACGGGGGCCACGTAAGGTTTTATGGGTTGTGGTGGTGACGACATCACAATAAGGTAGGGGGTTAGGATGATGACCTGTAGCGACTAAACCCGCAATATGAGCAATATCAGCGAGTAAATAAGCGCCAACTTCATCAGCAATACTGCGGAATTTTGCAAAGTCAATAATCCGGGGATAGGCTGAATAACCACAAATTAACAGTTTAGGCCGTTCTTTAATAGCTAAATCCCGAATTTGATCATAGTCTAATTGTTCGGTTTCTTTGCTGACACCATAATGACGAACTTGAAACCATTTACCAGAAACATTCACGGGTGAACCGTGGGTAAGATGTCCCCCATGAGACAAGTCCATACCCATAATTGTGTCTCCCGGTTTTAACAATGTCAGGAAAACGGCAAAATTAGCTTGCGCCCCAGAATGAGGTTGGACATTGGCATGGGCAGCACCAAATAACAGTTTAGCTCGGTCAATGGCTATTTGTTCAATTTTGTCAACAAATTCACAACCGCCATAATAACGTTTACCTGGTAGTCCTTCTGCGTATTTATTGGTTAATACTGAACCTTGGGCGGCTAATACGGCAGGGGAGGTAAAGTTTTCACTGGCAATTAATTCTAAGTGATCACGTTGTCGCTGTAGTTCTTGATTAATTAGTTCGTTAATGGTAGGGTCTGAATTTTTTAAAAAGTCTGAGTTAGTTTTAGTCACTTTGATTATCCTTAGGGAATTTGATAAAAATCGATATCACGGTTAAACCTAAGCTGTTACGCCTCTAAATTTTATAATCCTCATCTGGCTAGATGTTGTGGTGCGGGCATCTTGCCCGCTAGAATCATACAAATTCCTTGCCCGCTAGAATCATACAAATTCCTTGCCCGCTAGAATCATACAAATTAAATGCAGTAAAGCAGGGTTACTGGGTAAACTGTCTATGATCAGAATTTAGGCTGAAGTTCTTTAGAGAGATGGAAATGTGATCATATAGGAATTTTTGATTTTAGTAAATGTGGTGATCTAAATTTATGTATTTTTTGGTACTCAATTTAACAAAAATCTCAGACATCTAAGATACAATCAACTCCAGTACATTTAGCGGCCTTCTAAGCTGGCTAGAATTTTTTTCTCAATCATTTCCTAAATCATTCATATAAATTTCTCCTAATTATAACAAAAAGGGATTTAGATGTTAGTTATTTTCACCGATAATCAAATCCTTAGCCCAGAAACAGTTTGTCAGTCTTGTTTACTAGCAAATGGTAAGGGACAACCTCGCTGGAGTGGGGGAAAACTGCGCTGTGGTCAGGCAATTAATAATTTTACCCAACAACAGCCAGAGCAATATGAGTGTATGATGGGTTTTCGGGTTGCCAATATAGAATAATTGGATTCGTTATCAAGATCAAGCATCTGCGTTATCCTAAGCTCAATAGCTGTTGAAATTTAGCCACAGGAGAATATAAAATGTCTTGGCGCGGGTCTACAACTTTCCCTGATCGAATTTTCGCTTGTTTACCTTATTTATTACCTTTAATCGAGGTGTTTGCCTTCGGTCAGTTCTTTCTCAATGATTTTCCATTGCTGGGACTGATATTTTTACCGCTTTTACCTCTGTTAAGAATTTACTATGGTGTTCGCTATGCAGGAATCATTATTTTCTTTGCTTTGTGGCTTTTAGTGGTGAGAAACGAGAAAATTAGTCATTTTATTCGTTTTAACACCATGCAAGCCATCATTTTAGATATTGTGATCTTTTTATGTGGCATTTTGACTGATATTGTCAAATTAGTTCCTGGTAGTGGATTTGCTATGCAAACACTCTATACAACCATTTTTATGGGAATAGTAGCAGCGGTTGTTTATTCCGTTGCTCAATCGTTAATGGGGAAATATGCGGAAATTCCGGCAATTTCCGATGCTGTTTATATGCAGTTGCGCTAAAGATTACCTGCGGATAACTGTGTTTTCTAGGCGACCAATACCTTCTATTTCTATACAGATGCGATCGCCTATTTGCAAAGATCCTACTCCCATAGGCGTACCAGTTAATACTATATCCCCAGGTAATAAAGTCATCACTTGACTGATATAAGACACCAAAAAATCTGGGGAAAATACCATTTGATCAATACAAGCAGATTGGACAGGCTGGGGATGATCATTCAAAAAAGTCTGTAATTTAGCTCCTGGGTTTAATTCTCGGACAATCCAAGGACCTAGAGGACAAAAAGTATCAAAACCTTTAGCTCTTGTCCATTGGTGGTCTTTTTGTTGTAAATCCCTGGCTGTGACATCATTGGCAATGGTGTAACCCCAAATTTTACTTTGGGCTTGGTCTAGGCTACAATTAGCTGTGCGATCTCCAATCACAACGGCCAACTCTCCTTCATAGTCCACCCTTTGAGATTGGTGGGGATATTTAATTTCTCTATCTGACGCAATTACAGATGTAGGCGGTTTCATAAATATAAGCGGTTCAGCGGGTACTGACGTTCCCATTTCCGCTGCATGATCAACATAATTCCTCCCCACGGCGACAATTTTTGTTGGCGCACAGGGAGCTAGAATTGTATAACAATTGGGTTCTAGGGTTAAATTCGTAGGTTGACCATGCAACCAGGGTGGAGCGTCTAGCACTTCCACATTCTGGGATAACTGGAGCAACCCATAATAAATTTTACCTTCTTGACTTTGAACTCGCACATATCGCTGCGCCATAACCTGAATGAATATCCTTAAATATGCTTTATTAAACCAGGATTTGACTAATGATTGTCATTGAAAACTGGTTATATTATAAGATAAATACGCAAAACCTCCTAAATTTACTCCAAAAATAAAGTTTAGCAGAAAAGGAATATTGGGGAAATTTGTGCTAACATGGAATAGCTAAAAAATTGTCAAAATTCCTTGTTGTTTGAGACGTTGATTAATAAAAGTATCGCTAACAGCAATATTTGTATATATTGACACCTCTTCAGCCATTTTGTCCAAAAGGTGAATTAACCAATATGACCACAGTTTACGAAACGATGTACATTCTGCGTCCTGATTTGGGAGATGAGCAAATAGTACAACAAATTGCCAAATATGAAAACTTGATTCGGGAAAACGGTGCTGAGAATATTGAAATTCAAAACCGTGGTAAACGTCGTCTGGCTTATGAAATTAAAAAGCATCGTGATGGCGTTTATGTGCAAATGAATTATACTGGACCTGGAACTGCGATCGCTATTATGGAACGCGGTATGAGATTAAGCGAAGAAGTAATTCGCTATATGACAGTTAAGCAAGAAGTTCCCAAGCAGAAAGTAGAAGCAGAAGCAGCAGCCTAATAACAACATTTTTAGGTGACAAGTATCAGCCGTTCACCTACCGATGAGGTAGGTAATGGTATAAAAATACAGATATAGTCAATAGTTTCAGTAAACTGGAAATTAAGGATATTTTTAAACAACGGGAATGTTAATATCACAGTTATATACAAGAGGTATAAGTGACTGTGAACCAATCTGATATACCAAACATTCCAGAAATCTCTACCGAAATGTCCCGGTTGCGAGAAGAGTTACAACTGCGAGATCAATTAGTAGAGCAATTATCTCAAGAACTGTTGCGGCTAGTTAAGGGTAATATTAATTTTACACCACCACAATCCGAACCAGGGATAGATTTGAGTCAATTGCAGGTGTTAAGAGATAAACTTCAATATGTGGAAGAGCAGATGAGATGCTACGAAGAGGAAATTAGGACTCGTGATACCGAAATTTACCAACTACGACAGTCAGTGCAAAACCTAACTGATCGAAATAGAATGCTAGAGCAGGTAGTAGAGGAATTACCCCAAATTTACCGCCGTAAGTTTGAAGAACGCATAAAACCAGTGCGAGATCAGGTAGTAATATTACAAAGGGAAAATCGCCAATTACAAGCCGAATTACAAAGTGTAAGTTATCGTTTAGCACTCAAAAACCGCCACACAAATCATGGTGGTCTTGATTTACCTACTTTTCCTCGTTCAGAAGTTGCAACAGATCATATATCTGCTCCTCAAAACACCTAAAATTTGTGACTGTATTCAAACTAAATCAAGACTTTTATGCCGCAGTATTTAGACTTTTAGATACTGCGGCTTATAAGTATTGACGAAGAAAATACTGTAAATTAGCTCGCTAATAACGAGTGTTGATCTTGAGCGGAAGTAAAAATATCTTCATAACTTGGGAAAATTTCAAATACTGAATCAAGTTGGGTCAGTTCCAAAATCAATTTCACAGGGGCTTTGACATTGCAAAGAACTAACCGACAACCACTTTTACGCGCTGTAGTCAGACCTTTGACAAGGGGAACTAATCCAGAACTATCCATAAAATCTACATCTGCTAAATCTATAACCCAAAGTTGATGGCCTTGAGGCTTAATTTGGTCCATCTGTTCACTCAAGTTTGTACCACTGTCTAGGTCTATACTACCTTGGGGTTTGAACAAAATCACTTGGCGTTCTTGTGTAAGAGTCATAAATTTAACCGAGTATTTGAAACACTAAGAAAGAAAAAACTGACATTAATACTGTTTATAATTCAACCGCAAAATGACTATTTTCGCAAATTTACCTGCATTAACAGCAACGCGGTTAGAAAAATTTTTCAGTATTTAGGTCGTATAATTTGTTGATATCTTTTTCTAGTATAGGCATAATTCTTTGGCAATTTCAGTAACAAACTTATCATTATTTAA
The DNA here is from genome assembly GCF_000426925.1 of Dolichospermum circinale AWQC310F. Lineage (GTDB taxonomy): Bacteria > Cyanobacteriota > Cyanobacteriia > Cyanobacteriales > Nostocaceae > Dolichospermum > Dolichospermum circinale. The sequence goes on along the minus strand of NZ_KE384664.1, from coordinate 62,856 downwards.
ATAATTTGACTTAAATAGTTTGACACTCTTACCAAAAATAAGCAAAGATATGGTACAGGTAAAAATTTGTAAACTCGGTGGTAGCGGATGTCTTTTGAGCTAATTTCACTAGAAAACATCCAAGAAATTGCTCATAATTATGGTTATTTAGCGATTTTTTTGGGAATATTGCTAGAAAATTTGGGTATTCCTCTTCCTGGGGAAACCGTAACCATTGTTGGTGGTTTTTTGGCTGGTAGCAATGAATTAAATTATTGGCTGGTTCTTGGTAATGCGGTCGGAGGGGCTGTAATTGGTGGTAATTGCGGCTATTGGATAGGTAGAGTGGGCGGTTGGCCTTTTCTGCTGCAAGCTGGGAAGATTTTCCGCATTTCAGAGGTACGACTGTTGAGTATTAAGGATCAATTTACCGAAAACGCCGCTAAAGCTGTATTTTTTGGCCGCTTTTTTGCCTTATTGCGAATTTTTGCTTCACCACTTGCAGGTATAGCAGAAATGCCCTTTGGTAAATTCCTAATTTATAATGTAGCTGGGGCGACTGCGTGGGGTGGTGTGATGGTGACTTTAGCCTTTTTTGCGGGGAGAATTATTTCCCTAGAACAATTGGTGGCCTGGGTAAGTAAATTTGCGATTTTGGCTTTACTTATTTTAGTGGCTGTCATTGTTGTCCCAATTTGGTTGGAGTCCCGCACTGTAAAGCAGCAAACAGAAGAGTAGGTAATTGACTTTTAAAGTGCTTTTGATGGAATAAATGTATTATTCTAGATAGGTCCGATTGACAATACTTGACCTATCTTTTTTTACCATTCGTTGCTCCTAATGGAAGTTGGGAAAATTAATTCTTGGTTGTTTCAGGTAGAACCATATCCGGGAGAAAGTCTGAGTCATTTTTTGAGACGCTATGGCTGGTGTCATCAGTGTTTCAACCCGTTTGAGGAGATAATAGAACATCAGAAGAGAATTTAGAATGTTGAAAGCGATTCCTGGGGAGCGCTTACGCTATCGCTTGCTATTTTCTGGTACACATTAACGACAATATTGGTTTCAATTCATTACATTATTTGAAAGTTTTTAATATCATGGCTATTTATTGTACCTATCACATTTTAAACTTAACCTCCAGCCGTTGATAAATAACATCTAACCACACCGGAATCACTGCTTTACCTTCATCGAGGGATGCGTTAGCGAAGCACTCCGTAGGAGTCGCCATTTTTCGATCAAATTACACCAAAGAAAGTGAATCATCCTCTAATGACATCAAGCTTCTGTTGGGTTAAGCGATAGCGCAACCCAACAGAAGCTTATAAATGTTGGGTTTCGTTCCTCAACCCAACCTACATGATTTTATTTTTTCAGCTTAACCGACAAGTATTCATCCTGTTCGTCCTTTAATCGGTGGATATCCTGATTCAGACAATAGTATTAAGTTCCTCCCATCATTGATTTTCCGACTGAAATATAGTAATTAATTCCTCACGGGAAAGTTGTAAAAGTAGAGGTGTAAATTCTTCAGGTGATAATAATACAATGCGGTCAATAAATAGCATTTCCTAGTTCAGTGAAGTACAAAATCATCTGCGTTCATCTGCGTTTAATCATTACAACTTGAACCATAACTAAAAAACCTCATAACTCCTAAAATCATTTTACACCACTAGCCAAAATTCCCAAAATTTTATTGACATCATTTAAAAAATATTCAGCCAAATCAATTTGCACCAGTTCACCTGACAACCTTAAAAACTTCCAAATTTCCCCTGTAGTTACCACCCCATAAATTTCTGTAACTTGATTCTCTTCCCGTTCATTAAATAACCTAGCTGCATACATTTCGGCTATACATTGTCCCAAACCACCTTTAATATTTTCCTTCTTCGCTTCCACAACGATAATTACAGGGATATTAATCAATAAAAACTCAGGAGAACGACTAATTAAAAAATCACAATTTCCATTTAAACCCTGACTAGGTTCAATATTAAATTCCACACCAGAAAACAAACTAATTTGATTAACAAACTTTTTAGTTAATTCTAATAAAATCGGGGTAATAATCATCTCAGAACGAGATTTTTCCGTATTACTAGCCAAAGCAAAAGGGACATTATAGGCTAAAGTTTCCTGTAAATATTCACTAACTGGTAATGGTGCAACTTTAGAAAAAATATCCTCTCTACTAGAAATATTCAGATGGAGATTTTTCTTAACAGTTTCTAAAGTAAAATCTCTATAAGACATATATTTTCCTCCTCAACTTAACCAAAACCTCATCTAAATCCTTATCCGCCCATTCCCTGGCTTGTCTTGCTGCTGCTAAATCTGCTAAAATATCACCAATTTCCTGATGGGGTTAGAAACAATATAGTCAAACCGTTTTAATTTATTATCTTCTGTAAATTTAGGTTGGCGGAAAGTATCACCAATTTCAATAATTGAATCCGTAAAATACGGAAAAAAACCAAAATATGTAACGAAAAGTAAAGTTGCCCGAAACCTCTTTCCTGTTCCCAGTTAAGAGTTAAGAGTTCCCTCACTATAACGACAATTTTTAACGCCAACCTACTTAACAGTGACAAATAAATTGTGAATGTACAACTATAAATTATAGTATATATTACTTAAAGCCGATGATGGGATTTGAACCCACGACCTACTGATTACGAATCAGTTGCTCTACCCCTGAGCCACATCGGCCTACACAGTCACACATTATAACATAACTTATTGATGATAGAACCAAATTCTCCAAATAATCTCAAACCCCAACAATATGAACGTTTAAAAGCGGAGGTAGCCGCACCCTATCGGGGGTTAAGACAATTTATCTATATCAGCGTGGGTGCTTCGGGTTTTATTGGTGCCTTCGTCTTCTTTTTCCAACTCCTAGCAGGGCGCGATATTGAGCGAGCATTGCCTAATTTCGCAATCCAGCTAGGAGTAATTGGGCTAATGGTGTTTCTGTGGAAATGGGAAAATAGAGGGGATAAATGACAGAAAAGAGACAGAAGACAAGATCATATTTCCCGTCTGCCCTGGTACTAATTACTTAGTAGTGACAAGATATTGAGAAGCAATGGGTTGAACACGACCCGCACTAACCAAAGCCTGATAGACAAAGGCCGCAATTTCGGCTCTAGTTGCTTGACGCTTAGGAGCAAGCTCTTTCACGTTTGGATAGTTAATGACTAATTGCCGTGAAGTTGCTGCGGCCACAGGACCTGCTGCATAACTAGGAATTTGACCAGCATCAGTGTAGAATTTGATTGCATTCTGATCACTGGCAGTTAAACCCAAACCATTTGCTAAGGCCACTATTGCCTGGACTCTGGGAATTTGTTGTTCTGGTTTAAAAGTTAAATCAGGATAACCAGTCAGGAATGGACTACTAGAAGCGGCTTGAATAGCACCATAACCCCAATAATTACTTTTTACATCTTTAAAAGTAATGGCTTTGCGAGTTGCTGGGGGTTTAAAGGCTTTGTTGATAATGGCAGCGAATTGGGCGCGAGTTACGGGTTCATTGGGTTTAAAACTGCCATCTGGAAAACCAGCGATAATACCTTGAGAAGCTAAGGCTTCGATGTAAGCTTTTGCCCAATAACCTGTTTGCACATCTTTAAAAGCAGTATTACCATCGGGAGGTGTAGTCACCGTAGCAGCAATAAAATCAACAGAACCGGAGATCTTTTTCTGGTTAATATCGTTACCAATTGCCGTAATCTTGCCTTTAGTGGAATTGTTCAGATCATAACGAGCGTTATCACGGATGAGATTACCACCAGGATTGCTGCTAGTACCGAGGTCAGGGGCGGCATTAATGGTAGCGACTATACCATCCTGTGTATTATTGCGAATTGCGTTGTTACGGAGTATGGGTTTTGCTGTTTCCGAAATATACAAACCACTTTTATTTTGAGTGATGTTATTAGCCTCTAATAAAGGTGTGGAACTACCACCAATTGCTACACCGAAACCAGTATTCTGAAATAAGTTGCCACGAATCGAACCTTGTGCGGATTTAGTTACAGAAATTCCCTGACCCCCGTTTTTCAAAAAGATGTTACTTTCAATTTGGGGATTAGCATTACCGGTAAGATAAATCCCATCTCTATTGCTGTTAGTAAAGGTACTATTTTTGATCACAGGGTTACTTGATTCTACCCATACAGCAGTCCCACGTGAATTAGGGTTGGTAAAAGTTAAACCTGTAATGATAGTATTATTGTTAGCTAACAGTGTAATATCCTGTTTTGCCCAGGTGCGACTGGTGTAAACACCACCACCACTAATTAAGATACCTTGACCTTTGTTACCCTCATCACCTTGAAGTGTCACGCCTGAGTTCAGTATCAGGGGAAATGTTTCCCCAGTATCTTTACTATAAGTACCGGGGGCAACTTGAACTACTGTTCCGGGTTGAGCCTTGGACAGAGCAAAGGTAATTGTTTTATAAGGTGCTGCTGCGGTTCCAGCACCAGCGGTATCTTGTCCTGTAGCTGAGTTAACGTAAATGACGGTGGCTGTGGCCGGGGCTTGGGCTGTTAAAATTGGGTTAGGACTAGCCTTAACTTGATTAGATACCAGAGTAGAACTACCAGCAATTAATAACAAAGCTGTAAGGCTGGCTTGCAAGGATAAAGTAGAAATATGGAAACCCTGATTTTTCATTTTCTTACTGAATTGTGTGTTTAATGATGGTACTTTCACAAGAGTCTCAGGCGACAGATGGAGTTCTGTAACAACATAAGACAAACTATACCCGATGATTGGCAATTTTTTAGCTAAAATTATGATTAAAAAAATCACGTAACTGAACCTTTCGGTTACTGTATATTGGACAAAACCCCCGTTGTTGAATTTTTGGGCGGGTTTTAAGCCAGAAAATCCAAATTTTTGGGGGTGAAAATATTTGAATAGTTCAGTTTCTGCGATTTTTGACTCTTATCTACTCTTTCTTGTTCCCTGATATATATAAAAATTGAGGATAAGAAATCTTATCCTCAAGTCTTCTGCAAAAAGCAGGTGGTAAGTATTGGCCAAATGATTAATAAGCTAAAGTGTCTAAAGTCTCTCGTAAATACATTTGCACTTGTTGATCTAGGCGTAAACTTTGTAATTGAGCATTACATTCTAGTTGCCACCGTTTAAAACCGGAACTAGCAGATATAACATATTTTAGTTCCTGCCAGAGTAGTTTGTTAGTAGATAATTGGATATCTCTAGGCTCACTACTGCTATAGGCTTTGCTGTCCTGTTGATGCGCGTAATCGCTAGAAGTTGGAAATTGAGTCATAATTTCTCATTCCTGATTTTTCACTTCCCAGAAGATTTGAGATTTGGGATTTTAGATTTTAGATGTCTATTTATTTCAAACTCAAGGGCAAAGACGTAAATCTAGTCACCCAGACCTAAAATTATCAAATTTTGCTTAAACTTTTCCTAAAATAATGGTTTTACCCCTATAAATTCTGTCTCGTTAATCACTAAAAACGGAATTTTGTCAGAAATTTGCAAAAAACTTGTTTTTAAGGAAACAGAGAATTTTGATCAGCCTGATTAGTTGTGAATTACGGAGTGCTGAGTTTATCTTATTTGAGTGTTGAACTCTAAATAGTCTTAATTCAACACTCATCAACTCAGCACTCAACGTTCTCATCACGGAACTATTTCGTCATGGTTAGGGTACGACGTTTAGTTACCATTTGATAGGCTTCAATGATGTCATTTTCCACCCAGTCATGGAACTTATCAATGCCGATACCACATTCATAACCTGCGTTGACTTCGCGGGCATCTTCTTTCATCCGTTTCAGGGAATCGAGGACACCTTCATAAACTACCTTATTATGGCGACGGACGCGCACTTTACAGTTGCGAACCAGTTTACCAGATTGAACATAACAACCGGCAACCGCGCCTCGGCCGACGGGGAAGACAGCACGGACTTCTGTTTGTCCCAAGGGTTCTTCTACCAATTCTGGTTCGAGGAGACCTTCTAAAGCACCTTGAATATCTTCCAAGAGTTTGTAGATGATGTTATATTCTCTAACATCTACACCTGCTTCATCCGCTGCTTGTCTAGCACCACTGGCGTAGGTGGTATTAAAGCCAATGATAACAGCGTTACTAGCCGCAGCTAAGTCTATGTCTGTTTCGGTGATTTCTCCAGCGGTAGCCAGCAGCATCCGAATTTGGACTTCGTTTTGAGGAATTTGGCGCAGAGAGCCGATAATGGCTTCCACAGAACCTTGCACGTCGCCTTTGAGGATCAAGTTGAGTTCTTTCAACTCGCCTTCTTGTGCTTGTGCTGACAGGGTTGTGAGAGTGACACGACCTTGCAACAAGCGGGATTGTCTTTGTTTGTCCGCGCGATCGCTTGCTATAGAACGAGCTTCTTTCTCGTTTTCATAGACCTCGAAATCATCACCGGCGGCGGGGACATCACTTAAACCCAATACTTCGACAGCAAAGGATGGAGTAGCAACATCTACACGCTTACCTCGATCATTAACCATGGCGCGGACTTTACCAAAGGCCGAACCGGCTACAAGCATATCTCCAACGTGGAGTGTACCATTTTGAATCAGCAAGGTAGCAACTGCACCCTTAGCTTTATCCAAATGAGCCTCAATAACTGTTCCCTTAGCAGCCCGATCTGGATTAGCGGATAGTTCGGCTACTTCCGACACCAGCATAATCATTTCTAGGAGAGTATCGAGGTTTTCGCCCCTGATAGCACTGACGGGAACCATAATAGTTTCACCACCCCAGTCTTCAGCGGTGAGACCGTAATTAGTGAGTTCTTGTTTAACTCGCTCTGGTTGTGCGCCTTCTTTATCAATCTTGTTAATAGCGACAACAATGGGAACATCTGCGGCTTTAGCGTGGCTAATAGCTTCGATAGTTTGGGGACGAACACCGTCATCAGCAGCGACGACCAAAACGGCTATATCTGTCACCCTCGCGCCTCTGGCACGCATAGCTGTGAAGGCTTCGTGTCCGGGAGTATCTAGGAAGACAATCTGCTGTGGTTTGCCTTCATGTACTATATCAACATGGTACGCGCCGATATGTTGAGTAATACCGCCCGCTTCTCCAGCCGCAACTTTAGTTTTGCGAATCGAGTCGAGGAGGGTGGTTTTACCGTGGTCTACGTGACCCATAATGGTGACCACTGGAGGACGACGAATCAGATGATCCAAGTCTTCCACGTCAATCATTTCTGTGATCTTGCGAGCCTCGGCCTCACGTTCCACGATTTCGACTTCTACTTCTAGTTCTTTGGCTACCAGGGTAATAGTCGGAATATCTAGGTTTTGGGTGATACTGACGGCCATGCCTTTCATAAACAGGATTTTAACAATCTCTGTATCGGCAATTACTAAGGCATCCGCCAATTCTTGAACTGTTAATGGACCGGTGACAGCCAGTGTGGCTGGACGATCTGGTTTTTCCTCTACGGCTTCTTGACGACGATGTTGCTCGCGCGAAGAACTAGATTTTTTACCTCTAGTGGTGGGAGCAGATACAACCGCTACCGTTGGACTACTTGTACGAGTTCCTTTGGGTTTGGGAGGACGGGCAATGGAAAGACTAACTTGGACTGCTGCGGAAATTTCACCCAGACCTTGATCAAGTAAATCTTCTTCATCTATTAAATCATCTTCTAAGACTGGTTTGGCCCGTTTGCCCTTAGGTCCAATCTTGGCCTTTTCTTTGATTTCGTCAATGATTTCTTCTTCTTGCCATTTTTTCCCGCCTTTGTTGAGACGTGGGGGTGTGGGACGTTTTAAATCCAGGATATCTGGTAATATTGGTGTACTATCCAATACTTCCTTCTTCCCTCCTCCCACATTATGCCGGGGTGGAGTGGCAATGGGCATGGCTGCCACTGCTTCACTGGGGCGTGCTGGTCGAGGACGTTGGATGTCACCACCCGCAGGCGGTCTACCACTCCGCTGTTCTGGTTTTGTCGGGGCTGAAGTGGCACGACTGGGTTTTGATGGTGCTGGGGATGAACTTTGATCCGATGAAGGTTTATTGGCTTTACCTCGAATCGGATGGGGATTCTCTTCAGCACGTTGTTGGCGATCGCGTTTGAGGACTGGTTTTTCCGAAACTCCTACAGATTGTGTTTCTGGTGGTTTTGTCCCATCTACTCTGGCGGGAGTCGGCTGGTCTCTGGGGGGTTTTTGGGGTTTTTCTGGTTTCGGTCTAGGAACAGATATTTTTTCTGGTTTTTCCGCCGTTACCTTTTCCCCTGCTGGTTGAGGATGAGATACCTGTTCCGGTGGGGTGATATTAGGCTTGTGCGGAGTTTCAGATTGATTTCTGGGTACTGGTCGAGTTGGTGCCGTCGGCTTCATGGGTGACACTGGTGTAGCGAAAGTCCGTGGAGGTGAAGGATGATTAGCATCAGCAGCAGCAGTCGCTACTGAAGCATCTGGTGTGTTGGTGGTGGTGTTTCTCAATATTTTCGGTTTGCGAATTTCCAGAATTTGCTGTTTGTGATTGGTGCTCTTGTGGTTTGGGAATGAATTTGGTCTATGGACATTTGTACCTTGTTCCTTTTTAGCAGCTTTTTTGGCGGCTAAATTCGCGGCAATCACCTTTTGGGCTGCGGTACGAATCTGTTCAGCTTCTGATTCAGAAATCGTGCTGCTATGGCTTTTGACTGCAATGTCGAGCTGGTCGCAAATTGCTAATAGCTCTTTGTTGTCCAAATTCAATTCCTTTGATAAGTCATAGATTCTAACTTTGCCGTTGTTCATCCACTCTTTCCCCTTTAATTTACAGTTTTAACGGATGGTTGCCTGGTTTGTGACATCTCCACCCTTTGATCACTGTTTTTTCGGTTGCCCTTGGTGATATTGCCGATGCCTCCAGTTAGGGAAGAGAGATGTTTCGGTTTCATGCTGGCTTTCCCACCATTTAATTTTCCTCATGCGATTGATCGCATGGGTGATGGTTAATGCCCAACTGCGCTTTGGCGCTACCAGGTTGCCATTTTTGATTTTTTTGTTTTGCTTTCTTTATGCGTTTTCTACAACACAATCCAGAAAAACTTTTTGGGAGTAATGCCCTGCGGCCTCCCAGGAAAGAGAGATCGAAAAAGCAGTTTACACCCATTTACCATTTTGGCACCAACTTGAGCGATACCAAAGGTGAGGATTAGATCACTAATAGTTCAGCTTTTGTCATCATCTCTTTAGAGATTATCGCAATTTTTGTTGTCACCATTAAATACGATCTTGGGGATTGCTGTGATTTAGACGTTGCCACAATGTTTGATACACTGCATCTGGCACTGCCCCTCGCAGCGATTTCCCTAATCTATTTTTTTTCTGAGCTACTTGGAGGCAAGTCTCCTGAGGACAAATGTAGGCAGAACGCCCCATGCCCTGATCTAATTGTACCTTTCCCGATGGAAAGACGCGGACAATCCGCCAAAACTCTTGCTTCAAGTTGACTTGGCGACAACTAATACAACGCCGATAGTTGGGTTTCATCAGTGGTCAGTGGAAAAAATCATCTTCCCCGGATATTGTATTTCCTGGTATGTTAATCTTCTTCTGATTCTAATTCTTCTGCGATTTCATCTTCTCTATCTGTCCTCTCATCTTCATAATTTTGTGATTGATATTGCGCTCTTACTGCTGCAAATTTAGTATTTTCGGCTTCATAATCATACTTAGCTTGATCTTTAATATCAATTTTCCAACCAGTGAGACGGGCTGCTAATCGCACATTTTGCCCTTCTTTGCCAATGGCTAAACTCAGTTGATCTTCTGCTACTAAAACGTGGGTTTGGCGACTTTCTGGGTCCATGAGCCTGACTTCGTCTACCTTTGCTGGACTCAAAGCATTGGCAATATAGGTGGCTGGGTCTGGTGACCAGCGAATGACATCAATTTTTTCTCCCCGTAATTCGTTAACTACGACTTGGATTCTTGATCCCCTCGCACCAATACAAGCACCAACGGGGTCTACATCTCGATCTAGGGTATCAACGGCAATTTTTGTCCGAGGCCCAACATAACGAGAAGGGGGATTGGCTTCTCGTGCTACAGCGACAATTCTGACTACTTCATCTTCAATTTCTGGGACTTCGTTGGCGAATAAATAAACAACTAAACCTGCATCAGCACGGGATACCATCAATTGTGGACCCCTTTGCTGTCCTTGGGAAACTTTTTTTAGATATACCTTAAAGGTAGCATTAGCTCGATAGTTATCGTTGGGTAGCTGTTCTCGCTTTGGTAATTCTGCTTCTACTTCTGATTGTCCAAAGCCGCTACTAACTGCTAAAACTACAGATTGGCGTTCAAATCGTAAGACTCTAGCCTGTAAAACTGTGCCTTCTAAGTCTTGAAACTCTTCTTGCACCATTTGGCGTTGTTGATCTCGCAATTTTTGCGCTAATACTTGTTTAGTTTGCATGGCGGCCATGCGCCCAAATTCTCCTTGGTCTGGGGTGACATCCAAGACTACAGAATCTCCCAGTTGGGCTTCTGGGGCTACTTGCTGTACTTCGTCTAGGGAAATCTGATGGTCGGTGTTACTAACTGTTTCAACAATGTTTTTGGTGGAAAGAACACGAAATCCTTCGCCCTCTATATCTAATTCTACTTCAAAATTCTTAAAATACTCCTCATCAAATTGTTTACGTTCTAAATTTTGGGCGCGACGATAACGTTCGTAACCCTTGAGTAATGCTTCTCTAATGGCTGCTTGTACAGCTAAACGCGGTAAGTTGCGTTCTTGGCTAATACTTTCGATTAGCTCTTTTAATCCTGATAAAGTCACCATTGACATACGCAGTCTCCTAAAATTTTATGTAAAGTCAGCACAATCAGATAATGGGTGATGGGTAATTGTTTCTCCGTGACCAATTACTCCGCACCAATTATCTTTTTCCCGTTCCCGAATCCAACGTCTAAAATCTAGTATTGATTAGCGACGCTCATCTATTTGTACTCTGGTGATGAGGTCACGGGGAATTTCCACAACACGACCTTTTTGGTTAAGGTAAACAGTAGTCTCATCTCGACGCATCAATGAACCTATCCACTCTTGCTTTTGTTCGTAGGGTGGGGAAGTGGAAATAATTACAGGAAATCCTTTGAAGGAAATAAATTCCCTGTCTGTTACCAGTTGTCTTGAAATACCAGGACTAGATACTTCCAATATATAAGCGTCTGGTATGATCTCTGTCGCATCTAATGACGCTTCTAAGGCACGGCTCATCCTTTCACAATCATCCAGGCCAATGTCCTGTAGAGGATTAAATATATCTACCCGTAGGATTGGCGGACTTTGATTTGTATGAAAAACTACATTAACAATTTCCAATCCTAATTCTGTTGCTACTGGTGTCGCCAAATCAATAATTTGTGGTATTAAAGGATGAGTCATGAGAGAATTCAATAAAAAAAAGTGGGCTTCAACCCACTTCCTGCGATAGGGATATCTTCCAAGAAGTCTTGTGACGCACTCCATGAGTTCGCCCCTAACATGAGTGTAGCCTATTTCTTTAATTAATAAAGATGGTCTCTCAAAAATTAGGGGGGTGGGAAGTGGGAATAGGGAATAACGGAATAAAGAGATTTCTGAATTAGTGGTTATTCATTTTTGTCATTTGTTTGTAATTTTTAATTTGAGTTAAACAAGTACATTGGGGGGAAAAGCATGAAAGCAATATTAATGACAGCAGCGGGTAAGCCGGATGTTTTGCAATTACAGGAAGTACCTCAACCCGTACCAACAAATACAGAAATTCTAGTTCGTATCTTAGCGGCTGGGGTTAACCCGATTGATACTAAATTACGTCAACGAGGTACATTTTATCCTGAGCATAAGTCGGCTATTTTAGGATGTGATGGCGCTGGTATAGTGGAAGCTGTGGGTGCTGATGTGCAAAGGTTTCGGGTTGGTGATGAAGTATATTTTTGTTATGGTGGTTTGGGATCAGATCAGGGAAATTACGCTGAATATACTACTATTGATGAAAGATTTGTCGCTTTTAAACCCAAGTCTGTTTCTTTTGCGGAAGCAGCAGCCGCACCCCTGGTTTTAATTACTGCTTGGGAAGCTTTATATGAACGGGGAAGACTTGAACCGGGAGAAAGTGTATTAATTCATGCTGGAGCTGGTGGTGTTGGTCATGTAGCTATTCAATTGGCTAAACTAAAAGGTGCAAGGGTAGCAACTACGGTTAGTTCTTTGGAAAAGGCTAATTTCGTTACTGAAATTGGTGCTGATAAAGTGATTTTCTATCGAGAAACTGATTTTGTCAATTCTGTATTAGACTGGACTGATGGTGTAGGTGTAGATTTAGTGTTTGATACTGTTGGTGGTGATATTTTTGAAAAGTCTTTTCCCGCAGTACGCATTTATGGTGATATTGTCACTATTCTCGAACCTAAAGCTAATACTGTTTGGAAAGTTGCTAGAAATAGAAATCTACGAATTGGTTTGGAATTAATGTTGACACCAATGTTATCAGGAATTGTGGAAGCATTAGAACATCATGGAGATATTTTACAACAATGTGCGAATTGGATAGATGAAGGTAAGTTAAGGATTAAAGTTAGTCAGACTTTTCCTTTAGCTGAAGCAGCACAAGCACATACTTTAATTGAAAATGGTTCGGTTTTAGGTAAGGTCGTTTTATTAAATTGATAATTAAGGAGGAAATTTGTTGAGATGATTGTGTTTATAATATTCCCGTTCTTGTCGCGGTAAAGTAATAGAAATTTAACCACAGATAAACACAGATAAATCTCTAATTTTGTGGAGAATAAAATGGTATATATGGTGAGAAAGTTAGGGATTAACTGAATTTTGGATTTTGAAAAAAAGCATCATATCTTAACTCCCATAAATTGTTTCTAAGCATGATGGGAAATAGTTGTAATATTTCCCGTAAAATTACTTTTTAGACCAATTAATCACAGGTTTGATAATATGACAGTAGCTAGAATTGGAATTATTGGTGGTAGCGGTTTGTACAAAATGGACGCACTTAAAGATGTGGAGGAGGTAGAAATTTCTACACCTTTTGGTTCTCCGTCTGACGCGATTATTCTCGGAACTTTAGAGGAGACAAGGGTAGCTTTTCTAGCACGTCATGGTCGTGATCATACTCTATTACCTTCTGAGTTGCCATTTCGGGCTAATATTTACGCTATGAAGCAATTAGGGGTAGAATATTTAATATCTGCCAGTGCTGTGGGTTCTTTGAAGGTTGAAGCTAAACCCCTAGATATGGTAATTCCTGATCAGTTTATTGATAGAACCAGAAATCGAATTTCTACATTTTTTGGTGAAGGTATTGTTGCTCATATCGCTTTTGGTGAGCCAATTTGTAAAAAGTTATCTGGTATTTTAGCGGATGCGATCGCTGCTTTAAATTTACCAGATATTACCTTACATTATGGCGGTACTTACGTATGTATGGAGGGACCTGCTTTTTCCACTCAAGCGGAATCTCATTTTTATCGCAGTTGGAATGCTACAGTGATTGGTATGACCAATTTACCAGAAGCAAAGTTAGCTAGAGAAGCGGAAATTGCTTATGCAACATTGGCAATGGTGACAGATTATGATTGTTGGCATACTGATCATGATAGTGTGACGGTGGAAATGGTGATTAGTAATTTACATAAAAACGCGATAAATGCTCAAAGGGTAATTCAGGAAACTGTAAGGAGATTAAGCGAGACTTATCCTGTTAGTGATGCTCATTCAGCTTTACAGTATGCTATTATTACGAATCTGGACAAAGCACCGACAGCAACTAAGGAAAAATTGCGGTTATTGTTAGAGAAGTATTTGTAAAAATATTTTATCTGAGAGGATGTTTCGTTTGCAAGTCTTATAAGACACAAATACACCTAAAAAACCTAACCTCCCTAACTCCCCCTAACCCTCTCCTTTTAGGAGAGGGAAAAGGAAAAACTTTTGTTACTGGGATGGGGGTTTCAAAACCTCTATCCTTTTTGACTTTCCAAGCATCCTCATTAGAGTTTTAAAATCAATCAATGATATTACAACCGAATGTAAGTGTAGCCTAGTAATCGCAACAAATTTATATTGTTTAATTCGTCTTGGGCTTCATTTACCATGACAATTAGGTATTTTTGCGTGGGAATACTCTTAGTTATAAACCATCGGGTTCAATACCTAATTCCTTCAACCGTTGAGTTAAAATTGCTACTTTAAGCTCTGCCTCATCAGCCCTTTGCTGTTCAGCTTCAGCTTTTTGACGTTCAACTTCAGCTTTTTGACGTTCAGCTTCAGCTTTTTGACGTTCAGCTTCAGCTTTTTGACGTTCAACTTCAGCTTTTTGACGTTCAACTTCAGCTTTTTGACGTTCAACTTCAGCTTTTCTGATTTCTTCTAAATTTGCTTCTTCTGGCGTAAGTATTAATCTACCCTCAACGGTAAAATACCTTAACCTATTTTCCAGCACTCCTAAATATAATCCTAATTCCTGACTCCAATACCAACCATTTTCTGAAGGACTAATACTTTCGTATTCATTTCCTACTAATCTCCAGCCTACCAATTCTAAGGTATTCGGGGAAAACCAAAAATACTCAGGAGTCCTAAATCGAGTTTGATACAATTCTTTTTTTAATCCTCTGTCTACTTTGGCTGTAGAATCAGAAAGTAATTCAATAATCAAATTCGGATATTTACCGTCCTCTTCCCATATTACCCAGGAAGCACGGGGACGTTTTTCCGTGTTTTTGACTAGGAAAAAGTCTGGTCCTCTAAAGTCCCGATTTTTTAACTGTTGTCGGCTATAGTAAATGCTGAGATTTGCACCAATGAAGAAATCTTCTTGATCGCGCCATAACCATTCTAAGCAAGTTACTAATATTAATAGTTGTGTGTAATGTAAGGAGCTTTCCATTTCTGGTTCGTCGCTGAGTAGTTCCGTGCAATCTGGCATTAATGCTTCTATTTCTTGTGCGGTTAAAGCCATAGGTTTGATTTTGATAAGTTACTAAGTAGGTTGGT
>NZ_KE384664.1:43257-47767 GCF_000426925.1 Dolichospermum circinale AWQC310F | reverse complement strand
AACAGGGAACAGGGAACAGGGAACAGGGAACAGGGAACAGGGAACAGGGAACAGGGAAGAGGTTTTGGGCAACTTTACTTTTAGTTACATATTTCGGTTTTTTTACGTTCACCTACTTATATTTAGTATTAATTATAAATTATCACGAAAAAATTTTTATGGCACTGATCACCCAAACTACCAGCAGATGCTACTTAAACAACTTGAAAACTAAAGTTTAAACTTGCCCAATTATTGACATCTAAAATATAGGCATCACTGGTAGTAGGGTTAATATCATCTTTAACTTTACTGCTGTGATGTAAGTCTTGCAATAGAGCTTGGGCAACTTTTAAAGGATTAACTAAAGGACTAATGGCTTGTTGATCTGTGGTAGGATATTTAGCAGTGGCTAAGGCTGTGAGAGTTTCTTTAAATGGGGTTGTGCTGATAACAATTTGGTGTTGACAAAAGGTAGAAAGTGTGGGAACCAACCAACCAGGTACAGGTTGATTATCTGGAATTTTGACTGTTTTTCCGGGAGGAATGAGGATTTCTGTTAATTGGGGTTTGTGAGGAGAAATGTTGTTTGGTGGAAAAACTTGCCAAGGATAAAAGGCAAAGGCACTTTGGTTATTATTTAAAGCTACTAGAATCAAGTATACAGGGCGATCGCTCAAATTTTCAATTCTATATTGCACCAGACTACCTACAGAAATTGTGGGAATAGCGGTGGGGGAATAACTGGGTCTGGGATAGGTTTTATCACTATTAGCAGTTTCTACGGTTTCCCTAACCATGAGAATACGAGGTAAAATGTTATTAACAACCTCTAAAGTTGCCCTAACTGGTAAACGGGAAGTACCCTCATTTTCCGTAAGTTGCCATAATTTTGATGCTAACAGGGTAGAAAATTTTGGTGTTAATCGTTGCACTGCTACTTTTACAGCTTCATCAATTTCCCCTACAGTATTGGTAATTAGTTCACCTCCTAAAGAAAAAACACCATAACGGCTGGGTATTTGGGAAACTTTACCAAAGACATAATCAGCGGTTTCTGTGCTGGTGACAATATTAGCCACATTGCTAATTCCTGAAAAAGCACTGGTAGCATCTACCCGTTCAATTCTTTCTAAACCCTGATCTAAGGCCATATTAAGATGGGTATTTCTGGGTAATGCGCGAACAGATTCTTGTACTATTTGTCCAAGTGGTAATTTGATAATTTCTTTATCTACTTGGGCTTTGGCTATTAAACCAATTCGGGATTTAATAATTAACTCAACTCCTGTC
This sequence comes from Dolichospermum circinale AWQC310F, assembly GCF_000426925.1. GTDB lineage: Bacteria > Cyanobacteriota > Cyanobacteriia > Cyanobacteriales > Nostocaceae > Dolichospermum > Dolichospermum circinale. The sequence continues at coordinate 46,495 of NZ_KE384664.1, read as the reverse complement.
TCCACCATTAAACGAGAATTTACGCCATAATTTGCTAGAACCAGGGGAGGTAATCCTCCTAACCATAATTTGATTGTTTTACCATCATCTTCTATGGCTTTGATTATGCCCACACCCCTAAAGTTATTAATAGGGAAATAATCAGTAATGAGGGCATTTTCAGCATTTTTCCGCGCACTTAATAGGCTTGGTTGTTGTTTTCCTGCCAATTTATATATAGAACTACCCACATGAGAAAGGAGAACTTGTATTGTTTTTTGGGGAGTAGTTTCCCACAAATATTGAGTTAAGGCATAAGTAAATAATCCCGCACTCCAACCGGGGAAAAGTAATTCTCCTGCTTGTTGATTTGGTTCTGAAGTAGCTTTAAAAATCAGGGCATTATTAATAGGTGATTTTTGATTTTTGAGTTGTGATAAGAACTCTAATTCTTCTGTTGCTGAAATCAGAGATGATAATTCTGGATGAGTACGAATTTGCAAACCTGTGGATTTTAATTCACTAGGATGATAGTAACTCGTATCCAATACTGCTATAACTTGATTTGTGGGTAGAGATTGCAATAATAGCAAGAGAGTTTCTTCTAATAAATAGTTGACAGATTTTTCATCTCCTAAATTATTTTCATCAACAGGAAGTATAGCATTTTGTAATATACCTGTTCTATAGCTCTCCGATTTCTTAAAAAAGTCAGGGATCTGATCATTTGTCTTCACGCGAGTACCATAACCTGAGAAATGGAAAATCACCACATCTTCAGGTTTGACTTGCTGACTCAAATGATCTACAAAAGCCGCTGTAATTAGGTCTTTAGTTGCTTGTTTGTCCGTTAAAGTCAGAATATCTGCTGCTGCAAAACCAAAGCGATTAATTAACAATTCCCTTTGCAATTCCACATCAGTGACACAACCAGCCAGGGCAGGACTTTGTGAATATTGATTAATACCTATCAAGAATGCTAACTTGCGAGATTTGGATTGTGCTAAAGCCTGGTAATAAGGATTGCCCAAACTTAACCACTCTTCTTGTGCTAGTCCTAATGCTGCTAAGGCGCAGCTAATTTCTTGTAAAAACTTACGCCGTTTCATAATTAACCATCAGACCCCAGCCCGTCAGTAATAGCTTAAAGGCTGAAGTCCATAGAGTAAAGTTTCTAGTCTTAATCTAAACTAATACGGGCGAATTTTGCATAGCCCGTGTTAATTCAGCAGCTACTTCTGGACGAGAAAATTCTGGTGGTGGTAACTCACCCCGACGTAACATTTCCCGCACCTTTGTTCCAGACAGATGAACCCGTTCTTCTGGTCTGCTGGGGCTGGTTTTAGTTGTAGCCATTTGTTTGGTGCGTGTGCAGTAAAAAGCGTGTTCAAACTTCATTGGCACAATTCCCAACTCTTCTGGCGCAAATTCATCGAATATATATTGAGCGTCATAAGTGCCGTAATAATCACCTACACCAGCATGATCCCGTCCGACAATAAAATGTGTACACCCGTAATTTTTGCGAACTAAGGCATGAAAAATTGCTTCCCTCGGACCTGCATAACGCATTGCTGCGGGATTAATTGCTAAAATTACTCTATCTAGGGGATAATAGTGTTCTAGCAGAATTTCATAACAACGCATCCGCACATCAGCAGCAATATCATCTTCTTTAGTTGCTCCTACCAGTGGGTGTAGGAATAGACCATCAACAGTCTCTAAAGCGCACTTTTGAATATACTCATGGGCTCGGTGGATAGGATTACGAGTTTGGAAACCGACAATTGTTTTCCAGCCCTTGTTTCTAAACATTTCCCGTGCAGCAGCAGGATCAATTTGGTAGCTGGGAAAATGGGGATGAGAGTCCCGTTGTAATAACCAGATATCACCAGCTAAGTTAATAGAACCCTGATTGTATACTACCTGCACGCCGGGATGTTTAGGGTCGTCAGTGCGATAAACATTAATAGCTTCCCGTTGTTTGTCGTAGGCATACTTTTCGGTTAATTCCAATACCCCAATAAACTGCCCGCTGGGGTTATCCAGACGCACCAAATTACCTATTTCTAAACGGTCTGCCACTGCTGGGGTTACAGACAGTGTAATGGGAATTGACCAAACAATATCGTTAGCTAACCGCATTTCTGTAACTACTCGGTTGTAGTCTGCTTGGTTCATAAAACCAGTTAATGGACTAAAACCACCAATAGCAATCATTTCTAAATCAGAAACTGCTCGTTCATCAAGTTCCACACGGGGTAAAAAGTCAGCTTTGGTTAGAAATATTTCTCTTTGGGCTGCCGAAGCAACTCGGTTAATTAACTCTCCACCGTGGGGGGCATTTGCTTCTGGATGATAACTCAAGGTAATGTTTCCCTAATTGTTGCGAATTATGTATTAATTTATCAAATTTTTGTAGACATTGTTAAATTTTTGTGAAATTCTAATTTTTAGTTGCCAGTTGTTAGCTGGAGTCTTCTGCTTCTACTGCTAAAAAAGATTTTAGCAGTTTTTCAGCATCAAACAAAAAAAGTGGGAGATGATAGCGCGACCTAGGAATCGCTACCTAAGAATCATCCCCCACTTCAGAGATCACTGATTAAGTGAACTAATTACTCATTAAACAAGAGAGAAATTACTAGCAGTCAGAGTGGGAGCAGTAGCGAGAATAGCAAACTCACCACCAGTACCAAAGCCTGCCACCGTGCCATTTTGGTTGTAGTAAAGACTACCACTGCTTTGGCTGTAAACAATCAGCCCGTTACTAGTACCTACCAAATCATCATCTTCAACCACAGCAAACTCGTTTGCTACACTGAATCCTTGACCGACAATACTGGTTAGAGACGCAAATACAGACTTACTTAACGAGATTTGGTCATTACCAGAAGTAAAGTCTTGGATAGTATCTAGACCTTGAGTAGCGGAAGTGAACGCCGCATTCCCTGTAAAGCTGAAGACATCATTACCAAGACCACCAGTTAGAATGTCATTACCAGCGCCACCAATTAGAGTATCATTACCCACACCACTGGTCAGAGCATCATTACCTAAACCACCAACCAAGCGGTTATCTAGGTCATTACCGATAATTCTATCTGCTCCAGCACCAGCAATCACATTTTCAATGGTATTAGCGGCAGTTAATTTCAGTTTTGAACCATTAGCAGCCAAGGTTTGAGTAGTAGTAATACTTAGATTTAGGCGGATTGCTGCGGTTGTACCAGTGAAATCAATAGTATCTTGACCACCATCT
>NZ_KE384664.1:38447-43009 GCF_000426925.1 Dolichospermum circinale AWQC310F | reverse complement strand
GGTCAGGTTTTCTACATTTTCGCTCAGAGTGTAAGTAACAGATGATTGTACTAAATCTCTACCTTCACCATTTGCTTCCGTAATCACATCACCTGCGTTGTCAACAATATAAGTGTCGTTACCTGCACCACCAATCAGGGTATCCGCACCGATGCCACCATTGAGGATGTTATTACCAATGTTGCCAGTTAAGGTGTTATTGAGGGTATTACCAGTTCCATTCAGGTCGGTAGTTCCTGTAAGAACTAGGTTTTCTACATTGGTTGCCAGCGTGTAAGTTACAGATGATCGAACAGTATCTATTCCAGCATTAGCAGCTTCGGTAATGGTATTAGTTAAGGTACTAATGATATAAGTATCATTACCAAGACCACCTCGTAAACTATTTGTTCCTGCACCACCATCAAGGGTATCGTTACCAGCACCAGCAGTAATAGTGTCATTGCCTGTGCTACCAGTAGCGTTGAGAGTTCCCAAGAAGTTAGCAAAATTGAAGATCTCAAAGTTTTGAACTACCAGTCCGGGAATACCGATTAATTGATTGCTAGTATTGGCAATATTGGCAACATTCAATGTTAAAGTGGTTGATGCTGTTCCTCCAGATATTACTAAGGTATCTGTGTCTATGCCACCATCGAAAAGGTCATTTTGTCCGGCGTTAGCAACAGTTGAGGTGATAGTATCATTACCTCCATTACCCAAAATTCGATCTGGGTTAGTAGTGGCTGTGAGACTATTGTTACCACTTGTACCATTGATTAGATTGTAGACACCAAACATGGTTTGGTACATGAGGTCATAGATTACGGTATTGTCCAAGGTGCTAGGCAACTTTTCGGCATTCATCCCATAGCCTTTGGCAACAATGCTACCAGGGAAATCGGGAGTACCGACCCAAGCCACACCAAAGTTACCCATCGCTCCATCTATGCTGCTTTTTGCTGCAAAGGGTTTCCAAGGTGCTTCTGCTGTACCTGTGCTGCCGTTAACACCATCCAAAACTGCCTGATTTGTATTAGTTGTAGTGGGGTTAACACGAATAAATGGCGCACTAGGCTCAGTATTTGCCAGTGTGGGGTTGTTGGGGGTAAAGTTGCCAGCGGGACGGGTGTAAGGCTCGAATTGGAATACTTGCAATCCGCCAGCATCGCTATCTGCGGCTGTAATCACCAAAGTATTAGGATCTATGGTGTTGATGTAGTTCATGGCTACACCGATCGCTGCATCAGCCCGGCGTACAGCTTCTATAGTGCCAACTGCATTGTTGTTATTAGCAAAGTTGTCTGTACCTTCCTCTTCCACTACCACAAAGAAACCATCAGGGTCTTTGTTGAGAATTTTTAAAGACGCATCTAGCATCTCTGCCACTGTGGGCGCAGTAGCTAAATATAGGGGCTGAGGATTGGCACTGTTGAGTCCTAGTGCTTCTTCAGTGCGATCGTTAAAGGTGTGGTTAGCAGCAAAGACTCCCAGTAACTTCGTGGAAGCAGTAGCGCTTGCCACAGCAGTATTCATTTGTTCTTCCGTGTAAACCACGCTATAACCCAAAGATTTTGCTAAATCAATCAGGTTAGTGGTGGGGCGATCTTCAGAATCACTGAAAGCAGCATCAATTTGGGCAGTAACGTGGAAGCCAGTAGTACCCTTAGGTAGTAGATAAACTTCACCCCCCGCCATGATGATTTGAGTGCCAGAGCGAATTACCTGTTCGGCAATTTCGGCTGTCTTATCACGGGCGCGGATGTTATTACCAACACGGTTAGTAGTGGCAGCAGCAAAAGCGGCTGTTCCAGGCTCACCAATATGACCTGATTGAATAAGGGCGGTTGCTTTACCAGCAGCGATCGCCTCTTCTAAAATTGTGTAGCCAACTTTACCAGAAGCAGGAGTAATAATAGATTGGTCTTCATTCAAGCCAAAGGACTCATTGAATACCTTCACACCATTAGCATGAGTGACAGCCCCGGCATTGGAAGTACCAGTTAACTGGTTTTCCATGTGTCCTAAATAGACACCAGCATTTGACATCTTGTCCCAGTTGAGCCTACCATCAGGACCTAAATCAACATTGCGGGTTGCCATGTAATGAGAAGGACTTGTACCATCTGGATGGATAAAAATCACATTCCCAGTTGACTTGGTAGCTTTGGGGGCAGGTGTGGGGTCAGGATTCCGAGATACCAATTCAATATTGAATAGAGTCTCGTACATCAACTCATAAATCTTAGTATTGTCTAGAGTTGCAGGTAATTTATCTGCATTAAGACCATGAGCTTTAGAAACAATTGAACCACTAAAGTCCGGTGTACCCGCCCAAGCAACACCAAACCCAAACACATCACCATCAGCATCTGGAGCAGCGACAAAAGGTAAAGTATTAGCTCCCGTTTGACCGTCTAAAGGTACATTGCGAGCAGTCGTAGTCGGATTATTATTAATATTACCTAGATTTGTTCCAGGATTACGAGGATCAACTACTTGTAAACCACCAGCATCGCTATCAGCAGCAGTCACCATCAAAGTATTGGGATACTTATTAATGAAGTCCATTGCTACACCAATAGCCGCATCCGTACGGCGCAATCCCTCTAAAGTTCCAGCAGCATTGTTGTTATTCCCGAAATTGTCCGTACCTTCCTCCTCCACAATAGCAATAGAACCATTCTGGAAATTGGGGTGTTTTTCCATCAACTTCTGGGTTACACTCAGCATCTCAGCAATAGTCGGTGCCGTATCCACATATAGTGGTAAGTTATTCGCTGCTAAAACTTCTTCAGGCCGATCATTAAAAGTATGAACAGGTGCAAATACACCCAACACTTTAGTTGGTGCTACAGGCAAAGCCAGCAAAGCATTGAGTTGGTCTTCATTGTAAACAACCGTGTAACCTTTACTCTTTGCCAGTTCAATCAGGTTTTCCGTAGGGCGTATTAAAGAATTAGTGCTTAAAGCATCGAGTTGAGCCGCAGTACCGTGAAAACCATTTGTACCAACCGGCAAAAGATTCAGTTCACCACCACCCATGATAAAGTCAACACCTGAGTTAATTACCTGTCTGGCAATTTCCGCAGCTTGAGCGCGAGGTACAGTGATACTTCCATTGGCGTTAGTAATTTGCTGTGTCTTAGCAACAAAAGCAGCTGTACCAGGCTCATAAATCGCCCCAGATTGAACTAAAGCAGTAACCTTACCTGCATCTCTAGCTTCTTCAACAATAGTTTTGGTAGTTCCAGAAAGAGATGTAATCGCTAAATTCCCTAGTTCATAACCAAAAGACTCCGCATAAACCTTAACACCTGTAGCGTGAGTCACAGCACCAGCATTAGATGTGCCGCCCAACTGGTCTTCCATGTGACCCAGATACACACCAGCATTGGACATCTTGTCCCAATTCAACCGTCCATCAGGACCCTTATCTACAAATCTTGCAAAAGCATAATGAGATGGACTAGTTCCATCTGGGTGCATGAAAATAACATGATTACCTGTTGTCATAAAACCTCTTAATCGCTTAATTTAGTTTTTGCAAGTAATACTTAGATAATCATACGTATGTTAAGAACAGTTACCACAACAGGTTAAGAACAATTTATTTATTTCCTAAATTTCTTGATTTTGATAATAAGTATTTATCTATATAATAAGTTTCCAGCACTTTGCACAACTCACTAGTACAGTAGCAGCAATCATAAAAACAGTAAGTTATTTTAAGAAAATCCCACAGATTAAACTCTATAGAAAGTAGTACGATCATCTGTGATGCTGGTCGAGAATCACAGAAAAACATAACACCATAGAGCAAAGGTTAAAATAAATCTTGTAATCTGCTTCGTTCATAAAACCAGTCAACAGACTAAAACCACCAACAGCAATCATTTCTAAATCTCCAAACCGCTCGTTCATCAAGTTCCACACGGGGTAAAAAGTCAGCTTTAGCCAGAAATATTTCTCCTTATGCTGCCGAAGCAACTCAATTAATTAACTCTCCACCGTGGGGGTATTTGCTTCTGGATCATAACTCAAACTAATGTTTCCCTAATTGTTGCAAATTATGTATTAATTTATCAAATTTTTGTGAAATTCTAATTTTTAGTTGCCAGTTGTTAGCTAAAGTCTTCTGCTTCTACCGTTAAAAAAGATTTTAGCAGTTTTTCAGCATCAAACAAAAAAAAGTGGGAGATGATAGCGCGATCTCACAACCTAAGAATCGCTACCTAAGAATCATCCCCCACCTCAGAGAGCACTGATTAACTAAACCAATTACTCATTAAACAAGAGAGAAATTACTAGCAGTCAGAGTAGGAACAGTAGCGAGAATAGCAAACTCACCACCAGCACCAAAGCCCGCAGCCGCGCCATTTTGGTTGTAGTAAAGACTACCACTGCTAAAGCTATAGACAATCAGCCCATTACTAGTACCTGCCAAATCATCATCTTCAACCACAGCCAACTCATTTACTACACTGGTCAAAGAAGCGAATACAGACTTACTCAACAATATTTGGTCACTACCGATACCAAAGTCTTGGATAATATCTAGACCTTGACTAGCCGAAGTGAAC
>NZ_KE384664.1:37938-38437 GCF_000426925.1 Dolichospermum circinale AWQC310F | reverse complement strand
GCAGCATTCCCTGCAAAGCTGAATACATCATTACCAGCACCACCAGTCAGAATGTCATTACCAGCGCCACCAACTAGAGTATCATTACCAGCACCACCAGTCAGAATGTCATTACCAGCGCCACCAACTAGAGTATCATTACCAGCACCACCAACCAGAACGTCATTACCAGCACCACCAACCAAGCGGTTATCTAAGTCATTGCCGATAATTCTATCTGCTCCAGCACCGGCAATCACGTTTTCAATGGTATTAGCGACAGTTAATGTCAGTTTTGAACCATTAGCAACCAGGGTTTGAGTAGTGGTAATGCCTAGATTTAGGCGGATTGCTGCGGTCGTACCAGTGAAGTCAATGGTATCTTGGCCACCCACTACTGCTTCTGTAATGGTGTCAGTACCGAGGCTAGAGGTAATGGAGAACAGATAAGTATCATTTCCTGTACCACCAACCAAACTGTCATTACCTGAACCACCATTCAGGGTATCATTTCCCGTAT
>NZ_KE384664.1:28976-37776 GCF_000426925.1 Dolichospermum circinale AWQC310F | reverse complement strand
GGTCAGGTTTTCTACATTTTCGCTCAGAGTGTAAGTAACAGATGATTGTACTAAATCTCTACCTTCACCGGGATTTTCAATGATGGTGTCAGTGGTTGTATCAACTATATAGGTATCATTTCCCATACCACCAATCAGGATATCTACTCCAGCACCACCGTTGAGAGTATCGTTACCAGCTTTGCCATCAATGTAATCGTTATTTGCAGTCCCCACAAGATTATTGTTACTAGCATTACCAATGATTTCGTTGAGGTCATTAACGTTGATAGTCAAAACCTTCTCGAAAGTCAAACCATCATTATCGCTAGTTCTCACCCGGATGCTGTAACTGGATTTAGTTTCAAAATCTGGAGAAGCGTTAATTTGCAGTTGATTTCCACTAATAGTGAAAGCACTGTTATCAGTGTCACCATCCCCTGCAACTAAGCTATAAGTAAAAGTGTCACCTGTCTCTGGGTCTGTACTGATGAGATTACCAACCACTGTACCACTGGGTTGACCTTCATCAATTGCAGTAGTGTCAGTGGTATTATCATAAGACAAATCCGTCGGTGCTTCGTTAATGTCGTTAACGTTAATAGTTAAAGCCTTCTCAAAAGATAACCCATCTTGATCTGTGGTTTGGACTCTAATGCTGTAACTTGTTTGGGTTTCAAAGTCAAATACAGTATTAGCTATGAGTTGATTATCAACAATGCTAAATAAATCGTTGTCAGTGTCACCATCCCCTGTAACTAAGCTATAGGTAAAGGTGTTTCCTGTATTTGGGTCTGTGCTGGTGAGATTACCAATTACACCATCCGTTTGATTTTCCGTAACTGTGCTGGTGCTGAGGATTAAGTTGGTCGGCGCTTGGTTGAGGTCGGCTATGGTGAGAACTGCGGTGGGTTGCTGTGTACCTAGGGATGTGCCACTACTGGGGTTTACTAGACTCAGGTTGACGGTTTCACTAGACTCAATCACACTATCGCCCGCAATAGGAATCTGTACGTCTTTATAACTTTCACCCGGTGCAAAAGTAACAGTGATGGCGCTGTTGATATAGTCCGTTTGGTAGGCTTTGTAGGTGTCAGGATTAAAAAGTGCCTGTAATTGTCCACCTTCTACCAGTTCCCCTGCAATACCGTAGTGTGCCTGGGTGTCAAGCAAGAACCAACCAGGTCCGAGAATATCTTGAGCATCAATAATCCCTGATGATTCCTCATCTTGAGTCAAAAAGTTAGGACTACCGGAAAGGAAGCGATTTGGGTCATGTTGCGCTATTAGTTTTAAACTGTCAGTAGCAATGTTATACTGCCAAATTTTGCCAATATGGGCATTGTTCCCTACATCCTCCTGAAGCAGGATATGACCATACTTGTCTATGGTCATATTATCAAACATCTTCTGTCCTTCAGTACCATCCAGAACCGCTTCAATAGTACCGCCTAACTCTGGATTAGTTGGATTATCAAAGCGCAGTCTCCACAGGCGGCTAGGACCACTAAATGAATTAGTGGTGACAAAGTAGAAGTCGCTGGGGTTAGATGGGTCCCAATGTCCATCTTCAGGACGTAAGAAGGCTGTGACACCAGCCGCTACACTCTGGGTTTGCAGTGCTGCTCCTGTTGTATTTTGGACTTTGCCTAAGTCCGCTAATGTAAATCTGCTTCCCGGTGCTAAGTTGGTTGTGTTAGTTTCGCTTGTTAGTCCGGTAACAGCAATTCCATACAGTTTACCGTTGTTTAATCCCGCTTTGTCAATGTCCGTTCCTGTGTTGGTTTTATCGCCAATGTAGATGTAAACTTGACCACCTGCGGAGTCATCTAGTCCGGCTACTACTGTCTTATTACTAAGGGTGGGACTAGCAACAATATTTTCCCAACTGAATTTACCTAGGTAGGGTAGTTCATAAGTTGTACCGGCGTTTGTGCCGGTGGCGATATGAGCAAAAGCACGACCTTCGGCTCCGCTTTCTTCGCCATTCAAATAAATACGTGCTGTGCTACCGAGTCCCGTGGTGCTGTTGTAGAAAGCGGAAACCGCTGCTAAATCCCCAGAGCAGAAACGACTAAATGCTGTGGTGGTGCTTTGGGCGAAGTTGGTACTATTCCATACGTATACTGTCTGGGTTAGGTCGCTGCCGCTGACTACTGATAAGTCTGATTTGTTGATTACCCATTTGGAAACGAATGCTCCTGTACCGCCATGGGCGCGGACAATTCCAGATGTACTGCCTATTTCATGGTTCATTAATAGGGTGAAAGTCCCATCACCGTTATCATAAGCTCCCAAACCATCGGGAATGCCAACCATTCTATAGGGTGTGCCGTCGGGTTTGTTGTTAACCCAATCTCCAACCGTGAGGATGGATTTCAAACTAACACCAGAGCCTGGTGTAGTGGGGATGATATAAGAAGTGGCTGAACTGCTCGGTCCTTTGCTTGTGTCTACTGTAGGAGCAGCGGCACTACCGTTGGCTGTACCACCATTTAGTTGCAGTTGCACTGAATTTGTACCGGATAGGTCTCCTTGACGGGTTACTCGCACTGTGGCGTTGGAGAAACCAGAAGTACCACCCTCTGCAACTGAGTAGTTAGGAAGGTTAAAGTTAAAGACGGGAACAGCGGCATCAATGCTAAAGCTGAGAATTGAGCGAACCTGATTAGCTGCGGATGGTTCTGGGAATGTGTTTTGAGCATAAGAGTTAACTCCCTGCACGTTTACGTTCAAGGTTTTACCATCGGCAGCAATGTCAAAAACGGTGTAATTGAAGGTGTCGGGGGAATAGAAGTCAACGGGTTCGATTTGTGTGGGGTTGGTGTCGTTTTCACGCCACACATTTCTTAATCCGGGGAAATTAGGATCTAAGCCAAGTGGGTTAATTCCTGCTGCTATCTGATTGTTAGCAAGGTTATTCGCTAAAGTCTGGATATTAGCAAAACTATGGTTGGTAATGGTATCGGGTCCGGTAGCTCCTACTGGTCCACCTACGATTGATAAAGCATTGGGTAGAACTTTGACTACACCGTTATCTGTGTAGGTTAGTTCATTGATGCGATTTTGGTGGTCATCTGCGGACAAAAAGACTACGTTTTTGATGCTATTGTCAGCTATAAATTTGAGTAAGTCATTACGCTCTGCACGATAGCCACCAATCCATGATTTACCACCATCAGCACCAGAACCAATAGCACCAATTTGATCTATAGGACTAGATACACTGACAAACTTCCAAATAGTGCCGTTATTTTGCGCGTCTAACAGAGTTTGCTTTAACCAAGCTAGTTGAGTATCTCCTAGCATTGTGCGATCGCTATTATCAGCACGAGAACCCGTATCATCAGCACCAGTAGCAGTCTTTAACCGCACATCACGGTAACTGCGAGTGTCTGTATTGATATGAATAACGTTCTTACCCCATTGTTGAGCTAAATAAAGTTGTTGTGTACCATTAGTGCGAAGATCAGTAGGGGCGGAAATAATGCGCTCTCTAATCGGTTGGTAATCAGAGTATGCTTGAATCAGAGCTTTAAAACCAGGATTTTGGTTAATAAATACACCTGTTGTATTGACATCATCTACCGTGTTACTAGAACCATTACCTGATGCGGTAGCTAATGCGCCTGGTGCGCCGCCATTGATTAGTTGTTTGTTGCCTAGTTCGTGGTTATCTAGTGCAGTGTAGTTGCCTTGAGAACTATACAGACCTTGTAAACCCGAAAAGCCGTTATTATTGACAGGCCGGAGGTTTTCTAGATATTTACGGTGGTAGTCGATTAAGGCTTGACTGGGATTACCAACGATGTTGGTGGTTGCTGCGGGAGAGCCGGTACTTGCTGTTTCATAAATTGTGTCTCCCAAGAACATGAAGAAGTCTAAGTTCAAGTTGGGGAAGTTTTGGGTAGAAATGTAGGGTCGCATGACACCGTCTGCATCTCCACTAAAGGCAAATTTTACGGGTGCTTGGGTTGTGGCTTCATAAGCAGTTCTAAATGTCCCTACTTGGCTCGATTCGCCGGCGGTTGTTTGGAAGCGGTAATAGTATTTTGTGCCACTCTGTAAGCCTGTGGCATCTATTTTCAGGGTATAGTCGCGGTTGGCATCGCGGGTTACTCCACTAATTGACCTGACTATGGTGGTAAAATTAGCGTCGGTGGACAATTGCAGGGTGACATCTTGTGTGATACCGGGTTGGGTGGTTGTATTGGCAGTGTCGAAAGTACGAGTCCAGAGTATGGCACTGGTGGCTGTGGTATCTCCGGCGGCTACTCCTGTGAATCCAGCCGTGACTCCGTTAATAGCGATCGCTATGTTTTGAGTAGCTGTACCATCGAAAGAGGTAACGGTAAAGGTGTCTATTTTGGTTTGACCGGCAGTTAAATACTGTACTGCGCTGTTATCAACGCTATAGCTAAATGCTCCTGTGTCCGTAATTGTCAAGCTACCTAAGTTACCGTTGGCGGAAACGACGGTGGTGGCAAATTTATTTTCACCAGCATCTTCATCTGTAACCGTTAATGTACCAGAAGCGGTTAGCTTACCAGCATTAACATTAGTTCCTTCCTTAATAGTGACATTGCCGTTACCACTAATACTTGCGAGGTTGTTCATGTTGTTAATCCTTCCTGGTGAACCGATTTCTTTAGATGTAACATTCAGCGCGTTATTAAAGGATAAAAACGCTCCCTTAACTCCGACGGCGCTTATAGTTGACACTGTTGGCAGAGGTAGGGTGGTGCTACCCAAGCCAACCGCATTGTCGAAGGTTGTGTATGTGGTAGACCCACCAAAACTAACGCCTGTGATTCTCGTACCATTGGCATTAAAGAGATTGACAGCATCGCCGAGGGCGCTTAGTCCTACGCCACTACCTGTATAACTGCCAATGGTTAAATTACTGGGAACATTAGTACCAAACCAAGCGGTTTTAAATGCCGGGATAGTGGTGTCAGGTGTAGCGGTTTCTAGGAAAATCACCGATTGCCCAGGAGCAATACTAGTAACACCGTTAAGGGACACAGAACTAGCGGAGGAGTTGGAGTTGTCGTCCATCTTCCAGCCAGTGATGTCTACAGCACTAGTACCAATATTTGTCACCTCAAACCAGTCGGCAGTATAGACGCTATTGCTACTGCTCCAGGGTGATACTTCAGAGATAATGAGAGCGGGTAGGGTGGGTATTTCATTGACGATATCGGTAACAGCCAATGTAAAATTGGCAGTTGCGTCGGGATTGTTACCAAGGGTGGCATCGTCTACATTAATAGTAACACTGTAACTGGTTTTAGTTTCGTAGTCTAAAGTAGTACCAGCTTTGATGTAAAATGCAGTGTCGTTAATTTCAAAGAAACTGGCATCTGCTCCACTTAAACTCAGAGTATTTATTCCTAATCCATCGTCAGTAATGGTAATGTCGGCTATTTTTATGGCGGCGGTGGTACTGGTGTTTTCGGCAATCGCTAGTACCTTATTATCCAGAACCAAACCAGTGGGGGCTTGATTAGGAATTGCTGAAGGTGCGTAAACCCAAAGTTGCGGATAACTAATATTACCACCACCATTTTCGCTGACTACATAGAGATAGCCATTTTTATCCATGGTCAGTCCTTCATGTTGCTGGTCGACAACGGAAGCTGGATTTCCAGGATCGGAAATGATTTTTAATGAACTGGAGATGTTGCCGGAGCGGTCAATGCTGACAATTTTGCCGGATTCTTGGCTCAAAACTAATAAGCGGCTATAATCCGGTTGTCCATTCAAAGACGATAAGTTAGACAGGGCATAAACATCAGCAAAATCTAAAAGATTAGCTAATGCTGGATCAAAAAGGTTTATTGAATTAACTGTGGTGGGAGAACCATTACTGGCTGTCCCCGCAGCAAAATCAATAGTAGTTTGGAAAATACCTGCGGGTTGTTTCTCCTTCACCGCAATAAATCCACCGCTTTGGGGGTCCCAGGAAATCCCTTCTATACCGATGTTGTCAATGGTTGTCCCCAGTTTGACGGTTTGGGTATTGGCTTTAGTCAGAGTGCTTCCGGGGGTATAGGTAAACAAATTGGCCTGTCTGTCTCGTTCTTCAATTAAGACAAATTTGCCATTACCAATATAAGTAAGTCCTTCAATGTCATAAAAGTCTGTACCTTGGGGACTATTACCGGGAGCTAGGGTCATGGAATTGATTAACTGCCCTGTTTTTGATACTTGTACGATTGATGTACTGCCATCTCCAACAACAAACAGCGTATCTGTATCCCAGTTGTAAGTCACAGCAGAGACTTCCTGAGCTAATAGGCTATTAGTGGGTGCAGTGGTGCGAGTAGGTTCAGGTAAGTCGTATCGGCCAACCCGGACATAAGTGGACAAATCCACTGTTGTAGCTGGGTTGATACCATTAATGGTGATGCTGATATTTCGGCTGGCTGTACCATCTAAAGATGTGACGGTAAAAGTATCAACTTTGCTTTGACCAGCGTTTAAATACTGTACCGCGCTATTATTAACGCTATAGCTAAATGCCCCGGTTTCTGTAATTGTCAAACTACCCAAATTGCCGTTAGCGGAAACGACGGTGGTAGCAAATTTATTTTCACCAGCATCTTGATCTACAACCGTTAACGTACCGGAGGCGGTTAGCTTACCGGCGTTAATGTTAGTTCCTTCGGTGATGCTCAGGATACTGTTGCCATTAATAGTGGCGGGGTCGTTCATGTTATTAACGTTAATTGTGAACACTTTATCGGTGTAAAGTCCACTTTGATCTGTCGAACGGACGACAATGCTGTAACTAGACTGGGTTTCAAAGTCTGGTGAGGTGTTAATGAGCAATTGATTGCTGTTAATGGTGAAGGCTGCATTGTCAGCACCAGCCACTAAGCTATAGGTGAAAGTGTCACTGTTGTTGGGGTCAATGGTCGCAAGAGTACCTACGACGCTATTGGCGGGTACATTTTCATTAATGCTAGTAGCAGTTAAAGTGATATTGGTAGGAGCCGAGTTAAGGTTCAATCCCACAATTACCGGGTCGTGATCAGAAGCACGGAATTGGTCGGGACTGTATAAGCTGGTAATTTGATTTATGGATTTAAATTCGATATTATAGTCTAATACGCTAGGCTCATCGGCGTTAATGTGCCATATTTCCACATCGGATACCTGTGCAGCTAGACTACTAGTAGCTAAAGCATGATCAAGAGAACCTAACTGACCATCAAAAACGTAAGAGTAAAAAGTGTTAGGCAGAAGATTGTTATATCCGGCGATCGCTAATGTAGTCAGAGGGTCTTCTTGAGCATAAGCATTGAAATCACCCAACAACAAATAATCACCATCATTAACCCCAGTGGGCTTAGTAGCCAACCATGCCGCTAAATCCTGGGCCTGACGGGTGCGAGTACCATTGGATAAGCCTTGACCATCACCAGCATCGGTATCACCAATACCTCCGGCGTTGCTGCCTTTGGATTTGAAGTGATTGACGACAGCGGTAAATAATTCACCGTTGGAGTTTTGTTGGAATGTCTGCGCTAGGGGTTTACGTCCCACTAGGTCATAAGCACCTGTACCAAAGCTATCGGGTAGTGTCGCGGCTGCACCATAAGGAGTGACTTGACTGGATTTGTAAATTAAACCTACAGTAATAGCATCAGTCCCCAATCTTGTACTAGAACTAATAAAACTGTAAGTACCCGCACCAGCAACCCCATTGAGTCCAGTGATTAAACTTTGAATAGCGCTATTAGCACCATAGCCATTGTTTTCCAATTCCATCAAACCCAAAACATCAGCACCAGAACTAATAATGGCTTGGACAATCTTATTCAATTGACGAGTTAACTCAATAGCAGTATTAGCACCACGAGGCTCAAAACTCAATCCATTAGTATTGATATTAACATTCGTATCTAAATCATTGAAATAATTAAGAACATTAAAACTAGCCACCCTCAGAGTACCACCAACCGTAGGGGCAAACGGCCGTTCCCCCAAACCTCCACCCGGAGTAAAATTAACCCCATCTGTAGTTTGGATGCGATACCCTTCATAACGCTGGTCTAAAATACCTGTAATGCTGGCAACAGTATCACCACCGCGCAGAGTATTAATCGCACTTAAAGGATTACCACCACGACCAAAAATAATCGGATCTGGGTTTTGAACAGCACTACCATCATCAAGATAGATCTTGCGAGCAGCAATATCCGCCAAATAAGTAGCATAACCGCTAACACTGGGAGCATTGAATTGGGTATATTGATCTAGTCTGGCATCTGTACCCGGTTGGTTACTAGAACCCATTGCTGAGAGAACAACCTGCCCATAACGTCCTAGTTGATAATACTCTGTTACTGTGAGGTTTCCACTACCAGCACTCAAGTTAATTAGCATTCCCTCGTAGCTTTCTAAATTGCTATTGGGTAATTGGACGTTAACTGCTGTGGGTAACGTACCTGCTCCCAGATTAACAACACTCGTTAAACTAGAAAATTGAGTTAAACTGCTAGTATTAGACCCGCTAGTAGTAGTAAATTCACTAACTGTTCCCGTGATTCTGACTTTATCACCGATGTTGCCGGTGAATAATCCTGATGGATCATAAACAAAGATGGCTTCGGAGGTGGCAGAGTTACTGTCGGTATCAGCGTCTTCTTCTTGGACATAGAAGCCATTGAGTTTAGTAGCACCAAGGAATGCGCCGGTAACGATACCTTCAATGGTTTGAGTTCCTGTCAATGCTGCTGTTGCACCACTACCTTGAATGGCGCTAATTTTGGTAATGGCGACATCGTTATCTGTGATGGTGATGTTTTGAGTT
>NZ_KE384664.1:28763-28966 GCF_000426925.1 Dolichospermum circinale AWQC310F | reverse complement strand
GTGGTGTTACCTAATGTCAGACCACTGGCAGGATTGCTAATAGTTAAAGTCGCGGTTTCTGTTCCTTCCACTAAAACATCATCAACAACGGTGAAGGTGACAGTACCAACGGTTGCACCATTGGGAATAGTGATGATGCTATTGCTGAGGGTGTAATCTGCTGTGGTGATACCTGTTCCCGTAACATCTAAATTAACGGTTTG
>NZ_KE384664.1:0-28635 GCF_000426925.1 Dolichospermum circinale AWQC310F | reverse complement strand
ATTGCCAGAAACAGCACTAGAGGCTGTGGCTGTGACAGTGATGACTGTTGTACCCGCTTCTGTTCCTGTATTGGCACTTACAGAGAGGTTAACGGTGGGATTTGCAATCACATCGTTATCTGTGATAGCGACGTTTTGAGTAGTGGTGTTACCTAATGTCAGACCACTGGCAGGATTGCTAATAGTTAAAGTCGCGGTTTCTGTTCCTTCCACTAAAACATCATCAACAACGGTGAAGGAGACAGTACCAACGGTTGCACCATTGGGAATAGTGATGATGCTATTGCTGAGGGTGTAATCTGCTGTGGTGATACCTGTTCCGGTAACAGCTAAATTAACGGTTTGATTGCCAGAAACAGCACTAGAGGCTGTGGCTGTGACAGTGATGACTGTTGTACCCGCTTCTGTTCCTGTGTTGGCACTTACAGAGAGGTTAACAGTTGGTAGAGGTGAAATGTTGCCTGAAGAAAGTGTAGTCAAGTCAACAACCGTTGAGTCTCTAGCCGTAAAGTTATTGGCGGTACTCAGAGTGCTGATAGTCTGTAAATAAGCGTTTGCGGCATTAGTAAAAATAGCATTGTCCAAATTGCCAAGGACAAGAACTTGACCGCCAGGAATCGTTGGTGTACTGGATGATTGTGCAGAACCAGTGCCATAAGGGGAAACACCAAAGCCTATAAACGCAATCAGATTGGGCGTACCAGTGAGGTGCGTACCACTGCTAACGGTGTAGGCTGTGAGTGAGTCTCCGCTAGTAGAGAAGGAAAAATTCGTCGTGTTAGGAGTGGAATTGCCATTGGCTAATAGCCTCACTGAGCCAGCACTACCTCCACCATTGCGTACCACAGATGGGGCGCTACCTCCACCAGCGTTGATCAGGAGTACGCTGCCAGCAGCGATTCCCCCTGTAGGTGCGGTATATTCTAGGAAACCTTCGGTCAGACGGAAAAAACTCGATGCGACTCCCCCATTTCCAGTAATACCACCATCGGTAACATAGAATGTATCACCAGCAGCAATTGGTTTTAATGCGAGAATTGCAAATTGATCAGGATCGGTAGAATTTACCCCAAGAAAAGCAATGTCGCCTGCGAAAACTGCCATACTAGAGTCTCCTTTAATAGTCTAGTTACCAAAGTGATCATGTTACCTGAGAATTCTTGTCAGTTTTTCTGTTATATTTATTCAGTTGTATTTATGTCGAAAATTTGCCTATTAGAAATTAGACAATTTTTTTCTCCCATTATTAATACACTTACGATAGTAAGGATAAATTAAGATATAGTTAATAAGTAGTTAAAATAATGATAATATTTGGTTTCTATCATCAAATAGAGTTCCCAACTACTTTTACCTTTTTCAGTTCTGATTTAATTAGCTACTCTTGAGAACGAAAAGTAAAGTTGCCCAAAACCTCTTCCCTGTTAAGAGTTCCCTTCTCACCTGATTTCTATTCATCCTCAGGTTCTAAGTCTTCTACTGTCAGTTCTTGATGGGGAACAGCAGCAATAATTGCGTCTATGACCTTAGATACTGGTAATATCTCTATGCCAAGATCGGGAAATTTTGTGCCTTTGGGAACTATAGCTCTTTTAAATCCTAATTTTGCAGCCTCTTTTAACCGTAGTTCCATTTGAGACACTGTTCGCACTTGTCCCCCTAATCCTACCTCTCCAATTAAGACTGTACCAGGGTCAACTATTCTATCACGAAAACTGGCAACGATCGCTACGGCAATTCCTAAATCTACTGCTGGTTCTTCTACGTTTAATCCCCCCGCAGAGGCAACGTAGGAATCTAATTTGGACATGGGTACTCCCACCCGTTTTTCCAACACGGCGAGTATCTGTACTAAGCGATTATAATCTATGCCTGTACCCGCTCTGCGAGGAGATGGGTAACTGGTAGGACTAACTAAGGCCTGTAATTCTACTACTATTGGTCTTGTTCCTTCACAAGCCACGACAATGGCCGTACCGGGAGCAGGATCATCACGGTTGCCCAAAAATAGCTCGGAAGGGTTCTCAACTTCCTTTAATCCTTGAGACACCATTTCAAATATACCAATTTCGTGGGTTGCTCCGAAACGATTTTTTACAGTTCTTAATAATCTGTGGGAGGCAAAGCGATCGCCTTCAAAGTATAATACCGTATCAACTAAATGTTCTAATACTCTTGGACCGGCAATTGTCCCCTCCTTAGTCACATGACCGACAATTAACATAGTAATATCCTCATGTTTTGCCACTTTCATCAAAGCTGCGGTACATTCCCTGACTTGAGTAACGGAACCTGGTGCTGATGTCAAAGCTGGTAAAAATACTGTTTGGATACTATCTATTACAGCTACATTCGGTTTGAGGGAATCTATTTCTCGCAAAATTTCCTCTAAATCCGTTTCTGGCAATACATATAAATCTGCGCCGATACTATCAGGATCTATGGGTTTTTCGACCTTTGTAACGGTTTCCCCATCATCCTCTGTGACGATAGTAGGAGCTTTAGACATTCCCAACCGAGAAGCACGCAATTTTACCTGTTGTCCTGATTCTTCTCCAGTGACGTAAAGAATGCGGTATTTCAGGGCTAATTGATTAGATACTTGTAATAATAAAGTAGATTTACCAATACCAGGATCACCACCAATTAGCACCATTGACCCAGGAACTATACCACCGCCTAAAACTCGATCTAATTCACCATAACCCGATTCCCAACGAGCAATTTGTCTATCACTAATTTGATCAAAAGTCAAGGCAGATCTGGCTTTAGCTGGTTTAGTATTAGACCTAGCATTACTCTGGGTATTGTGCCAATTTCCCACACCACCCCGACTAGATATATCTCCAATCAAAGAACTAATATTCTGTTCAACCAGAGAATCATAAGTGTCGCAATTTGAACATTTTCCGAACCATTGGGAAAATTCTGCTGCACAATTACTACAGATATAAATGGTTTTTGCCTTAGCCATACTGAAATTTTATCTAAAAATCTTAATTATTTCTTAATTCTGGGAAAAATGGGAAATTTAATAATAGGAATAGTGAAAGCATTTCTGTCCTCAGTCAGGCACAAGAATAGGGAAGTTCACCGCAGATAAACGCAGATAAACCTAGATAAATCTGTACCTTGGTGCAGTAGGAAATGGTATACAGCTTTTTCCCAATCAATTGAGAGAATGATATCCTAATATTATGATATTAAAAATTAATCATGAAAAATTTTAGTTAAGGAGCATGACAAAACTTGGAAAGTCATAAAGAAAAAATCCTGGTGGTAGACGACGAAGCCAGCATTCGTCGGATTTTGGAAACACGCCTTTCCATGATTGGCTATGATGTGGTGACAGCAGGGGATGGTGAGGAAGCTTTAGAAATGTTTCGCAAGGCTGAACCAGACTTGGTGGTTTTAGATGTAATGATGCCAAAACTAGATGGTTATGGTGTTTGTCAAGAATTACGCAAGGAATCAGATGTCCCCATTATTATGCTCACTGCTTTGGGAGATGTGGCAGACCGCATTACTGGATTAGAATTAGGTGCTGATGATTATGTGGTCAAGCCATTCTCACCCAAGGAATTAGAGGCGCGAATTCGTTCAGTTTTACGCCGCGTAGATAAAATAGGTGTAAATGGTATTCCTAGTTCTGGTGTTATCCATGTCAGTAATATCAGAATTGATACTAATAAACGCCAAGTTTATAAGGGTGATGAGCGTATCCGCTTAACCGGTATGGAATTTAGCTTATTAGAATTGTTAGTCGGTCGTTCCGGTGAACCTTTTTCCCGTTCGGAAATTCTGCAAGAGGTGTGGGGATATACTCCCGAACGTCATGTAGATACTCGTGTTGTGGATGTACATATTTCCCGTTTACGAGCAAAGTTAGAAGATGATCCTAGTAACCCGGAATTAATTATCACCGCTAGGGGAACTGGTTATCTTTTCCAACGTATATTGGAACCTGGGGAAGAGTAGGAAAAGTGGGAGGCTGGGGAGATGGTTTTTTCTCATACTCCGTACTCCGCACTGTATACTCTTGTATTTTTTCACTATTATCCATAGTCTATGTTTGTGTATTATTTTTCGGTGGAGTTTTGGGTACTTAACTATTACCCCTGCATACCATAGATTAACTCATTTGTCAATAGTATTTTTGTTCTCCCAGTCAGCTTACATAATTTCTGGAAAAATTTTGGACTAAACTTCTTTCAGAGATTGCTGCTAATTTGTAAAGTTTTGTATTTTTTTTCGGTATTGATTTCTGAAACAACTATGAATAAAGGGTTTTGGAAATCGTCTAGACAGACGGAGATAAAATTGACAATATAAACCCAATTATGAAATTCTCAAAAATTGTAGCAAATCGCCGAAAGTATTGCAAGCTCGTGACTAAATAAAAATAATTCTCAATTAATTGTTAAGAAAATCTAAACATAAATTATGATCAGTTATGAATATTAAAACTATTGTTGTTTTTTTATAAGTTTTAATTATAGTTTATTGTTAACGAAGAACCACTCGGTGATAATGGAAAAACTAATCTCAAAGTACACAAACAGAAAGATTTTAAACAGAATTATGTAAAATACTATCTGTATTAACGTTAAAGTATGTGTTAATCAATGACTGAATCTGATCCTAATCGAGTTTTGCGGCGTTTACCCTTAGTAGTTGGGGGTTTAGGTACTGTCTTGTTGTTAATAAATCGGTTATTAACTCCACAACTAACAGATTCCCAAGCACGAGGAGATGTACTGGGAGTGATTTTAAGTGCGATATTAATTTTAACTGGTTTAATTTGGCAACAGGTACAACCAAGGACACCTGATACAGTAGAATTAATTGGCGAAGAGGGATTCTTTTTAGCAGGGGATTTATCAGAAACCGCAAAAACAGAATTAGCCTGGGCATCGCGGCTATTATTAACAAATACAGTGACGCGATCGCTAATAGTGTATTATCAAGGTAAGGTTTTATTGCGTCGTGGTATATTAGCTCCTAAATCGGAAGTAGTACCAGGAACAATCTTAAAAAGAGTATTAGAAACGCAAAAGCCGATTTATCTAGTTGCTTTGTCTGTTTATCCTGGCAAAATTGAATTTGATTATTTACCAGAAAACACACAAGGTGTAATTTGTCAACCAATTGGTAAAGAAGGAGTTTTAATTTTAGCTGCAAATGCTCCCCGCAGTTACACGAAACAAGATGAAAACTGGATTGCGGGAATTGCTGATAAATTAGCTGTCACTCTTGGTAGTGAATGATTACATACCCCTTTCATAAATTAGGGATCTGGATGTATGTTTTACAGAACTTTGTGTAACAGTTTGGTAAAATAGTCAAGGAAATCAAAGTAAAAAGTAGTATGAATCCCTAAAAAGGGTCAATTGCGGAGGATAATTAAAAATCAAGTGGTTTTTCCAGTTCTAGATGATTCTGCCTTCTGCTTTGTTTATTCCTTTTTGCTTTCTTCTTTGCTTTTCCTAACTCCTAAACCCTAGTAATAGACTTTTTCAGTAAGCCCTGTATAGAAAAACTTGGTCTATTTTTTGTGGTGAAAAGTCGGTAATTCATATACAATATGAATTATCTCAAGTGTTTAATCAAACTATTACTTACGCTAAAACAAAGCAATTTATAGTGATAGTTTTTTTAGATGCCAACAACAAAGTGATATTACGTCAAATTTTGATGTGTAAATTTACTGAAGGATAACCGCTCCCAAGCTCCCATTGCACTAAAAAACAAATTTCTAGCTTTGTCTAGGATTTACATAGCAGTTTCTAATTTACTAAGTATTTGTATGAAAAGTGAATTCCCGTCCGAAATTAACCCTAACGAATTTGGCCACGAGATGAGTGAGCAAGCAATGGAGCAATCCCAACAATTTAATCAAGTGCAAGATATTCCGGTTGCTGAAGAAATTGACCAAGATATGTCACAAACAGTCGAAATCAATATCGCTGCTTTGTCAGCTTTAACTGGGCAAGTTGAATCTCTCAAAGTACAACTAGAAGAACGCGGCACTCAATATATGCGAATTGCAGCAGATTTTGAGAATTACCGCAAGCGTACTAGTAAAGAAAAAGAAGAAATAGATTTACAGGTGAAGCGAAATACAATTACGGAATTGCTGCCTGTAGTGGATAATTTTGAGAGAGCCAGGTCGCACCTCAAACCCCAAAGCGAAGGAGAAATGACAATTCATAAAAGTTATCAAGGGGTTTATAAACAATTGGTAGAGTGTCTAAAACGTTTAGGTGTAGCACCCATGCGTCCTGAAGGTCAACAATTTGACCCGAATTTGCATGAAGCCGTGATGCGAGAAGCTACGGATGAATATCCAGAAGGAACAGTGTTAGAAGAGTTAGTTCGCGGGTATTATTTTGGTGACCGAGTACTGCGTCATGCCATGGTGAAAGTAGCTGCTCCCAAAGAAGATGTATCTTCTTCCCCGGAAGATTCAGTCTAATAAAAATCACAATTATGGATCATTTTCTATCCTAGGAATACGGTTTAGATATCAACCGCACTGCCTCGTTAAGAAATTTTTTTGCTAAATAGATCGGGGGTTGTTGGAAAAGTTTTAGATGATGAAATCAGATACTAAATAATCCCTCAAATCCTAGAGTATTCAGGGATAGATGAAAATATTTGATACATCACAACAGACTTTGAAAACACCCTCTCCAGTTCAAGAAGTGAACAAGCAGCAATGACAAAAGTAATTGGTATAGATTTAGGCACTACTAATAGTTGTATAGCTGTCTTGGAAGCTGGACAGCCAATAGTGATTAATAACAACGAAGGTAAACGCACTACCGCCAGTGTAGTAGGTTTTACTAGAGATGGAGAGCGCTTAATCGGATGCCTGGCCAAGCGACAGTTAGTAACTAATGCAGAAAATACAGTCTACAGTATTAAAAGATTCATTGGCCGCCGTTGGGAAGAAACAGAATTAGAGCGCGGTCGTGTTGCTTACAACTGCGTCAAAGGTAGAGATGATACTGTAGATGTGCAAATTCGCCAACAGAAGTACACGCCTCAAGAAATATCAGCGATGATCTTGCAAAAGATCAAGGAAGATGCAGAAAGCTTCCTAAATGACAAGGTAGAAAAAGCAGTAATTACCGTACCAGCATATTTTACAGATGCCCAAAGACAAGCAACAAAAGATGCTGGTACTATTGCTGGCTTAGAGGTATTAAGAATTATCAACGAACCCACCGCAGCTGCTCTAGCTTTTGGTTTAGACAAACAAGATCAAGAGCAGTTAATTTTAGTATTTGATCTGGGAGGAGGAACATTTGACGTATCCATACTCCAACTTGGGAGTGGAGTATTTGAAGTCAAAGCTACATCTGGTAATAATCACTTAGGAGGAGACGACTTTGATAATGTCATAGTCCGCTGGCTGGTGGAACAATTCCAGGCAGAAGAGAAAATAGATATTACCCAAGATAAAATAGCAATGCAAAGACTGCGGGAGGCGGCTGAAAAAGCTAAGATTGAACTATCCAACATGATTAGCACCTCTATCAACCTACCATTTATCGCTGCTGATGCCACAGGACCCAAGCACCTGGAAATGGCGCTCAGTCGCGCTCAATTTGAAGAAATGACCAAGCACTTAGTTGAGGGTACTATAGAACCAATTCTCCAAGCCATCAAAAGTGCCGACCTCAGCCCAGCAAGTATAGATAGAGTTATTTTAGTAGGTGGTTCTACTCGTATTCCCGCAGTGCAAAGGGCATTAATTAAGTTCTTCAATGGTAAAGCCCTAGATCGTTCCATTAACCCGGATGAAGCAGTAGCGCTAGGTGCTGCTATCCAAGCAGGAGTTTTGGCAGGAGAAATAACTAATTTACTGCTTTTAGATGTCACACCGCTATCTTTAGGAATTGAAACATTAGGAGGAGTATTCACAAAAATTATTGAAAGTAATACTACCATCCCCACAAGCAAATCTCAAGTATTTTCCACAGTTGTTGATGGACAAAACTCTGTAGAAATTCATGTGCTGCAAGGAGAACGGGCAATGGTAAAAGATAATAAAACTTTGGGCAAGTTTTTCCTCAGTGGCATTCTTCCTGCTCCTCGTGGTATACCACAAATTGAAGTAGCTTTTGAGATTGATGTCAATGGCATCCTCAATGTGGCAGCACAAGATAAAGGTACGGGAAAAACGCAAAGTATCCGGATTGCTGATACAGGCGGATTGAGTAGCATCGAGGTTGAGAGAATGCGGAAACAAGCGGAGTTGTTTGCTCAACAGGATCAAAAACATAAAGAATTAGTGGAACTCAAAAATCAAGCTGATAAACTGTTATTTAGTTATGCCACAACATTAGGGGAAAACCACAATTTACTGAATGAGCAAGCAATAAACCTAGCCAATGATAAAGTTAAGCAAATAAAGACAGCAATGAGCCATCCTAATATATCCCCAACCCAGTTGAAAACACTTTTAGAGGATTTCCAGCAAACTCTCTTTGCTATTGGTGCAGATATTTACCAACGTACTAATCAAGGGGAATAGTCATTCGAGAGTCATTGACTCCACTGCATTGGTAACGCCGACAGCACAAATACTAAAAAAAGTATAGGTTGGGTTTTCCACATTTAATGGTACGGCTAGTCCCCATCATCCATAGGTGGGTTTTTCTACACCTGAATAGCACAATAATAAAAGGTTAATCAAAACTAGCAGCAATAATTAACAATTAATTACTAATGAATGCTATGATTCGATTAAAAATAGAAATTTGACTAAAATTGTCCTAGAGACAAAATAGGTCAAAGACCAAAACCAGATCATGATCTTCGGGTACATTTGTACGTATTAGTCTGAAAATCTAGATTTTTGTGCTTATGAGCAAACTTTAGCAAAAAAATACCAATAAGATTAATTATTAACAAAAATTAAAGTGTTACCTTGAACCTACTAGCTACTATCCACGGCTTAAGCCACCCTATCGGTACTTTATAACTTTTAACCCTGCTATATGGCCCGCGACTATTATGAAACCCTGGGTGTCTCTCGTGACGCCGACAAAGAACAGATTAAACAGGCTTATCGCCGCCTAGCCCGAAAATATCACCCAGACGTTAACAAAGAATCTGGGGCGGAGGAACGATTTAAGGAAATCAACCGCGCCTATGAAGTGCTGTCAGAACCAGAAGTTCGCGCTCGTTATGACCGCTTTGGTGAAGCTGGTGTTTCTGGATCTGCTGGTGCTGGTTCTCCAGATGACATGAGTGGTTTTGCTGATATTTTTGAAAGCATTTTCAGTGGCTTTGGTGGCGCTCCAGGTGGACAAACTCAACAAAGACGGCGTAGCGGACCAGTGAGAGGTGATGATCTGCGCCTAGACCTGAAATTAGATTTTCGGGAAGCGATATTTGGTGGAGAAAAGGAAATTCGCATTTCCCACTTAGAAACCTGTGAAGTGTGTAATGGTTCGGGTGCTAAACCAGGAACTCGTCCCCGCACTTGTGGAACTTGTAGTGGTTCAGGTCAAGTCAGACGAGTCACAAGAACTCCATTTGGTAGCTTTACCCAAGTATCAACTTGTCCCACCTGTGATGGTACAGGAACGGTAGTTGAGGATAAATGCGATGCTTGTGGTGGTAAAGGCGCGAATCAGGTGACAAAGAAACTAAAAATCAATGTTCCTGCTGGGGTAGATAATGGCACACGTTTAAGGATTTCCCAAGAAGGAGATGCGGGTCAACGGGGTGGACCACCTGGTGATTTATATGTCTACTTATTTGTTAATGAAGATCAAGAATTTCATCGGGATGGAATTAATATTATCTCGGAAATTAAAATTAGCTACCTACAAGCAATTTTAGGTTGTCGTTTAGAGGTAAGTACGGTAGATGGTCCAGTGGAGTTGGTAATTCCCTCAGGAACTCAACCAAATACGGTGATGAAATTAGAAAATCGTGGTGTCCCCCGTTTGGGTAATCCTGTGAGTCGTGGTGATCAAATGTTGACGGTGTTAATTGATATTCCTACTAAGATCCTCCCAGAGGAACGGGAACTCCTGGAAAAACTGGCTAAAATTAAGGGAGATAGAACAGGTAAAGGTGGCTTAGAAGGATTCTTGGGAGGCTTGTTTAAGTCATGAGTGGGTCTTCTATATTAACTCCTGACGCTCAACTCGATTTACGTGGTACTCCTTGTCCAATTAATTTTGTGCGGACAAAACTGTATTTGGAAAAAATGCCCCCTGGTGGTTTACTGGAGGTCTGGTTAGATGCAGGTGAACCTATAGAACAAGTTCCTGATAGTCTGACTATGGCTGGTTATTTTGTAGAACAAATTACGGACTGTTCAGGCTATTTTTCTCTGGTTATTCGTCGTCCGGTTGCTACGGAATGACAAGGGAAATTGTTACTACTGGACAGTTATTCGGTACGGTGTTAGCTGTACAGGCGAATTTTTACCGCGTACAAATGGATGAGTCAGAAATAAGACCTGATCCTTTGATTCTTCTATGTACGCGGAGAACACGCCTGAAAAAAATTGGTCAACAGGTGATGGTGGGAGATCGTGTTATGGTTGAAGAACCAGATTGGATTGGGGGACGAGGGGCTGTGGCTGAGGTTTTACCGCGTCATAGTCAATTAAATCGCCCAGCGATCGCTAATGTCAATCAAATTCTGCTGGTATTTGCTGTTGCTGATCCTCCTTTAGAACCTGTACAATTAAGTAGATTTTTAATCAAGGCTGAATCTACTGGTGTTGATGTACTACTATGTTTAAATAAGTGTGATTTAATTTCCTCCCTGGAAAAACAACAAATTAATGATCGTCTCCTGGCTTGGGGTTATCAACCTTTATTTATTAGCGTTCAGAATCACATTAATATCAATCAAATAGCCACATATTTGCAGGATAAAATTACTGTGATTGCAGGTCCTTCGGGTGTGGGAAAGTCCAGCTTGATTAATAGTTTGATTCCCGACGCTAACCTGCGGGTAGGGGAAGTTTCCGGTAAATTAGCTCGTGGTCGTCATACCACCCGTCATGTAGAATTATTTGAAATGCCGGAGGGTGGTTTATTAGCAGATACTCCCGGTTTTAATCAACCTGATTTAGATTGTAGCCCTGAAGAACTAATTCACTATTTCCCAGAAGCCAGAAAACGCCTGGCTGTTGCCCATTGCCGCTTTAGCAATTGTATACATAAAGATGAGCCTGATTGTGCTGTTAGTGGTGATTGGGAAAGATATCAGCATTATTTAGAATTTTTAGATGATGCGATTGGTCATCAAAACCAGATTAATCAACAATCTGACCCCGAATCAAATTTAAAATTAATATCTAAAGGTAAAGGTCAAAGTCAGTACGAACCAAAATTAGAAAGCAAAAAATATCGTCGAGTTTCTCGGAAAACCCAATTACAAGACTTACAGAACTTATATCAAGACAGTGAAGAAGACTAGAAAAATTCCCACTGAGAAATTAGAAATTAGCAAAAAGCAGTATCCTGTATTAACTTAACTATTAACTGAAGAATTTTAAATTGGGGTGAAGCGACATGACCCATATAGTCTTAAAATATTCTTAATTTCCCCCCACAGACTTTTTGTCTGTAACCTCCAAGTACCACACAGAAAAAATATTATGGCTATAGGCTACGTCGCGCTTGTACTTCACGCACATCTACCCTTCGTTCGTCATCCGGGAAGTGACTACGTGCTAGAAGAAGAATGGCTGTATGAAGCGATTACAGAAACTTACATTCCCTTATTAAAAGTATTTGAAGGCTTAAAGCGAGACGGGGTTGATTTTAAACTCACCATGAGTATGACACCTCCCTTAGTGTCAATGCTTCGTGATCCTCTATTACAAGAACGCTATGATGCTCATCTATCCCAACTAGAAGAGCTTGTAGAATTAGAAGCCGAGCGCAACATCCATAATGGTCATGTTCGTTATTTAGCGGAACATTATGCAACTGAGTTTAATGAAGCGCGGGAGTTATGGGAACGTTATCAAGGTGATTTAGTTACAGCATTTAAACAGTTCCAAGATAGTAATAACTTAGACATTATTACCTGTGGTGCTACCCATGGCTACTTACCATTAATGAAAATGTACCCCCAGGCTGTATGGGCGCAAATTCAGGTAGCTTGTGAACATTATGGGGAAACCTTCGGCCAAGCCCCCAAAGGGATTTGGTTGCCAGAATGTGCTTATTATGAGGGTGTAGAACGAATGCTGGCTGATGCTGGTTTACGTTATTTCCTCACCGATGGACATGGTATTTTATACGCTCGTCCCCGCCCACGCTTCGGTAGTTATGCCCCAATTTTTACGGAGACTGGTGTAGCAGCTTTTGGTCGAGATCATGAGTCTTCTCAGCAAGTATGGTCTTCTGAGGTGGGTTATCCTGGTGCAGCAGAATACCGGGAATTTTATAAAGATTTGGGTTGGGAAGCTGAATATGAGTATATTAAGCCCTATATTATGCCCAATGGACAGCGGAAAAATACAGGTATTAAGTATCATAAAATCACTGGTCGGGGCTTGGGTCTTGCGGATAAAGCGCTCTATGATCCTTACTGGGCAAAGGAAAAGGCAGCAGAACACGCTGCTAATTTCATGTATAATCGTGAGCAGCAAGCTGGTCATTTACACGGTATGATGGGTCGGCCACCAATTATTGTTTCTCCCTATGACGCGGAGTTATTTGGTCACTGGTGGTATGAGGGTCCTTGGTTTATTGATTATCTGTTCCGTAAGTCATGGTATGATCAAAAAACTTATGAAATGACCCATTTGTCCGATTACTTACGTGCTAATTCTCAGCAGCAAGTATGTCGTCCTTCTCAGTCGAGTTGGGGCTTTAAGGGCTTTCATGAATATTGGTTAAATGATACTAATGCTTGGGTTTATCCACATTTACATAAAGCTGCGGAAAGGATGATTGAAATTTCCCAAATGGAAGCAGAAGATGAGTTACAATTAAAGGCACTTAACCAAGCTGCGCGAGAATTGTTACTAGCACAGTCTTCTGACTGGGCTTTTATTATGCGGACAGGAACAATGGTTCCCTATGCGGTGAGAAGAACTAGATCACATTTAATGCGCTTTAATAAATTGTATGCAGATGTGAAAGTGGGTAAAGTTGATAGTGGTTGGCTGGAAAAAGTTGAGTCTATAGATAATATTTTCCCCAATATTAACTATCGCGTTTATCGTCCTGTATTTTAATGGAGTCGTAGATCCTCGACTTTTTCTTCATGTGAGGTCTATGCCTAGAAAAGCAAAACCCCCAGTTATAATCCTGGGGGTTATTTTTATACACATCTTGTCAAGCTGCCATTAAATACTATTGAGGTAAGTTACGGCTGTTGTAAACATCTATGGCATAGGCTGGAGTGCGTTGAGTATAGTCTGTATCTAAGCCAGTAATAGATTTAGCTAAAGCTTCAAATTTATCAGAAGCCCAATTGCGTTCGTGAATGGGCTTGCTTTGTTCACCCATGAAGTATGCTAAAGAACCAATAACAGAAGCTGCTACCCAACCAACAACCAATAGAGAGATTAAAATAGTCATTTGAGAACCTCGGTTTTTACTTTTTGTAACCTTATGTAAATAAATATAACAGATTATTAACAAAGCTTGCAAATTGTTTTTTGGTGTGCATACCCAGCAAAGAGGTGAGGAAATCCTCACTGTCATAACTATGTAATAAAAAGCACTAATATAAGAAACCGTGATCAACAAAGGATGAATATAGCCTATTTGGGGTTGACGCTCCCCGCCCTATAGAGGGACGGGGATTCTTGCTTCAATGAGCAACCTTGCTCAAACTTGTCTCCAAGTCTGGGTAGAGGGTAATCTCTCCACAAGCGTTAGTTTCGGTGCGCCCCACCGTACTTACATCGTAGCCAACTTGTCTTAGTGCCTTAGTTAGAATGTTGATTGCAGCATTATGGTCACGGTCAAGGAGACAACCACATTTACAAACATGAGTTCTAACTGATAGAGACTTTTTAACTATTTCCCCACAATTAGAACAATTTTGAGAAGTATATTGAGGTGCAACAGGTACAATTACACGCCCATAGACTTTACCAAAATACTCTAACCATTGAGTAAACAATGACCATCCCACATCACTAATTGATTTGGCTAATTTGCTATTTTTAACCATGTTTCTCACTTGCAGTTTTTCAAACGCCACTAAATCATTAGATTTAACTACGCACAATGATCTCACAGAAACAGCTTTTGCGATCGCCACTGATATTGTTTTAGCTGATGGTGAAGTCACAGAAGAATAACAAAAACTATTGAATGATTTGTTTCAACTCTTAGAAATTCCCGAAGAAACAGCAATTAAAATTATTGATGTGATGTTGATTAAGAATCAGGGTTAAAAAGTTGGCTAAGGTGTCTTCATTGACACCTTATTTTAATCTAATTGTCAGGATTCAGAATATAGAAAACTTGATCTAGCAGGGAACAGGCTTCATGCTTCATTCTCAACTCCTGATCAGGAAATAGGCCAATTTAGAATAAAATGGCAACGAAAAAAAACTTCCGCACCTCTACCCCATGAAAATCATCAAACCTTGATCAATCAAAGATGATAAATATTGAGTACAACATTAATATTAATAGAAATAGTATATTTACCACCTGCTATAATATAAAATATTGGCTAGAAGTCAGAATAATTAATAATTAATAATTAATAATTAATAAAAATGTAATATATCTGACAAATTAACTTCCTGACTCTAGCTATTTCTAATGCTTATCTTTTTGGTTTCTCTGCATACAGTTGAAACAACCACAAAAGACTCAGGAAGAAAAATCATGAACAAATCTTATGCCACAATTGATGGTAACGAAGCTGTTGCCCGTGTAGCTTACAAATTAAACGAAGTTATCGCTATTTATCCTATCACCCCATCTTCAAATATGGGTGAATGGGCTGATAGTTGGATGTCCGAAAATAAACCAAATCTTTGGGGTACAGTTCCCAGCGTCACCCAAATGCAAAGCGAAGGAGGGGCTGCTGCTGCTGTCCATGGGGCATTACAAACGGGGGCATTAAGTACAACCTTCACCGCTTCCCAGGGATTATTATTAATGATTCCTAACTTGTACAAAATTGCCGGAGAATTAACTAGTTTTGTCCTTCATGTTTCTGCCCGTTCTTTAGCTACCCATGCGTTATCTATTTTCGGTGATCATAGTGATGTTATGGCTGCTAGGGCGACAGGTTTCGCTTTTTTGTGTTCGGCTTCTGTCCAAGAAAGTCATGATTTTGCCTTAATTTCTCATGCTGCAACTTTAGAAACAAGAGTGCCATTTTTACACTTTTTTGATGGGTTTAGAACTTCCCATGAAGTGCAGAAAGTTGAGTTATTATCAGATGAAGATCTCCAGGAATTTATACCTATAGAATTAATATCTAACCATCGTCAACGCTGCTTAACTCCAGATAAACCAGTATTACGAGGAACAGCCCAAAATCCTGATGTTTACTTTCAATCTCGTGAAGGTGCAAACCCTTATTATCATGTTTGTGCCGATATTGTTGAAACGATCATGGATAAATTTGGCAAACGCACAGGTAGATATTACAAACTCTATGAATATCATGGTGTACCAGACGCAGAAAGAGTAATTGTTATCATGGGTTCTGGTTGTGAAACCGTCCATGAAACTGTAGATTATCTCAACAAAGCAGGGGAAAAAGTTGGAGTTATTAAAGTACGACTTTTTCGCCCATTTGATGTGGCAAGATTCATAGAAGCATTACCCAATAGTGTGAAATCTATTGCAGTTTTGGATAGAACTAAAGAAGCCGGCAGTGCAGGAGAACCATTATATTTAGATGTGGTGACAGCTATTTATGAAGGCTGGAAAAAAACCACATTTCCAAAAATTGTTGGGGGGAGATATGGACTTTCTTCTAAAGAATTTACGCCCGCAATGGTCAAGAGTGTTTTTGATAATCTTAGCCAAATTAAACCCAAGAATCATTTTACTATTGGGATTAATGATGATGTTAGTTTCACCTCTTTAAATTTTGACTTTAATTTCTCTACAGAACCGGATCATGTAGTTCGGGCAATGTTCTATGGTTTGGGTTCAGACGGTACGGTGGGTGCAAATAAGAACTCCATCAAAATCATCGGTGAAGGCACAGAAAATAACGCCCAAGGTTACTTTGTTTATGATTCCAAAAAATCCGGTTCAATGACAGTTTCTCACCTGCGGTTTGGACCTGAAAAAATTCGTTCAACCTACCTCATAGACAAGGCTAATTTTATCGGTTGTCACCATTGGGGATTTGTGGAAAGTATTGATATTTTAAAAGCTGCTGCACCAGGGGCGATTTTATTGTTAAATAGTCCTTATGATGCAGATATAGTTTGGGAAAATCTGCCCTTGAAAGTAAAACAGCAAATTCTCGCCAAAAATCTCAAAGTTTACACTATTAATGCCAGTCAAGTGGCAAAAAATAGTGGTATGGGGCAGAGAATTAACACTATTATGCAGGTTTGTTTCTTTGCTTTG
Source organism: Dolichospermum circinale AWQC310F (assembly GCF_000426925.1). Classification (GTDB taxonomy): domain Bacteria; phylum Cyanobacteriota; class Cyanobacteriia; order Cyanobacteriales; family Nostocaceae; genus Dolichospermum; species Dolichospermum circinale. The sequence continues at coordinate 12,076 of NZ_KE384664.1, read as the reverse complement.
GCGGGAGTATTGCCAGAAAAAGAAGCAATTGCTAAAATCAAACGGTCTATAGAGAAAACTTATGGTAAAAAAGGTGTGGAAGTTGTCCAGAAGAATTTAAAAGCTGTAGACAACACCCTAGAAAATCTCCATGAAATCGAAATTCCTTTGGTGGAAATAGGTAATAAAGAAAATTGCCAATTAGCAATTACCAAACCCAAATTTGTCGAGAATGTTCTCAGTAAAATTATGGTCTGGGAAGGTGATGATTTACCCGTGAGTGCTTTACCTGCTGACGGAACTTTTCCCAGTGGAACTGCAAAATGGGAAAAACGTAACGTTGCGGCAGAAATACCAGTTTGGGATAGTGATGTCTGCGTTCAGTGTGGTAAATGTGTGATGGTTTGTCCCCACGCGGCTATTCGCGCTAAAGCCTATCCAGCTAATGAATTAGTCAACGCACCGACAACTTTTAAATCAACTAACGCCAAAGATAAGAGTTTTGCTAACCAGAAATTCACCATTCAGGTAGCCCCAGAAGACTGTACAGGCTGCGAAATTTGTGTTAGCGTCTGTCCTGCCAAAAACAAAGCCGAACCCACCCGCAAGGCGATTAACATGAGTCCACAATTACCCTTGCGGAAACAAGAACGAGAGAATTGGCATTTCTTTTTGAGTTTACCAAATCCTGACCGGAAAACTTTGAAAGTAAACCAAATTCGCCAACAACAATTACAAGAACCATTGTTTGAATTTTCTGGCGCTTGTGCTGGTTGTGGAGAAACCCCCTACCTTAAATTATTAACACAATTATTTGGCGATCGCTCACTCATTGCCAACGCCACCGGTTGTTCTTCCATTTATGGAGGAAATTTACCGACAACTCCCTGGAGTCAAAATGATCAAGGAAGAGGTCCGGCCTGGTCTAATAGTTTATTTGAAGATAACGCCGAATTTGGTTTTGGTTATCGTTTATCTATAGACAAACAAGCAGAATTTGCAGCAGAATTATTATCACAATTAAGTAATGAAATTGGCAATAATTTAGTTAATGCCATTCTCAAGTCCGAACAAAAAACCGAAGCTGATATTTGGGAGCAGCGGGAAAGAATTGTCATCCTCAAACACAAATTAGATCAAATATTGGACAATGTAGAGACATTCCATGGAACGTCTCTACAAAAGACAAAAATCCAAAATCTCCAATCCCTCGCTGATTATTTAGTGAAGAAAAGTGTGTGGATAGTTGGAGGTGATGGTTGGGCTTATGATATAGATTTCGGGGGAATTGATCATATAATTTCCACAGGTCGCAATCTGAATATTTTGGTCATGGATACAGAAGTTTATTCTAATACCGGAGGACAATCTTCTAAAGCTACACCAAAAGCCGCAGTAGCTAAATATGCGACTGGAGGTAAACCTGCACCCAAGAAAGATTTAGGTTTAATGGCCATGACTTATGGTAATGTTTATGTTGCCAGCGTCGCTTTAGGTGCGCGAGATGAACATACATTAAAAGCATTTTTAGAAGCGGAAGCTTTTGATGGTCCATCAATCATTATTGCTTACAGTCATTGTATTGCTCACGGTATTGATATGACCACAGGTTTACATCAGCAAAAGGCGTTAGTAGACTCAGGAAGATGGTTGTTATATCGCTATAATCCGGCATTACAAGAACAGGGTAAAAATCCCCTACAATTGGATATGAAAGCACCTTCTGAATCGGTGGAAAAATCCATGTATCAGGAGAACCGCTTTAAAATGTTGACGAAAAGTAAACCGGAGGTGGCGAAATTGTTGCTAGAACAAGCGCAAGCAGAAGTTAATGCTAGATGGGAAATGTATCAATATTTAGCGAATAGGTAATTGGTAATTGGTAATGGGTAATTGGTAATTGGTAATGGGTAATTGGTTTTTACCTGTTACCTATTATCAAATAATCAATCACAAATTTTCATTCTCGCCAATTATCTATGACTAAAGGATAACCTAATGCTTGAATTTTCTGATAATGCTTAGTATTACCTGTGACTAAAATTAAATTGTTTTGGATAGCGATAGAAGCTATTAATACATCTGCTAATCCTATTGGTTGTCCAGTGCTTTCTAAATCAGCATGAATCAATCCTGAAATTTCTGCACTTTTTTGGTCTAAATGTAGGATTTCGATTTGAGATAAATCTGCTAAAAATTTTTGAATGCGATCATGACGATTTAATTTTCTCCATCCCTTAACAATTTCGGAAACAGTAATTACAGAAATTGTATAATGTTTCCATATTGCTCTATATGCAATAGCATTGGCATTTATTTTAGGATTTTTACCTTTACGGATTTCTGAAGTAATATCTGTATCAATTAAAGATTTTCTCACAACTCAATTATTTTTGATTAACTTCTATGGTGTAAAATATCTTCAACCATTTTATCTACTAATTCAGCATCATTAGACCATTCACCAATAAATGAATTATTGATAATTTCTGGTTTGGTTAATTGCTCAATCATTGCTTTGATTAAGTCGGCAACTTCACAATGATGTGTTTGTGTCAATTGTTCTATTTTCTCAAAAGTTTCTTGATCAAGTTCAATTTCTATTTTTTTCATGATTCAGTTATTTTTATTTGATATATTTATTATATTATAGCAAAGTTTTTTAAATCAACATCTAAATCAGCTTCATTATTCATTATAATGAATATTAATATTTCTCATAGCTAATTCATTTTGAAATTGTAGTAAAGGCATTTTAGCCAGTTGAGATGCTTTACGGATACTAATTTTTTTCCTTTCAAATAATAAGATAATCAATTCTAAAACTAATTCTTTTTCTGATAATCCACTGGCTTGGACAATATCTTCGGAAATGACTAAGCTCATTGTGATCCTCCTGTTAACACAGATTAGAAGGATTATAACACATAGGTAGATATTTGTTGTTTTCTGGCATAAATTTGAGAACGGGCAATTTTAACTTCTTCCGTAATTTCCTCTAAGGGTACAAGCAGTAACAATCGAACGCAGATGGACGCAGATAATTTTGTACTTCATTTGATAGATCATATCCTCTAATGTGACACATCGTCCGTAGACTGATCGTCCATAAAGACTCATAATCAGTACATGAATGAATCAAAACAAAAAATTCTTGATGCTTTAGGTTATCTGGTCAGACAACGTAGAACGGAGTTAGGAATTTCACAAGAGGAGTTAGGACTACGCGCTAACTTAGACCGCACATACATTTCTGGTGTGGAACGTGGAGTCAGAAATCCTTCCCTCACTGCTCTTGTCAGTCTTGCAGATGGCTTAGGTATTAGTGTTTCTACTCTTTTAACAAATTTAGAAATCGAAGCTGATAAAATATAGTGACAAACCAACAAAATTTAGTCGAAACAATTAAAGGCCAATTTCGACAAGGATCAACTCAATTACAAGTCTTTAATCTTTTATCAGATCAAAAATGGCATTGCAGGGAGTGCGAAGGAAAAAATATTGGATCAACTCAGTATGCTGGTGGTGGAGGTATTCAAGGACTACAACGCGGGACAAGGAGTCGTCCTGGTCTTGTCATTGAAACAAAAAAGAATTTTTGTCCAACTTGTCAACAAATACGGTTAGGAGATTGCTGGACAGGAGAGATAAAATCAGCTAATTCAGTTTCTAATATACCAGCTTCTTTAGTTCAAAGAATTCTCCAGGTTTATTCATATACAGATGTAATAGAACAGAGACAAAGAGAGAAGCATGAGTTAGTTATTGATCATAGATTTCCTATGGAACGTTGGGGAAAAAGTGAAGCTCCACATTTAACCTCTATGAGTGAAACCGAAATCAGGAAAAAATTTCAATTACTCAAGAAAGATGCTTCTGGAAATCATAATCTTTTAAAATCGAGAAGTTGTGAACGTTGTATTAAAACTGGTAAACGCGGTACACCTTTTGGCATTAAATTCTGGTATCAATCAGGTGAAGATTGGCCTTCCCAACATCAGCGAGGTGATGAAGCTGAGGAAGGTTGTATTGGCTGTGGTTGGTATGATTTTGAAACTTGGCGTAATGCACTTAACCAAAAACTATCTCAGGTTGATGAAAATGAGGTAAATTAGCAAATTGTTTTCTGTTAATTGCAATATCATTTAAGTAAGGAATCAGTGCATAACCAATACACTCTGCTAAACGTGGTGGAACAGCATTACCTATTTGCCACATGGCTTTTTTCATACTACCTTCAAAAATAAATGAATCGGGAAATGTTTGTAATCTTGCCATTTCCCTAGCAGAAATCACACGATTTAAATAAGGGTGAATATGTGTACCACCATGATTTTCTTTTACTGTCATACTCGGTTTACCAGGATATTGTCTTTTGAAAGCATCAACATATTTTGTATATAAAGAACCGCCAGGAGGAACTTGAGCAAGACGTTCCATATACTCCCGTGAATGTTTAGTCCACTCGTGATTAATTTCAGGGATGGGTGTGTATTCTGGTAAATCAGAAATTGCTGATTCAATAGCTTTGTATTCTTCTCGGTTTAATTGAGATTTAGGATAAGGGTTAGGCATCCCAAATCTATTAGCGATAAAAATAGCTCTTGGTCGAATTTGTGGTACTCCATAAGCAGCAGATTCTAAAATTGCCACAGAAATATGAGGATAACCAATAGATTCAAAAGCTTCAATAATTGCTGTCTTTACATCTCCTTTTTGTATTGTCAAAATACCTGGCACATTTTCCATCACTACATACCAAGGGCGTATTTCGGAAACAACACGCACGAATTCATAAAATAATCTATTTCGAGGATCTTTTGGATCACGTTTTCCTGCTACTGAAAATCCTTGACATGGTGGACCACCAACAACAATATTAACTTCAGGTGATCCGATTTTTTGCAGCCAATTTTGGGGGGAAAATTGTTCAATATCTCCACAGAAGTTATGACATTGTGGGAAATTTTTTTTGTGCGTAGCAGAAGCGATTGGACTAATTTCTACACTAGCTAATGGTGTAAATCCAGCTTGGAATAATCCTTGTGTGATCCCTCCAGCACCACAAAACAGATCCACAAAAGTATATTGAGATAATGGACTTGCTGGGGAACTAACATCAGTAAATATCTTATATGGATCAGAATTTTCTTGATCTAGTTCGCGCTGAATACGCTCATAGCGCCCTAACTTTGGCTTTTTTTGCTTTTGGCTAGGATTATGCTCATCCTCGTTAGGTAAAAAAGAGATTTGTGTTCCTTGCATTCGATAATTGATATGAACGTTTGCTTTGCTGTGACATATAGTCTACAATACATCAAGCATAGCAAAATTGGCAACATAATTCTAAAAACGAGAAACGAGAAAATTTATCTCGTTATCTGACACAATCTATTACTCAAAAATTAACACTGGAGTAATGAACAGACATCAGATAACTAAAAAATGCTACAATGTATAAAGTCTATGAATATCATTTACATTTCTCTGGAGGAAATATTATGTTATCAACAGAACTTCAACAAGAATCAATGAAAACAAGAATTGAGAAAATTGTGGCTATTTTAATGGAAGAACGTCCTTTATTTAAGGAAGAACTTAACGCAGAGGAAATGATTCAGCATTTATGTAATCTATTTCAGCAAAACTTACCTATTGATGAGTTTAATAGCATGGAAGATCAGGAATTAAAAAAGCATTGTAGCGGAATTATGGTGTTAGAAGCAGTAGCGGGAACTTTAAATGAATTAACTCCCGAACAAATAGCAATTTTTGATGAAATGATTAAACGGAAATAAAGAATATGGCGTATTTATTAGATACAAACATTGTTTCCTTAGCACTGCGAAATAACTTTAAAGTAACAGCAGAAATAGCGCAATTAAAATCTCAACGACAAATATTGAGTATCAGTTGCGTTACTTATTTTGAGGTTAAAAGAGGATTATTTGCGGTAAAAGCAATTAAACAATTGGAAAGATTTGATAATTTCTGTAGGGATTATCAAATCATTTTCTTAGATGATTTAGCAATTTTAGAAAAAGCCGCAGAAATTCATGTAAATCTCAAATTAAGAGGATTACCAATCCAAACAGAAGATATTTTAATTGCTGCGACTGCTATCGTTAAAGGGTTTATTCTAGTTTCTCATGATAGTGATTTATTGAGAGTTGAGGAATTAACTTTAGAGAATTGGTTAGAAGAATAGGTTTTATGTACATTTTACTATGAGAAATAGAAATAGATCCCCGATTTCTCTAGGAAGTCGGGGACATGGGTATTCAGTATTTTAAATTAATCAACTTAACTCACAGTTTCTAACTGTAAACTTATTGCTTTTTTATCCTCTTCATGCTGCTGAAATTCTGCTAATTCTGATTCTATTTCCGCTTTGACTTCATGACGGAACTTAAAAAAATGTTCACCCACACCTAAAGCAATTAAATAATCATATAATAGATGAGGTTTACGCCGTATCATTGTAATTAATTGCTGCCAAAAAACAAAACGAGTAGAACGTAATACACCTTGTCGCCAACAAATAGATATTAAAAATTTTAACTCTGATTTAGTTAAAATTCGTTGATATTTAGCCCGCCAACCTTCTATCATCATAAAATGTTTAAAAGTCCGTTTCAGGTATGGCATAGGTTCATATAAATTCCAAAAAGTATCAATAAATTCCTGAGCAATTTCCGACATTGGCCGAGTCGGAACAAAATTCATTAAAGCTTTTTGAGAACCAACAAATTCACCCAAACCATCCCTTAATCTTCCCTCTGTTTGTAAACGAGTCCACATAGCTGTATTGGGTAAAGCTTGCAGCAAATTTAAATGAGCTTGGGGAATACAAGTTTCTTCTACAAATTCTTGAATCCGTTTACCTGCACCTGGTTTTTCATGATCAAATCCTAAGATAAAACCAGACATAATTTGTAATCCCGCTTTAGTAATTTTATGGCAGGATTCAACTAGAGAACTGCGAGTATTTTGTGGTTTATTAATTCCTACTAAACTGTCTACATCAGGGGTTTCAATGCCCATAAATACCTTGACAAAACCAGCCTTTACCATTAATTCTAGTAATTCATCATCTTCTGCTAAATTTAAAGAAGCTTCCGTCAATAAAGCAAAAGGATAATTACGTTTTTCCATCCAAGGAATTAACTCTCTTAAAAATACCTTAGCATTACGTTTATTGCCAATAAAATTATCATCAACTATAAACACATAACGCCACCAACCCATATTATATAAAACATCCAATTCTGCTAGAATTTGTTCAGGTGTTTTCGTGCGGGGTTTACGGCCAAAAAGGGTAATAATATCGCAAAATTCACATTGGAATGGACAACCACGGGAAAATTGCACAGTCATTGCTATATAAGCATTCAAATCTAATAAATCAAATCGAGGTAAAGGAGTTGTGGTGACATCTGGTTTTTCTGTAGCCCGTAAAATTCCTTTTTCTTCTCCCTTTTCTAAAGCTTCTAAAAACATGGGAATAGTGATTTCCCCTTCATCTAAGATTAAATAATCTGCCCCCGCTTCTAAAGCAAATTCTGGAACAGATGTGGCAAAGGGTCCGCCGACTGCCACTTTTTTACCTAATCTTTTACCTTTTTTAATTAATTCACTAAAATCCTGTTTTTGAATAATCATGGCCGAGATAATGACAAGATCACACCATTGCCAATCTACATCATTTTCTAGACGAACATTGCGATCGCTCAGTCGCAATTCCCAATCATTTGCTAACATTGCCGCTACCGTAATTAAACCCAATGGGGGATTAGTAGCCCGCAGATTTGCTAAATCAAGAGTTTCCTGATAAGAACAAAAAGAATAGGCATTATCGGCCAGATTAATAAAGCTTTCATCAAGCATATCCCCCTGATTTATTTTCCTATTTAAGCCCATTTAGTCTGAACTATAAAAGCTGGGTTCGTTACTTTTTATCTCTCTGGAGGTACAGATTTTTTAGTTTTATATCTAGAAAATAATTCCATAAGATAATCATGTTAAAAAAATTTTTGCAAACACCAATAACTAATCCCCAATGACGGCTAAAATGAGTCTTGTAACCGCCCCATTGACAAAGCGGGGAAGAGGAGATAAATAACGGATAATTATGGGTAAGCAGCGCGTTCTGTCGGGAGTTCAACCAACTGGTAATTTACACTTAGGTAACTATTTAGGTGCTATTCGTAACTGGGTAGAAATTCAAGATCAGTATGAAAATTTCTTTTGTGTGGTAGATTTACACGCTATCACCGTACCACATAATCCCGCCACTTTAGCGGCTGATACCTACACCATTGCGGCTTTATATCTAGCCTGTGGTATTGATTTACAATATTCTCACATTTTTGTACAATCTCATGTTTCTGCCCACAGTGAACTTTGTTGGTTACTCAACTGCATTACTCCCTTAAATTGGCTACAGGACATGATTCAATTTAAGGAAAAGGCACTTAAACAAGGTGAAAATGTCAGCGCTGGTTTATTGACATATCCAGTATTAATGGCTGCGGATATTTTGCTTTATCAAGCGGATAAAGTTCCTGTCGGTGAAGATCAAAAGCAACATTTAGAACTGGCGCGGGATATTGTTAACAGGTTTAATCATCAATTCGCTAAGGATAAACCTGTATTAAAGTTACCAGATCCTTTGATTAGAAAGGAAGGGGCAAGGGTAATGAGTTTGACAGATGGAACACGGAAAATGTCAAAATCAGATCCCTCGGAATTAAGCCGCATTAATGTTTTAGATTCACCTGAGCAAATTGTCAATAAGATTAAACGCTGTAAAACCGATCCAGTTCGCGGTTTAACCTTTGATGATGTAGAACGTCCCGAATGTCATAATTTATTAACCCTGTATACCCTATTAGCGGGAAAAACGAAGGAAACCGTAGCGGTCGAATGTGCAGATATGGGTTGGGGACAATTCAAACCTTTGTTAACAGAAACAGCGATTAATGCTTTAAAACCAATTCAGGATAAATATAAGGAGGTAATGGCAGATAAAGGCTATTTAGAGTCAGTTTTAAAAGATGGTAAAGAAAAAGCCGAGGCTATAGCTAATCAAACCTTAGCAGATGTAAAAGCAGCACTAGGTTATACAGTGCCATTATAAGTAGAATTGTATAGATGTTAGATTCCTTACCTCTTTGACCAGTCAGGGATCTGACTCATACTAAGGTTTAAACTAGAAAGTGTAATTCAGTTTACCTTTAAGAAAACCTCAAAATTAAATTTGCATCATGCAGAATAGCTATAGCACCAGTACATTAAACAACTTCCGCACCGCCGTAGCAGCAGGAGATTTTCTCATTACCGCTGAAGTTGCACCTCCGAAAGGGGGAGATATCACCCATACCATAGAAATGGCGGCGACTCTTAAGGGGAGAGTTCATGCTGTCAATATTACTGACGGTAGCCGCGCTGTGATGCGGATGTCTTCCTTGGTAGCTTCGGCAATTTTACTGCAAAATGGGATTGAGCCGATTTGTCAGTTTGCTTGCCGCGATCGCAATAGAATTGGATTACAAGCTGATTTAATGGGCGCTCATGCTTTGGGTATCCACAACATTTTAGCTTTAACTGGCGACCCGGTAAAAGCAGGTGATCATCCTCAAGCCAAAGCTGTTTTTGATTTAGAAGCTGTGCGATTATTGCAGTTAATTAGAAACATGAATCTGGGAGTTGATTTTAATGAAAAACCTTTAACTGATGGTAAATTAGACTTATTTGCGGGAGCGGCGGTAGATCCTCAATCTCCCAGTTGGTCTGGTTTACAAAGTCGGTTTGAAAAGAAAATAGCAGCCGGAGCGCAATTTTTTCAAAGTCAATTAATTACTGATTTTGAAATATTAGAAAAGTTCATGGATAAAATTGCTTGTGGTTACAATAAACCAATTTTGGCCGGAATTTTTCTCTTGAAATCGGCCAAAAATGCCCAATTTATTAACAAAGCTGTTCCCGGTGTGAATATTCCTGAACACATTATTGAGAGATTAGCTAAAGCAAAACATCCCCTCACAGAAGGAATGAAAATTGCTGCCCAACAGGTACAAATTGCTAAACAATTGTGTCAAGGAGTGCATATTATGGCAGTGAAGCGGGAAGATTTGATCGCGCCAATTTTGGATTTAGCGGGGGTAAAGAGCGTTACTTGTCATCAAAACAGTTAAACAATCAATTTTCTCAAAAATCCTTAATTTTTTGATTTCATCAAGTAGGGGTTTAGAAATACTAAAATCCTACTGCTTTTTCTTCTATTGTGCCAGCGGTTTTGGGCGATTTAAACCACATTTTACCTTCTTCTCTTTGCGCCTACCCTTCGGGATCTCTAAGAGAGATTGCGCGAAATAAAAACCGTGGTTTATTTACTAGCAAAATCACCGAATTTAATCATAATAGTGGTGCGTTAATGAAATGTAACGCACCCTACAAAATCTAATTACCTTATTTTACCGGAATTATATACGGTTCAACTAGCAGCAAAATCGGTAAATTTCCGTTTGTATGGAGCTTTAAAACCCAAAACTATATCTTGTTTAGGAACTCCAGCTTCTACTAATTCATTAGCTACTCCGATTTCTGTGCCATCGCGTTCAATCCAAATTTTGCCATCTTTAATTTCTACGTAAATAATACAACCAAATATTCGCGTTAGTTCTTGCCAACCAATATTAATAACTTGATAATGATCGCGCTCTGTATCAAATATCAATTTGACTTCTGTTTGATTATTTGGGCGATTTCTTGCGTGACCTTCCAGAATTGTTTGGACTATTTCTTTGTAATTTAGTCTCTCCATATCACAATCTCCTCTTGATCTGGGTTAAAAATCAGTAATTTTAGGTCATATTCGCCAATTATTCTTTGAATAAACTTCCGACTAAAAAACTCATTATAAACATCTATTGTCCATCCATCTTTTGTCAGGGCTGTTTTAACTGTATTATGAAATAAATCTTTAGCTGGCATACATAAATTAAACTTATTTAACCACTGTTAATAGCATAATATCTCAGATGAAAGGTTCAAAAGGCAATTAAAGATTTAGAAACATAAATTATAGTAACAAAACCCAGTTTATACCAAATTAAGTTGATTGATTTGTGAGGAAACAAGGGAAAGGCTATCAACCACGGATAAAAACCTAGGGTGGGTTAGCGATAGCGTAACCCACCGAAAATCAGTAAATAAACATACATAAGGTGCGTTACATTTCATTAACGCACCCTACAATATCTACAAGATCAGGCGATCGCACTTAAACAAAAATCCAGCCCAGTTATAACATTAGGGATCTAGTGTGAATTGAGAAAAAACGTCAATATCAGTTTTAGCAGCTTCAACTGGGTCAATTACACCTCTTCTGATTCGACTCAAGTATAGGCCGTTATCTGCTTTGAAAGCCACTTTCCAGTTTGGCAGTTTGACCAGATCAAAGCTAGTAAAAGGAGGATCAAGTTGTGGTTTAGCAGCTTCAATTGAGTCAATTCCACCTCTTCTGATTCGACTCAAGTATAGGCCGTTATCTGCTTTCAAAGCTACTTTTCCGTCTGGCAGTTTGACCAGATCAAAGCTAGTAAAAGGAGGATCAAGTTTTGGTTTAGCAACTTCAATTGGGTCAATTCCACCTCTTCTGATTCGACTCAAGTATTGACCATTATCTCCTTGCAGGGAAATAGCTTTAGCATTGTTAACTCCAACAGTGAAGAAAACACCAAGAGCAAAAACAATTGTCAATGTTGCAGAAATTAGGGTCTTGAAATTTTTTAACATTTGCTTACCTTCTAGACTAACTGAAGATGTGGTTTTTTCTTCCCACACTATTTAGACGTTTTACTCCCCCCATTTGTGAATTTTTCGAGTTACGGGCAAATTTTTCCCCCCCAAAAAAACCACCATAAATCGCCATAACCCTTACCCCTCTTACCTTTTCAGCTTCTCCAAAATTCCCTCCACCTCCCCACGCACCGGATACAACAACTGCTGACTCAAAGCCCCTGTATAAGCAGGGCGTTTTCATTTTCTAAATTCTAGCAGAAGAAAGAGCGAAACTTTTACTATTATTCGCTCT
>NZ_KE384663.1:344145-360115 GCF_000426925.1 Dolichospermum circinale AWQC310F | reverse complement strand
TATCTTAGGTGGAGCTTTACTTTGTGCCATTCATGGTGCAACAGTAGAAAACACCCTATTTGAAGACGGTGAAGGCTCAAACACCTTCCGGGCCTTTAATCCTACCCAAGCTGAAGAAACCTACTCCATGGTGACAGCAAACCGTTTCTGGTCACAGATTTTCGGGATTGCTTTCTCCAACAAACGTTGGTTACACTTCTTCATGTTGTTTGTACCAGTTACAGGCTTGTGGATGAGTGCAGTTGGGATTGTGGGTTTAGCATTAAACTTGCGGGCTTATGACTTCGTTTCCCAAGAATTACGGGCAGCAGAAGACCCAGAGCTTGAAACTTTCTATACCAAAAACATTTTACTGAATGAGGGTATCCGCGCTTGGATGGCTCCTCAAGATCAACCCCACGAACAATTTGTATTCCCTGAAGAAGTGCTACCTCGCGGTAACGCTTTATAAAATCCATCTTTAATTAATTGTTTTTCCTTAACCCTACCTAAAGGTAGGGTTTTTTGATGACATTATTTTTACAATATAATTTTCAGTATTGCAAATTTTTGTAGTTGTGTTATAGTGATTTCAGGTAAAAAACCCAAAGCTTTTTGCTTTGCCTTTTGAGACTAAGACCGTTTAGGCAATAAGGAGGTGATGCCCATGATAGAAAGTAGTATAACCATGGGTCATCAAGTTGCAGTTAGCCGGCTGTGCGCCGGGGCTGTTCTCTAAAAGTTAGCCTTAGTTTTCTTGAGAACTAAGTAAGCTCAACTAGCTAGGCTAAAGGTCGGAGTCCCTTCCGGCAGTCTGGTTGCAACTTGAAGACCCGCTAGACCGCCCTGACTTAGATTTTCTAATCTAAATCAGGGCGGATAGTTTTTCTGGGTAGTTTTTCTTTGCATAAAAATAATTTAGTTCTTGCCGGAAGTAAACAAGAAATAGCCTTTATTTTTTTTGTCAGGGTAGGCAATTTTTTCACTTAACTAAATAGTGATTTTTAAGCAACCAGTGATTAGATGTTAATTGGCCGATTCTAACATCGTCGCGGAACATTTGCAGACAATAAACCATCATCCACAGATATAGGCTTCGACAGATAAAACAAAACAATCATCACGAAAAATCAGGGATGATGTAGAAAACTTATGATTAAAAGTACGTTTAAAAACTCATCTACGGTTTTTAGTGCCAGAGCTTATTTAGTGAGGTTTGTTGATAAGAATGCTTTGATGTGAGTGTAAAAAGTGCGAGTTTGATTTTTCAAGGTAACTATACTAGTTTACTAGAAAAATTTACAGTCACTTCATCATAACTTCTTATTTTAATCATTAGGAATAGTTATAATATAACTATATCCTATGACTATGAGTTTTTGTATAAGTTAATTGTATAGAAACTTAATGATTAGTTAATCAATTGTTAGTCTTGTGAAAACTAGAATTGTAGCAGTGGCAGCCATGCCTAATACACAGGTTTCAACAAGATGTCGCATTTCTAAGCAATTAGCTACAGATAACTTGATTTATTCATGTAAGGTGTGAGGAGAAAAGGAAAGATGTCTAATATCTTGTGGAAATCCCTGGTGGTTAGCCCAGCAGCTTTGGGAGCAGCGTTGTTATTATCTTCAACAGCGATAGCTGCGACCACAACCACCACGGAAACATCATCAATAGAAACTTCCTCTGCAACAGAAGTTTCTCAAAAGCCAGAAGTATTGGTGGAAGAAACCAAAGCAGCCCAATTTTTAGCTCAAGCTAAAGTCAACCGCTTCAATAACGAAAACAATAATTCCCAGTCTCAGGTAACATCAGTTTCGCAGTTTTCTGACGTACAACCTACAGATTGGGCGTTTCAAGCCTTACAGTCCTTGGTTGAGCGCTACGGTTGTATTGCTGGTTATCCCAGTGGGACATTTCGCGGTAATCGCTCTTTAAGCCGTTATGAATTTGCTGCTGGTTTAAATTCATGTTTGGATCGTGTAAATGAATTAATTGCCACAGCAACAGCTGATCTAGTTACCAAACAGGATTTAGCAACATTACAGCGTTTACAAGAAGAGTTTTCCGCCGAACTAGCAACTTTACGCGGTCGAGTGGACGCTTTAGAAGGACGTACTGCTGAATTAGAAGCAAATCAATTCTCCACTACCACTAAGTTAAAAGGTGAAGCTATTTTTGCTGCTACCGATACTTTTGGTAACGAGACGGGTAAAGCAAACCGCGCAGTTTTGCAAAACAGAGTGCGTCTAGGCTTGGAAACCAGCTTTACCGGTAGGGATATGTTAACAACCCGGTTGTCCGCTGGTAATGCTACAGCCTTTGATATCCGAGATAATGCAAATGCTCCGATTAATCCTGCTAATGCTGGAATACGTAGTAACGCAGCAGGTAAGCAAATCTTTGAAGTTGGTAGCACCAATAATAACAGCGTAAAAATTGACAAGTTAACTTATGAAGCACCCGTAGGTCCAGCGAGAGTGTATCTAGCGGCTAGTGGTGGACAACATAGCGATTATGCGGCTGTTAATAATCCTTACTTCTTTGATAAAACAGATGGTGGTAAGGGTGCTTTAACCACCTTTGCGTCTGAAAATCCGATTTATCGCATTGGTGGTGGTTCTGGTATTGCATTGAGTGTACCCTTTGGAAAGGGTAATAATTCCTTAAAACCAAGTTCATTAACATTAGGTTACTTAGCTTCAAATGCTAATAATCCTACTCCTAGTAATGGCTTATTTGATGGGAATTATGCAGCTTTAGGTCAGTTAAACTTTAATGTTGGTAATCGTGTTGCTTTAGCTGCTACCTATGTCCATGGTTATCAAAAAGCAGGTAGCACCTTATTTGATTCAGCAATTGATGGTGGTAGTGCTTTAGTAGGTACTTCACAAGCTAATACTCCAACTGTACCAGGTCCTAGCTCTAGTAACTCCTATGGTATTTCTGCTGCTATCAAGCCCAGCCAGAAATTGTCTCTGAGCGGTTTCGTTTCCTACCATGACGTGATTCCCGAAGGCGCTGGTGTTAGTAGAGAAGCTTGGAGTTATGGAGCGGGTTTAGCCTTACCGGATTTTGGTAAAAAAGGTAACGTCTTGGGGATTTTTGGTGGCGCTCAACCCTATTCACTCAGAGCGGGTGCTAGTCAGACACCATATCAAGTTGAAGGCTTTTACAAATATCAAGTTTCAGACAATATTGCTGTAACTCCTGGTGTGATTTGGGTAACATCTCCTGGACAGGCTACTAATAGCAATGATGCCTTTATCGGTACACTAAGAACAACTTTCAGTTTCTAGACTGTTAAAAGTCTGCTGATAACTTGAAAAATTAGGCGTTAGTGAACAAAAATATGAATTTGTCTGACGCTGAGGCAGAAAGACGCGAAAACTAAGAGTTTCAGAAATGAAATTTTTGATTTTCAGACCTTAATTCAGCAACGCCAAAATTATTTTACCCTGCCATGAGGCGGGGGTTTTTTTTTACGGACAATAAAAACCCCAGTCGAGAACGGGAGTATACTGGAAAAGAGGGGAACTGTTGGGTTTTGTTCATCTTCATGCTTCAACTTTCATCTTGGATTACTGCTTGTGGAACTATCATGTAAATCTGAATACGCAATTTTGGCGTTATTAGAAATGGCTACTCATTACGAAAACGGTGAACCGATGCAAATTCGGCAAATCGCTATGCAACAAAAGATACCTGATCGTTATTTAGAACAACTGTTAGCAAGTTTGCGGCGTGGGGGTATAGTGAAAAGTCAACGGGGTTCAAAGGGCGGTTATTTCTTAGCGCGAGAACCTCGGAAAATTAGTATCTTTGATATTTTAGAATGTTTGGAAGGTTTAGATGTGCAGACAAGTGATCAGGATTCTCATCCCACAAGTTTAGATCATACTGTGGTGACGGAAATTTGGCAAGAAGCACGTCAAGCGGCAAATTCAGTGTTACAAAACTATTCACTTCAGGATCTTTGTGAAAAACGAGATTCCCGAAAGCAGTTGGATATCATGTACTACATTTAAGGACGTAAGAACTTATCATGGCAATTGTCAAAAATATTACGGAATTGGTGGGACGGACACCTTTAGTACAGTTAAACCGGATTCCCCAAGAGTTGGGTTGTGTGGCGAGAATTGTGGTGAAATTGGAAAGTATGAACCCCTCTGCATCAGTAAAAGACCGGATTGGGGTAAGTATGATTAATGCTGCGGAGCAAGAAGGATTAATCGCTCCGGGGAAGACGATTTTAGTAGAGCCAACATCGGGAAATACGGGTATTGCTTTGGCGATGGCGGCGGCGGCTATGGGGTATAAATTAATTTTAACTATGCCGGAAACCATGAGCGCGGAACGGCGAGCAATGTTAAGGGCTTATGGGGCAGAATTGGAACTCACGCCGGGAATTGCGGGGATGAGTGGGGCGATTCGTCGGGCCCAGGAGATAGTGGATAGAACACCGTATTCTTATATGTTACAGCAATTTCGTAACCCGGCTAATGCCCAAATTCACCGAGAAACTACGGCGGAAGAAATTTGGTCAGATACCGATGGTCAGGTAGATATAATTGTGGCGGGAGTGGGGACAGGTGGTACTATTACTGGGGTGTCGGAAGTAATTAAAAAACGGAAGCCGAGTTTTACCAGTGTAGCGGTAGAACCAGTTAATAGCCCTATATTATCTGGTGGTAAACCCGGTCCTCACAAAATTCAAGGGATTGGGGCGGGTTTTATTCCTCAGGTATTAAAAGTAGAATTAATTGATGAGGTGATTACGGTTACTGATGAGGAGGCGATCGCCTATAGTCGTAAATTAGCAAGGGAAGAAGGATTATTATCGGGAATTTCCACTGGTGCGGCCCTTTGTGCAGCCATTCGTGTAGGCCAACGTCCAGAAAATCGAGAGCGGTTAATTGTGATGATTCAGCCTAGTTTCGGGGAGAGATACTTAAGTACACCTTTATTCCAAGATATAGAAAGCAGTAACTAATGTCAATTAACAATCTATTGGATTCATGTCCGATTTTAACCATTACGATACCTTAAAAGTCAGTAATAATGCCAGCCAAGCGGAGATCAAACAAGCCTATCGCCGCTTGGTCAAGATTTTGCATCCTGATATTAATCAAGAAATAACAGATAATGAAGGAATTATTCGTGTCAATGCTGCTTATGAAGTTTTAAGTGACAGTAAAAGTCGTCTTAATTATGATCAAGAACTGCGCTATAGTCAGAAAAATTCCCATTATACTCGCCAAAAACGCTCAGAATCTGCCCAAGAGCATTATAAAGCGACTAGAAAAGTTAGAAAAGATGTTGATGAGAACATTGAAGAATGGTTAAAACTAGTTTATAAACCAGTAAATCGGATACTTGGAACAATTCTCAATTCTTTAAAAGAACAAATTGAGGAATTAGCGGCAGATCCTTTTGATGATGTTCTTTTAGACGAATTTCAAGATTATTTAGAATCCTGTAGAGAAGACTTAAAAGACGCTCAAATCAGGTTTCGTTCTTTACCAAATCCTGTTAATTTTGCAGCAGCAGCAGCACACATTTACTACTGTATGAGTCAAATAGGGGAGGGAATTGAAGAGTTAGCTTATTTCCCATTAAGCTATGACGAACGTTATTTACACACAGGCCAGGAATTATTTCGGATCGCTAAAAGATTGTATCGGGAAGCGCAAGAGTCGGTTAGTTGATGAGATGATCGTAAGAGTCATTTAATTACCATCTATAATAAACCGAAAATAATTAAACGCAGATGGACGCGGGTAAACACAGATAATTTTGTAGTTCATTAGACTAGGAAATGCTATATGATTCATACTAGTCTTTTTTCTTCTCCGTTGGTGACTAGCCATGACTGATCAAGAACTGCTGCAAATCATCGAAAAAGCTGCTAGGGACAAAGAAATTACATTAGACCTCAGAAACAATCAACTGACAACATTGCCAGAAGCCATTGCCCAACTCTCCAATCTGACGGTGCTTTACCTCGGTAACAATCAACTGACAACATTGCCAGAAGCCATTGCCCAACTCTCCAATCTGAGGGATCTTGACCTCAGAAACAATCAACTGACAACATTGCCAGAAGCCATTGCCCAACTCTCCAATCTGACGGGGCTTTACCTCGGTGACAATCAACTGACAACATTGCCAGAAGCCATTGCCCAACTCTCCAATCTGAGGGATCTTGACCTCAGAAACAATCAACTGACAACATTGCCAGAAGCCATTGCCCAACTCTCCAATCTGACGGGGCTTGACCTCGGTAACAATCAACTGACAACATTGCCAGAAGCCATTGCCCAACTCTCCAATCTGACGGTGCTTGACCTCAGAAACAATCAACTGACAACATTGCCAGAAGCCATTAAACAATTATCTCAACTTAAAAAACTCGATTTACGTGGGAATCAGCTAAATATTCCCGCAGAAATTTTAGGGAGCAGTTGGGATAGCTTAGGTAAACCGTCAGAGATTCTCACCTACTATTTCTCTCTGCAAACCGAGGAGCAACAACCTCTCAATGAAGCTAAGGTATTGCTAGTTGGTCAAGGAACTGTGGGTAAAACTTCCTTAGTTAAACGACTGATTAAGAACACATTCGATGCCAACGAAAGCAAAACCAACGGCATCAATATTGAAAATTGGCGTTTAGAAGTTAATCAGCAAACCATTCGACTAAATATATGGGATTTTGGTGGACAGGAAATCATGCACGCTACCCACCAATTTTTTCTCACTAAACGTAGCCTTTACCTGCTGGTAATTAATGCCCGTGAGGATGAACAACAAAATAGATTAGAATATTGGCTAAAAATTATTCAGAGTTTTGGCGGTGATTCCCCGATTATTTTAGTTGGAAATAAAACTGATGAGCATCCTTTGGATCTTGATAAACCTGCATTACGTAAAAAATATGAAAATATTAAAGATATAGTTCCTATTTCTTGTAAAACTGGGAAAGGTATAGAAGACTTATTATCAATTATTAAACGCGAACTTGCTAATTTAAAAGGCATTAACGACCCTTTACCTAAAAGTTGGTTTCAGGTAAAAACCCATTTAGAAAAGATGAAAAAGGACTATATTCTCTACCACGAATATGAGGGTATTTGCCAGAGTGAAAAAATTAATGAAAAACTTAAACAATCTACTTTAATGGAATTGCTGCATCAATTGGGTATTGTTCTCAATTTTAGAGATGATTTCGGCTTAAAAGGTGTTCCGGTGCTTAATCCAGAATGGGTAACAAACGGTGTTTATAAAATTCTCAATGACAATTTATTAATGACTGAATTTCGGGGTATGTTGACAGTTAAAGAACGAGGAAGAATTTTAGATGATTCTAAATATCCCGACGATAAGCCAGAATTTATTATCAAAATGATGGAGAGGTTTGAACTCTGTTTTCCTTTGGATGATAAAGATAAATATCTCATTCCTGACTTGTTACCAAAAGAAGAACCTGCAACTGGGGAATGGGAGAATGTTCTGGCTTTTGAATATCATTATAATATTTTACCTAGCAGCATTATTTCCCGTTTTATTGTGAGAATGCACCATGAAGCAGATAAAAAAACTTGGTGGCGAAGTGGTATTGTATTAAGATACAATAAAAATCGAGCATTAGTAAAAAGTGATCAAGAAGACCGCAAAATCTTTATTTTTATTAGTGGTAATAGTTCCACCCGCAAAGAGTTACTCGCCATAATTCGTTCTCAGTTCGATAGTATTCATCAAACTATTAAAGGTTTAGATGCGAAAGAAAAAGTACCAATTCCCGGACATCCTCATATATTTGCAGATTATAAAAATTTACTGGTTTATGCAGATAAAAATTCACCTTACATTCCCGAAGGACTAACAGAAACATTTAATGCGCTAGAACTGCTAAATGGGATTGAATCAGAAGCAGAAAGACAAAAACGCCAAAATCGTGAGATAATAGAACCACCACAAACACGCGAATCTACTGTGACACCACCACCACCACAACCACCTATTTCTTCTGCTGAACGGGGTATTGCTTTGGCTATGGCTTTAGCAGTATTAATAGCTTTTATCGTCCTGATTCTCAACCCTAGAAGTATGAATGGTAATGCTTTAGCTATTGTGAGATTTTTAGCATCTGCATTTGCTGGTATTGCCGGTTATTTAGTTTCTGGTGATCTTGGTTTACAATCTTCAATACCTTTTATGAGGACAAAAACCCAGGTTAAAGCCACAGGAGCATTTGCAGCATTTGTTTTAGTATTTCTACTTTTTTATATGGGTGTTCCTACTTCCGAAATACCACAACCAACCCCCACACCTTGATGAAAAGTTAAGCAATAAATTCTTTGATGAAAGATTACCCTACTCATTAGTCTCCATTGCCAAATCTTCAAAATTAGTAATTGTTACTTCAACATCAGGGAATTTTGCCGTTATTTTCAATTCTCCTCCCATAGCTTCAATAACTTCTCGCAGATGAATAACATACATACAGCAATTACCGGTGTTATGAGGTACATATTTAGCGGGCAAGATGCCGCCGTAAACTCCGCCATATAGAAAACACCCTGGATAAAGCGATTCCTAGGTCGCGCTGTATGCTATCACTGAATCAATTCAGAACTCTAGGACAAAATAAAGCTATAATTTTCTCAAGAATAAAGAGGTAAAAACTATTTATGTCACAGCTTGAACAAATTGAAACTGCAATTCTCTCACTTCCATCTCATGATTTTGAGAAACTGAGACAATGGTTTTTAAACCTAGATTATGAACTTTGGGATGAGCAGATAGAACGTGATATTGCAGATGGTAAGTTGGAAGCATTAGCAGCAGAAGCGATCGCTGAGTTTCAAGCAGGGCATAGCCGCGAAATCTGATGCACTATACAACACAACGATTCTGGAAATATTATAATGCCCTCCCTGAAAGTGTACAGCAAACGGCTGATCAATGCTATGAGTTGCTCAAGGCTGATAAATCTCATCCATCGTTACATTTTAAAAAGCTAGGTAACAAATATTGGTCAGTTCGAGCAGGTTTAAATTATCGTGCTTTGGGTGTTGAAGTCGAAAACGGCATTTCTTGGTTTTGGATTGGAACACACACAGAGTATGACAAACTGATCGGTAAGCTGTGATTTATTCACTTAAATACTCCTGTCTGCGTTCCTGGATGAGTTCATCTACCAAGTTTCTATCAGGTGATTTATCTTTTAATAAACCTCTTAATTTTTTAACTTGTTGTTTGAGGCTTACTAATTGGAGTTTTCCATTATCTTCAAGTGTTAAAATTAATCTATCTCCTGATTCTAAATGAAGTATTTCTTAGATTTCTTGGGGTAAAGTTAAACATCCTTCTGGTTCAATATCAAGTGTATATTGTTGAGGAATTGATAAATTAGCAAGTGTCATAGCTGAATATTTCCTTGTTTTACATTTTAGCAAAACTCTAAAAATTAAAAATCTCAGTAAGAGGCGATCGCTTCTTACTCACCAGTGACATTTAACACAAAACCAGTGGTAAATACTTGATTAAAAACTTCGACGGTTCTACGGTTCATTAGAGAATCCTGATATTAACCAATAGGATAACATCCTGGATTAACTGCATGAATAAAATCACTCCCCGCTAATGGTCTTCCCCGTTTATAAGCTGCTTCTTGGGGTTGTCCCCAACCTAATTGTAAGATAATTTCTAAAAAGTTCGGGTTTTCCCATTTTAATAAAGTAGCCCATTCTGTTCTTTGGACAATTCTTTCTATATCTATTTTGGTAATTTTTTGATGTTGTTTACCATTATTAAAACCTAAATATAAATCCATTTCTGCTGTTGTGATATACCAAAATTCTAAAATAGAATTTTTGGCAAGTTTCAATATTTGTAAATCACCTTCTAAAGCAATTAATTCGGGATCAATTTCTGGATAATGGAGATTTTTATTCTTAATAGTGATATCTTTCCAGATAATTCCAGAAACTTGATTTTCTCGTTGATATTGATGAATAGAGGTTTTAAAATCTTGGTAAGCTGCGAATCTTTGTAGTCCTTCGGTTCTGACAAATTGGTCTATTAATGGATTACCAGAAACGGTTAATTCTAACTTTAAACGTTCACCTTTTAAGCAAGCTTGGCGTTCAGTTGCTAAAATGTGAATTAATTCTTGAGTATTGTAAATATTTGACATTAGAACCAAACCTAATTAGTCATTTTGTTTCGTTGGTAATTAAAATCAATTAACTATTTAATTATTATCTATGAATGAAAAGAAAGATGCTGTATCAAAACTAACTAAAAATTATCATGGTGTGATATCATTTTCCAACATAAGATTACCTCTTTTCTTCCTTTTTCCTTCGTGTTCTTCGTCTCTTCGTGGTTCATTTATCCATATTCTTCTATAAACAACCATAAAAAAGGTGGGTTAACAATCAAGTCACCCACCAAATAAATTACCGATATTATAGAAATTCCGAATTAACCAACATTAGTTAATAACAACTCACGGGTTTCGGACTTTCTGACTTTTACCTGACCATCATCATCTACATCAACTATAGCCTTATCTCCCTCAGCTATTTCCCCAGATAAAATTGCTTCTACCAAAGAATCTTCTAGCAAACGCATAATAGCGCGGCGTAATGGTCTAGCACCATAACTGGGATCATAGCCTTCTTGTACAACCTTATCTTGGAAAGCTGCTGTCACTTCTAAGGTGATATCCTTATCTTTTAAGCGACTAGCAACATCATTCAGCATGATTCCAGCAATTTGCTTGACTTCATCTTTGTTAAGTTGAGTGAAGACGATAATATCATCAACACGGTTGAGAAATTCTGGACGGAAATAGGCTTTGAGTTCTTCGTTGACTAAGTTACGAATCCGATGATAACTAGCTTCTGCGTGGTTATCAAACTCAAATCCCAAGCTACTACCACCTTTTTCGATTACCTTAGAACCAATATTAGAAGTCAAGATAATTAATGTATTCTTGAAGTCCACTTTCCGGCCTTTCGCATCCGTAAGATGACCGTCATCTAAGATTTGCAGCAGCATATTAAATACATCGGGGTGCGCTTTTTCGATTTCGTCGAATAGCAACACTGTATAGGGTTTGCGCCGCACAGCTTCCGTTAGTTGTCCGCCTTCATTGTATCCTACATAACCTGGAGGTGAACCAATCAACTTAGAAACGTTGTGGCTTTCCATGTATTCGGACATATCTAAACGCACCATTGATTCTTCTGAACCGAAGAAGTAAGCCGCTAATGCTTTAGCTAATTCAGTTTTACCTACACCGGTTGGACCAGAAAAGATAAAGCTGGCAATAGGACGATTAGGACTTTTTAAGCCGACACGAGCGCGACGAATAGCGCGAGAAACGGAGCTAACTGCTTGTTCTTGTCCAATTAGACGTTTGTGTAAAGTGTCTTCCAGATGTAATAATAATTCAGATTCCGATTCAGTCAGTTTGTTAACGGGAACACCTGTCCAAGCGGCGACAATTTGAGCAATATCTTCTTCATTGACAATGGGAGCGTCAACGCTTTCCTGGTTTTCCTCTAAATCAAGTCTGGCTTGAATTGATAATTCTTGTTGACGTAACTTACCAGCTTTAGTAAAATCTTGGACTCTGATAGCTTCAGATTTGGCTTTAGTGGCGGTGGTTAATTCCCGTTTGAGTTCTTTGTTATTGCTAATGCGGGAGTGACGTAACCGCACCCGAGAACCCGCTTCATCAATCAAGTCAATGGCTTTGTCCGGTAGAAAGCGATCGCTGATATAACGGTCTGCTAATTCAGCGGCTGCTACTATCGCTTCATCAGCAATATGGACTTTGTGATGCTGTTCATAAGCACCGCGTAAACCGTAAAGAATATCAATAGTCTCTGCTACAGATGGTTCACCTACCAAAATGGGCTGAAAACGTCTTTCTAATGCTGCATCACGTTCAATATGTTGACGATATTCATCCAAAGTAGTAGCACCAATACACTGAAGTTCACCCCGTGCTAAAGCTGGTTTAAGTATATTAGCAGCATCTAAACCGCCTTCCGTACCACCTGCACCGACCAAGGTATGAATTTCATCAATAACTAAGATGATGTTACCTGCGGTACGAACTTCCTCCATGATTTTTTTCAAGCGTTCCTCAAAGTCACCCCGGAAACGAGTTCCTGCGACTACAGAACCCATATCCAGGCTAATTACCTGCTTATTGAGCAAAATTTCGGGAACATCTTGATTAATAATCCGTTGAGCCAAACCTTCAGCAATTGCTGTTTTTCCCACCCCAGGTTCCCCAATCAAAACCGGGTTATTTTTGGTTCTGCGACCGAGAATTTGCACCGTTCTTTCAATTTCTCGTTGACGACCGACTACCGGGTCTAATCTGCCATCCTGAGCCAATTTAGTGAGATTTCTACCAAACTCCTCTATAGATAGATTTTGATTGCGCTGGGAATTATTTCTCCCACCAGTGACAACCGCTGTATCTTCACCCAGACGCTTCATTACAGCCGCACGGATAACAGGTAAATCTACTCCTAGATTTTGCAATACTTTGGCCGCGACTCCTTCACCGGCCTCCGTTAAACCTAATAATAAGTGTTCAGTGTTTATGTAATTATGTCCAAGACCGTGAGCTTCTCGGAAAGATTGCTCAAACAGGCTTTTAACTTTGGGGGTAAAAGGAATTTCCGGTGGGACAAACCCAGAACCCCGGCCAATTATTTTTTCTACTTCCCGACGTGCTTCTTTCAGAGTGACACCCAACTCAGCCAGCACTTTCGCAGCAACACCTGTTCCTTCTCCCATTAAACCCAGGAGAATTTGTTCTGTTCCTACAAAGTTGTGTCCCAGTCGTCGTGCTTCTTCCTGAGCTAACATGATTACCCGAATTGCTTCGGAAGTGAAGTGTTCAAACATAGCGGGTTCTTTCCCTCGTGCTGCTTGGATTTTGGGTGAGATTAAGTTCACCCTTATCTAAAGTTTTTTGTATTTTCTTAAAGATAATGTATCTTTATTTAAAGCTCAATGGCAATAGTGAGATCCGTAAGTGACAAGGGGTAGTTGCCGTCATTATTTAAATAATAATAGATAACTAGCAATGATCGAGATTTTTCGCCCTTGAGTTGTTGATTTGTTGTCAACTTTATACTAGTATTGATTATGACACAAAAGCCCAATAGTAATGATCAACAACATCCACTTTACAACCGCGATCGCCCCCTTATTGATATTCTACTTGCTCAAGACGCAAACGACTACAATTTATCAGAATTAGCGAGACTAAAAATCCGCTATCAAGGTTTTCCAGGTGCGCGAGACATCCAAAATGACTTAGATCAGGTTTTACAACGTTGGGGGTTGACGGAGGATGAATTATTTACAAAAACCCGTCAAATCCATCATACAGGCGGAATTTACAAAAGTCGTGGCAAAAAGGAGGAGGAGGACTGGAATTAGTGGGTGGTTAGTGGTGAATTACTCTGTCTGTCTTTTTGATAATCTCGCAGTTGCTCAAGCAGTTGTTCTGAAGATGAATTGGGTGTTTGTGGGACTGGTTGGGGAATTGTCTCTACTTTCTTTGGTGTTTCTAGTTCGGGACTGATTACTGATACTTGTTTTTCGGGAATAGGTGCGGTAATTACTACCTTGGACGGGTTACTAGTGGTTTTAAGAGAGTCTAAAGTTACAGCTACTTTTGTCTGCTCTTGTACATCTTTACTAGAAGAAACTAGTTTACTTAAACCATTCACTAATTGTAGTAAATTTTGGCGGAACTTAGGATCACCCGTTAATTCGTCTAAATCAGATGTAATTTTTTGAGTATTTTCAAATGTCACCCTAGCTGCATCTAGAGTTTGTTGTAATAAGACAATGTTTTTTGGATCATTCAGGGTTTTAGAAGCATCTTTTAAATTCGCGGAAGCTTCCGCTGCATTTGCTGAGAGTGTTTCTAAGTTTTTCAGTAATTCTCCTTGGGTTAAGCGATTAATCGTCGGTGATAAACTCATCACTGTTTGACGAAGTTGGTTACTGGTTTCTGTCATACTATTCAAAGTTCCAACGAGAGAAGAACGATTCGTAGTGACAAGACTATCTAAGTTATTAAGTAAACGATTTGCCTGTTTAGATGTGACACTAAAATCCTTTGCTGTGGTTCTTAATTGATCCGCTGTTGTAATTGTAGTTGCAGTTAGTTGGTTGGTGGAGCTTTTCAACGTTGTAGCGGTATCAGAGAATACAGTTAATTGCCCGCGAACGCTTTTGCTCAAACCTTGCAAATCCTTAGTTAAAGCCGCGATATTAGCCGCAGCATTGGCAGAAGTTTCCAAGGTGCGGTTAACATTATTATAGAATTTCTCGCTACTATACTGAGCCGCAAACTCAGAAGATTTACGTATCATTTCGTCAACACTGATACCAATTACACCTTTTAAGCGAGAACCATTACAAACAATCAAACTGGGATTACAGTCTTTATCTAGGGGTTTAGCGGTAATATTTCTAGGTAAATCGCCAGGCGGTGTAATATCAATAATATTTTCGCTAATTAATCCACTTTGATTGGCTTCAATTAGGGAATTACTGGGAATCTTTAAATCAGGTGAATTAATTTGAATTTCGACATCAACAGCATTTGCTCCGGCTTTAACACTGATAATAGTCCCTACTTTTACACCGCGAAAACGCACGGGTGAACCTTTTTGCATTCCGCCAGCGTTAGCAAATTCGACAATTGCTTGATAAGATGTTTGTCCAGGGGTGAGCCTATTCAACCATAGTAAAATTACTCCAAACGCGCCTAACCCTAGTAAGAGTAACAATCCTACAGAACCTTCCCTGATCATGCGTGTAGACGTAAAACCGCTCATTAGACCTCGCATTTATTCCTCCACCAAAAAAAGTAAGCTTGGTAATTTTTCTTTACTTGGTACTTAGCCCGTGACTTGAATTGGTCCATGTACGCTTCCACTCATAAATTGTCTAATCAAAGGATTTTCTGTATGATCTAGGGCAGCTACTGTACCTTGCCATTGTACTTTCCCCTGATAAAGAAATACTATTTGGTCAGAGGTACGGCGAATGGTACTATCTTGGTGAGTAACAATGGAGTATGTACTACAAACTCCTTGGGTATGCTGTAAACTGCGGATGAGATCCTCAATGACAGTTGAGGCTATGGGGTCAAGTCCAGCGGTAGGTTCATCGTATAATAGCACCTCTGGATTATCTGTAGGACGTTGAGGATTAGACATAATTGCTCTAGCAAAGCTTACCCTTTTTCGCATTCCTCCAGAAAGTTCTGAGGGGTAGAGATGACTAATATCTGCTAAACCCACCAGTTCTAATTTTTCTCGGACTAGTTCACGAATTTGCGATCGCTTTAACTGAGAATTTTGATAAAGTAAAAAGCCGATATTTTCTTCGACTGTCAAGGAGTCAAATAAGGCAGCTTGTTGAAATACCATCCCAATTCCCACAGGATCAGTAGCATCTTCTATTAAACCATTCCTTTGTACTCCTTGAATATAAATTTCTCCCGCATCGGGTTTTAATAAACCTGCTATTACCCGTAAAATTGTTGACTTACCAGTTCCCGATGGTCCAATAATCCCTAGTGCTTGGCCTCGGTATATTTTCAAATTAACATCATCTAAAACTTTGTTCTTACCAAAGGATTTAGAAATACCCCTTAATTCAATTAGTGGTTCTGTCATTGGTCATGGGTAATTAAATAAATCAGTTCCTCTACTTGTAAAATCCGCAACTCTAACCCTGACACAGACCGAGCTAGGGATGCTAGAAAATTGTACAGGACTTAGGCAACTGGCATCACAGATGAAATTGTAGTTAGGACTAAAGTCCTAGCTTCGATCAGTTATGGTAACACTTATCAGGGCTAAAGCCCTGACTACAAACAAATGATATGATCATATAATTTACTGTGACACCTGTGTAAGTTCTATTG
>NZ_KE384663.1:327578-344135 GCF_000426925.1 Dolichospermum circinale AWQC310F | reverse complement strand
TGGCGTGAAAAATTGTCGTTATGACAAGGGAACAGGGAACAGGGAACAGGGAACAGGGAACAGGGAACACAGAAAGAAAGACAGAATTGATACCTACTGAGTCTTGTATGGCTACGCCACGCCAGCTATCAAAAATCAAATAGGAGTCCCATATCATCTATAATACTTTGTAGATAAAGCCAATTTCTAATTTTATTAAAGTTTATGTCCCCTTATCCTAGTTTAGTGACTGTTTCCGCACTTATACTATACTTCGTCGTCACAATCAATGTTGGTAGAGCTAGATTTAAGTATCAAGTCCCTGTACCACAGACTACAGGAAACCTCGATTTTGAAAGAGTATTACGGGTACAGCAAAACACCTTAGAACAACTGGCTCTATTTATCCCAGCTTTATGGTTATTTTCTCTTTACGTTAGTCCTATTTGGGGTTCTGGGCTAGGTGCGGCTTGGGTAGTAGGACGTATTGCTTATGCTTGGGGATATTACCAAGCTGCGGAAAAACGCGGTCCAGGTTTTGCAATTAGTTCTTTAAGTAGTATTGCGTTAATTCTCGGTTCATTAGTGGGTATTATTTTATCAATGGTGAAATAGTTTTTGACGCTATTTTATCTATTAACTTTTACCCCTAGTAATATACTTTTACAGGATAATATGGCTCAATCTTGTGGTGCGGGCATCTTGCCCGCTATAATTATACAAATTAAATGGGGTACAACTTACTCAACTAAATCAGGGAACACCTCTTTGACAGCAGGGTGTACAAGATGGTGATTTTTAACGTTTAAACCTTTTGCTAAAGCTTGATTAAGCTCTAAAGCTTTAGTTCCCAAATTTGCTAACTGGACAGTATAGGGTAAGGTGCTGTTGTTGAGAGCTTGTGTTGATGTCCAAGGTACTGCTCCTGGCATATTCGGAACTCCATAATGTACTACTCCCTCATCAATATATACGGGATTTGTATGAGATGTTGGTTGTAGTGTTTCAACGCATCCACCTTGATCCACAGCCACATCAACAATCACTGAACCAAGACGCATTTGTTTAACTAATTCACGGGATACTAAAATCGGTGCTTTTTTACCAGGAATTAAAACTGCACCAATCAGTAAATCAGCTTCTTTAACTGCGGCTTCAATATGGGCAGAATTACTGTAAAGTAATTCTACTCTCGAACCAAACAGGGTTTCTAAGTAGGATAACCGTTCCACATTAACATCTAATATTTGCACCATTGCGCCCATACCTACGGCAATTTTTGCGGCTTCTGTACCCACCACACCACCACCTAAAATCACCACTTTACCAGCCTTGACTCCCGGTATACCCCCTAAAAGTACACCTCTTCCTCCTTGTTGACGTTCTAAGAATCTAGCACCAAATTGGACCGCTAACCGACCAGCAACAATACTCATAGGAGTGAGTAAGGGAAGTCTATTTGCTCCCGGTTGTTCTACGGTTTCATAAGCGATCGCACAAATGCCACAATCAATTAAATATTCTGTTAATTGGCGATTTGCTGCTAAATGTAAATAAGTAAATAACAACTGTTCTTTTTGCAAGAACTTATACTCACTTGTCAAAGGCTCTTTTACCTTAATAACTAACTCTCTATCCCAAGCAGCACTGGCTTTATCAACAATTTCAGCCCCAGCATTGCTGTAATCCTTATCAGTAAATCCCGCACCATTACCAGCTTGACTTTCTACAAATATATGATGGCCATTTTCCCGTAAGACCCTGACACTAGAGGGACTTAACCCTACTCGAAATTCTTGATCTTTAGTTTCTTTAGGAACACCAATTTCCATTAATCACCTCTCATATTTTATTGTTTCACTTTAGCGTGCCAGCACCTATCTGACTATTTCCGTATTCAGCAATTCAAAATCCGAAATTTTTAGTCTCTTTCACCTTGACTAATCGGCCAGTTTTATTACAATAGATAAAGAATAATGAAAAAATGTAAAGCACCGATCACTATACTCCGAAATTTAGTTGCAAGATCCCTGTAAATTTTTGTTTGACAATCACAAGAGAGAAATTACTCAATTATGACACAACAACCAACTGCTACCCCTAAATTAGAAGAACCTAAGTTTGGCTTTAATGAATATGCCGAACGATTAAATGGCAGAGCGGCTATGATTGGCTTTATTTTAATGGTTGTGATTGAATACACTACCAATCAAGGTGTACTTTCATGGCTAGGTCTTAAGTAAATTTATCATAGGATTTACGCAAAATACCTCTCAAATCTTGATTCTCTCTATTCCGTGGCTCGTGCGTAAGTCCTATTTCACGATTAAATACCCATCTTTAGAGAAGTAAGATAGTGTTTTAAAAGTCTAAATTCATACATATCAGGGCGGTTAGAAACCGCGTCTACACAGGCTAAACCCACCCACGTGGGTTTGAAAACTTTAATTTTGTGTTAGTCCACGTTCGCGCAGCGTTCCGCAGGAATAGGTGGACTTTGTTTGTGTAGTAGCGATAGCGCAGCGTGGCGTAAGCCATATTATATTCGCCGAAAAGTTTTCTTAAACTTATCTATAATAACAAACCCAGAAAATCCCTGTATCGCTAATCCAATTAGATTTTAAATGTTTTCCCGCAAAACCGATAAGTTTTTCCAATCAAACTTTTATAAAATAGGTCGCACTATTAAATAACCCCTATATTCTCAATAATCTTGAGAATATTCTCAATAGTTAAACGAAAAAAGTTAATTTGAGGGCTTGATATTCTCAACTATTTTTTGTACAATAATTTTGATTATAATCTACTTGGGTTATTTTTTTATAAAATCTGAGCAGGGATTCCTAGATTGTAAAAATTCTTGAGTATTCTCAGAGGACTTACGCATTTGCGTAAATCCTGTAGATTAAAAATTATCTGGAGACATATCAGACATACCACCTTCATTATCACGTTTAGAACCAAGTAACTCTAGTTGTTCTACATGAATAACTGGACTGGAACGATTGACTCCGGTTTGGCGATCGCTCCAGGAATCAAATTTCAAAGAACCTTTAACCCCAATCAAGCTACCTTTACGGACATAATTACCGGCAACTTCCGCAGTTTTTCCCCAGAGTTCTAGATTAAACCAGTCTGGCTTATCGTTGTTACGGGATCTTCTATTTACTGCTAAAGTCAATCTACATTTAACTGTACCCGACTCAAAATACTTCATATCTGGGTCACCACCTACACGACCAACAAGGGTAACAACATTAATGCTCATAGCTTTTACTTTTGGTACATTTGTATTTTATGATTCATAATACAGCAGTTTCCGAGATGATGAAATGATCAGGTACAGATATTAATCATAAAAATCTTGTGGTGCGGGCATCTTGCCAGCTAAAAGTGTACCCCATCATTGGATGAAATCTGCCGTATATTAACTATAATAACTAAACCTCGTCCGAGTTGAAAACTGGAGTTTTTCCAGCCTGGAACAGGGAACAGGGATTTGGGAACTAATAGCGATTATAGCGAATTATTGTCTAGTTAGGTACAAAATCATCTGTACTAATCTGCGTTTAATTCTGACTTTTTGTACCTCACTTGAATGGAAATTGCTATCAGAAAAAACTGTGGGTTTCAAACTAGATGGAGTTTAATTGTAAAATTATTGAAAATCTGTTACAATCCTGAAAATTAAGTCTATCAAAACATTCAAAAAATAATTGGCATTAAAAAAGTTATCCGGTTGTACCGAGTGATATTCAAAAAATAGAACACAACAGTCCTGAAACTAAAATCAAAATTGACAAAAGCTAGATAAAAAAATAGTCTAGTTTACTAGAATCAGGCAAACAAACATCATGTAATCCGTCATTATTAACTCTTATCTTGATAGTCACAATTAGCATAAATAGGGGGAACACAGACACGTGGGTCTTTTCAGGAATTTTCGTCCATCATGGGATATGGGTATCGACCTCGGTACAGCCAATACCCTAGTTTATGTATCAGGTAAAGGAATTGTCCTGCAAGAACCTTCTGTAGTTGCCATTGATCAAAATCTCAAAGTGGCGCTGGCAGTGGGAGAAGAAGCAAAAAAAATGCTCGGTCGGACTCCAGGTAATGTAGTAGCTCTGCGTCCCTTGCGTGACGGTGTGATTGCTGATTTTGATACGGCAGAATTGATGCTAAAAAGCTTTATCCAGCGGGTAAATGAAGGTAGATCCCTGATGTTACCCCGCATCGTAATTGGCATTCCTAGTGGTGTCACAGGAGTAGAAAGACGAGCCGTCATGGATGCAGCTACTCAAGCCGGTGCTAGAGAAGTATATTTAATTGATGAACCAGTCGCAGCGGCCATTGGTGCAGGACTACCAGTTGCCGAACCCACTGGTAATATGATTATTGATATCGGAGGTGGAACAACAGAAGTAGCGGTATTAAGTCTGCAAGGGACAGTAATTAGCGAGTCAGTACGCATTGCAGGAGATGAACTAACAGAAGCAATTATTCATTATATGAAGAAAATTCATAATCTGGTAATTGGTGAACGTACTGCTGAGGATATTAAAATTAGGATTGGTTCTGCCTATCCCACCGAAGATGATAATGATAAAATAATGGAAGTCCGTGGACTGCATTTGCTTTCTGGCTTACCCAGAACTGTCACCATCAAAGGTGCTGAAATTCGGGAAAGTATGGTAGAGCCACTGGCAGTAATTATAGAAGCAGTGAGACGCACACTAGAACGCACACCTCCAGAACTGGCAGCAGACATTATTGATCGTGGAATCATGTTAGCGGGTGGTGGCGCATTACTCAAAGGACTGGATACTTTAATTAGTCATGAGACAGGTATTGTTACCCATATAGCAGCAGATCCTCTATGCTGTGTAGTTTTGGGAACAGGTCGTGTATTAGAAAACTTCAAGCAGTTGGAGAGAGTATTCAGCGGACGTTCTCGCAATATGTAACAAAAATCAGTTAGTTAGGAATACTGGATTCTGTATTTATGAACAACTAACTATAGAATCCTTCTTTTTTTGATAAAAAGTATACAGGAGTATGGACAACATCATGCAGCACTATCACAAGCACCACAGGGCGAAAATTCTACTAACGGAATTTTGGTATAGAAACACTAAAACCGGAGAAAGCCATATTTATGCAACTTTTGAATAATTTACTTTTACATAATTTATAGAAATATATACGGATATCTTATGTTAACTGCAAGACGCTGGTGGGAATACAAAGGATTACAAATAGGGTTATTAGCTCTAGTTTTAGGTGGTGCGTGGA
The DNA here is from genome assembly GCF_000426925.1 of Dolichospermum circinale AWQC310F. Lineage (GTDB taxonomy): Bacteria > Cyanobacteriota > Cyanobacteriia > Cyanobacteriales > Nostocaceae > Dolichospermum > Dolichospermum circinale. Next base: position 338,861 of record NZ_KE384663.1, on the reverse strand, counting down.
CAATCAGAGAAACAAAAGGTGCTTTATTGCGTGAAATGTATCAAGCAATAACTAGCCCTTTACAAATGTTGCACTCAGGAACAATTCCTGAGCAAAGTATCCAGGATGCGAGATTTTTAGAATTACGAACCCGCATAGTTGATCTGGAAAGCCAAAATCAAAAGTTAAAAAATTTACTGGGTTATACGGAGAAAGAAGCCGGGGAGCAAAAACCGATTATAGCACGGGTGGTGGGACGTAGTGCTGATAACTGGTGGCAACAAGTGATTTTAAATCGGGGGACAACATCGGGTATTCAAGAAGGTTCTATTGTTAAAGCTGATGGTGGATTAGTAGGTCTGGTAGAAAGTGTGACTAATAATACTAGTCGTGTATTGTTAGTTAGTGATTTGAAAAGTCAAGTAGGAGTGACTATCAGCCGGACTTCAGCTAAAGGGATTTTGCAGGGTGATTCTTCTGCAGAAGGGATCTTAGAATTTTACGAAAAAGTCCCTAATGCCAGAGTAGGTGATTTAGTGTCCACATCTACTTATAGTCAGAAGTTCCCGGCTGGTTTAGCCATAGGTAGAATTAAGTCTCTAGATTTAAAGAAACTCCCGGCTTCAGTAGCAAGGGTAGAGTTATTTCCGCCAATTCAGTATTTGGACTGGGTAACTGTTTATCCTAAACCAGAGAAACAGGATTTGGAAACCCCAACCGTGACTAAATAATGTGGAATAATTGTTTTCTGTATCTACATTAGGTAGATCATGCTTCTAACTAAAAAAACCGTAAAATTACTGTAAAGCCTTAGCAGAGGTATCATGGCAGAATTTAATAAGCTGTTACGCATCTAAATTTAATAATCTTAACCTGGCTAGATGTTGTGGCGCGGGCATCTTGCCCGCTAGAATCATACAAATTAAATGGAGTACAGCTTAGTAATTTTCTGAGAATTAGTGTAAGTTTTTGTAACAAACAGTTGACTCACCGTTGCAGAAGTTGTATATTCAGTACATGGCCTTAGGCATAGAAAACAGAGAATAAAAGACGGGTGGGGCTTCTTTGGGCTTTTATTCTCACGAGGGAAAGAAATCTGGCTAGATGTAAGTCAAATTTACAGTGTCAAACTCATAAGATTAACCATGAATAAGTTTATCTTGGCTTTACTAACTGTTGGTGCTATTGCCACTGCTGCTGTTCCTGCTAATGCTGGTGATATTGGTAACGTCCAAACATCCGATCAAAATTCTGTGATTACAGGTAGTGGTAACTACACTCGTCAACAAGTCAACCAAAGGGGACAAGTAAACCAAAGAGTTAACAGACGTGACTCTGGAGACTCTGCAAATATCCAAGATGCTCGTCAAAGTTCTGATGTTCTTGGTGAAGGTAACGTAACTGAACAGAAGTCAAATCAACAATACAGAGAAAACCGCACTCAAGGTGAACGGAGATGGAAACGTTATTAAGTCGGTAATTGCTGCTTATTGGTAGATTGAATGTAGGGGTAATACAATTAATTATTGGCTTTATCTCTACTTTTTCTCTGTAAATTTAGTTTAGGTACATCACTCGTGCAATTTCGCCAACTTAAACTTTTACTAATTACATTGGGTTTGATCTTCCCTATGGTAGCTCAAGCAGGTGAAATGAATCTGCAAGTAGGAAAAATCAAAATTAACAGAGACTATCGAGGAAATACTACGGTAAATACAGGGGAAATGCAATTAGATTCTGAACCCGATATATCCCGTAGCCAGAGGAATTATGAACCCGATATATCCCGCGGACAGAGGAACTATGAACCCGATATATCCCGTAACCTAAGAAATCTGGATTCTGCAATTAGAAGTAGAAATATCAACAAATTGAAACGGAATTGTACTGATTCTAACAATGAAGTTGTGAGCCACCAAACTACAAAAACTAGAGGTTCTAACCAGCGAAGAACTCAAACAAGTACTGTATCCGTTTCTTGTAATTAATTGTCTTGTAATTAATTATACTTAGGAGAATATAAATGCAGTATAATCTTTTGTCTTTAGGTCGTATATCGGCCTTATTGGCTCTGACATTGACACCAGTGTTTACAGAATCTGCCTTTGCTCAATGTGTAAATTCTCATGTTGGTGTGCAAGTAAATATTTCTGAACGTCCAGCAAAACAAGGTTCTAATATCGAAATGGGAAGTACAGGACCTTGTACGGGAAATGTCAATTCTTCTAGTGCAACACAAGTCAATATTGGCGGTCGAGGACAAGCTGAACAACAACAAAATGTAAATCAGCAAATGCGAGGTGGTAAAGGTAATCCCACAGGTGTTAATGGACCCACTATTAACAATAGCTTGGTTGTACCTATAAATGTCAGAACACCTAAGAATTTTAATCGCTAGAAATTAGGGACTTTTCGTTTTCTGTGATTTTTATCGAAGGGTTTAGTATTGCTAAACTCTTCCTAAAAAATTCAAGGTTTAAAAAATAAATATTTTAATTACCAAACAATAGGACAAAGGAAAAATGAATATTAAGCAAATAGTTAACATGACATTTTGTGCTGCTATTTTAATTCTCAGTATGCCTGTTTTCATGCCTAATTTAGTTTTTGGTAGTTCTCATTATCTCAAGGATAGCAAACAAGAAACGACTATTAATTTAACTGAGGATGATCTCAAGGAAAACTTGCTTTTAAAAATTAATACTGTGAATAATTTCTCTGGAAATATTAAACTAAATGGCAAGAATATTAAAAAAATAGAAGGTAATAGTACAGAAATTACTCTGTTGAAGCTTTTAAAAAAAGGTAAAAATATTATAGAAATTAATGGTGTTGACAAGTCTATTGGATCTACTTTGCGAGTAGAACTAATAGGAGCAAACACACAGATTTCTCAAGAAAGTGGAGGGAGTGGTGATATCCAGCATATTTTAGTTATTTATGTACCTTAAAACAACAAATTTTTGGATAATGAAAATAAAGAATTGAGAATCATGATCAATTAAAATAATCCATGGTTACATAGTTAGAATTTTTGAAGGGTAATACTTGATCCATTAAATTGGAATTTTGTCTTCACTATCAGGGGTAAAAAACAAATTATGTTCACAAAAAAAATCTTTTTATTTACTACTAGCATTAGTTATCTGCTAATATCGGAATTACTGGTAAATAGACCTGCTTTCTCTCAGTCTGCTCCCCAAAGCACTAATAGCAGTTCTCAAGTAACAGGGGATTACAATAATGTTTTTCAGACTCCTAATCAAAATAGCAATCTTAATGTATTTAACTTTCCCAATATATACCCGCTGAATCATTCTATTAATACTCCTGTGAATACAGAAAATGATTTTGGGTTTAATGTTTCTGCGGGTGTAAATACTCTTGATTCTAATAATGTAACAGTGTATCTAGGATTGATTTTTCAGCCCGGTAGAACTGATTCACATAAAATCAGAATGCAAAAGATTGTTAAAGAAACAGAGTTATTAGAAACACAAAAAAAGATTGCTGAAGGACAACTGCAATTAGTGCAAAAACAAATTTCCGAAGCAGAATTGAAATTACAACAGTTGTCACCTGCAAATAATCAAAATCAGTAAAAATATAATACAGAAATAGGGAAATTTACCTTAGTGGGGTGGGTAATGGTGTTACCCATTACCCATTACCCATTACCCATTACCCATTACCCATTACCTAACTTAATAGTGTTACCAATGAGAGTGAGACTTTCCTCAAATAAAGCTTCCCGTCCCCAGCGTTGTACCTGTTGACTTAACAAAGCTTCTGCCTTTTGTTCGGAAAGAGAACTTACCTGTTGAAACAACCCAGCCGACTGAGCGCCTCCATGGGTTTCCATTCGCATACAACCGCCTGTTTCTGAACAAATCACAGTGCCACAATTGGCGTGAAGATTAGTAGAACTCAAGCGTAAACCAATTAAATCACCGACAATTTCCCCAATATCAGCAATGGGAACCCCTGCTAACTCGGCCTCTATGTGTCTTTGGTCTGGAGAGAGAAAATTAATGTATGTGATGTCATAATCACCCTTTTCCTGTCTATAGGCAACTGGTCGCCATTCCAAGCGACTAGCTAACCAACCTAAGTATAATAATGCTTGAGCAGCATTACCTTTTTCATAGTCAATATGAACACGATCAATTTCCTTGAGGGCTGCACGACGGTTAGGCGCGTCATAAGCTTCTGCTGCCAATTCTTGCCATGCTGATAAACGTCGCCAATTCAAATCAGCCAGAGGTATACCAGATTCTACTAATTGTTGCAAGCTGAGTAAATCATCTTCTGGTGTATTAAAGTTGCAAGAATCAACAATGACATTATTACATACCGATGCTAAACGCTTAAACAAAGGATTGGCAGCATCAGGTGTAGTTTTCCACCAGAGGAACTTAGGTAAACCACCAATTAACAAAGCCGGAATCATGCCCCCAATGCGTTCTAAAGCTGTAGCAGTACCAGTAAGAGTAATGTACTCACAACAGACAAGAGTGCTGGAAGATTGCTTTTGAATGGGACAATAGGCAGAAACTTGGGCTTTTACGCCTTCATCATCGCCGGCAATGGGACATAAAGCAATAATTCTGCAAGGGTTACGGGTAGCAATTTCATCAGCAATAGTGGGACTGGTAGGACTGAAAGTATACCCCATGGCCGTACCATGATTATCTCCATTTGGTCCAGTGCGCTGCTTTTGGAAATATTCAGCCCGTAAAGCAGTCAGAGTTTCCGGTGTAGCAATACCGCTTTCTGGAAGATGGTGCTTTTTCTGGACTTCCTGCAAAGCTGTTTTAGTTTGGGGTCCGAGAATACCATCCACTGGACCATTATAAAAGCCGGTGGCGGTTAACAAATACTGAGTTTCTTCTGGTTCGTAAACTACTAAAGTAAATGTTGTGGCCCGGGTAGCAGCGGGTAAAGTACCGTCTTCCCCTTGAAGACCGTAACTTTGCCAAACTTGATTCAGTTCTACCTCAATTTCTGTGAGGGAAACATCCTTGGGCGCTTGCAAAGAAAAAATCGTAGAAACCATAGTTAATATTGTGTCGGTTGTTAGTTGTCGGTTGTCCGTTGTTGGTTGTCAGTGGTCAGTGGTCAGTTGTCCGTTGTCCGTTGTCCGTTGTTAGTTGTTAGTTGTCGGTTGTTAGTTGTCGGTTGTCCGTTGTTAGTTGTCCGTTGTTAGTTGTCCGTTGTCAGTTGTCCGTTGTTAGTTGTTTTGCCACTGACCACTGACCACTGACCAAGGACCAGTTAAAGTCTGCGCCAGCGGCGGCCGTCTTGGTTAATTAATAATTCGGCTTCTGCTGGTTCCCAAGTACCAGCTTCATACTGGGGAATATTCGCAGGATTGCCTGGTAAATCCCATACAGACAAGGCAGGTGTAACTACTTGCCAAGCGGCTTCTACTTCGTCTGCCCGTGTAAACAAAGTTTGGTCGCCCATCATACAATCAAGGAAGAGACGATCATAGGCATCGGAAGTAGCGGAAATACCTAAAGAACCGTAGCTAAAATCCATATCTACGGAACGGGTACGGAAATCACCACCAGGCATTTTCACATCAAACCGGAGGGAAATACCTTCATTGGGTTGTATTCGCATGGCCAAAACGTTGGCGTTTGCTTGTTGAGCCGCAGAGGGGAACATTCTTGAAGGAACTTCGCGGAAATGAATCGCAATTTCACTGACTTTTTTCGGCATCCGCTTGCCAGTTCGTAAGTAAAAAGGAACACCTTGCCAACGCCAGTTATCCACCATAAACTTCATGGCCACGTAGGTGGGAGTAGTAGATTCAGGATTAACACCTGGTTCAGTTCGATACCCAGCCACCTGCTGACCTTTCATCCAACCCGCGCTGTATTGTCCACGAATTGCCGATTTTGACAAATTATTAACATCAGCCAAACGAGTCGCTTGTAATACTTTAACCTTTTCCGTGCGGATACTATCAGCATCCATGGAGTTAGGCGCTTCCATAGCGGTTAAACAGTAAAGCTGCATGAGGTGATTTTGCAGCATATCCCGCAACGCCCCGGCAGTTTCATAATAACCCGCCCGGTCTTCTACTCCGACGGTTTCGGCGACGGTAATTTGCACATGATCTACAAATTGCCGATTCCACAAAGGTTCAAAAATGGCATTAGCAAAGCGGAAAACCAGCAAGTTTTGGACTGTTTCTTTCCCTAAGTAGTGGTCAAGACGATAAACTTGGTTTTCTTGACAAACCTTTTGTACTACTTGGTTGAGGTTTTGAGCGGAGGCTAAATCACGACCAAAGGGCTTTTCGATGACTAAACGCTGTTTGTCGGGGTCTTCTAGCATTCCCGCTAACCCTAGCTGTTTAATGGCTTCAGGGAAGAAATTAGGGGCAACAGAGAGGTAAAACATCCGGTTTCCCCTTGTTCCCCGTTTTTCGTCTAGTTCAGCTAATAGGGTTTTCAGTTTTTGGTATCCTGCGGGGTCATCTATATTCCCCGGACAGTAAAATAAACCTTGGGAAAAGTCCTGCCAAAGTTCACCTAATTCTACATTAGCGTGAGCTTCTGCCATGCCTTTTTGCATTTGCTCACGGAAGTATTCATGACTCCATTCCCGACGCGCTACACCCACAATGGTGGTTTCAGCCGGAATACGTCTTTCTCTCCGCAATTTGTACAGCGCCGGTACTAACTTACGCCAGGTTAGATCTCCAGAAGCACCAAAGATGACGATAATTTGTGGTTCGGGCATCCCTTGCTGTTGTAGACCAACGCGTAATGGATTTTCTAGCAAACTGACCATAGGATTTCAGATTTTAGATTTTAGATTTTGCAAGAGGTAAAGGGCAAGTTCCTAAATTCCCCAATCTCCTCTATAGGTGAGAATAGCTTGACTTGACCTTTTAAAGAGTTCATGAGTGACACAGGAAGGACGCAGACACCATAGGATTTTGGATTTAGGATTTTGGATTTTCCAGGATCGCAGGTATAATATAAACTCCAGAATTTAAGTTACAGTAGTTTTCAAGCAAAAGTGCTACAAAAATAATCTATCTGTGTGGGTTTAAACTCTTGATTTACCCGTCTTGGACTTCTATTGGTCGGGGCTTCATGGGTTGAGAAAACCCAACTCGCGGGAATGTTGGGTTTCACTTCTTTCTACCCAACCGATAATTTTCTTAATTTACAACACTTTTAACTGGAGTGAGATACACCTTATGCGGGCAAGATGCCCGCACCACAAGAGTTTTATCATTAAGCTCTGGAATTTGGCATACGAATAAATGCTGTAACTTTAATGACCTGTTGGCATAAAAGACATCACTTTTTCTACATCCTCTTTACTACCAATGATTAAAGGTGTCCGTTGATGCAGTTTACTGGGAACTACATCTAAAATATCCATTGTTCCTGTGGTCGCTTTACCCCCAGCTTGTTCAATTAAAAACGCTAAGGGAGCAGTTTCATACAACAGACGTAATTTACCTTCTGGTTTTTGTAATGTTCCTGGGTACAGAAATACCCCACCCTGTAATAATATTCTGTGAATATCGCTCACCATTGCCCCACTGTAACGGGAACTATATCCTTCTGTACGATGAACATAACGAATATATTCTCTAAAGGGTTCATCCCACTGCCAGAAGTTACCATCATTAACACTATAGGTCGCGGCATGATTGGGCATTTTGATATTCTCTTCACAGAGAATAAATTCACCTAAACTAGGATCAAGAATAAAGGAATGCACTCCCGTACCTATGGTATACACTAGCATAGTGCTAGGTCCATATAGAATATATCCCGCTGCTAATTGTCTACGGCCATTTGTAAGCAAATCCTTAGCTTCACCATCAATATCTGCTCCTTCCTGTTGACGAATGGCAAAGATAGAACCTAAACTGAGATTATTATCTGTGTTCGATGAGCCGTCAATGGGGTCATAAAGCAGCGTATAACGACCAATGGGGCAATTTTCCGGGATATAGTAGGGTTTTTCCATTTCCTCGGAAGCCAGACGACAAACTAAGCCGCTTTGCTTGAAAACAGAGATAAATACTTCATTCGCGTAAACATCCATCTTTTTTACAGATTCCCCCTGGACGTTGACTTCTCCAGTAAATCCTAGCACCCCCTCCATTAAACCAGCCCGACTCAAACGACGAGCCACTAATTTACCCGCTAAAGCGATGCGATTCATCAGCGCACTTAAATCCTGGGCATCGGGTCCAAAACTATGTAATTGTTGGAGAACGTGGCGGGATAATGTTGTACAATCACGATCTAGAGCTTTATCTGTGGACAAATCCAAAGATTCTGATACTTGAGTCATATTAATTGCTGCTATGAGGTCGTGTTTATCTATGGCGATTTTTGGTCGTTGCTTCTATCTTAGAAAGGGAATTTGATAACTTAAAACTGATTTTATATAAACTAAAGAATTGAAATTTTGATTTTCTGATAAATAAAGAATCTGTGTGTCTTTAGACCACAGAGTGTCAAAAACAAATTAACAGATTATAAGTAGGTAAACGGAAAAAAACCGACATAAGTAACGAAAAGTAAAGTTGCTGAAAACCTCTTCCCTATTCCCTGTTCCCTGTTCCCTTGTCATAACGACAATTTTTAACGCCAACCTACTTATTATATTATGACCTCAAAAGAATGAACTTCTAAAACAGGACCAATCATTGCGGTTGTCATCAGATCATTTCTTACCTGTCCTGTGACTTTGGCTTTTTGTCCTGATTTGAGTAGGTTTTTATCAGCACTTTTAGGGATTTGGTAAGTGACACCATCTTCTGTCACAAAAGCCCAGACACCAAGGCCAATATTTCGACGTTCAATAGTACCAGTAATTGTCACGTTCATAACGTTTAATTGTTTAATTGTTTACTTGTTGAATTGTTTAATTTTTTACTTAAGTGAACGGAAAAAAACCGACATAAGTAACAAAAAGTAAAGTTGCCCAAAACCTCTTCCCTGTTGCCTGTTCCCTGTTCCCTTGTCATAACGACAATCTACTTAATTATTTAAGATGATGACAATTCCTGAGAAAAGCATAATAATTGTGTAGTGTTTAACTGGTCACGGTAGAGGCATTTAAACTGATTAAAACCCGATTTTTGACAGATTTCTTGGATAGTTTGTTGAGTTTCGGGAAAATCGCTGGTGGAAATATGCTCCTCGACCATTGAATACTCTTCTGGGGTGAGTAAAGACCAGTATTTTCGCACATTATCTAGGTAGCGGAGAATATAACTATCTCGGTCTTCTGTTTCTTGACGAATAATATCAATTAATATGAAAACACCTCCCGGAATCAGTAGATTTTGTAGCTGGTTAATAAAATGCTCTTTTTGCTGAAGCTGAAGATGGTGCAGCGCGAAAGAGATGAAAATTACATCAAATCTATGCTCTTGATCTAATGCCAAAGAAGGCACTACTTCTGAGAAATCTCCCTGATTTAAAGTTATGTCACAATTAATCTTTTTAAAATTCCCTTGGGCAATGTCTAATGCAGCTATGGATAAGTCTACACCATGATAGGAGGTAATATTAGTATTTGATAATACCAAACTAGTGAAACTGGCATCACCACATCCTAAATCAAGCATTTTAAAGGGTTTTTCAAAGTTGCTAAGAAGAAATTTATGTAATATTCCATAAATTTCACTGTGACCCATGTAATTATTATTGAGTACCTTTTGATAAATTTTCCACTGCTTGTTAAAAAACTCTTCTACTAGCAAGGATTCATTTTCGCCATTTTTTAGCTGTGTCATAATTTCTAGTTTTAGGGAGAACGTTTTTTAACAGAACTATTGCGGTAGATGGCTAGTAAATAAGGCACATATAGCAATCCTACGCCCATTGTGAGAAAATACGTAGATAAAAATTGTTATTTTATAAGCATTTGAGCCTTGTTAAACTCTCACATATCGTTGAGGATGACTATATAACTATCCTAACTTTATAAGTATCCTAACTTTAAATTATAAATTAAGTTAGAGAAAACCAATTTAACCAAGCTTGCCAATTTTCGACAATTCGAGCAAATTCTGCATAATTGTTATTAATTACTGACAGAATACTCAACTGAACATAGATACGTAACAGCTTATTCTGTACCAAAAACTAAAAAAGAGAGATAGAAAACTCTATCTCCCACCAGGGTATAAATAAGCTTAATTAAACCAAATCAGATTTTAGTATCTGCTGGGTTTGTGAACGATGAAGCTAAGAACTTGACACTGCTTAATGTTGTCAAAACCAACAACACGGATGTAGCAGTTGCTATACTGAGAACGGCAACCTTGTACTTCGCTTAATACTTCTTGAGTAGATTTAGCGCCGAACAAAGGCAACTTCCACATTGTCCAGTAGAGTTCTGTAGGTTCAGAAGTTTCGTTGAACTCAATCGCGGGGATGTATCCTTGGTTCAAAATATACTGAACTTGCTTGGCAATTTGCGCGTCAGACAGAGGAGGAAGGTAAGAAAGGGTTTCGTAACGACGCTCTTTTGGTAAAGTTTGCATAGCTTTTGATAAGTGGGGGAGATTTTTTATTACTTGGTTGACTGATTGAGAATTTTAGATTTTAGATTTTAGATTTTAGATTCAAAAAATTGGTACAAGTCCCCATCCTTGAGGATAGAAAAATTGTAACTCCCAAATCTAAAATTTCTGAGCTTCTAAACTTGAGGGTGAGGTCAATCCAAAATCCAAAATCGTAAATCCAAAATCGAGTGCCTAATTAGATAAATTATCTAAATCAGAATCAGATATTATCTGTCTTTGGTGTTTTTGGGCTGGTATCTGATAAGTTTAATTGCGTAATACGTTCGAGATGCTGGCGACGTTGTTCCATATTGGCCTGCTGAATACCAGTCATCACCATTTCTGGTAAAAACTCTGTCACTTCCGCCGCTATGTGTTCCCTGACAGTCATAATCCGCAAAGCCAAATCTGACTTTTCCAGAAACAGTTCCTCAATATATGCTTCTCCGTCTTGGATTTTGCCGGCGGAAAAGTTTTGCAACCAATGTGCTAAAGGTGGATTTGTTTCGCCTAGCTGCGCCAATACAGTCCTTAGTGCCTGATAAGTCAGGTAACTTTGGAGAGTTTTGGCTGTTTCTTTCGCAATTTGCTTTAAATCCATGCTTGATCCAGCCCTTGAGATTTTTAGATTTTGGATTGTTTATGAATCCAAAATCCCAAATCTTAAATGATCAGACGGTATCCATTGCTTCAAACTCGAACTTAATTTCTTTCCACAGTTCGCAAGCAACAGCCAATTCAGG
>NZ_KE384663.1:310662-327568 GCF_000426925.1 Dolichospermum circinale AWQC310F | reverse complement strand
ACCACTTAGCAGCTTCGCGGATGATATCGTTACCTTCACGAGCCATGTTACGTCCTTCGTTACGAGCTTGGATACAAGCTTCCAAAGCTACACGGTTAGCTGTAGCACCAGGAGCGTTACCCCAGGGATGTCCTAAAGTACCACCACCGAATTGTAATACGGAGTCATCACCGAAGATCTCAACCAACGCGGGCATATGCCATACGTGGATACCACCGGAAGCAACGGCCATTACACCAGGTAAAGAAGCCCAGTCTTGGGTAAAGTAAATACCGCGAGACTTGTCTTGCTCAACGTAGTTTTCACGTAATAGGTCAACGAAGCCCATGGTGATACCGCGTTCACCTTCTAATTTACCAACAACTGTACCAGTGTGGATGTGATCACCACCAGACAAGCGGAGAGCTTTAGCTAATACGCGGAAGTGGATACCGTGGTTTTTCTGACGGTCAATTACAGCGTGCATAGCACGGTGAATGTGCAACAGAATACCATTATCACGACACCAGCGAGCCAATGTGGTGTTAGCGGTAAAACCTGCGGTCAGGTAGTCGTGCATGATGATGGGCTGTTTGAGTTCTTTAGCGTACTCAGCCCGTTTCAACATTTCTTCGCAGGTAGGAGCGGTAACGTTCAGGTAGTGACCTTTGATTTCGCCGGTTTCCGCTTGGGCTTTGTTGATAGCTTCAGCTACGAACAAGAAGCGATCGCGCCATCTTTGGAATGGTGCTGAGTTGATGTTTTCGTCGTCTTTGGTGAAGTCCAAACCACCACGTAAACATTCGTATACAGCACGTCCGTAGTTCTTCGCGGAAAGACCTAATTTGGGCTTAATTGTACAACCCAACAGAGGACGACCATATTTGTTCAATTTGTCGCGCTCAACTTGAATACCGTGAGGAGGTCCTTGGAAGGTCTTGATGTAAGCTACCGGAAAACGAATGTCTTCCAAACGTAAAGCCCGCAAAGCTTTAAAACCAAATACGTTACCGACAATAGATGTCAATACGTTGGTGATAGAACCTTCTTCAAACAAGTCTAAAGGATAAGCAACGTAACAGATGTATTGGTTATCTTCACCAGGAACTGGTTCGATATCATAACAACGACCTTTGTAGCGATCTAGGTCGGTGAGTAAGTCTGTCCAAACTGTTGTCCAAGTACCAGTGGAAGACTCAGCAGCTACAGCCGCACCAGCTTCTTCGGGGGGAACTCCAGGTTGGGGAGTCATCCGAAATGCTGCTAGTAAATCTGTATCTTTGGGTGTGTAATCCGGTGTGTAATAAGTTAGTCTGTAATCTTTAACCCCAGCTTGATACCCAGACTTAGCCTGAGTCTTAGTTTGCGCGTAAGACATATTTTTCTTCCAAGAAGTCTTTCTTTATTACTATCAAATCACGTTATGTGCAACTTCTTCTCATTCTTACTCTTTATTCATTCTTAATAAGATCATAAGTTTTGCTTATATTTTGGGGCGATTAGTTTCTATGGTGGCAGTGCGGCTGCACAAATTAAGCTATGGGTAGAATTACCATAACTCACTTTTTACCATGATTCAGACGTACTCTTTTGACGCTGTTGTTTTTCGTCCCAGCAATACAAAATCTTTTCATCTTGAGGAAAGCATATCCCACTCAACCGATTTGATTAAGATTAACTGGCCTTTATTGGTCTTCTGTGGAACTTTACCGGAAAACTACATTCCAGATATTAACCTGGTTGGCTGCAATTCTCTTTTTTCCTGATCTATCTACCTCAAACGGGTAAGGATTGGTCATGAAGCATTTTCTCTGAAGACCGATTTAGTCATGGGATGAGCAAGGGAGAAAAAACTGCACATCACTGAATTTGTAGCTTACCCCACAATGGATCAAAATTCAATAAGTTATTTCTGAAGTTTTGTTAACTAATATATTTAATTTTCCTATTATAGAAAGATTTAACAAAACGTTAATTCTACTGAGAAGTAATTTTACCATAGCTAGAGAAAAAATGCGGACTCTTAAGACGATTATATAAAATAAAGCTCAAATCTACTTTGAGCTTCTGGGAGTTCTTTTAGGTACTAATTTGCCTTCTAACTCTCACCAACTGGGAGTGTAAACACTGACACTTTTTAGCTTTGCCGCCTCTGATCTAGTCAATTTACTCATATCTGAAGTATAGCATACTTATTGAGTAGATATGAGGGGATTTAGATAGATATTTTAATACATATCTACAACCTTTGCAGTAGATTTACACCATGTGTATCAGTACCACAGGTGTTAAATAAATTGAATTTCCCCGCTAACTGTTGTACTTCCTCTGTTTCCACAATACTTGGTTTCCAGGGTTTAGGATTACTGTAAGCGGAGAAAGTCTCTACACCATCAATTCCGTTATCTACGGCCGCAGGAGTTAGCTCAAAGTACAACCCAAGGATACTGTTATCCAGGTTTAAATAGCTGTGATGCTAGTAAAACACTACCATCAAGGGCTGTACACGCGGAAGCTAATGCGATCGCTCAAGCCTCAAAGTATGGTATATCTACAGATGGATCAAGTATATACGTAACATGAGAACCCTGTTTATCTTGTTTGAAGTTAATTATCTCCGCTGGAATTAAAGAAGTATTTTATGAAACTTCTTTTAATAGTGGAGAAAAAGCTTTAGTTAGAGATTCTTTCATTAACGAAGGTTTAGTTACAATTAAGCAAGTTCAACTTTCTGAAAATATAGCCAAAAAGGCTACTTCTTTCCTATTATCTTCCATTTCTGTGAGTGATTTTGTAAATACTTAATCTAAAAGAGACTTGGGCATTTGAGAACCTGTCAGGATAATATCAATAGGGTATCAGTGCATAAATTTTGTATCTTAGTATATTTTGGACGTTGCATAATAGCAATATGAATTATGTTTCGCACAAAGGCGCAAAGTTTGAGATTTTGATTGTGTGGTGTAACCATATTTTCTTGATTGTACACTCCTATTCAGCAAAATTTGTGGTAGTATCAAGTCTTCCATCTTCCATCTGAATAACACGATCAGCTATATCTAAAATTCGATCATCATGGGTAACAAGTAAAATAGTACAATGTTGCTCTTTGGCTAAAATTTGCATTAAATTAACTACATCTCTACCTGTTTTTTTATCTAATGCTGCTGTAGGTTCATCTGCTAAAACTATGCTAGGATGACCGACTAAAGCACGAGCTATCGCTACTCTTTGTTTTTGTCCTCCAGATAAATTATCAGGATAATAGTTTATTCTTTCACCTAAACCAACTTCTTTTAATATAGCTTCTGATTTGGCGATCGCTTGTTTTTTGCTAATATTTTCATGAAGTTCTATGGACATTTGTACATTTTCTCTTGCTGTTAAAAAAGGTAATAAATTATGTGCCTGAAAAATATAACCAATATGACGACGTATTTGTACTAATTGATCTTCACTTGCTCCATATAATTCTTGATTTAATTCTTGTAAACTACCATTTTGTACTGAGCGTAAAGCACCAATTAAGGAAAGTAAAGTTGTTTTTCCTGAACCAGAAGGACCTGTCAAAATTACAATTTCTCCTGGTTTAATTTCTAAATTAATATCAAATAATACCTGTTTTGTTAATTCTTTTTCACCATAAAAATGGTTTAAATCCTCAATTTTTATACTTGGGTTCATAACTAGTTAAAACTCCTCAAAACTGTTAAAAAACTATTAAAAAATATCAGCAGGATCGGCAGATTTTAGTTTAGCAACGGCGGTTGCACCAGAAATAAAACACATTAACATGGTGGCAACGAAGACAAATATTCCTCTTTCCCAAGTCATAATTATAGGTAAAAGAGTAGCTGCTTTTGTAAAATGGTATTGAATTATGGCAATGAGAAAGCCGGGAATATAGCCTAAAATAGCAATTAAAACAGCTTGTTGTAATACCATTGATAGGAGGTATTTATTACGATAACCAATGGCTTTTAATGTAGCATATTGGGGTAAGTGTTCAGAAACATTAGAATAAAGAATTTGATAAACAACGACAATTCCCACGATAATTCCTAATGCAACTCCTAAGTTAAATATAAAGCCAATTGCTGTGCTAGTTTGCCAGTAATTTTTTTCAAAGTTAATAAGTTCTTGTTTACTTAAAATTTTCACATCTTTGGGTAAATACTGTTTAAGTTTTTTACCAAAATATTCTAAATTTGCATCAGGTTTTAATTTAATAAAACCAATATCTATTATGCCTTTTTTACGGTTAGAAAAAATCCTTTGAAAATTCAAATGACTGGTAATTAAATTACCATCTGAACCAAAAGATGTACCTAATTGAAATAAACCAGCTACTGTGATTTTCCGATTATTTCCACTAGCTGTTATTTCAGTAATTACCTTTTGTTGTTTTTGAAATTCAGCAACAACCGGACCAAATTCACTTCTTGAACCTTGATCGAATAATACTTGATCGGGTATTTTTAATTTATCTATATTTTCATTAACACCTGGTAAATCAAAAATTTGATGTCTAATATCAAAACCAATAACAAAAATATTCCGCCAATTATTTCTGGTTTGAGGATTTTTCCATTGACCAAAACCCAAATAAATTGGAGTAACAAAATCTACTTCTGGAAAAGCTAAAGTTTGAGTTAAACGACGTTCAGGAAAACTTTCCATAGCAATTAAAGCGGTACTACGAGGACTAATTAAAAAATAATCTCCATTTAATCCTTGATGTAAATGAACAGCACTATCAAATAAAGCATCACGAATACCTAACTGCATAAAAACAATAACTACTGCGAAAATTACGCCAGAAAGGGCGACAATTAGTCTAATTTTTTGATATCTTAGTTGTAGCCAAGCCGTTGGTAGTTTGTTAAACATGATTGATTTTATGAGTGACTATTGAGTAACAATTGAGATCTTAAACAAGATATTAATTATCAAAGATATTAATTATCAGTTTTTCCAGAATTAATAATGACATTAACTTGTAAATTAGTCAACCGAGAAACTTTGATACTGTCTTGGGGATTTAATTTAATTTTTACTTCCACAACTCTAGCATCTGCGTCTGCTACTGGATCTGTGCTTAATACATTTTTGCTACTAATTTCTAAGCCAATTTCATCCACAATCCCCGTTAATCCTTCGACAATACCATCAGCTTTTATGGTGGCAATTTGCCCTAATTTTACTTTATTAATATCGGTTTCATATATTTCAGTTGTGACATACATTTGCTGAGTATTACCAATCGCAACAATGCCTTTATTGCTAATAAGTTCACCAGGCCAAGTGTGAATTTTAATAATTTGCCCATTTTGAGGGGAACGAACATAGGATAAATCTAAATTAGCTTGAGCAGTTTTGACGGCTTTTTGTGCAGCTTCTAATTGTGTATTTGCTAAAATTACATCTGTAGGTCTTACTTCTGATACTGCGGCTAAAGTTGCTTGATCCTGACTGATTTGACGACTAACTGTGTTAATAGTACGATTAAGATTTGCCGTGGCTTGATTAATTTGCTCTTGTTTAGTGGTAATAACTTGATTTAAAGTTGATTTTGCTTCTTTTAGTTGATTTTCTTTGATTTCTTTTTGCAGACAAATGTTATCTTTTTGAGAAGTGGAAACAGCACCATCTGTATATAAATTTTCATAGCGACTACATTCTGTTTGGGCATTTTTTAATTCAGATTCAATTCTCTGAATGACAGCTTTTTGAGTATTTTTTTGCCCTTCTAAATCGTATTTTAAACTAGCAATGGTGGCTTTTTGGGTGGTAATTTGTCCTTGTAATTCGGCTTGAGTTGCTTGAAATTTGGATTTTTGAGCAGTAATTTCGCCTTGTTTTGCACCAGCTTTTACTTGTTGTAAACGTGCATTGGCAACTTTAACGTTTGTTTTAGCTTCTTCTAAAATTGCAGTGAGGCGATCGCTATTATCAAGAATTGCAATGATTTGTCCCGCATTTATTTGTTGTCCACGTTTAACTAAAAGTTTTTTAACTCTTGCACCTTCCATAAAAGCGGGGGCTGATAGTTGAATAACTTCTCCCTGGGGTTCTAAATATCCTAAAGCTGCTATTGCTTGAGGAAGATTTTGATTTTGCAAAGAAACTGGTAAAGATGTTTGATTAGGTAACTGTTTTTTAACTATAGAGTAGGCGATCGCCATCACAAATCCTGAACTGACTATAGCAATAATTAAGGTAGTTGTACCGCTCTTTTTGAACGTATTGAATAGTTGTAAATTCATATTTACTCACGTTTTTAATTGCGTTATTATCTTAATATACCTTTAAGTTGTATTTTAATTTTTAATATTGAGAAATTTATGAACTTGTCTAGCACATAAATAGCCACTTATAATAGTTCCTCCAAACCCATGTCCTGGATAAGTCCAAGCTGAGGCAAAATAAAGCCCCGGAATAGGAGATTTATTAGGTAGTCTAAATAATCCCACTTGACTAGGTATAGCTGCAAATCCGTAGGGTGTACCTTGAGGATTTAATGTATATCTTTGAATAGTTTTTGATGTTGCTACTTCATAATGTTCTACCTCTTCACTAATGCCCGGAATCTCTTTTTCTAAGCGTTCTAAAGCTATTTGAGCAATTGATTCTTTCTTTTTCTTGTATTCTTGTAAGCTAAGTCCTTCCCAATCTGATAAATGATCAACTAATAAAAAAGATCCGGTACTTTTACCAGAAGGAGCAAGCCCTGAATCAATTTGACTATAATCCACAAAAGTAAAGATTCGCTTCTCATATTCGGCTGTATTATTAATATTCATATCATCTAAACTATGAATATCATCATCAAACCTAAATATAGAATAGTTTAAGTTGCCAAGTTGAGAGATTTCTCTTTTAAAACCCAAGTAAATAGCAATAAATGTGCAACCAGCGACATAGTTTTGAATCTGCTTTTGTAAAAGATTATTTTCTGGCTCAGGAAGTAAATTTACAATATTAGGAATAGCGGCATTAGCTATAATAGTTTGAGCGAAAAATTGTTTAACCTTTTTCTTTGGTTTACTCTCGCACTCAATCCCGATAACTTTTCCTTTATTTGTCATTATTTTGGTTACGAGATGAGATAATAATATCTCCCCGTTATGCTCTTTAATTACAGAAGCTAAATAATTAGATAAAACTTGAGATCCACCTTTGATAAACCAAGATCCATGAAAATAACTAGATTGTGCAAGAGAGTAAAATACGAGAGACAATGTGTACGGATTGGTATGGTAATAATACATATTTCCACAAAGTAATAATTTTAATTCTTGATCTTTGATAATTGAATCTAAAAAATTACCCAAAGTTTGCTTAATTGCCAAAGTCAAATTAGGGTAAATAAAAGGAAAGACAGGCATTAATAAAAGTTGTTGCCAATGTTCTTCTGGTAATCTAGTTACTTCTTCAGCAATGGCATTTATTTTCTGAAAAAATTTTCTGATACCTTTTTTTTCATGGGGAAATTTTTGGCATAATTTCGCAATTGCTAATTCTGCATCAGCAGGAATTGTAAAATCAAGGCGATTATTTTTAAAGCGGTAAAATTCATCTATTTTAATAAATTCAACATGATCAAATACTCCTAATTCTGCAAATATTTTTTTCTTGGGATCTTTGTCATGTAGCCCATCAAGTTGATGTAATCCTACCTCAAAGGTGAAATCTTTGCGCTTAAAAATAGTAGCACATCCACCGACCACATAATGTTGTTCGACTAACAAAACTTTTCTCCCTTCTTTTGCAAGTTTTGCACCCGCAGTTAAGCCTCCTAATCCTGCTCCGATGATAATAACATCGTAATTATTGTTAATTAAAGGTTCTATTTGTTGTTGATTTTGTGGGTTCATTTTTGATTACCTCTGTTACTTTTTCTGTTACTTTTACTGTAGTACAGGCATCCTATCTGTATTTTTGAATTGTGACAGGCAAGATGCCTGTCCCACATTGATTACAATAATTTCTGGAAATAATCCAGGATTATTGTTGGTAATTCACAAGCTACTGATTTAGCACTTTTATGATCACGCAAAGCCCAAATTCTAGATCAGGACGAGGTTTTGTCGATGAACTAAACTAGCTACAATAACGATATTTTTGTGCCAAATATTCACAGGAAATGTTAAAACATGAAAAGAATTATTCACTACTTGAGCAGTAAAAATAACTCCTTTTTGGCTTTTCATTTCTACTGTAATTAATTGGGGAAAAATACCCGTAGCTTTGAAAATTGACTCTTTGACACACCATAATCTTGTAGCAAAAGAGCAAAGAGTATCATCATAATTTTTAAATTCCTGCAATAAAGTTTGATACTGATTTCCGAGTAAATCTAGCCATTGCTCTAGTGTTCTCTGTTCCACAAATTCTAAGTCGCAACCTTGAATATTTTGTCCAATGGTCATTAACAATAAGGTGCGACTATGAGCTATAGAAATCTGTAAGTTACTCTTAGCAAATTGGGGCTTTCCACTGTCTAACCAAATTATTTTTTCTTGATTAATTCCGTTAACAGAAGCGTATTTTTCGGTAAATACTTGTTGTTCTATCTGATGACGAGTTTCACTCTGAAGAGTATTAAATAATTCAGAATGTTTGTAAATAATTAACTGGGGTTGATCTGTCAACAAATGTTCATAGGATTTGAAACCTTCTGTAATTTTATTTTCAATGAAAAAGCGATCACTAATATCTTTTGGATGTGGATATTCAGGAGTGGGTTTAAGTGATTTAACATGATAGCCGAAAATCTTTTCTATAACTTCATTATTCTCATTAACAAAGACTACATCGGCAACCGCTGTCTTATCTTCTACTTTAAGAATTGTTGTTTCTACAAAACCTCTGGTGGAGAAATTTTGAATATTAAAAATCTGCCATTCCTCTATACTGATAGGTAGGTAAACATTTTGTGTGAGGGGAAGTTGACCAGACTGTAACAGGACATCACGCAAAAGTGGACTACCTAAACTAAAAGGAGCTAATTTATTAGATGAAAAACAAATTTCAGAAGTATCAGTATAAAAACCCTTGGTTGACAAAATTACTTGATCAGAATTAAGCAGATAAACCTTGTCAATATTTTGATAGGTAGAACCTTGAAAAAGTAGCCAACTATAGATATCTGTTTTTGACTCAAGATGTAAAGATTTATTGGTTATATTCAAATTTTTTGTTGGCTTTTCATTGCTGTGATTTAAAGTAATTTCTGCTGAAAAATGAGAAGTTTTATAATTAGATCCTTCAGTAGAAATAGCTGCAAAAACTTTATTTCCATCTACTCTAGCGTAAATCTGAATTTTGATTTCTCCATTTTCAGGTACTACGATAGGACGCAAAAGAGAAATATGTTCTAATTTGACAGAATTGATATTAGTAATTCCTGTGACATAAGATGCTGCTTGTGTCATTGCTTCTAAACCAAATACTGTAGGAAATAATAGCGAACCATTGAAGTTATGATCATTCACATAAAGGTCATGTTGACGATTAAGAGAACAACGCACAATTAACTCTATTCCTGGTTCAAAATACTCTATTTTTTCCAGATAACGATTTGCAATAGGGAAATTATAATTTTTACGTTTCCAAGTATCTAAACCACCTAATTTAGCCGCAATAACAATTTGTTGATCATATGTAAAATTTTCTATCCAGTGCAAAAATTCTGCTACTCCAAGATGGGGAGGTATAGCATCAATTCCCATATTAGCTAATGTTTTAGTGCTGCCCATTTTTGCACCCATTCCTACTTCACTCCAAACACTATAGGCTAGAGTTATTGTCTCTGTTCCTGTTTGTTTTTTGAGATTTCTTAATAATAAATCTACCGTTTCGTTAGAAAAAGCATACCAACTATTGCCTAACATTCCTGTAACTCCAATAATAGAAGTAAAGGCAATAAAATATTTTAATTGATGGTATTTTAAGGCTGTAATTAAATTCAACGCACCAATTAATTTAGGTGCTATTTCTTGATATGCTTCGCTAGAAGATACTTGTTCTGTTCTCCGAGGTTTATTAGTACCTGCTCCGTGAATTACTGTTGTGATAATTCCTAATTCAGTTGTTACTTTTTGAATCAGTTGATTGACTGCATTTAAGTCAGTAATATTGCAAGAGTAATATTTAGCTATTAATTGAGCATTTGTGTATTTTTTGAGAGTATTTTGTACTTCCTCATTCACAGGAGAACTACCAACTAAAGCCATTTTACAGTGATATTTTTCAGCAAGAGCAATAGCACATTCAGCCGTAATTCCTTTAGCACCACCTGTAACGATAATTACGTCTTCTGATGTGAGATTAACATTTCTTGATTGTGATTTTTTCTGTGCTAAGTCATAAAGCATTTGATGACGTTGACTTTCACAATTATAACCAGCTACACTATAATTATCGCTTGTGGTAAATTCAGCTTTTATTTTCTGGTTAATAATCTCCAAAGACAGTCTGTGATCAAATTCTACAACCCGAATTTTCAGCTTAGGACGTTCTAAATGTAAACTTGCAGCAAAGGAAGCTACACTAAGAACAGAAGTAGGTTGATCATTATTTTCGCAGCGAGAAAAATAACCATTACCAAATTGAATAAATCCTAATTCGCAGGTTTTTCCAGCAGTTTTTTGAGCTACATTGGTTAACATTTCTATAGTTTCTTTTAAATTTTCCCATGTTTCTGGGATTAAAATTAACAAGCGATCAGGTATATCAAAACCATCCCATAATTGGGCTATATTTTCGGCTAATTTCTGATGAGATTTGATGCAAGCAATGGCTATTTTCTCAACTGTGTATCTAACATCTGTTGTTAATTCTGCTTTGATAATTTCCACAGAAAAACTACTGACATAAGATGATGAATGGGTAGTTTGTGATTTTATTGTGCTGTTTTGGATAGATGATTCTTCAGATTGAGGTTGAGAATTGGTCAAATTTCCCCGTAAACCAGGTAAATTCTCTAGATCAGCGACAATGACTTTAGCATAAAATTGACTTCGTTGAGGAAGTAAACGAGATAAAACTTCTAACAAGTCTTCTTTGCTGATGTTATTGGCTAAATGCTTGAAATTTTTCATGATTTTTCTCCTTTTTATTAGTTGTTTTCAATTTGTGATAGGTTGGAGATTGTTGTATTTCCTTGAATCTTAGCTAATTCTTCTGCGACAATCTTAACCGTATAATCAATTTGCTCATCAGTATGGGAACAACTGAGAAAGAATCGCAGACGTGCCGCATCTTCAGCAACGGCAGGATAAATCGTCGGATGAACACTAATACCTCGTTCCAATAAAAATTGAGATAAAAGCATACAAGTGAAAGAGTCACCCACAATCACAGGGATGACAGGAGTATTTTTACTTGCTCCCGTATTCAATCCAAAGTTTTGAGCCAGTTCGAGAAAGCGTTTAGCTTGTCGGTGTAATTGAGTAACTCGCTCAGGTTCAGCACGGAGTACTCTTAAAGAGGCTAAAGCGGCCGCTGTATTTGCAGATGACATTCCCACACTATAGATAAAACCCGGGGCCGTATATTTCAAATATTCCACTAAAGCATTTGAACCAGCAATATAACCACCACAACTGGCAAAAGCTTTACTCAAAGTTCCCATCCATAAATCCACATCAGTACGATCAACTCCAAAATATTCTCCAATACCAGCACCATGTTTACCAATAACACCTATAGAATGAGCTTCATCTATCATTAAAAGAGCTTTATGACGTTTTTTTACCTCAATAAATTTTGGCAAATCCGGAATATCTCCATCTTGACTATAAATACCCTCAATAATAATTAGAACTCTTCGGTAATTTTGTCGCTGTTGTTTTTCCAGAATATTATCTAAAGTGTGCCAATCATTATGAGGAAAATAGAGTCTTCTTGCACCCGATAAAATAGAACCTTGAACTGCACAATTATGAATTAAAGCATCACTGAGAATTAAATCTTCTGCTCCTAAAAGATGACCAATTGTAGTAACATTAGTTGCATGTCCACTAAGAAATACAATAGAATTATCAACACCTAAAAAGTTAGCTATTTCTTTTTCTAGTTCCAAATGGATTGGTCTCTCGCCAGAAAGTATTCGACTTGCTGAAACAGAAGTGCCATAAAGATCTATAGCCTCTTTTGCGGCTTGGTTCACTGAAGATGATCCAGATAAATTCAGATAATTATAGCTAGAATAGTTAATTAATTCTCGCCCTTCAATTACGGTTTTGTTATTGTTGATCCCTTGATGAACAGTAAAATAAGGATTGACAATTCCATTGGCCGCAAAGTTTTCATGAAAGTTTTCATGTCGTCGTTTCATTTGCTGATATTCTGGAAAACAGTCGAATTGATAATTTTCTGGTGGAATATTGGTAATTGCTTCTTCCTGAGATTTTTTTTGCATAAATTGAGCTAATAAAGCCCGTTTCTCTTCAATAGAAAGCTGGTTAAAATTGTTTGTGTCCATATTTTTACCTCATTTATTGATCGATGAATTTATTGATCGATGAAATGAACAGAAAGCAGAGAATCTATTTCTGCTTCACTAAGTTGATTTAGTTTGTCCATAATGTGATTTTGTATTTTTGGTTCAGTAGCCAAAGAATTTGAATGTGTCATTGTTGGAGAAACATTATTTCCTTTCGATATAACAGATTTAATGACTTCCGTAATATCTTTTAAACTGGCGTTTGCTAAAGAATAGTCATCAATTTCACCCACTACTCCACACTTTTTCGAGACTTCGGCTATTAATTGTCCTGCTTTAATCGAGTCTAAACTTAAATCATCTAGTAATTTTAAATCAAGTGTAATACTTGAGGATGGATAACCAGTTTGTTGAACGACTAAATCTATCAGAATTGTTTCTACATTAATAGTTTGTTGGCTCAAAGTTTGAGCGTTCACTAGAGACTGTTTTTCCCAAGGAGTAAAAACATCAGGCTGAAGAACTTGATTGATAGTCTCCTGATGCTCAACATTTTGACTTGTATAATGAATTTGTGAGTTAGAAATTTTTTTATTTCCATTAGAGTTAATTTTTGGTTCTTCTTCTGAGTACAAATCGGTTAAACTTCCTTTTAACTCCGATATATTTTCCAAATCAGCAAGAATGACTTTAGCATAAAAACCACTACGTTGTGTAAGTAACTGAGTTAAAACTTCTAGTAGTTCTTGTTTATTAAACTGATTTTCCAAATTAGTTGAATTTTTCATGGTTTTCTCCCTGATAATTGTTTTGTTGTTGTTTTTTAGAAAAATGGTAAAGATTCCAAATCTGCTTTAATCAATTCAGATAAAAAAGCTCCTCTTTCTCTTACATAACTAGAGAGTAAGGTTTCTAACTCTTCACCATTTATGGAAAGTTGCGATGATTCCGTTAGAAAATCCACTTTTTTATCTAATATCTGTTCTGGTATCTGTTCTGGACTTTCATGATAAATTGCAACATTAAAATTACCTTCACAAGGATTTTCAATAAAAATCTTTTCTGCTGCGGGAATGAAAGGACGAACCAGACGATTTTTGTAAAGTTCTGACCATTTAATATTACCTCCATTAACAAAATAATAGGCTAAAAAACTGTTTAAGTCTGAATCATTTCCCGGTTTTGACTCTAAAGGAAAACACTGACAACTATTAGGAATATTACTCACTAATCCTGATAGTACCCTTCCTGATCCTACTTCTACCATCAAGTCACATTTAGCAGTCATATTTTCTACAAGTGATATAAAATCAACTTGGGAAATTACTTGATTAGCAAAATGTTCTTGCAAATTAATTCCTGTTTTAATTTCTAATCCATTAATACTAGAAAATAAAGGTACAGAAAGATTAGTAAGTTGTTCTGAAATTGGTGCATTATTTTGTAAATATTCAGCCGCATTTTTAACTTTTTCCGAGTGAAATGCGTTGGAAACTGGTAATAAATGAGTCTGAATATTTTGTTGTTTAGCAATTGTAATTGCTGCTTCTATAGCAGAGCGATCGCCTGAAATTATAGTTTGATTTGGACTATTAATATTAGCCACAATTGCATAACCTTGAACTTGTGATAAAATAGTTTTTGCTGTTACTTGATCACAAGCTAAACTAGCCATACTACCTGCATTTTCTGAAGATGCAGACATAGCTTGACCGCGCATTGCAGCCAAACAAATCAGCGTTTTCTCATCATAAGCACCTGCATTATAAAAAGCAATTAATTCTCCTAAACTATGACCTCCTACTACTACTGGTTTAATACCTAAATTTTCCAAATAACGTATCCATATTAAAGAAGTCATACATAAAGCAGGTTGAGCAAATTCTGTACGCGCTAATAATTGTGACCATTCTTTAATTGATTCCTGATTAATAGCACGTTCTAAAGAATAATAAATAAATTGACTAATGGGTGCAATTCCTATTTCTTTCAGCCATTCATCTGCTTGATCTACTAATTGCTTTGCCCAATCATAGCGTTGTACTAAAATACGCGCCATATTTAACTTTTCTGAACCTTGTCCGGGAAATAAAAACCCTATGCGATCACCTTTGATTTGATTGGCAATATAAATATCTTTTTTCGGGGAAATTATTACTTCTCCTTTTGTTAATGAATGATTATTCAGTATTTGCTTAATTCTGACAAGACTATCTAATAATTGAGTAGGATTATGGGCAACAATTGCCGCTCTTATAGGTAAAGAATCTTGATTTTCTTGAGCAAGTTTAGCAGCTAAATCTACCATTTCCCCTATGCTCATCCCTTGAGAAAGCTCAATTAATATTAAAATGCGTTCTAACAAATCTTCTACAAAAAACGCACTCATGATAAATATTTCGGTATCCTGATTAGATACTAATAAAGATGCTTCTCTAACAGAAGATTTCAGATGATTAGCAGGTGCATCTCCAGAGGAAATTGCTACATGACAATTAATACCACCAAAACCTGCACCAAAAATCCCCGCTTTTAATGTTTCATTAGGGTTGCGAATTTCACCAGTTAAAATAGGATAAAGACATTGTGCAGATGTATCAAATATTTGATTAGGTTCTTTGCAACCTGCGGTGGGTGGTAAAATTCTTTGATTGACTGCTATTACTGATTTAATAAAAGCTCCTATGCCTGAAGCTGCTTTTGTGTGTCCCACTATGGATTTAAAAGAGGTCATGCCTACTGAACGAGGTATACTTTCACCATGTTGACTCATTGCTAAAGCAATACCTTCTAATTCTGTCCGATCACCTACCGCAGTTCCAGTTCCATGTCCTTCTATAAAACTAAGAGTATGAGGACTATAACCAGCTTTTTGATAAGCTCTTAATAGTGCTTTTGATTGACCAATTTTAGAAGGTGCTGTGATTCCACCTTTACCATCAGAAGAAATTCCCCAACCGTTAATAGTAGCATAGATATAATTGCCATCACGTTGAGCATCTTCTAAACGTTTTAGCACCACAAAACCACAACCTTCACCCGGTATAAAACCACTAGCACGTTTATCATAAACTGTCATATCACTAGCAGTTAAAGCACCAGTTTTCGCAAAACCAATCAGTTCAAATGTATCTAAACTTACATCTCCCCCCCCCCCGCCAAGACAAGACTCAATTCAGCACTAATGAGCTTTGTACAAGCGTCTGCTACTGCAATTAATGATGAAGAGCAAGCACCATCAACAGTGTAACCACTACCATCGAAGTTAAAGAAATTACATATTCTCCCAGCAATAGTATTAGAAAGTCCACCTGCTAAAGAATCTTCGGTAATGGGAGGAAAAACAGACTTGTAAAATTTTTCCATAGTTTCTACAAGTGTTTCGATAGTTGCAGGAGGTAAACCTTTAGCTTGAGCAGCCGCACGTAATGTTTTTCTCACAAAAGGCCAACGTAATCTCAGTCCAGAACTTCTGGTTTGTTCACCGGTTAAAGTGTTGCCTAAAATTACTCCTGTTAGTTCAGTAGGTACAGTTTCACGGGAATAACCTGCATTTTCTAATGCTTTCATGGCTGTATCAAGAGCCAACCATTGCACTATATCAGTAGAATCTATGGTACTTTTAGGAATGCGATGTGTGCGCCAATCAAAGTCAAAACCATCAATCACAGCCATCCGATTTCCATAAGTACGATCTGGTGTTTGCGGATTTGGGTCATAATATTCAGATAAAGGTAATCTTACATCTGGATTGGAACGAAATTGTTGTCTGCGAGTAAGTATATTTTCCCAAAGTTCTAATAAAGTTTTAGCCCCAGGATAACAGCAACCCATTCCTACGACAGCAATATTATATATGTCTGACATGGTTTTGTGACATGAGTGTTTTTGTACTTTATTCCCAATTATTCTATCAAACTTGATTGTAGAAGTGCCGAATCCTGTAACAATATTTTACAATTTTACAATTTTTGGCTTTTACTCATGGAAAATCCCTGATTTTTTCCTCTTGCGAAAAAGCCCGGTACAAACCGATAAAATCGTGACTATGTCAATGGGGTTGGTTGACAGCAGAGTATAGAATGTTGGCATCAGCTACTCAAAAACGCCAGGAACGGGAATTAATGAAATTATCCGGGAGAACCCAGGAAATTCAACGTTTAATTGGCAGAAGTTTAAGGGCTGCTTTAGATTTTGAGATTTTAGGAGAATGGACGCTAATTGTGGACACAGACGTATTACAAGCCGACGCGGGAACGAGGACAATGGCAATTACAGGGGGTTTTGTAGCTTTGTCCCATGCTATATCTCAATTATTGCAGCAAGGGGTGTTAGAGCGATCGCCTTTATGTGGACAAATAGCAGTGGAACGGTCATCCGGCCTGTCTTAATTATGCAAATTAAAGGTTTTGTGGGGTTATCTTCACCAGATAAAGCTTCTTTGCTCAAAACGGAAAGCCAAAACCACCGCCATAA
>NZ_KE384663.1:308514-310652 GCF_000426925.1 Dolichospermum circinale AWQC310F | reverse complement strand
AGTAACCGCCACTACTAGGCATATTGGGACGGGGTGCATAGGTACGGCTAGAAGGCATTCTAAAAGAACTACCACCAGAACGGGCTGCTAGGGCATCACTGCCATGGCTAAAGGCTAAAGTTAGGACTAAGGTAAGGATAAAGATGGTTTTAAATAGGGGCTTGAGAAATCCTTTTGGCCACGACTGGAAATTTTTGTAGGGACTTTGGGTATCTAGGGCTTGTCGTCTCTACAATCTTTAGGTTTGGTATATTTTTTTGTAAAATGTCAGAAATGGCATATTTAGGTGATAATTAACAATTAAACAATTATTTATGTCAGTTACTACTCAACAATTAACTCAGTGGAAACAACAGGGACGGACGATTGTTGCGTTAACTGCCTGGGATTATGCGATCGCTCAACTTTTAGATATATCTGGTGTAGACTTGATCCTAGTTGGTGATTCTCTGGCGGTAATCTTGGGTTATGAAACTACGTTACCAATCACTTTGGATGAAATGATACATCACGCTAAGTCCGTCCGTCGTGGTGTGAAAAATGCTTTGGTCGTGGTTGATTTACCATTTTTGACTTATCAAGAAGGTATTTCTCAAGCTATGCACTCTGCTGGTAGGGTGTTGAAGGAAACAGGAGCGCAAGCGGTAAAATTAGAAGGTGGCTATCCTGCAATGGTTTATACCATTACTAGACTAGTGCAAGCAGGGATTCCCGTTATGGGTCATGTCGGTTTAACACCTCAATCAATTCATCAGTTAGGGTTACGACAACAAGGAAAAACCCAGGAAGCAGGAGAGAGAATTTTCAATGAAGCGATCGCTCTCGAAAAAGCCGGTGTTTTTGCTATAGTATTGGAACATATTCCCACCAAATTAGCTCTAGAAATCACTCAAAAAATACGTATTCCTACTATCGGTATTGGTGCAGGTTCTAGCTGTGATGGTCAAGTATTAGTCACTTCTGATATTTTGGGACTTTCGGAAAAACAACCACCATTTGCCAAAGTTTATACAAACTTACGAGAAACAATTACTAAAGCTGTACAAGATTACGCTGTGGAAGTGCGCGAAGGACAGTTTCCTAAATAGTTAATATTCTAGGAATAATAGCTTTATGAAAGGCTATTCATGCCGAGATTATTGATTGATTTTCTTTTTTCTTTCCTCGACTCAACAGATTTCATCATTTCCTTATAAACTGCCTCCTGTGCTTCAATTAGACTCTTAATGGAATCTTTCTGGAAAACCCTGAGATAGGTTAGGGCTTGTACAGTAGTAGGATTAAAAATGGTAGTTTCCTCAATTATGACATCAATAATCTGAAAACGAATGTCGCCATTTTCCATTACCAGTCACTTCTAACTGTTTTCAGCCCTAATCCCCAATTAAACCAATTTCAAATCAGGATATTCCGCAAACAAATCATCTGATGTCAATGTATCTCCTGGCGCTTGGGGAGTCCACAAAACTTCAATCGCTAACAGTTGTTCACCTCCAAGACTACCAATTTGACGCAAAGCTTGACGCAAATCATCAGCGCTATTAATAGCCGGAATTTGACATTTACCTAAAGTCGCTGCTAACAAGGTGACAATAATATATTCTCCAGGACCTTCGCTAATTAAGCGGGTGGGGTTATCTTCCCCAGATAAAGCTTCTTTGCTCAAAACAGCTTTTAGTTGATTATTCACATTAGAGAGGGTTTCTTCGCTAAACTTACTGCGTTCAGCTAAAGATAAACGATTAAATTGGGATTCAGCGGCATTTAACTTTGCCTGTTGAGTTTCACTACCCGCATATACCCAGTATTCAGGATGACGCAGTAAAGCTAAACTAGCTTCTTGTAAAACTTCGCTTCTTCCTGCTGGAGTATTAGTATCAGCAGTTTCCGCAATGTGATTCAGTTCGGTTTGTAAATCTCTAGCTTGAGCTAATAACCCAACTTGTAAACGAGTTACAGACACGGAAGGGTTACTATTGTAACTTAATTCTTCCGTTTCTCCACTAGTAACACGGCGGAAGGTTTGGACTAAAAAATTCGCCATAGCAAAAAAGATCAAAATCCCAAACAAGCCACCAAAACCGCCGCCAAAACCCCACAAGGGTAAAAGAAAGGGAAAGCCAAAACCACCACCATAG
>NZ_KE384663.1:302878-308504 GCF_000426925.1 Dolichospermum circinale AWQC310F | reverse complement strand
AGTAACCGCCACTACTAGGCATATTGGGACGGGGTGCATAGGTACGGCTAGAAGGCATTCTAAAAGAACCACCGCCAATTCTACCACCAGAACGGGCTGCTAGGGCATCACTACCATGGCTAAAGGCTAAAGTTAGGACTAAGGTAAGGATAAAGACGGTTTTAAATAGGGGCTTGAGAAATCCTTGTAATTTTTTATTCATAACTCATTGATGACGACAACTGTATTTTTACGCTGGCTTTTCCGGGAAAAGCAGTGCAAGCTATAGCACTACTCTTAATCTAACGCTTGTTATGTTGGTTAGGCAGCGAATTAAGCAGGATTTTTGATGTTGATAACCGTACCGTGAAATCCCCTCACCGTCAAAAAACTTTGGAATTAATTAATTATTTCTATTTTCCAGTCATGCCATATTTAATAATCTTAGTGCTAAAAAATTAATGAGTATCATTAATAATTCTAATTTACTATTTTAGCACTTATTGGGTAAGTGTGAATCTTGCTACAGTCTCCCAAAAGTGTTTTAAGTGATTGGATTTTTTTGTATTCATAATTTTTTTACTCACTAATTTTTTCCGGATAGAGACGGAATATCTAGTACCTATAGTCCAGGGGGTTTAACTTTTAATAAACTGATGTAAGTACGGTGACAATTAAAATTTTAGATTTACTACCTATTAACTATGAAAAACTTATTTATATATAGGTTATAATGTAGCAAATATAGCCATAGTTACCAACTAAATATTTTCATATTTTCAAATTAATGGCGGGTAAATGCAATGATTGATACCCTAAATTTTGAGAAAAATCATGTAAAACAAAGGTAAAAATAATGGCCATTATTTGGTTGTAAATTATCATGCAGATTACAAAATTGCTGGATATTTTCTGGCGATATGGCACGAAAATAGCCAATATTTACGGTATTATAGAGGAAATAGTTAGATTAAACAGTTCTCCTAGTAGTTTTTGAGTAATCTCATGGAAGTGTCAATGATAAATCATAACTATCTTTTTAAATTATGCAGATAACTTGTCCAGCATTGATAATCTTCAGCAAATTCAACAATAATTGGCGACAAAATAGTTGATAAATTTATAGTTTTGTTAGCCAAGTATTTGATAATATAAGTTCATCTCGCTGTTGTGTATTAATTAGAAGGTGAGAGTTCTACTTGTGAGTAAGTCAATACCTAAGTTTAAAATCGCAATTTTTTCCTGAAATCTACCATTTTAAAATCTCTATTTCTATCGCTGTTCTGTTGTTAATTTTTTTAAAGTCTCTGTACCTATAACTCTATCATGTCAGATGATTATCTCAATTTCTGTAATCAATAATTGCTGGAAATTACCAGTGAAATAGTCTTAGCAATTTATTGAGATTGCTATTGAGCAGTAAGTAATGAATCTTGATCAATTTAATTCAAGATAACGCCTTAATTCTAGTTAATTTATTAGGCTTAATTATGGAAAATATATCGCAACTAGGGTTACAAGTTAGAGATAAAACAGCTTATCCAGATATCCTAGTTATTTCCCGAATATTCCGGCCACAAGAAGTTGTAATTGGTGAATATGTCTATAATCGTTGTTTACAAGATCCAGACCGAGTAATTGTCTTGGCTGGTGGTTGTGCTGGAGATAAAAAATTTGATAGATCTCAGCAATTTCCGGTTTATCGTTGGTTTTATTTTCCTGCTTGGTGCGATAACTGGTTAGGAAATATTCTCCAATCTGGCTTGAATATTACTGCTGCTTTTTTACTAGCTATTAAATTATATTTTCGCTATCATTACCGCTACATTGAATGGTGTCATGGTTATGATTTTCCGGCTTTGTTGGTACTCAGTTATATTTTACCAATTCGCTTTTTTATCTATTTACATGATCATGATTTACTGAGGATAGCTACTAATCCTTTATGGAGATGGCTATTAAAATTAACTCTCAAACGCGCTGATGGAATTGTTTGTAATAATTCTCATATTCGCAATTCTTTAAGAAATACTTTTCGTTTAGATACTCCAACTCATGTGATTAATCCGGTAGTCAGGCCAGAAAGATTTGGTACTCCTACTAGTTTTAGTCATATTGATGATTTACGTCACCGCATTCGTCAAACTTACAATATCTCAGAAACAGCAATTGTCATTCTTTCTATTGGTAATTTGGTTAAATCTCAAAACTTTGATCGAGTAATAGATAATATTCCTGTATTACTAACCATTGGTTTTGATGTTCATTGTATTATTTGCGGTGTAGGATATTGTGAAAACCAGCTAAAATCCCAAGTCCAAAGACTACGAATCACTAAACAGGTTCATTTTGCTGGCTATGTACC
Organism: Dolichospermum circinale AWQC310F; assembly: GCF_000426925.1. Lineage (GTDB taxonomy): Bacteria > Cyanobacteriota > Cyanobacteriia > Cyanobacteriales > Nostocaceae > Dolichospermum > Dolichospermum circinale. The sequence continues at coordinate 306,160 of NZ_KE384663.1, read as the reverse complement.
AGAACGAGATTTAGCCGGTTATTATGCAGCTTGTGATATTTTCGCTATGTTAAATTTAGATGATCATGACGATAAAACTAGAGATAACTTTGGTTTAGTTTATTTAGAAGCAGGTTATTTTGGTAAACCTGTAATTGCTCCTCGTTTGGGAAGTGTTTTAGATGCAGTTCATCATGAAGAAAACGGTTTATTAGTCAATCCTAATTCTGGTTATCAGGTCTTACAAACTTTTCATCGTTTGTGTCAAGATTCACAATTACGAGAAAAACTTGGCCGTCAAGGTAAGGAATTAGCGAACCGGAAAAACTATCATCGTTGGTTATATACTCCTGAATCTTCTTCTTCTTGTTTGTTGAATTAACCACCACCAACTATGGTGACTATTTCCAAACAATCACCATTTTTAATTTCAGTTTCCGACCAAAATTGACGATGTAATATTTCACCGTTGTATTCTACCGCAACTAAACGAGGATTAAAACCTAGCTGTTGAAGTAACTCTGGTAAAGGGGTTGGGGATAAACAATTGCGAGTTTCTCCATTGACTTGGAGATTAATTTGATCAGACATAAAACCGTTGTTATTTAACTCGATGGAGTTGAGAGAGAAAGTACTGCGTTGCTAATGTAGTTTGATCCGATTGTATGAGCGATCGCACTACCGCTACCCGCTGCGCTCCCGCATTCATGACATCATTCAGATTACTCCCATCTATGCCCCCAATTGCAAACCAGGGAATTTGACAATTTTGGGAAACATACTTAACATATTCTAAACCCGCTGCGGCTTTACCTGCTTTAGTTGGTGTTTCATACACAGGTCCGACACCAATATAATCTGCACCTTGGGTAATTGCCCCTTGCATTTCTTGCGGATTTGTGGTAGAGCGGCCGATAATGCGCTGATTTCCCAGTAATTGACGAGCCACAGCAATGGGTATATCCTGTTGTCCCAAATGTACACCATCAGCATCTACAGCCAATGCTAAATCCACCCGATCATTAATAATGAATAAAGCTCCGTAATGGTGACATAACTCCCGTAACTTTATAGCCCGTTCTAAACGCACTGAATCATCAGCGGTCTTTTCTCGATATTGTAACAGGGTTAATCCACCTTGAAGAGACGCTTCCACAATTGCCAATAAGTTCTCTGTAGGAGATGTTACTAAGTATAAATGCGATCGCCATAATAAACGATGACGCTGATAACCCATCAAATTACTTTCCAGGGTATAAACCTGATAACGCATTTGCTTACAGGCTGTTCCCATTTGCATATCCTTTTGAGAGTGATAAAGCTTACCATATTCCTCCAGGACTCTGAGTGCTTCTTGCACACGGCAAAAATTAGCCTGTAATAGAGATGTAATATCAGCCCTTTCTTCCTCTTGGGGGTGGCTTAAATCAGTTCCCGGATCTCCAGGTGTATCTCGTGCTGCTCGTATTTCTGCCGTATGCCAGATCCCCAATTCTTGACGTAGGTGTTTACATATACTAGATAATTGGGAATTATTTAAACCAAAGCGACACCACTCTTCAATGATTCGCAAACCCTCACGAGCGCGATCTAAATTAGCGTCTAAAATACGATAAACAGTTTGCTGCGTGTAGCTGTGGTCTGAAACCATGACAGCGACTTGATTATTCATATATTTGATGATTAATTGTTTTGTTAAGGTACAAATAACATTGTGGATATAGTGGATATACTACTATAAATTAATAGTATAAAAATTGATTGTATAGTAATTGTAGCAAAAGTTTAAAAGCAGTTATTTAACTTGGGAAGTAAATTAATCGCTAATGAGTAAAAATAGACAACAAACTAAAATGCTAATCCCAAGTTGTCACCTGTGAGGGCTTTGAGTTTGGAAGTCAAGGATTCGGTGCGATCGCTCTTTTGGGGGGTAAACTGTCCAATAGGGGGATTATTGGCCGTTTGTTGTGGGGTCAACTGTTGTGCTGGTTGAGGTGAAATGTCCTCAATAACTGCTGGTTGACTGACTTGTGTATTTTCTGCTTCAGCATTCCAGTTTTCTGCTACTGCGGGTGAATTATGACTTATTTGGTGATTATAACTGACCTTAGCTGGTAATAATTGAGGAAATTGAGGATGTTGATATTGTTCAGTCCTGATCTCCTGTTTAGCAGGTGGTAAAACTGATAAAGAGGGGCAGGTGAGGCGTTCAGGGAATTTGCTACAAATCATGCGCTCAAATTCCATATTAAAATGGTATGTTGCCTCTCCCTTTCGCCGCCAAAAGGTCAAGATTTGCTGTACAGATATAGCTTTATAACGACCTTGATACAAAGCCTCGATTACTGCCAGGTGTAACCAATTAAGAGGATATTCTACTTGCCAGAGGTTAATTAACTCACCAGCATTATATCCATTCAGATCAAAGCTATAGTGAGTTAATAATTTAGTTGCTAGTTCGGCAGGAGCCACAAAAGTTTGAGTAACGGGGGATGTTGTTAACATGGGCTATAAATTGCAGGCAATAGGTATAAACATTTCACCCATCGCATCTAGCCTAGCGTACTTTTAGCTACATGAGTGGTTTTTCACCAACGGCAAAATTGATAGGCAGTGTTTTCTATTCTACTTGTCAATTGCTGATCTGTAAAACAATATAAGGTGAATTAATAATTTTTGTCCGTTGACTAGCTACTAATGCCTGATAGACCATGGCCGCCACTTCAGCACGGGTGGCTTCCCTAGTGGGTGCAAGCAAATTGGGATCTGGATAATTAACAATAATTTTTTGCTGGGTAGCAATAGTAACTGCTGTTTGGGCATATTCGGGAATTTTATTCTGGTCTTTGTAGATTAAGGTCTTTTGATTAGTGGCCAAGAGTCCGAGTCCGTTGACCAAGGAGACAATGATTTGTAGCCGTTGAACCTTTTGCTGGGGACGGAAGGTGCGATCGCTAAATCCCCCCACAAAACCCCCTCTAGCAGCCACTTCAATAGCCTTAGCCGCCCAAAAATCCTTGGGTATGTCCGTAAATTCGGGGCTAGGGCGTTTAGCAGGGGGGTTAAAGGCAGTGGCAATTAAAGCCGTGTATTGGGCGCGGGTCATCCCTTCATCTGGTTGGTATGTCCCATCAGCAAAACCTTGAGTTAAGTTCATACTAACTAATGCCCGGATAAATGGTTCTGCCCAATGTCCGACAAGATCACTGAAAGAAGGAATCTCTGTCTCTGGTTTGACAATATAGGGACATGAGAGGGGATTTTCTGCGCCTATGGCCACCAATGCCTGGTAAATTAAGGCAG
>NZ_KE384663.1:282609-302868 GCF_000426925.1 Dolichospermum circinale AWQC310F | reverse complement strand
GGCGCGGGTAATTTCCCGCAGCGGTTCTAATTGATCTGGTTGGGGATAATTCACAACTAATAAATTTTGGGTAGCTACGGCAGCGGTCTTGGTGGCATAACTGGGAATTTGGGCGCGATCGCGGTATACCATTAAGATTTTAGGATTACCACCACTCAATTTTAAACCGTTGACAATGGAGACTAAAGCTTGAATTTTTGTTAAATTATTTTCTGGTCGAAATGTGCCATTGGGAAACCCTGTCAAAAAGCCGTTCTCAGCAGCACTGGCTATCGCTTTAGCCGCCCAAAAGTTCGATTTGACATCTTTGAATCTATCTAGTTGGTTGCTCTGAGGAAGTTGGAATGTTTTAGTGATCACAGCCGCATATTGAGCGCGGGTAATTGGTGTGCCTGGTTGGAAGGTCCCGTCGGGAAACCCGCTGATAAAACCTTTGCTAACCAAGGACTCCGCAAAAGCAACAGACCAATGTCCTTCTAAATCAGCAAATCTGCTACTAACTCCTATTTGACTGGGGGTATTAACAGTAGCAGTGATGAAGTCTATTGATCCCATCACCTGGGCAGGATTTAATTGATTACCAACGGAGATGATTTTTTGATTTGTAAAATTTTGTAAATCGAATTTCCCCTGTTCCCGAAAAATGTTGTCAGCAGGATCTTGGGGATTTCCTAAATCGGGAACGGCATTACCATTGACTAACAAACCTCCTTGGGTATTACTGACAATCAGATTTCGTCTTAATACGGGTCTAGCATCACGAGCAAGGGCGATCGCTGTCCCATTTGCTGAAAGTTGATTATTTGCCACTAAAGGGGCTGCAAAGTCACTAATGGCTATACCTAAAGGATTGTTTTGAAATACATTTCGCAGCACTTCCCCTTTACTATTCCTAGCCATGACTAACCCACTGAATTGATTATTAATAAATAAATTATCCATAATGCCCGGTTTAGCATTGCCAGTAGTAAAGATTCCTTCTCTAGCACAGTTCTTAAATGTACTATTGGCTACTGTAGGAACTGATGATTCAATCCAAACACCAGTACCTTTGGCTATGGTATTAATCACGGTTACACCTAAGAGACTGGCATCACCTCGTAATAGTAAAGTGATATTCTGTAACCCGAAACTAGAGCTTTGATATTCCCCACTACCAGAAATGATCATTTCCTGACCTTTATTGGCTTCATTTCCTACTACCAATACCCCCGGTGGAATGATTAGGGGAAATACCTCTCCAGTTGCTGTTCCATAAGTTCCATTGGCTAACTGAATAATTGTTGATGTTTTTGCCTGTTTTAGGGCGCAGGTAATACTTTTCAAGGGATTGAGACGAGAACCTGTATTACTATCCTTTCCTGTAGCAGGGTTCACATAGAGTGTAGCAATAAGACTAGAATTAACCATTGGTTGTCAAACTTGTATGGTTTAAATGGTGACATCCATAATTAACCATACTTTTGACACACTGAAAATTTCAAGTTGATAATTTTAGTCAAAATCTAGTTTATCTAGAAATGTGAGTTTCTGTGTGAGAACGCCTATTGAGGGAATGGGTCCTAAAATTCAAATTCCTAGATTGTTACCGCTGAGAATTTAAATATGACAAAATAAATCATGATAACACAGCCAATCTTCATGTACTGAACTTAAATAGTAGGAAATACCAACAGCGAATATTGTTAAAAGTACAGGTAATAGAACAGTAAATTCTAATTTGCCTTTTTTAACTACTTCTAAGCAAGAGATAACGATAGCTACAGGCCAGAAGATAGTGGTAATGATGAACATCATCAAGGATAAAAATTTATCCTCTGGAGAAGATACAGGGTAACGGAGTGAAAAAATTAACCAATTAGTAAAAAAATATGCAGTCATTAGCAAATAGCTAATAACTAAAGTTAACTGGATTTGATTCACAGCACTTACTCCTTTAATAATATAAGTTCTCACAAATACATCTTAAATAGATATATTTTGAGTGAATACTAAAAACACATCAATCAGCAATCATCTTTGATTTAAAGCTGAATTTTAGAGTATAGTTATTATACTCATCAATGTTAATTAGCCGTTTCTAGACTGGTATAGCATAGATATTAAAAAAGTGGCAAATAAAATGAAAAATTAGATACTCTCCAAGTCAAAAATTCAATATTAGTATAATAAATGTCTAACTATTTAGCAACGATAATTCACAAATACTTGATTTTGGTGTGAGAAAAAGTTATGGATTGGGAATTTAAATTGGGAATTTAAAACTGCTAATTAGAAGGGTATTACAAGAAGTTCGATAACTACGGCTGATACAAGAATGAATCCTTTTTAAGATGTTGTTTAATACTGTCAAAATCAGTAAATTCATCAGCCACATCAATCAGATAGTCACTAGTTGTTGTTTGCAAACCAATTACTTCTACTCTAGCTCCCATACTGCTAACTGCATTGACAGCATAGGATAGATCTCCATCTCCACTGACCAAAATAGCCGTGTCATAATACGGTGCTAAAGTAATCATATCAACGGCAATTTCCACATTCAGATTTGGTTTTTTGTAATTATCTACAACTACACTCATATCTTTAGTAAATACACGATAGCCATTGCGACGCATCCATAATAAAAATCCCTGTTGCCTTTCGTTGCCAATATCCAATCCTGTATAGAAAAATGCACGTAACAACCGAGAGGTTTTAGTTAAGCTACAAAGCAATTTTACATAGTCAATTTCAATTCCCAATTGCAACGCGGTCTGAAATAGATTTAATCCGTCAATGAAAATTGCAACGCGACCACGATTGTCATCATCATTTAATGCAGTATTGTTAACTGTATTGACTGGATTAGATTCTTTCCCTTTAATAGTGCCTTTAGTAGTTGGACAATACCTTTGAGGTTTTTCTTTAAGTTCTTTATATTCGTTGCTTTTTTTGCTAAGATGATTAAACTGCATTGATACCTCTAGATACTATTATAGGGATGTTACGGGTAAATCGAAAGTAGTGCAATCTTGACTAACTTATGGACACTGCCCTAATTATAGCTGTAGCCAGGTTAATTAAGAGATGATTAATCATGGAAACCTAGAAATAATCAGGATTTCACCCTTGCCTTGTGCCTCTTGCCTTGTGCTATAACTTAACAGTTATCAGGTAGATTTTAGGCAATTTTTAGCAAGTAAATAGATATTTTGCAATTTACCTGCACCTATTTTACACAAAATGCACGCTTTTGGAAAAAATTTACTATTTATTCAAGATTTTTCAAATTATATAGCAAGAAATGAGCGCAGCTGCAAGAGGAAAGTAGATATGCAGTCAGTTGTGACAAAAAATTAAGATCAGATGGGATTTATGTAGGGTTGTTATTAAACTTAGTCTTTAAAACTACATAAGTTTAATAGTAGTAGATTTACTTAATATTGCCGATAATTTTTTTCCAGGGTATGAGCAGTGGATTAAGAGTTTGTCCTGTAGCAAAAATTCTTGTCACCAAAACCTTATATACTAGACTAAACTTTGATAAACTTGAGACTCGTGTTAACTAAGACACGATAAACTATTAATTCCTAGATTAAATACTAGGATATTTATGGTTTGTACGGTTTAGTAAAAACTAAATCCAGTATCATTGAAAAATCAAAGAAAAATCAAAAATCGTGTGTGGTGTGAAAATCAAGGAGTGAACAAAATGGATTTACGTGGAGATGCGTTGCAAATCCTCAAAGAGACTAGTAGAACTTTTTATATCCCAATTAGTATTTTACCATCAGGATTACAAGAAGCAGTGGCATCAGCATACCTGTGTATGCGGGCCCTTGATCAAATTGAAGATGATCCAATTTTGGATAATCAGACCAAAAAACGCTTGTTGCAAAATATTAGCCTCATATTGCAAGCTGGAGTAGATGGTTTTTCTCTGGATGCTTTCTCCGTAGGGTTTAAAGGTTACGAAAATTCTTTACAAGAAGTTAGTTTACGGATTAGAGAATGGTCAATATTAGCACCTGAAAGTATTGCTCCGCGAATTTGGGATGCAACGGCAGCAATGGCTGATAGAATGGCTTATTGGGCAGATAAAAATTGGCAAATAGAAACAGAAGCGGATCTAGACCGTTATACCTTTGGGGTAGCCGGTGCGGTAGGCTTGTTACTCTCAGATTTATGGAACTGGTATGATGGAACTGAAAGCAACCGGACTCAAGCTATAGGATTTGGTAGAGGTTTACAAGCGGTAAATATTCTCCGCAACAATTCTGAGGATTTAACTCGTGGAGTAAATTTTTTCCCGGTGGGTTGGAATAATGACAATCTTCAAGAATATGCCCGTCGCCATCTCATCTTAGCAGATGCTTATACCAAATCCTTGCCAAAGGGACCGGCTTTACAATTTTGCCAAATTCCCCTGGCTTTAGCTCATGGTACTCTTGATGCTTTAGCAAATGGCAAGGAAAAACTCAGTCGTAGTGATGTTGTTTCACTGATTGAAAATTTGATGGGTGTAAATGCTAAGGCTAGTTAGGTAAAAATTATCAATTTACTCAAAAAAATAAAAAATTTGTGTGTAAGAGGTATTCAATTCATGAAAACTACTTTGTTTTTGAGTCCACCTTCCTTTGATGGTTTTGATGGTGGTGCGGGAGCGCGATATCAAGCAAAACGGGAAATTACTTCTTTTTGGTATCCCACTTGGTTAGCACAACCAGCGGCTTTAGTGCCTGGTAGTAGGTTAGTTGATGCACCTCCCCATGGGCAAACGGTGGATGATGTGCTGAAAATTGCCAAAGATTACGAGTTAGTAATTATGCACACCAGTACGCCTTCTTTAGCGAATGATGTCAAGTGTGCTGAAGCTATCAAACAGCAGAACCCCAATGTACAAATTGGCTTTGTGGGGGCGCACGTTGCGGTTTTACCAGAGGCTACTTTGCGGGAAAATCCGGTTATTGATTTCGTCTGTCGCAATGAATTTGATTATACCTGCAAGGAATTAGCAGAGGGGAAACCTTGGGATGAAATCAAGGGGTTAAGTTACCGAGATAAACTAGGTAATATCCACCAAACTGAAGAACGGCCTTTAATTCATGACTGGGATGCTATGCCTAGTGTATTGCCAGTTTACGCCCGTGATTTGGATATTAGCAAATATTTCATTGGCTATTTGCAACATCCTTACATATCTTTTTATACTGGGCGGGGTTGTCCGGCTAAATGCACTTTTTGTTTGTGGCCGCAAACCATTGGCGGACATTTATACCGTCATAAAAGCCCGGATGCTGTAGGTAGAGAAATGGAGGAAGCCAAGGTTTTATTTGGGGACAAAGTGCGGGAGTATATGTTTGATGATGATACTTTTACCATTGATAAACATCGAGCGATCGCAATTAGTCAACATCTGAAGCGACTGAATTTAACTTGGAGTTGCAATGCCCGGGCTAATTTAGATTATGATACCCTCAAAACCTTGCGAGATAATGGTTTAAGGTTGTTATTAGTAGGTTTTGAATCTGGTAATCAACAAGTTCTGAATAATATTAAGAAGGGTATTAAGTTGGAAGTGGCGCGAGAATTTATGAAAAATTGCCACAAACTTGGTATTACTGTCCATGGGACTTTTATTATTGGCTTACCGATAGAAACAAAAGAAACTGTAGAAGAAACAATTCGCTTTGCTTGTGAATTGAGTCCCCATACAATTCAAGTTTCTATTGCTGCACCTTATCCAGGTACAGAATTGTATGACCAAGCGCGAGAAAATGGTTGGTTTGCGAATGAATCTTTAGTAGCAACTTCCGGTATTCAAACTTCAACTTTGCAATATCCAAGCCTTTCCAGTGGCGAAATTGAAGACGCAGTAGAAAGAATGTATCGTAAATTTTACTTCCGTCCCAAAGCGATTATTCCTATAGTGCGGGAAATGCTTGGAGATAGACAAATGTTAGTGCGTCGTTTGCGGGAAGGTAAGGAGTTCTTTGCTTATTTAAGTGAACGTCGGACGCAATCAGTCGCACACGCGCAACCTCAGAAAACTGCTGTTGTTTAGGTTGTATAATGTAATGATGGCTAATTTATTGTCATCAGAATTAATTGTAGGGATGGGGTTAATTCCATCCTTACTACTACACAAAATTTTGAATTAATATGCAAAGTAATTTTACTGCTTACTACCAAACAGAATTTGGCGCTGCTTATTTAGGAAATAGTCTGGAATTAATGACAGATATTCCTGATGAAAGTATAGATTTAATTTGTACATCTCCACCATTTGCACTACTGAGAAAAAAAGAATATGGTAACGTTGATGCTGATGAATATGTAGAATGGTTCAAGGATTTTGCAGTACAATTTCACCGCATTCTCAAACCTACAGGTTCATTAGTAATTGATATTGGTGGGAGTTGGGTTAAGGGAATACCAGTTCGTTCTCTTTATCATTTTGAACTTGTTGTTTCTCTGTGTAAACCACAAAAAAAGGGTGGATTAGGTTTTTATTTAGCACAAGAATTATATTGGTATAATCCCGCAAAACTTCCTACTCCCGCAGAGTGGGTAACAGTTCGCAGAGAAAGAGTTAAAGATGCTGTAAATACTATTTGGTGGCTGTCTAAAGAACCCCATCCTAAAGCTAATAATAGAAGAGTTTTAAAACCTTATAGTCAAGCAATGAAAAATCTTCTTAAAAATGGCTATAAACCTAAATTAAGACCATCAGGCCATGATATTTCTGATAAATTTAGTAATGATAGAGGTGGTGCTATTCCTCCTAATATTATTGATGGACGTTCTAGTATAGATCAAGAGGAAATGGGACAACCAACTCCAATTCCAGAAGATTTATTCTTAGCAGTTAACATGATTTCTGCTTCTAATACTGCTTCCAATGATTATTATCAAATACGCTGTAAAGAGGAAGGTTTTAAACCACATCCAGCCAGATTTCCTCAAGCTTTACCAGAGTTTATCATTAATCTTTGTACTGAACCAGGAGATATTGTCTTAGATCCTTTTGCTGGTTCTAATATGACAGGTAGAGTGGCAGAAACATTACAAAGAAAATGGTTGTCTTTTGAAATAGATGAAAATTATGTTAAAAGTTCACAATTGAGATTTGAAAAAAATGCTCCTTTGGTTGTTGAACTCCCAGCAGATTTATTAGCTATTGATTTAGAAAATTCTTTTAGTAAATCACAGACTATTCAGTTAGGATTATTTTAACAGCAGTGACAAATTAAATTTTACTATGTTAGGTAAATAGCAAATGGAATCAAACAACAATACCAAAAAATTAAAAAAATTTACTTATGGGGATCAATTTGATCCAAATAAATTCTCATTAATTGAAATTCTAGAATTATGTAAGAAGTGTCAACCCAATCGGGATATTCTAGAAGCTAGTATTGCTGAACGTTATTTTTCTCAACATTCTCAACAAACATCATCTAAACTAGCATCAGAAAATATTGGTAAATTGGCAATGAATTGTTTCTTATCAATTAGAGCATATCAACTAATTGAAGACTTACAGCAATCACGTCAATATAAACTTACTTCTCTAGCGGAAGAATTTTTATCTAATACTGAGAATAGTTCATTTGTAAATCAAAGATTTGCAGGACATATATTAAATAATTTAGCAGGAATGGCTTTATTAAAAGCCATTGATGTGCTTAATAGTCGAGGGGAAGAACCACAATTAGAAGCAATCAGCTATGAGTTGCAAGAAAGGGGATATTCAATATCTCCTAATTGTACTTATGTAAGTACCATGAGAAGTTGGTTATCTCTAGCAGGTGTTTTTGAAAGGAAAACGGAAATTAATTGGGATATTGTTTCTGATATTTTAGGTATTAATAAAGATTTTATTGATGAACTTTATGCACTAAATCCAGAGCAAAAACACTTTTTATTGAGTCTAATAAACTTAAATATACAAGAATTTACACCAGCTAATAAAATAGCACAACATACAAGAAGTATTTATAAATTAAGACTCACAACTAAAAATTTAGTGAAAGATGTAATTCAACCACTGGTAAATTTTGGGTTAATAGAAACAGAAAAAACTACAGATGGTAGAGGTGCTAAACCTAATAATGTCCGATTAAGTAACAAAGCTAGAAAGGAAATCTTAGCACCATTATTAAAATCTATTGCTAATGAAACGAGAATTTCAGAGATTGAACTTAATCGCACTTTTGATGATGTTGTCAATGAATTAAATCATCCAGATAAACATATAAAAGGTAAAGCATTAGAACTTTTAGCAATTTGGATGATCCGTCTTACCAGTTTAAGGTTTACAAAATGGCGTAGTAGAGAAAATGGCAAAGGAGAAGTTGATGTTTTAGCAGCTTCCGATAGGTTTGTTTATAGTCGTTGGCAAATTCAATGTAAAAATACAGCTAAAGTTGATATTGATGTTTTAGCTAAAGAAATAGGTTTGACATTTGTTACAGGGGCAGATGTGGTTATGGTTGTGACAACTGGAGAGTTTACAAGAGATGCTTATCAATATGCTTATAGAATGATGGATGTATCTCGTTATTATATGATTCTGTTGCAGAAAGATGATATTGAGGCTATTAAAAAAGATAAAACAAGTATTGTAGAAATTTTGGATAAAAAAGCTAAAAGAGTATTTTCTAAAAAAGAACTGGATATCTCAGATGAAGAATTAAATGAAATTGAACAAGAAGAAGATTCGATAGATGAATTGATAGAAGATGATTAAGATAATTTTTTTTATAAAAAAACAATTCTAGTACAATTAGTGGATAATTAATCCTATGAATAAATCTCATTTTCTTGTTATTAACGCTGATGATTTCGGATTTTCCCATGATGTGAATGCTGCTATTATTCAAGCTCACGAAGAAGGTATTTTAACTAGCACTAGTTTAATGGTAACTGGTGATGCGGCACAAGAGGCGATCGCTTTAGCAAAAAATCATCCTCATTTAGCGGTTGGTTTACATCTGGTTTTAGTTTGCGGTAAATCTGTTTTACCACCTGCACAAATTCCCCATTTAGTAGACTCTCAAGGTAATTTTTCCCATAACCCCACCCAAGCCGGATTAAATTATCAATTTAATCAAGCTACCCGTGCAGAATTGCGGTTAGAAATATCTGCTCAATTAGAAAAATTCCGTGATTCTGGTTTAAATCTGGCTCATGTTGATGGACATTTACACCTTCATGTTCATCCGGTAATTTTGAATATTTTAACAGAATTTGCAGCAGAATTTAAGATTAAATTCATTCGTTTACCTTCAGAAGAATTGACCAAAAATCTCAAAATTGATAGACGTAATTTACTCACTAAAATAATTTGGTCTATTGTCTTTGGACAATTAAGAAATTATGGAGAAGGTTTATTAAAAGCTCATCATATTAACTTTGCTGATAGAGTTTATGGATTATTACAAACTGGTAACATGAGTGAAGAATATTTACTGAGTTTGATACCGCAAATTGAAGCCGAGTTAGTAGAGATTTATGCTCATCCTGCTTTGGTGAATACAGATACAAATAACGGTGGTGAAATAGAATTAAAAGCTTTGTTAAGTCATAAAGTGCGAGAATTGCTGACTGTGAAGGGGTTTGAGTTGAGTAATTGTGCAAAAGTGATTCATTGATGATGGGGTATTGATAAGAACATCAAAATGAATACATATATTTGCTTGATTTATGTTTTTTTGCTTAAAAAAATTTATTATTCTGATACAAGACATATATACTGACTATGGTATAGTTGGTTTATTCTAGTTAAGGTTACACTTATGACAGACAAAGTTTTATTTCCATCTGCATGGGATAATTTAACTGCTGATGATCAAGAGTTAGCAAAAGAGTTGACGCAATCAATTTTAAGAGGTGAAAAATCTACTCAACTTTTATTGCAATTACTAAAGAATGAAACAATAGATGATGAATTGAGAGAAGAAGTAAAAAAAATCAGCAATCATACATTTGACTTTGACATTATTACTCTTGATGATAAAGAGGAAAATATAGAAACTTTAATGCCAACAGATGAGGGTGAAACTCCAAATTTAAAATTTAAGGCTACAGTATTTGCTTTAGCAAAAAGACAGTGTGATAATCTTTGCCGTAATGCGAATACTCCTGAAAAAATAAAAGCTTGTAAAAAATGCCTAGCAGGTCTTTGATTATCAATAGATATTTCCAAAAAATAATGTAGAGACGTTTCAATGAAACGTCTTCCTTAGCATTTACAAGTTTGGTATATTCTTAAAAAATCACGAAGATATATTTGAGCAATGAGTACAGATAAATCTAAACAACAGAATAGTTTTCAAGTGGACAAACATTTACATTTGCAAGAACTAGTAGAAGTTAAGGAACTGCGAGAGAAATTTTTGATTATTGCAGAAATTTCTGATCCTTTAACTCGTGAATACCAATTTGCATTGTTAGAGAAAGATGCGGAAAAATCCGGTTTATCTGCTGAAACTTACCGTCGTTTATATGAAACTTATCTTCGTAATCATAAATTCATTCCCCAATATCCGCCAAAATGGTGGATTTTCAAAGAATGGATAGAGTGGGCTGCAAATTTTCCTAAAGCAGTTTTATTCAAAAAAATCCTGATTACAGCTTTAGAAAAAGGGGTTTTAATTGGTTTAATTTCAGGAGTATTTAAATATTATTGGGAAGCACCCCAACGAGAAAAACAAACAGAGTATCAAGCTTGGACAATCATTAACAATGGTAGTGGAAAAAATGTTAGTGGTGGAAGAATTTCAGCTTTACAAGACTTGAATAAAAACGGTGTTGAATTATGGAACTTAGTTTTAGATGAAGCTAATTTAAGCGGAATTAAATTAGAGAATGGCAAGCTTGCTCAGACAAGTTTTAAAAGTGCAATATTGGAATGTACACAAGAAAAATGTAGTAATTTGAGAGAAGCCAACCTTTATCAAGCGCAATTTCAAAAGGCTCGTTTATCTGACATAGATTTGCAAGGGGCAGTTCTCTTTAAGGCTAATTTTGAAAAAGCATACTTAAAGAAAGCTAAACTACAAAATTCTCATCTTTATCTAGCTAGTCTGGAAAAGGCAGAAATTCCTGGTGCAAAGTTTAAAGGAGCGGATTTAGAAAATACAAATTTCAAAGATGCTATAATATGTGGTGATATCTTTGATGAATCTACCGGGTCTACAAAAAATAGTTGTGCTAATTTTATTGGAGCGAAAAATTTAACACCTGAACAAGTAAAATCTACAAAAAATTGGGAAAAAGCCTGTTATGATCCAGAACTAAGGATAAAACTAGGTTTACCACCTGATAACCCTGATGATTGTCAAAAGTAACTTAAAATAATCAGGACTTACGCAAAATATCTCTCAAATCCTCATTTCTCCGTGACCTCTGTGCCTCTGTGGTTCGTTATTCCATGAATCTTGCGTAAGTCCTAATAATAAATATATTTCTTTTATCAACCCTAAGCTTAATTGTATCTGCCATGCCACGCAAAACAAAAACAGCATCCTCAACCACAGTAACTCCCCTAGCACTATCTGACTTACATCTTCAGTTAGAGGGTTTAGAAAAAGAACACCAATCTCTATTAAAGCAGATTAAAAGAAAGCGTGCAGAATTAAATAACTTTATTGAAAAAATGCGTTCTTTAACAAAAGAGGTATTTCATAAAGCCAGTCCTAACATGAAAAAAATGGCAGAATTAGATGAGGAAATTCATGCTTTATTTGCGGAAATTTTCACTACAAGAAAACTGGGAAAACAAACTCAGAAAAGGATAGAATCTTTGTACAGAAGTTTGCAAATGGGAGGAATTATTAGCTATAAAGCCACTGAAGAAGATCAAGAATTAGAGGAATTATCTGAAAATGATAACTTTCAAGAAAATCATCAAAGTCGTCAATATTGGGAAGCAGAAAGAGATTCAGAATCCCCTGTGGGTAAAACAGATGAATCTAGAAAGGTGCGACAGATATTTTTGCGGTTAGCGGAGATATTTCACCCTGATAAGGTTAAAGACAATGAAACCCAAATGACTCACACAGAAATTATGAAAGAAATTAATAAAGCTTATCAAGAGGGGGATTTAGCGAGACTTTTAGAAATTGAAAGGAAGTATGAAGTAGGAGAAATCATTGATAATAATAGCGAAAATGATTTAAGTCGTAAATGTAAAACTATAGAACAACAAAATCAAATTCTCAAAAATCAGTACGAGAAATTGAAGCAAGAACTCCGGTTAGCAAAAAATACCCCAGAAGGAACAATGGTTGCTGACTACAAAAAAGCAACTAAACAAGGTGTTGATTGTATTGCATTAATGCTGGAAACCATGCAAACTCAAATTAAGATGGTTGCGGAGATTCGTGATTTTGTTCAAGACTTTAAAGATAAGAAAATAACTATTAAAGAATTTCTCGCAGGTCCCGAAAGTCTCCGTTCTACCCAAGAGGATATGATGGAAGAACTACTGGAAAAAATGATGGAAGAATTTGGGGAGATGATGAATTTTAGTTAGATTTTGCACCAAAACCGCCAAAATTAGACAAATTAAGGTGAGTATTGTAAGGTGCGTTACGCTGTTGCTAACACACCCTACGTATTTTTGGGGAAATCACGAGGGGATTGTACCTAGAAGATATAACCGGAAACTGTGATGATATAATTGATATTTAGTTTCTTTATTTGTGTGTGTTTCTTGCAGAAATTCTAACCAAGTTTCCATAATTTCTGCCACATCAAAAACATCAGCCTTGATAATTTGACTAATAGCTACCGTTGACATCGGTTGAGTTTCTTCAGCAGTTAAAACCCGCAATATATTTACAGCAACATCAGATAAACCCTCACCTTGCATCTTTTGCCAATGTTGTTGATAATAGGTTTCTAAATATGGGGGAATTTGCTCAAAATTATTGACAGAATAAAAACCATCAGCCATAGCTTTCAAAACTTCCTGCACATACATAAAATTATCTTCATTTTCATTAATTAATTCAATTATATTTCTCTGTGAACTCTGTGTCTCTGTGGTTCGTTTCTTCCGAATATATGCTTTAATATCCTGCCGATTTTCCACTGGATAATCTGCTAAATCTAAAACCTGTGATGGTGCTTCAATTAATAAACCACTATGGGACTTTTTATAAGGACGACGAGCGAAAATAAAATAAATTTGATCCGGTAAATATCGCGGTAGATACAATAAATTCGTTCCTACAGCTTGACTATTTATATCAATTCCATCCAAACCATCAATGACAATAATTATTTTCTGATCTGGTAAATTCTCGCTGACTTGTTGCAACAAAGTAGAAAATAACCAACTTCCCTCATGTGCATTGATAAATCCTGTCTCTGTCATGGTTTGCGGGGAGGGTTGGGGAGGGGTGCTAGATAAATTCTCTAACAATAAATTTAACTGTGTACAAACCTCTGGAAAAAATGCCTCAACTCGATTTTTACCGGCAATTTGGGCATTGTAATAAATAGTATGGGGATTTTGGCGCACAAATTGGGCAAGAATGGCACTTTTACCGCTACCGGGAACACCCACAATGGTGAAATAACCCTTGGGGTAACGGTGGAGAAAATTATTAATAGCAGAAAAGACAAAATCACGACCAACAAAATTTTCACTCTTGACTGAAGCAGAGAAAGATAAACTATTCATCTGTCACCTTTCCTTGCAAACGCAGAAAATGTAACCTTCCTGATGATTCTCCTGCTACGATTGTAACACCATCAGGAGCAACAGCACAGCAGGTTATGGGACTTTCTCCGGTGAAAGTTGCTATTTCCTTTCTGGTTGCTAAATCCCAAATTTTGATAGTCTTGTATGAACCAGAAATCACGGTTTTTCCATCGGGTGTCAGTGCGATCGCATTTACCGAGTTACTATGACCTTGAAGGGTGAACTTTTCTGTTCCTGTTCCCACATCCCAGATTTTGATAGTGTTGTCAGCAGAACCAGAAATCACGGTTTTGCCATCGGGTGTGAGTGCGATCGCTCTTACCGATGAACTATGACCTCTTAGAGTGAACTTTTCTGCTCCTGTTCCCACATCCCAGATTTTGATAGTCTTGTATGAACCAGAAATCACCGTTTGTCCATCAGGTGTGAGTGTGATCGCATTTACCGAGTTACTATGACCTTCTAGAGTACGAATTAACCCACTACCAGGAGGTCTGAGGCTACCTATTAAACTATATAAACCTATATTTTGATCTGTGGCGATTTGTGCTAATAAATTTTTAATTTCTGGTAAATCAAAATATGTTAGTCGCGCTGATAGCTGTCCCTTGAGTTGTTTTGGATCTTGATGTATTATGTGTGTTGACCTAAATAAAGCCCTTGGAATTAATTTTAATGCTTTGACGGTTTCCGCATATTCTGAATTATTCCTGATTTCGGGATTATCTAATAAATCATAATCTTCAATCAGTGATTGTACTCCAAATAAGGGATGATTAATTTTCGCTTCAATAAAGTAGTAGTTCGATAATAATTTAAACAGTTCTGGATATTTTTTACCATCTAATAATAACCGGGGATATTCACCTAAAAACTGTTCTTGTGCTTCCTCTGACTTTTCATCAAACCAACTGCGAAAGTTACTCATAGTGTTAATCCCTCACCCATATTATTAGCAACTTCCGCGCTAATTTGTGGTAAACTCACCCCCGCAGCTTGAACAATATCCTGACGTTGTAAAAAATCGCGGAAACTTTCATGATAAAAGCGATAACGGGGCGGTTGATAGGTTTTTTGTTCCTGTAAAAACTGTGTCCAATCTTCGAGAACTTCCTGGACTGTGAGATCATCTTGCTGGGAATATTTCACAATCATCTCACGGGATACGGCACTTTTTAAAGCACACATCACATAAATAATTTTAATTTTATCCTTGGGTAAAGGTTTCTTAGTCATTCCCATAATCCGCCAATGACTCTCATAATATCCCTGTAAACCTGCGGGTAATTGTTCTAGTTTTTCATCTTGATAAAATCCATCTGCAATAGCTTCTAACACATAGCGTAAATACATGAAATTATTTTCACTTTTAGCAGCGATAGTATCTACAAATTTTGGTTTACTTAAATCATTTTGTTGATTAATCCACTTTTCTAAACCTGCTTTATATTGTCCTAAACTGAGAAATTCTAAAATATAGGCTTTTACATCATCATTACTTTTATCCTGATATGCCCTCAAATCTAATTCTTGATATTTAGTATCAGGGGAAAGAGTTAATCTTTTCTCATCTGGATTATAAGGTCTTCTGGTGAGAATCAAGTAAACTTTTTCCGGTAAATACACTGGTAAATTTAATAGATTTCCGTTGTCATCTTGATCAACTTCATCTAAAGCATCAATGACAATTACTAAATTTTCGGAAGCAGATAATTTTTGACTAGCTTTAATTAATAAAGTTGATAAATCATCATTTTCTACATTTTGTAAATCAAATCTTTTGGTTAATTGTTGACGAATTAATCTCAGAAATACATCGGGACGATTTCTACCTTCAGCGCGAATATTAAAAAAGCAAATTGTTCCGGGATTATCTTTTATATATTTGGCTGCAATGGCACTTTTACCCATTCCCGCATCACCAAGAATGGTAAAATAGCCGTTTTTGTGATCTTTAATAAATTGATTAATGGCATTAAATACAAATTGACGACCACAAAATAGTTTTGTTTTATCATCAATTACGGTTTGAAATTCTGTAGGGATAGTGACAGGATCCCAGTTATCAACTATATCTGATGGTGTTAGTCTTTCATCTCTACCCTTGTTTTCAAGTCCTTCATTTATAGCCTTCACCACATTTTCTATAACGTATCTATCAACTTCTTGAACATTTGGGCGATTTTGTCCTACTAAATATTTAATTATATCTTGAGTGGTATTTGCTGTTGTTGCTAGAGTTTCTATAGTAAAACCTGCGTTTTTATATGCTGCTTTGAGTTTACCTTTACCTGACTCACTAGCTTGGACTTTTACCAGTTTATTCATAAATATGTATTGGTGGTAGATTAACTTTTTTAGACTATAGCAAATATGGATTATTGTTGTCTAGGGAATTTGGGGTATTTTTATTTCCCTAAACTCCCTAAAATTTGGGGAAAATTTTTCACGAATAAAACCCTTTTTTCTCTGGTTCATTGTGAGAAATATCAATAGGATATCAATAGTTCAACAAATTACCAAGTTCATGAAAGGAGATAACAGCTATGTTTAACCTGTTTAATAAATCCCACCCTCAAAACTATCAAATCACCAAAGAACAACAAAGTCAAATTGTCAATGAGTTAATTAGGCAATGTCAGCTAGGATACAACGTTAAAACTGCCATCAGTACAACATCAGCTATTATAACTTTTATGAGTATCATCTTGTTCTACACTGGCAAAATCGAACAAAGCCATCTTAACATCGGTATTGGTGTAATGTCTAGTGTGGTTGGTTTTAAATCTGCCAATGATAGCAAGAAGGAATTAAAGGAAATGTTACAAAGCTGTGAAATAGTCAACAACAGAAAATAAAGGTATTTTTCCCCTAATACCAATAAATTATTTTGTAGGGGTAAAGCATAAGCTCATAGGTGTCAACTTAGGCTACAGATGGCTTATTTGTTGGCTTCCACACCCACCCAGAAATGAATTTCCGGGCTAATAAGTAAAGTTTACTAAAGTAAACTGGGGATTTTTAGTCATCTTCACATCTTCAGATGACTTTTGCTATTAGACTGGGAATTCATTCCCAGACGGGGTATGGGTTTTACGTTAAGTTGACACTAATCAGCTTTTGCTTTACCTCTACCCGCGTATTTTTATCATTACTAAAATGATTTGCTAATAATTATTAATTAACCATTTTCCTCATTACGAATTACGCGATGTTTTTCTAAATCTGCTAAATCACAAACTTCTAACGCCCTAGCATGAGTAGCTTCTAAAACTACGGTCGGTGCAACACCATCTTCTAGCGCTTCTTGCCATCTGGCAGCGCATAAACACCAAAAATCACCAGGTTTTAAACCAGGAAAACTAAAATAAGGTGCCGGTGTACTCAAATCATTACCCTGGGATTTAGTATATTGTAAAAATTCCTCTGTCACTTGAGCGCAAACCACGTGCATTCCCAGATCTTGACCACCGGTAGTACAAAATCCGTCACGGTAAAAGCCAGTCATGGGAGAAGTACAGCAAATTTCTAATTTTGTTCCCAGTACGTTTTTAGGTTCTGTCATTTGATTTTAGATTTTAGATTTTAGATTTTGGATTGATTTCACGGCCACTTGTACCATTAAGGTATTCTTGGTTATGATTCCTAAGTTTGTGGGAGTTTATCAAATTCAATTTGACCGTAGTTTAATTTAATAATTCTATCAGCTAAATGAAAATAATGATCATCGTGACTAATAACTAAAATGGTTTTTCCCTGTGCTTTTAATTCTGGTAATAATTGAGTATAGAATACATCTTTGAATAATGGATCTTGATCAGCAGCCCATTCATCAAATAGATAAATTGGGCGATTTTCTAAATATGCTGTTAATAATGCGAGGCGTTTTCGTTGTCCTTGAGAAAGGGCTGTGGTGGAAAGTTGCCCATTTTCGATTTTGACTTTATGATCCAGTTGCAATTTCTGTAAATATTTTTGGGCTTGAATATCTAAGTTAGGATTTGCTAATCCTAGTAGTTCTTCAAATAAGTAAAAATCTGAAAATACTACAGAGAAATGTTGGCGATACCATTCGCGGTTGGCTTCGGTAATCAAATTTTTATTTAAGATAATTTCCCCATTGTCAGGAATATATAATCCAGTAATTAGTTTAGCTAAAGATGATTTACCGCTACCATTTCCACCAACAATAAAAACTAACTCTTGGGGATAAAGAGTAAGATTAATTGGACCAAGAATAAAGCTATTATCTTGTTGATCTGTGTAGTAAGCATGAGTAACATTTTTGAGTTGTAAACTGTGCCAATTTGTGAGAGAATTAGGAGGTGTAGTGGCAACTTCAGCCCGACTAGCTAAGGATAACCCTAAAGATTCAATTTTTTGTAACGCTACGCTGGCCTTACTAATTAATGGTAAATTATTGGAAATATTATCCATAGGCAACATTAAATAAGTAAAGGTGAGAATGTAACCAGATAAAGTTTCCGCATCAATGGCGAATAAATGTGGTAAAATGAAAAGGACAAAACCAATGGCAAAGAAAAATATTAATTTTCCCCAACTGGTAGTTGTGGCAAATAAAATTAAACCTTGGACATTATGATTTCTAAATCTACTGGCTGTGGCTTCTAAACGATGAGTTAGGAAAAATTGCCGCCTGTAATAATGTAGTTTGAGTTCTTTAATTCCTGCCGTAATTGTGCTAAAATTTTTAAATAAAATGTCTTGATCTTCCCGCGCTAAAGCTAATAATTTTTCCCCTCTATCTAATAGCCATTTACAACTACCAATAGCTACTAGCATTAAAACCAAAACCATGATAAACACTAACCAAGATAGCCAAGTTATATATAGTAAACATCCTAAAGCCATGGACATATCAATACATAAAAAGGGAATCACATATACAGCATTAGCTACCGCTTGAACATCTTCTGTTAAAGTTGCTAATAAGCGAGGATTTCCTAATTGTTCTAAATGACTTAATTCCGATGCTAATATTTGCCGACTTAACCGCATTCGTAATTGTAAAACAGCATTTTGAGATAAGCGAATTAACATGATTTGGGAAATTACGCCGGTAATTAAGGCAACGAGAACTAAAGCAACGAAACCCCAGGCTATAGTTGTCAGAGGTGAAGTATTGCTTTGACTCGCAGCACTACTAATTAAAGCAATTAATCCCGCACTACTACCACCACTCAAAAAACCTGTAATAATGGCTATTGCTACCATTTTCCAAGCAGAACGTAAAAGAAAGTAAATTAGATTCATTATGTCAATTGTTAATAGTCAGTTGTCAGTTGTTTTAGTCCCTGACTCCCTTCCCTTAATGTTAATTCTTTGTTTATCAGCTATCTTATTTTACACCTATGGGGTTTATACAGCGATCGCTTTTTTGCGTAACTCTCCCCCCATAAACCCAGAATTTCATCCCCCTGTCACCATTCTCAAACCCCTGTGTGGTCTTGATAAAGGGACTTACACTAACTTAGCTTCATTTTGTCAACAAGATTACCCCCAATATCAAATTATTTTTTGTGTTCGCAGTTCTACAGATACTAGTATAGAATTAGTTGACCAACTCAAACAACAATTTCCAGAAATAGATATTACTTTAGTAATAAATGATTATGTTCTGGGCGCAAATTTGAAAATTAGTAATTTAGCTAATGCTGTCACCATTGCTAAATATGATATTTTATTAATTGCTGATAGTGATATTCGTGTCTGTTCGGAATATTTAAAAACAGTCATTCAACCATTACAAGATGAAAAAATTGGTGTTGTTACCTGTTTATATCGTTCCACAGCCCAAGGAATAGCTACCATGTTAGAAGCTATTTGTACAGCTACAGATTTTCAACCCAGTATTTTAGTCAGCAAACAATTAGAGGGGATAAAATTCGCTTTGGGATCAACCATTGTTATCCGTAAAACAACATTAGCAAAAATTGGCGGTTTTGCAGCAGTGGCCGATTATTTAGCAGATGATTATCAACTCGGTTATTTACCAACCCAAGCAGGGTATAAAATTGCATTATCTCACTATATCGTAGAACACGCACTAGGGCATAGTAGTTTATTAGATTCTATTAATCGTCAAATTCGTTGGGCGCGTTGTATTCGCGTTTCTCGTCCTTGGGGTTATCGGGGATTAGTATTTACTTTTGGGACAATTTCTAGTTTACTATTATTAATAACTAGCAGTGGTTCTATTCTGTCTTGGTCGGTTGTTTCTATAACTTTATTCATGCGACTAATTATGGCTTGGATCATGGGGGTGAAAGTTCTCAATGACGCAGTTACTAAAAAGTTTTTCTGGTTAATTCCCTTTGCGGATATAGTGAGGTTTATAATTTGGTGTTGTGGCTTTTTTGGTAATACTATTGAATGGCGAGGGACAAAGTTTAAATTAGTTAAAGATGGTAAATTAGAAATGATTGATTACTAGAGTATATTTTAACAGTATTACAGTATAGGACTCCTATTTGATTTTTGATAGCTTGGGTGGCGTAGCCATACAAGACTCAGTAGGTATCAATTCTGTCTTTCTTCCT
>NZ_KE384663.1:257122-282555 GCF_000426925.1 Dolichospermum circinale AWQC310F | reverse complement strand
CCTGTTCCCTGTTCCCTGTTCCCTGTTCCCTGTTCCCTGTTCCCTGTTCCCTGTTCCCTGTTCCCTTTTAACAACATGATTCAACCCCGTAAACAGTTTGCTCAACATTGGTTAAAAAGTGATAAAGCACTTAACGCAATTGTCCAAGCCGCTAATTGTCAAGAAAATGATAAAATTCTGGAAATTGGACCCGGTACAGGAATCTTAACCCGTCGTTTATTACCACTGGTGAAATCTTTACTTGCGGTAGAAATTGATCGGGATTTGTGTAAATTACTCGTCAAACAAATAGGTGAAAAAGAAAATTTCTTACTCTTGCAAGGTGATTTTCTGACTCTTGATTTACCGTCACAATTAACAGCATTTGCTAATTTTCAAAACCAGAATAAAGTTGTTGCGAATATTCCCTATAATATCACTGGTCCAATTATTGAAAAGTTACTGGGAACTATTTCTCATCCTAACCCAAAACCTTTTGATTCTATTGTTTTATTAGTGCAAAAAGAAGTAGCAGAAAGATTATATGCTAAACCGGGTTCTCGAACTTTTGGCGCATTGTCCGTACGGGTGCAATATTTGGCAGATTGTGAGTTAATTTGTACAGTTCCCGCTGCTGCATTTGTACCACCACCCAAGGTAGATTCGGCTGTAGTGCGGTTGACTCCTAAAAAAATAGCAATTCCAGCCCATGACCCCCAAAAATTAGAAAATTTAGTTAAATTGGGATTTGGATCAAAACGCAAAATGTTAAGAAATAATTTACAATCAGTCATTGACCGCGATCGCTTGACACAATTTCTGGAACAATTAGAAATAAATCCCCAAGTTCGCGCTGAAGACCTCAGTGTTATACAATGGGTATCACTGGTAAATACCATAGGGAATCAATAGCAATAGCAGGAGAGATCATCAAAATACTTGTCTTAACTCTGGAATTTTCCTAATTACCAATTACCCGTTACCAATTACCCATTACCAGCCCTCACAAATATGATGAATGTTCAAATAGACATCAATAAACATTATGCGTTCTTATAGTTTAATTGCACCAGCCAAAATCAACCTGTATTTGGAAATTATCGGCAGTCGTACTGACGGATATCATGAATTAGCAATGATACTCCAAAGCATAGATTTATCAGACCAAATTGATATCCATACTGCCAGCACTGAAAATATTCGTATCTACTGTAATCACCCCCAAGTACCCACAGATCAAACCAATCTAGTTTACAAAGCAGCCGACTTAATGGCCAAGGAATTTCCCCAGGCTTTTAGTAATTTTGGCGGTGTTGATATTACCATCAAAAAAAATATTCCGGTTGCTGCTGGTTTAGCTGGAGGTTCTAGCAATGCCGCAGCCGTATTAGTAGGAATAGATTTACTTTGGGATTTGGGATTAACGCAATCAGAATTAGAAGAATTAGGCGCGAATCTCGGTTCAGATGTACCATTTTGTATTGGTGGAGGAACAGCTATTGCCACTGGTAGAGGTGAAAAACTTTCTCCCCTCCAAAGTTTAGATAATCTACATATAGTATTAGCAAAATATCGCAGTTTAGAAGTTTCCACACCTTGGGCATATAAAACCTATCGGCAACAATTTGGCATTAACTATATTCAAGATTCAGATACTTTTGCTGCCCGTGCTAGTGCATTTCATTCAGAAGCCATGGTCAAGGCCATTTTACATCGAAATACAGAAGAGATTGCCCAAAAAATACATAATGATTTAGAAAAAGTTGTACTACCAGCTTACCCCCAAGTATTGCAATTAAGAGAATTATTCGCCAATCAAAAAGAAGTTTTAGGGACAATGATGTCCGGTTCTGGTCCTTCAGTTTTTGCTATTGTCGAATCTCAAAATCAAGGAGAAATAGTCAAGCAGCGAATACGTGAAGCTATTCCTGATCAAGATTTAGAATTGTTTGTAACGCGGACAATTAAACATGGAATTAAAATAGGTTAATTGGATCATTAATATGGTTAAATCTTGTGGTGCGGGCATCCTGCCCGCTAGAATTATACAAATTCAATGCAGTACAGTTTAGTAGCGGCTTCCAGTTGCTTCACACCTTAAAACCTATTCATCTTCGATTTTAAACTATTATGAATCAACCAAAACAAACACCATCAGCAGATATTTCCACTCAAGTACCACCCACCCCTTTACGCTGTCTTACCGGGGCAATTATGTCAGGGGGATTTGCATTTACGGCTTATTCTCTGATGATATCAATCGCCACTACTTTTGCCCGTAAACCCATCCATTCCGATAACCAAATGGTAATTAACATTGGTTCGGCTGTGCGTACCTTAGTAGTAGGTGTAGTCGCCTTGGGAATGGGAATATTTGGGTTAGTTGCTTTGGGTTTATTAGCCTTAGCAATTCAACTAATTATTCAGCAATTAACTAATCCTAAAAGTAGTTAATTTTAATTTTATTTAAAACTTGTCCCTCTCCTACTAACTACAGATACAGGTTTAGCTAATGGTGAATTATTTTCATTTTTGATAAATTGCAACTTGGTATTTGTGGAACTTGAAGTTAACTGATGTTTTTTCCGCCAATGGGCGGGAGATAAACCATGATGTTGGCGAAACTGTCGGGAGAAATGACAAGTATCCTTATAACCTACTTGAGCAGCAATTTCTTCAACTGTCTGATGCGTATTTTTCAATAAAGCCAGGGCTGCTACCATTCGCCGTTTAATAATCCAAACATTTATTGGTTTTCCTGTTTGTTTCGCAACTTGATGAGTTAGATATGCAGAAGAATAGCCCACAGCTTCCGCAACATCAGAGGAAGTAATTCCTTCTTGATAATTAGCTTCAATATAATCAAAAACATTTTTCAAATTGGGAATAATAGGAAAAATTGACTGACAATTTACTGATTTAGTCAATAATTCCGCTGGTGCTAATTGATGGGAATTTGTAGCATACCAAGATCTAAAAAGAGCTTGTTTTTGTAATCTAATAGCAATAGCCCGCAATAACTCATTTGTTGTTACAGGTTTAGTTAAATAATCATCTGCTCCCAATTCCATGGCTTTTCGTAAAGACTCCTTTGTATTAATAGCAGTCAAAAAAATGAAAGGAATAATTGCTGTTAATGAATTTTCCCGCAGGTTACTTAATACAGTATAACCATCCATATCTGGCATGACCACATCACAAATTACCAAGTCAGGTAAATATTGTTTTATTAATTCCAGTCCCATCATCCCATTTTCTGCACTTATGGTATCATAACCCTCAGATTGAAGACAATCTAAGATAAAATTGCGACTGAAAGCATCATGATCAATGACGATAATTTTTTTTGATATTTCGTACATAATTAATTATTCCAATCACTAAATTTTGAGGTGTTTAACTATTACTAAACTCTGTAATAAATCACTTACAAATCCAGATATAATTTGAGCAATAATTAACACAAAATTAGATCAGAGAGTTCATGCAATCTTAATAATTGTTATGATCTCAATTAGTAATTAGTTTTTGGCGGCTTCACATTTAAGTCTGAATAAACTTAATTTTAACAACAAACAATAAATACTTTCCATTTAGTTGCATGAAACAATAATTGTTTTTTTATTGCTTTCCAATTGAGCCACCCTAAGACTTAAACTTGTAACCATAAAAAGGCAATAAAGATTTCACTGTTGCATGAGTGCTTTCCATAAGTAAACTGTGAGTTTTTTACGTAATTTCAGTAAATTCTCTGTCTTTAAAATTTAACTACGGAATAATATCAGCAGTCATCTGTCATCAGGAGTATGTTTTCGATCAAATTGGCTGCCAATAATCATACTAATGGGGGATATAAAAAATTAGTAATTATGACAACGCAAGCTTGAGCCTATGTGACTTACATACTAAGCTGCTTTTGATCAGGGCGTTTTCTATGAATTTAGACTTTTAAAACAACTTCTAAAAATGAAAATATTTTATACCAAGTTAAAATCTGCTGTATATTTAAAAATCAAAATTCTGATATTTAACAAAAATTTAAGAAAATAAGAGCAAAAAAATGGTCATGTCAATCAAAAAATAGTTCATGTATTGGGAACTTGGATTTGGATAGTCTTAGTAAAGAAGCTGTTACTGATAAATAGAGAGGAAATCCTCAAAAACGAGCGCATCATTCTTATTGAGAAACAGGAGAAAAATCATGAACCAAGATATTACTGGGTATAATCCATCCATTAGCAAAAAGATCAAGACTGAGCAAATAGAACAGATAATTAAAGCAATTATAGGTGGAAAATATTCTTGGGCTTGTGTTTTAGTTTTACAATTTTCTGGTTACAACCCTACAGATTATATACCCTACCGTACATATATTAGATTATTGAAAACTAACCGTTTACTCGGTAATTCCGAGCAAAATCAGCCACCTATGACAAAAGTTGATAGGTTTGATGTCAAATCAAAGTGGCTGCGGTTTTGAAATTGAGTTTTTCAGAAAATAAAAGGGAAAGGTGAAGTTTTACAAAAAATAATTTATCACCCTCATCTAGATTTTATTATCTATCCAATCACAATTTATCATCCTCAAATGCAAGCAATTCTCAAGGAAATTGTGTGGTATAAAAAACTAGAAGTTGCACAAATGCAGCAAGATATGTCTTGGGCTTCCTTGCAACGTCAGTTAACTGCTGCTCCTACTGTGCGGGACTTTTTGACAGCTTTACAACAGAGTGTTTATAAACCTAGTTTAATTGCAGAAGTGAGAAAAGTATCCCTTTATCAAGGTGTAATTAGACAAGATTTTGAACCAGTTACTATTGCTCAAGCTTATAAACGTGGAGGAGCATCTTGTATATCTGTTGTTACTGATCAAAAGTTTTTTCAAGGTGGTTTTGATCATTTGCGTGCTATCAGATATCGGGTAGTATTACCTTTACTCTGCAAAGATTTTATCATTGATCCTTGCCAAATTTATTTAGCGCGTTCCGCTGGTGCAGATGCGGTATTATTAATGGCTGCTATTCTTGCAGATAAAGACCTAAAAAACTTTTTACGAGTAATTCACTACTTAGGAATGAATGCAGTAATCCAAGTTCATAATTTAACTGATTTGGATAGAGTTCTGGAATTGGAAGATATACGGATAATTTCGATTAATAATCAGAATTTAAGTGATTTCACCGTCAATATTCACACAACCCAGGAATTATTAGCAGCGAGGAAATCCCAACTGCAAAAGTTAGGAATTTTAGTGATTAGTGAATCAGGAATAGAAACCCCTGATGATTTATCTTTAGTTGCTGACGCTGGGGTACAAACAGTGATTATGGGAGAATCTTTATTGAAAGAAAGTGATTTAGAAGTAGCTGTCAGAAATCTACTTCAATCTAAATTTCCCATTCATCATTAGGATTTTAAACCCATGAAGATGGGTTTTGTCTATTCTGTCCGTCCAGACCTATCAGCTACTATAACAAAGGTTTCCACCAATCACGATTACTAAGATACCATTCTACAGTTAAACGTAAACCTTGAGTAATGGTGACAGATGGATTCCAACCCAATTCTGTTTTTAGCTTATTAGCATTAATAGCATATCTTCGATCATGTCCAGGTCTATCCTTAACAAAAGTAATTAATTTTTCCGCTGGATAGACTGGTAAATCTGGTGCTAACTCATTCATAATTTGACATAAATTTTGCACAAGGCTGATATTTTCAACTTCATTATTACCCCCAATATTGTAATTTTCTCCTGGTTTTCCTTGATGAAGTACCACATCTAAAGCTTGACAATGATCACCAACATATAACCAATCGCGGACATTTTTTCCATCCCCATAAACAGGTAATTTTTTACCTGTTAGAATATTAATACACATCAAAGGAATTAACTTTTCTGGAAATTGAAAAGCGCCATAATTATTGGAGCAATTGGTGATAATTGTCGGTAATTTATAGGTATGATAATAAGCACGAACTAAATGATCACTTCCAGCTTTTGAAGCTGAATATGGACTATTGGGATTATAAGCTGTAGTTTCGGAAAATGCTGGTTGATCTGGGGTGAGACTACCATAAACTTCATCGGTAGAAACATGAAGAAATAGATAATTATGAGGTTGTGTTTTTGCTTCCCAATGTTGACGAAAAGCTTCCAAAAGAGTAAAAGTTCCCAGCACATTAGTTTGGACAAATGCAGCAGGTCCGGTAATTGAACGATCAACGTGAGATTCAGCCGCAAAATGGGCTATAGTATCTATATTTTCCTCTAAAAGTAGTTTTTCAACTAAAGAGCGATCGCATATATCTCCCTGGACAAAGCGGAAATTTGCTTTTGATGCAACCGAGGTCAAATTAGAGAGATTTCCAGCGTAGGTAAGAGCATCTAAGACCACTAATCTATCATTTGGATAATTTTGACACCAATGATGGACAAAATTTGCACCAATAAACCCAGCGCCCCCAGTAACCAACAATCGTTTATTCATAAAATTCCTAATTACCCTGTAAATATTTTTTTTGAATTTTAGCAAAAATTCTTTCTACAAACAATTTTGCTAACTGGATTTTTGTTAAATCTGGAATTTTAGTTAAGTAATGATTTTTATGATCAAAGAAATCATTAATTTCTGCTAAAATTACCTTTAAACGTTGAATAATATTTTCCTTTCTATATTCTGTTAAAACTGTTTCCGATAAAGTTGATAATGTTGTTGCTTCTAGAACCTGTAAAATCTTGGCTAGATCATATTCTAAAGCATAACCAGCGATCTTATAACAATTAAAACCCGGATCTAAATAATCAGATAATCCCCCATTGACACTAGAAAAGACGTGACAACCACAAGCTAGGGCTTCCATTGGTTGTAAACCAAATCCTTCACTAACCCCTTGTAATTGCCAATATTCCGCAGAATCATAAAGGTAAATTTTAGCACGATTAAATAAAACTGGTAAATTTTCCACATAACTATCAACAACCAAGACACGACATTTTTTTTGCAAAGCGGGAATTAAAGACTTAATTAAATATTGAGAAGATTTGCGAGTTTGGACTAAAACATCAATATCTCGACATTGATGTAAATTAGTAAATTCCTCACCAATTTGATTTGGTAAATAATAAATCAGAGAATGTGGTGATTTTTGTCCCCAATAACCCAGAGTATTTCTACTAACCGTAATTATGGGAATATTGGATGGTAAATCAATCTTATAACCGGCACTATGAGCATGATAAATCAGATTATATTCTCGCAACTTAGCAGCCAACTTAGCAACATCAAATCCCCAGCTAATCACAAAAATGACATCATCTAAATTTTCTAAAATTTTCTCTCGTAATAAATCATCTAAAAACAACTTACCAGATTCTTTTTGACGATAAGTAACTACCTCAGCAGAGCAAAATTCTCGAACCAAATTAACGGTTTTCAACTCTGCCCAAAGACCACCACAAGCAAACCTACCATCTGTACCCGGAACTAAAAAGTAAAGCTTTCTCATCATACTAAATATCTAACTTTAGATTTTATTTTATAAATAAAAGTGTAAGTCCAAAAGTTTCTTCATTCTTCATTCTTCATTCTTCATTCTTCATTCTTCATTCTTCATTCTTAATTCTTCATTCTTCATTCCTCACTCCTAATCTTGCCAATATACCCTAACAAAATGACCTTCCTTCCCCAATAAATCACGAGCAATAGTGATATTTTCAACAGCTAAATTAAAAGGAATAGAAGTTGTAATATAACGCTGAGTAAGCATTCCCATATCTGGTGCAAGTTCCGTTGCTGCTGTTGCTGCTAAACCCAAACCAATAAGCTGTTCAATTGGTCGAAATGGTAGTATAAAAGGTACAGATGCCGCCAAAACTAAATTTAAAAGCATAGTTACAGATAGATTTGTACCGCAGCGGGGATGTACAGCTAAACCCCATTCTCCACTGATAAGACGATGTTGAGCTAATGTTACTGCGCGTCGTAAATCACTAATATTCACATCACCATAGAGAAAAAATCCTTGTTCGGTAGACAAACCACCTAATAATTGATCATCTACTAATTGATCGTTAGTAGTTATTTCTAAGCGGGAATAGGAGTTTTTAGTTTCTCCCAATAGCCAAACAGTAGCGTGTTCTAAAGCGTGAACTTGACGTAAAAGCAGGATTTCCTTCAACCCAGGGACAAAATATAACTGTTGGAGTAAATCAGTATCTTGACTGGGGTGAGGTGGGAGAAAATCAAAGCTAAAGCCAGAAGATTTGCCAAAATCAGAAGTATTCATCATCGAGTAATCTGAATTTTTGTTAGGACTATGGCGGGCTTCAAACCCACTTTGCAAAGGTGATAATCTATTGTAGATTCTGCCCGCCAATGTTATATTTAACTATCTCTACTTACTTATTTAATAGCTAACAATTCCACATCAAAAAGTAAAGTAGAGTGGGGGGGAATTACGTTACCTGCACCTCGCGCACCATAACCTAACTCTGAAGGGATGATTAATTGACGACGGCCACCTACTTTCATAGTGCTTAGTCCTTCGTCCCAACCTTTAATTACCTGTCCTACACCGATTTTAAAGCTAAAGGGTTGATTGCGATCGCGTGAGCTATCAAATTTAGTCCCATCTTCCAAAGTGCCGGTGTAGTGAACTACAACGGTTTGTCCAGTTTGGGGAGTTGCACCAGTTCCCTCTTCTAGTTCAACATATTTTAGCCCAGAAGGGGTAGTAACAGCATTGGCTGGGGACATAGTATTGTTCGCTCTTGGAGTATTGTTTTCTTGAATGATAGTGGTGGTTGGTTGTGTTTGGGGCGATTCATTACCGATAGCAGCATTTTTTTGACCGCTAATTTGAGTAAATACTAAAACGCCAACACATACCAGCATTAACACCACGCTGAGGAAAATTCCTTTCAAAATCAGCCCTCTCTGTTTTAATTACTGGTAATCAGATTACCGACAGAACACAAATTAGTGTAAATCACAAAGGACATTTTAGCGCCACAGTTTATTTTCCAAATCACGAACTTGACGCTCTAACCTGTCAATTCTACCCCGTAATTCGTCCACTTCTGACTGACGCGCAACTCCCAAATCCTGCATTACATTTCGTATTTGACGTTGCATTTGCTCATCCCAACTGCCTTGTTCGGACTTTAATTGATGAACAAGATCATCCATGACGGCCTTGGCTTGATCAGGATTGAGTTTACCATCCTTTACCAGTTCATCACTAACTTGCTTAAGTTTATCTGCCACTAAAGAAGTTGTGCCAATACCCAACATCATTAGCTGTTCCAACCAGTTGTTACTATCCATACTCCCTTCCTCTGACTTATTGCTAAATGAACTCACGGTTGAGAATTAACTAGGCTATGCTAAAAGCTTAGTAATTCTAGCCTACACATTTATTTTCGCAAATTTAGCAACGGCAAATTGGCAGAATAAATGTAGAAGTCTTAAGTTTTTAATTTTCTATCCACCCGTGCATTGGTGCTACAGCTTTAGTCACTAACTCAATCATATCTGGGGGAGCTTCCGAAAGCATAACACTAGGATAAACGGCAGTTCCCCAATGAGGATGTACAAGGACATGGCATTTATTTTCAATTGCGGGATATTTTAGTAAGGCTTGTGCTGCTGCTGTATCATCATGGGGAAATAAACCGGAATGAGATAGTAATGGATAACCTGTGCGGGGATCAATCAAGTCCGTTAAATATCCGCGATCGCGCAAATTAAATGCTACATCGCAACCAAACCGCATAAATTTTTCCCGCAGTTTTTCTTTTTCTTTCTCCGTTTCTGCGGTCATTTCCTCCAGAGGATATCGTGATTGTTGCAAGACAAGCACCACCCACAAAAACTGTTGTTGTTTCCAGTCTGGTAATATCTGTTCACAGTTAGCACAGATATATGGACTGGGAGTATGAATCGAAATCTCTACAGCTTGTCCTGTTTTGCTAACTAAATGAATAGGACAGCTAGGTTGGGAAACACAAACTTTTGGAGAATACACCACATTAATTTGGGTTTATAAAAGTTTTTTAATTTATCTTTACTAAAAATGATAACTCTTAAATCTCCAGATAAATCATCTATTTTTGCGAATAAGTAGAAGACGACAATTATTTATTTTCCTATTTCTCTAATTTCTCAGTTTGAACATGAGTAATTTATTTGCCTATCCATTTTAACTAATTTATACCAAAATCACAGGTCACGGCTGAGATTTTGATCTCAATACATAATATAATGTTCATTTGATATTTGATACTTGTATAACTGCAAACCCCACTCCTGACATGGAGATTGGGGTGCTGGGAAATCGTCATTAATTCACCCCTTTTTTTGAGACTGGGGAAAAATCAATGATCATGGCAACAATAATAGATAAAGGAACATGAAAAAAATAATCCCGTTGAAATTGTTCTTCTCTAACGGCAGCTAAAAATTGGTTAATCAGATGATCAGCAGGTTTTTGATCATCTATAGAATCCCAGATTATTTGTAAATAATCATCTTTAATTTTGACGATAAACCCTAAATATTGTAAAGCTTCCAATCCTAAATATAGGCTTTCTTTACTAATATCCAGTCTTGCTAAAATCTGCATACAGCTAACAGATTTATTTGTGCGACTGAGATATTTAGCAATACCTACCAAAGTTAACCAAATATCTCTGGGTTCTTGATTATCGGGTTTTCTCCAAGCAATAACTAATTGTTGTTGATGATCAAGAGATTTTTTGAACCATAATCGTAATTCCTCCCAATTAGTAGGACAATCTTTCATAATTAATAGTGATTTTTCATTGGTAATTTCCTGGGAATTTTCTAGATTTCTCGCGTCTAAAATTAGAGAATAATTATGATTTTTGAGTTCATCTTCAACATGAGAACGAACTGCAATTAATCTAATTTCATAGCGTTTTTTAAAACTATTAAAATCAATTTCCGCAATACAATCACATCTACCAATAGGTAATTCTTCTTTATAATGTCCCCACCAAATACCTGGAAAAGCATTATTAGTAGAATCATCTCGAATACTAAAATCCGTTTTAATATATTGTACTTTATTACCTTGGAAATCCTGTTGATTTTTATGCCAAAAATTTTCAAACCAACAATTTTTAATTAATAATTTGGGAATAGGATTTCCCATACCACAGGGTTCTAAAAGTTTCAGTTCTAAAAATAAATCTTTACCTAAATCTGCAACTGTCACCACTAAATCAGCTTCTACCGTTGCAGTTAGATTAATTCCTCCTAAAGATTGCCTTAATTTCTGATTAATTGCCGCGGTAAATAAAGGGATATTTTCTACTAATAAACTCAAACCGGCTGCGAAAGGATGTCCACCAAAACGATGTAATAAATGAGCTTGTTCTTGAACTAATTGATATAAATCAATGTTATTCACAGAACGTGCTGAACCTCGCGCTATAAATTGGCTAGAATCTGCTTCTTTTTGCTTTCCTTCTGTGCTTAACAAAATTGTCGGACGACCTGTTTCCTGGGCTATTTGGCCAGCAACCAAACCCAAAACACCAGCAGACCATTGAGAATCTTCTAAAACAATAACACTAGTAGTTGATAAGTCTAATTGTGCGAGTTTTTTAGTAACTTGTGCTTGGACATCTTTTTGTAAAGACTTGCGACGGGAATTAGCTAATTCCGTTTCTTCTGCGAGTTTTTGACAACGTTCAATATCTTTACTCGTCAATAATTCTACACAAAAACTAGCGTCACCATGAATCCGACTAATAGCATTAATTCGCGGTCCCAAACCAAAGGAAATATCTGTAGGGCGATCGCCATTTTTCTGGCATAATTCTAGTAATTTACCCACACCAGGCCTGCTTCTAGCTGTTGGTGATTTTTTATAATCTGTGTGTAATTGTTTAATTCCCAATTGTGCTAAATAACGACAATCTCCACTTAATTGCACCAAATCTGCAATTAATCCTATTGCAACTAAATCTAATAAATCAGTTAAGGGATTTGTGGGAATATCTGGTAAAGCTGCATATAAAGCCTCCACCAATTTATAAGCAACTGCAACACCAGAAAGATGAAACAAAGGATGTTCCCGTGGTAAATAACGAGGATTAATAATTGCGATCGCTGGAGGACGTTTTAAAGGTAATGTATGATGGTCTGTAATAATAACATCTATCCCTAAACTTTGGGCATAAATGACTTCTGAAACATTCGTACTTCCCGTATCACAAGTAACAATTAACTTACAACCTGCCTTTGCTAAAATATCAATTCCCGACCTATTTAAACCATGAGATTCTGTGAAACGATTGGGAATATAATAACTTAATTGACGATGTTGTAGAAAAAATTCACCCAAACCATCCCATAATACCGCAGTGGCAGTAATTCCGTCGGCATCAAAATCTCCCCAAATAGCAATTTTTTCTCCTTTTTTTCCCGCAGTTATTAACCGTTGCACAGCCAAATTCATTTCCTGTCCAAATTCCTGAAAATCAGCACTTTGATAAACTTGATAATCAATAAAAGCCGCCAATTTTTCCTCAGATCTAATTTCCCGTTGCCAAAATAATTGGGCAGCAAAATTACCATTTATTCCCGGTGCGTAGCGTTTCACCAATTCAATAAACCAACCAGGGGGTTTTTCAGTCGTTTTTAAAATCCATTCCATTAGAGTTTCGCGCTAAGATGCAAATAATAATCAAGTATTACTTAAAGTTTAAATTTTAAAGTTTAAAGTGATACTTCTGCAATATTTTCTAAATTAGGAAAATGCAGGTTAATATTCATAGTTATTTCCTTGTTTTTTTGACGGTGACACCGCACAGCAAATTGACAAGATTCACAGATTTGATCAGATTCTTTAAGTGGTAATGGTGTATTATGTTCATAATCTCCGACCCATTTTGTCAGGTTGTTTAATAATTGATTTAATTCCTGTGCTGTTTTTTGATGTTCTTGTTCATTATAAGTGAATTTGATATTTTTAGTTTGCCCTTTTGATTGTACAAACCAGTAAGTCATGGAGATATTTTCTGATAGATACTTACTAGTTTCTGCTAATATATACATATACAATTTTGTTTGCCAATTTTGGGCTAATATTTCTGGTTTTGGTGGCTGGGGATAGGTTTTCCAGTCGAGAATTTGAGCTTGACTTTGATCAGTAATTAATAAATCATAAATAACTGTGAGGAGATAATCTCCAATTTGCAAAGTTCGATAATGTTCACTTTCTCGAAAAGTTTGATTATTAGTATTAGGTGTAAATATTTCCGGGGCAATTTTGGTAAAATTAGTCAT
The DNA here is from genome assembly GCF_000426925.1 of Dolichospermum circinale AWQC310F. Classification (GTDB taxonomy): domain Bacteria; phylum Cyanobacteriota; class Cyanobacteriia; order Cyanobacteriales; family Nostocaceae; genus Dolichospermum; species Dolichospermum circinale. The sequence goes on along the minus strand of NZ_KE384663.1, from coordinate 269,257 downwards.
CCAATTTTGCAATTGAGGATTTGCTTTTAACAAATTATGAATGGATAAACCCATTTCTCGCTGCTGCATGAGTAAGTGAAAACGACTACCCAAAATTTGATATTCTTCCTTTTGAGGATCTATGGGTGTGTTAAGTTGTTCTAAATAGCTATATTGGAATTTGCGAGGACAAACTGTGAGTAAATTCAAATGTGCTTGAGAAAGACGAAATATAAAAGTAGAAGTTTGTACCATGATTCTTTTGTTATGGAGTTGAATATTACTTATTACTTAGTTTGAAAAATATTCTGCACCATTTTCTTCTCCACCCTCTTAGCAGCAGCATCTAATTCTATCACCTCACCATCACTCAAAAACCAACCTAAAGCCCCAATATTCTCCTTTGCTTGTTCCACATTTTTAGCCCCAGGAATCGGAATTGTACCTTTACTAATACACCAATTAATAGCCACTTGAGACATAGTTTTATTTCTCCCATTTGCTATTGCCTGTAAACTTCCTAAAAGTGGTTTCATTCCTGGTAATAACTGCTTACATAATAACCCACGAATACCTTTAGGAAAACTCCCATTTTCCGAAAACTTACCGGTTAATAAACCCAACCCTAAAGGACTATAAGCAATTAACCTAATTCCCAAATCATCACAAACTTCCTTTAAACCTAATTCCGTGACTGGATAAGTAGATAAAAGTGAATATTGTACCTGCAAAGTTTTAATAGGTATTCCTCTTTCCTGAAATCTTTTATGCACCCATTTAAGTCTTTTTGTACCATAATTAGACAAACCGACACCTTTAACTAAACCTTGCTCATATAAATCCGCTAAACCATCTAATAAACCCACTTCTTGCCAAGGTGCATAATTAGCTGTAGACCAGTGCATTTGCACCAAATCAACATTTTTACCTAATCTTTTTGCCGAGCCATAACAAGCTGATATAATTGAGTTTCTAGTCCACCTCCAAGGGTATGCAGCCAACTTAGTCGCAATGCAAATATTCTCTTTATTTATTTCTTGATATTCTTGGCAAAATCTTCCTAAAAGTAACTCACTGCGTCCTTTTAATTTGCCAGTACCGTAGGAATCACCCGTATCAAATAATGTAACACCACTGTTAACACAGAGATTAAATACCTCTTGCAACTGGTTATCCATACTTTGATTGTATCCCCAAAGTAATTGATTTCCCCAAGCCCAAGTTCCGCAACCCATGAGAGGTAGATTTAGTAAATAGTCAGTTTGCATAATCAACAAAAACTCGCCAATTGTTATAAACTAATTATGTAGGAATAATACCAATTATCCCTCAAGCTAAACAGAATAATTATCATCTTTATTTATCCGCGTGTATTGGCGTTTAAATTTGAGGCATTGCTGAATTGAGGTATGAAAATCAAATATTCTAGTTCTTAAACTCCTACTCTCTGCGTCCTTCGCGCCTCTGCGTGAGAAAAAATCATACCTTCATTCACCAACGCCAGATTTGACTTTAAAAATGTCACAAATACCATAAAAAGTAAATGACCATTATTATTTGTCCCGGAATTCATGCACCAGAATTAACTCAAAGCTTTATCCAAGAGTGCTTAAATAAAGACAAGAAAAGTTTTAACATGGATAAGCCCGCAGATATACTAATCTTTCCAGAAGAAGGCTATTTAACTTTATCAACATTTCATATTTTACATTTCTTGCGCGATCGCCTCCGTGATAAGCTAGAATCTCCTCTGATATTCTTATGCTTTAGTGCTGGTGTAATTGGAGGTATAGGTGCTGCTACAGGGTGGCAACTTTTGGGAGGTCACGTTCAGGCCTTTATTGCCATTGACGGTTGGGGAGTGCCTCTAGGAGGCAACTTTCCCATTCATCGTTTAAGTCATGATTATTACACCCATTGGACTTCAGCTTATCTCGGTATAAAAGAAAATAACTTTTACGCTGATCCAGCAGTTGACCATCTATCAATGTGGCAGTCCCCCCAAGCAGTCCCAGGGAAATGGGTAAACCCCCCCACTGGGTTCTCTCCACCCAAAAACTACCTGACCGCCTCTGAATTTCTCAATTTCATATTACAACAGTATGACAATCAATAGTGATTATTTCAGGAATTAGGAAAAATGTTACCGAAAAGCTTATTATTAGTCAAGAGTAATTCATTTCGACATCTCCCTTTTTTTTCCCCTAACCTTGATTATCCCATGCGTAATTACCTCAATTATTTTTTCAACAAAGTATCTAATGTTGCATAATAAGCCTACGACTATTAATCACGGATTTGCAGCGCTGGTAAAAAATAGAGGCTTTATGCTTCTATGGATTGGGCAACTGATTTCCCAATTGGCTGACAAGGTATTTTTTGTATTAATGATTGCCTTACTCAAACTCTATTTGCCCATTAATAGTGGAGGAGAAGACGGGCGTTTTTATTTGTATATGGCATTTACCGTCCCAGCCATGTTGTTTGGTTCTGTCGGTGGTATTATCGTTGACCGTGTACCAAAAAAACTGATTATGGTTGGTTCAGATGCGGTGCGTGGGGTGTTAATGATCTTAATTCCCTTCCTACCGCGAGAATTTGCCATTCTCCTCTTTTTCACCTTTTCTATCTCCACCATTACCCAGTTTTTTGCCCCAGCAGAACAGGCTGCTATTCCGCTTTTGGTCAAAAAAGAAGGTTTAATGGCTGCCAACGCCTTATTCAGCAGCACAATGATGGCTGCGTTAATTATTGGTAATGCCGTGGCTACCCCTATGTTAAATTGGTTTGAAAGTTTTAACAAGGGCTTTGGTAAAGAATTGATAGTTGGCTGCTTATACCTGCTTTCTGCCCTGATCATGATGCCCATTCATTTTCGGGAACACAGACAAATTAACCAAGAGACAGCCCCAATTAATCCCTGGTCTGAATTTATATTAGGACTACGCTATCTCAAACAAAATCGGCTAGTATGGAATGCTATGCTGCAAATTGTCACCTTATACTGCGTATTTGCCGCCCTGATAGAATTAGCCATTGGTATGGCAGCAAGGTTACATTTAGCACCAGAAGAATTTAGCTCCTTTGTGGCTGCCGCTGGGGTGGGTATGGTGATAGGTGCGGGTATTTTAGGGCATTTCGGCCATCGTTTACATCATAAACCCTTGCCTTTAATTGGGTTTATAATTATGGCATTCTCCTTAGGCTTATTCATTTTTATTGACAACCAACCCTTAGCATTAGGACTCTGTATTTTCTTAGGCGTAGGTGCAGCTTTTGTTAACGTGCCAATGCAAACCTTGATTCAGCAACAAACACCACCAGAAATGCACGGTAAAGTGTTTGGGTTTCAAAATCATGCCATTAATATCGCCCTGACCGCACCTCTATTAATTACAACCAAGTTAGTTAATGCCTTTGGTTTATCTGTTGTACTATTAGGAATGAGTATATTTGTGGGAGGTATCGGTATCAGGTCCTGGCAAAATACTCGTAAAGTATTGCAAGATGTGATCTAAAGTTGTACAATCTAAATCTATTCTCATCGCATCTCAATTTATGATCTGTGAGAATTGTTAAATTAAAATCAAGTCTTAAAATACAAAATCTAAGCGTTAATTTTAGTTATACCTTGAGGCCTAAACCGTGCTTTCGTCTTCTTCCATCAGTCCCCCAAAATCTGAAAATCACAACCAGTCTCCTGTCTCCGCAAATTCCCCAGTTCACCCCCAACGGACTTCTGGAGGTTTCGCGCTCATAGATAGTCTTATTCGTCATGGTGTTGAGCATATTTTTGGTTATCCCGGTGGCGCAATTCTACCCATTTATGATGACCTCTACAAAATAGAAGCAGCGGGTACTATTAAGCACATCTTAGTTAGACACGAACAAGGAGCATCCCATGCTGCTGACGGTTACGCCCGTGCTACTGGTAAGGTAGGAGTATGTTTTGGTACTTCTGGACCAGGGGCAACAAACTTAGTCACAGGTATTGCTACAGCTTACATGGATTCCATACCCATGATTGTAGTCACAGGACAAGTACCACGAGCCGCAATTGGTACAGATGCTTTTCAGGAAACAGATATTTATGGGATTACTTTACCCATAGTTAAGCATTCTTACGTAGTTCGTGATGCTAAAGATATGGCGCGGATTGTCGCTGAAGCTTTCCACATTGCCAGCACAGGTAGACCGGGTCCTGTTTTAATTGATGTTCCTAAAGATGTAGCCTTAGAAGAATTTGATTATGTTCCTGTAGCCCCAGGTTCAATTAAATTACCGGGTTATCGTCCCACAGTCAAGGGAAATCCCCGCCAAATTAATGCCGCCATTCAATTAATTCGGGAAAGTCGTCGCCCTTTGTTGTATGTTGGAGGGGGAGCGATCGCAGCCAATGCCCATGAAGAAGTCAAACAACTAGCCGAATTATTCACTATTCCCGTCACCACCACCTTAATGGGTATCGGTGCATTTGACGAACATCATTCCCTGTCCTTGGGAATGTTGGGAATGCACGGCACAGCCTACGCAAATTTCGCGGTGACAAATTGTGATTTATTAATTTGCGTTGGGGCGAGATTTGATGACCGAGTTACAGGAAAACTAGACGAATTTGCCTCCTTAGCCAAAGTCATTCACATTGACATTGACCCCGCAGAAGTCGGTAAAAACCGCGTTCCTGAAGTTCCCATTGTGGGAGATGTAAAAAACGTCTTAAAAGACCTATTATACCGATGTCAAGACGCAAACAGGAAAGCCACACCAAACCAAAACCAAGAATGGTTAAACCTAATTAACCGTTGGCGACAAGATTACCCCTTAATTGTACCCCATCATGCCGATAGTATTTCACCCCAAGAAGTAATTGTCGAAATTGGTAGACAAGCTCCGCACGCATTTTACACCACAGATGTTGGTCAACATCAAATGTGGGCTGCCCAATTCCTCAAAAATGGTCCAAGACGCTGGATTTCTAGCGCCGGTTTAGGAACAATGGGTTTTGGTGTTCCAGCGGCCATGGGCGTAAAAGTAGCATTTCCAGACGAAGAAGTAATCTGTATCAGCGGTGATGCCAGTTTCCAAATGTGTTTACAAGAATTGGGAACCCTAGCACAATATGGAATTAATGTCAAGACCATAATTTTAAATAACGGTTGGCAGGGAATGGTGCGACAATGGCAAGAAGCCTTCTATGGACAGCGTTATTCATCTTCTAACATGGAAGTAGGAATGCCTGATATTGAGCTTTTAGCCCAGGCTTATGGTATCAAAGGCATGGTAATTAGTCAGCGGGAAGAATTGGCAGATAAAATTGCCGAAGTGCTGAAACATAATGGACCAGTCATTGTCAATATTCATGTTACCAGAGATGAAAACTGCTATCCCATGGTAGCCCCTGGCAAGAATAACTCCCAAATGGTTGGTCTACCCAAACAAACACCAAAAACCGCCGTAGAATCAATTTCTTGCAGCAATTGTGGCACACAAAACCAAGCTAATCATAATTTCTGTTCTGAGTGCGGGACCAAATTGTAATTAGATTTTAGAGAACGGTAAAGCATATTGCGCTTTACCCTGTTCTAGTAACTAACTAGGACCAAAAGTGGTACAAAGAAAGATTTAGCTAATGCTTAATAAATTCAATGAATCTTCTCATACATAAGAAGATAATCGCTGTAATTTCATAGATGTAGGTTGGGTTAACCTAAGTAAACCTAACATGATCAAAGTTTTTGTTGGCTTACACTATCGCTTAATCCAACCCACGGTTTTTGAGCATCTGTAATCAATGCCTTTTAACTTTTAATTTACAGCAGTTTTGGTCCATTTAAACCACACCTTGATTATCTTCCTCCTCCGCGCCTGGAGCGCCTCTGCGCGAAAAAAAGCCGTGGTTTATTTACCAGGAAAATCGCTGTAATATTACAAATATAATATGAATCAAATTTATACAACCGATGTATTAGTAGTCGGTGGTGGCACAGGTGGAACTGTGGCCGCTATCCAAGCAGCACGCAAAGGTGTAAAAACCATCCTAGTGAGTGAATTTGCCTGGTTAGGAGGAATGCTTACCTCTGCGGGCGTATCTGCACCCGACGGCAACGAATTACAAGCCTTTCAAACAGGTTTATGGGGTGCTTTTTTACAAGAATTGCAACGTAGGCAACCAGGAGGATTAGACCATAGTTGGGTCAGCTTTTTTAGTTATGATCCGCGCATAGGTGCAGAAATATTTGCCGACTGGGTGCGAGAATTACCTAATCTCCAATGGATTTCGGGAAAAGTGCCTTTAGAGGTTTTGCGAACAAAAGACTGTATCACAGGTGTACGCTTTGCAGATTTCACCGTCAACGCCAAAATAATTCTTGACGGCACAGAATTAGGAGATTTATTAGCTTTAGGAGAAATACCATTACGCTGGGGTTGGGAATTACAGTCAGAATGGGCAGAACCCAGCGCACCCGCAAATTTTAACTCCCTGACCCAAACCTATCCAGTGCAAGCGCCCACTTGGGTAGTAGTAATGCAAGATTTCGGGGAAAATATCGCCCCGGAAATTTCTCCAGCCCCTAACTATGATCCATCCCAGTTTACAGGAGCTTGGGATGACTATGCTCCAGAAAAATTTTTGAACTATGGACGCTTGCCCGGCAGGCGATTTATGATTAACTGGCCTATTGCGGGCAACGACTACTGCCAAAATGCCAATCGGTTGCTAGATGCAGGGGTGAAAAAGCAGGAATTTGTGCGAGAATGTTGCTGGCACAGTCAGAATTTCGCTCATTTCATTCAAACTCAGTTTGGTAGGCGTTACGGATTAGCTGCAAAACTTTTTCCTCATCCTAACTCCGCTTTTGCCCTCCATCCCTATTATCGGGAAAGTCGCCGCTTAGTAGGCTTGACAACTGTTTGTGAACAAGATATTCTGCCTTTAGCAAACAGTAAAACCGCACTACCATTCCATGATGCGATTGCTGTCGGTAACTATGCTAACGATCACCATTATCCAGGTGTTGAGTTTTTATTGCAACCTAAATCTATTCGTTGGGGTGGAAGATGGACAGGAACACCCTTTACTATCCCCTATTCCGCTCTCATTCCCGCCGATACAGATGGTTTTCTGGTTTGCGAAAAGAACATTTCCGTTTCCCATATTGCTAATGGGGCTACCAGACTCCAACCTGTAGTCATGGGAATTGGTCAAGCCGCCGGTATGGCGGCTGCCATGAGTATTGTGCTAGGATGTCAGCCCAGAGATTTACCAGTGAAGAGTTTGCAGGCTGCATTATTGACGGATGACTATGCACCAGTCGTAATTGTTCCCTTGTTTAACTTATCAACTGATCATCCCGATTGGTTACACTGGCAAACTTATTATTTAGACCACCCAGAAGCTTATCCCGCTGATGGTAATTGTCCTTGTATTTTAGACCAGACCGATAACAAATTAAACCTCAATTGCTTTACAGGGAAATTTAAACGGCTCGACGAGCAAAACTACCAATTTAATATCACGGAAAAAACCAATTTAACTACGACAAATTGGCAACTTGTGGCATTGCGATCGCATATAGACCAGCAATTACAAACTCTTCCCTCAACAAAAATACTCAAGATTTGGGGGCGGCCAAATTCCTCTGGGAATTGGTTACTTGTTGAGCATCTTGAAGAAGTATAAAATTAACTTTTATTCAGTAAAATACAATACTTTTTTGCAAATTTTCCGGATAGACATATAAATATCAAGGATTAATGAAGTAGAGAGTTCTAAAATAGACATCTACTATGCGTGCTGCCATTTCACTTTTAGTATCGAGTCTGGTATTTGGCTCCTTAGCTTTTAACTGCGAAGCAGTACAGACTCATTTTTCCGCTCTGTCTAGGCTCAAGTCCGATTACCAGCCTTCACCTTTGACCAACCAGAGTTTCACTTTTGGTGAAACGAAATTCAACCTGGCTGATAACTCTAAACCTAGTCCTAATGACCCACAAACACCCAATCCTCATCGAGGTAGTGGTCGCAGAAGCCTAGAAGGATAACTGGGAGTATTGTCAGTTCTGTTATTTAACAGGTAGTTAGATATTAATACCTGCCAACGATGAAGATGATATTACCGGATTATCAGACAATTAATTCTGCCTACCACTTCTTGTATTGAGACGACATAGACAGTTACAGCACTACACTTGTGGAATTCTATCGTCCCTAAGTTTCTCTTGTACTGACACCAGATATAGCTAGTTACAAGCACTATATCTTTGATCAGTTATATAGCTCTTCACCGCCCAAGCTATCAGTATTTCAATTTCTCTGCTAAAAACATAGACAGTTACAGCACTTCATCATAAGGAAAATTGTTCACTATTTCATCAAAACATCTGGTAATTGCTCAAACCTTGGCGTGTATTGGTGACTTGGCCACTAATACACGTATCTCACCTTTGGTAATCGCGTCCCGTACACATTGGGCGTTAGTAGGTGGGAATAATTACCGGAAGTGAGGGAACAGAAAACTTTTCTTAGTTATCAACCGTCATTGTGAATACTGAATCTCTAGTAACTTGGCTTGTGAGCAATCCAATATTTACTTACGAAGTGAACTTGGGTTTCTATTTGCTCAAATCCCACTTTTTCTAAGCGCTCTACCAGGTTATCTGTAATGTAATGCTTGTAATAAGGTTCATGAAAAGTCTCTGAGAAGTTTTTGATAACTAATTCCATCTCCGGTACATCATTTACCTGAATAGAATCACAGAGAATAAAAATGCCTCCTGGTTTTGTGACCCGAAAACATTCTTCAATTACAGTTTGACGAACTGCCGCTGGTAACTCATGAAACAGAAAAACACAAGTCGTACCATGAAAATAATTATCTCGATAAGGCAACTCTTCGACATTTCCTCGCACGAGTTGCGGTAATTCTCCCGGAATTTGGGATAATAGTTCGTTGGCTTTCCGCAAATAGGCTGAAGATAAATCTATACCAAATAAAGATACGTCTGGTAAAGCTGCTCTGATTAACTTCAGTGTTCGTCCAGTACCACAAGCAATATCTATGACTCGGAGTTGTTCTTGGGGAATATGGTCAAATGCTGTCAGTTGAGATTTGAGAGGGCAAAGGATGCGTCTTCTCATAGCATCAGTTGAGCCACCAAATAGAATTTCCACCTGTAAGTCATATAAATTGGCGGACAGTTCACTCAAATAGCCATCTGTTTGGTAATGGAAGTTCTGTACATAGTAGCTGGGATAGTTATCTGTGGCTATTTCCTGGGAAAATTCTTGATAGCTCCGGTTTTTAATTCGTTCCCAAACATTTAGCAAATCTAAGCATAGTAATGGATAGTAGCGGAAGAAATCTTCCCAAGAATTATCAAATAATAAATTTTGTGGATATACACCTGCTTGACTATCTTCCCAGTCTCTTGCCAATAACTGGTTCATATTGTCTTGGAGTTGTGTCAGCAATTTCTGGGATAAAGGACTGATATTTGGCTGAAGTGATGGATAAATTAGGTCTTTAATCCGTGAAATTACGGTTTTGTGAGCAAAAGCAAAGTAATTCTTTCCTGATTGCAGGGCTTGGTAGCTTAATTTGGTGAAAATATCAAACATAGATAAAATTAGGTTTTGTTGATTGTGTTGAGTTTCATGGCTCGCCCAAATTTTTACAGCCAAAAAAATGGAAAATGTAAATCATTCATCACAATCTTTACCTGTTAATCGGGGCGCATAGTTTATTTTATGGCAATACTTGTGATAGTCGCCCTTTTAGCCTTCTATATGGCCTGGAATTTGGGTGCAAATGATGTCGCTAATGCTATGGGAACTTCTGTGGGTTCTAAGGCGATTACACTCACACAGGCAATCATTATGGCTGGGGTGTTAGAGTTTCTTGGTGCTGTCTTATTTGGACAAGAGGTAACATCTACCTTGGGAACAAAAATTGCTGATCCAGCTTTATTTGCTACGACACCACAAACTTTAGTCACGGGCATGATCTCGGTACTCCTGTCGGGTGGAATATGGCTACAAGTTGCCACATCCAGGGGTTTACCTATATCCTCGTCTCATGCCATTGTCGGGGCGATCGCTGGCTTTAGTTGGGTATCATTAGGAATAGAGGCAATAGATTGGTCGTCTATGGGTTTAATTACCATTGGCTGGATGTTAACACCCATAATTAGTGGTGCAATCTCCGCTGGTTTATATAGTCTAATTCGACACTGGATTTTTAACCAACTTCATCCCCTGTCCCAGTTACAAGAATGGACTCCCTGGTTAAGTACATTGCTATTGAGTATATTTGGGATTATTGTTCTGCCCACAATCACTCAACCTTTGAGCCAGTTTTTACTCATAGAAAGAAAATTGAATATTCCCCCTCACGACATGACGCTATTCATCACTGGAATAGCTGTAATAGCTTTGACTTTAATCAGTTGGCGACAATTAGCAAATAGTCAAATTGACAATCAAATTCAAAGTTTATTTGCCAAATTTCAAGTTATCAGTGCTTGCTTTGTCGCCTTTGCTCACGGTTCTAACGATGTTGGTAATGCGATCGCTCCCCTAGCAGTAATTTACTACATCAATCAACAAGGTAAAATCCCTAGTCATCAACTCACTATTCCCTTTTGGATTATGCTTTTAGGTGCTGTAGGAATTGTGGCAGGTTTAGCAGTTTGGGGTAAAAAAGTCATCACCACCATTGGCGAAAATATTATTTCCTTAGAACCTAGCAGCGGATTTTGCGCCGAACTGGCCACAGCAATGACAATTTTACTAGCTTCCCGTTTAGGTTTACCCGTTTCCACTTCCCACGCCCTGGTCGGTGGAGTTGTGGGTATTGGACTGGTACAAAATCTTCAAGCTATCAAACTTGGCACTATCCAAAATATCGCCGCCGCCTGGTTAATTACAGTCCCCCTCAGCGCGGCTCTGAGCGCTATGATCTTCACCATCATCAATAGGCAATAAAAAATTCCCCCTCTGACACTCACACACCAGCTGTAAATTCTTGAATCTTGCCACACCCTCTCACAAGGAAACAAGATTTTTACCCAAATTCTGCCCATTAATGACTATAATTAAGAAGAAAAAGACATAAATGTAACTCCTCAGACATCCTGTTAACTAGGAGATGCTGGCGCGTTCATAACTATAAATTCCCTGATTATAAGATCGGTACTAACCTTGTATAGGTTAAGTAAATTTATAAATGCAGTGAAATTGTTCAGTTTCTTCTATTTTTTGCAGGAAACTTAATATAAGTGTTGATTCGGTATTCGGAGCAGCCACTTAATCATCAAGGTGTTAGAGGCTAGAAACTGATGGGGCGATTTGAGAAGCGACCAGAAAACCCACGCATTAGAGGCGAGCTATCCAGAGCCGCAGAAAATGCTCTGTGGGATGTAGTTGAGGATTTAGAAAATCTTCAACAAAATCTGTTGAGGACTTTACAGGAAGATGTAAAACGGCTAGAAGCGGAAAAGAACCGATTATCTCACGATATTCAAAAATTAATTGAGGAAAAAGAACAGTTACAGCAATCACGACAAATTACGGAACAGCAGGTGTTAATTCGTCAATTGGCAGAGGTTTTAGCTAAACACATCTCTTCCCAATTACAGTCTTCATTGAAAACTTTAGCTACCCAAACCCTAGAGTATAATTCCTCTCACGAAGTTGGGATGAAAAATCCTCAACTAAGTAATGATCAAGCTCATGAAATCGGACAGAATGTTAGTACCATGATGGACAGTCTTGATCATACTGTCACTAATGCCTTTAGTTCACTATCACAAGAACTGAAAAACTATCAAAGTGATCTTTCTCAACAGTTGGCGCGAATCTATAGTCAACAGCAGCAAGGAGAAACGGTATTAGCAGAGTTTGTGAACAGGCTACGATATGAACTAGAAAAAAATAGAGACACAAACTCTCTGAATATAGCGACGGGAGGCGCACCAACGGTTTTACAATTGGCTGATAGTCTGCGTGATGAAGCCATAACTCATCAAAATGGTCATGGGGAAAAATCCTCAAAAAAAATCATTATTGAACCAATTGCTTTGATTCGGAGTCAATTACCACAGGGTGATTCTACATCAGCAACAACCGCTATATTATCTCCACCAGCGGTAAAAACT
>NZ_KE384663.1:244937-256893 GCF_000426925.1 Dolichospermum circinale AWQC310F | reverse complement strand
TTTCATAAATCCAGATTTACCAACTACTTCACCAGCAGATGAAAACCCTCAACCTGATTCTTTCATAAAACCAGATTTACCAACTACTTCACCAGCAGTAAAAACTCCTGAACTTACTACTGTCTTAACTTCTCAAGTATTAACAGCACCAGTGCTAGAAAATACACCACCTGAGATCAGTTCCGTCTTAACTGATAATTTATCAACAAGACGACCCCCGACACCAAAATTAAGACGGGAAATAACACCTAAACAACAAACAACTCCGAGACAACAAAGACAACAAACATCTCCCAACTGGTCAGAGTTACAGATAGGTTTTTTGTTGATTTCCTTGTATACAGTGGTTTCGTCTCTTTACAACGTAGCTATTAAGGCAATCTTCTTTACGGGTTATAATTCTAACTCCTTGGGAAGATTGGAAACACAGCAGTTGATCTTGCCTACATTGGGTAATATTTTCTTAATTTTAATGCTACGTTTATTAGTGGTTGTACCATTAATGTTAATGCTGTCGCCTATATTACATCCCTCTATTTGGCAAGACTTAGAAAATTTATTTGCTTCCTTACGGGGGAAAGCAATTCCCAGCCAAAACAACACTAAACAGGCTTTATTTTTATCAGTAATTAGTGGTTTATTGTTATTTATATCACAGGTACTTATTTATCTGGCTATTGGTGAAGTAACCACGTCCATGGCGATCGCTCTTTTCTTTGTCTATCCGGTTATGAGTGTTTTTCTGTCGTGGTTTTTGTTTCAGGAGCGTCCTAATTTACTGATCACTGGTGCAATGGCGGCAATTTTCGCGGGTGAATTGTTAATTTTAGGTGGTCAGGTAGTGGTGAACAATACCTCATTAGGAAGCACGACAGCCATTCTATCCGGGATAGTATTTGCAATTTACGTTCTTGTTACTAAAATATGCGCCACTAAACTCAAATTACATCCCGTATCTTTGACACTAATTAACTTTACTACCATGCTGTTATTAAGTTTTACGTGCTTAATCATACCTCTACCAAGTAATTTAGGTTTAGTAATTAACTCATCTAATGTACTCGAACTGGTTTTAAGTGCTTTTATATTAGGTGTTTTAACCTTGTGCGGTTACTTATTCAATAATTTTGGCATTCGTAAACTAGGCACTCCTCTCTCCTCTTTAATTGGGGCTACAGTCCCCATTTTCACGGTAATTTTTGCTGGTTTAATGCTGCAAGAATCCCTGGATATTATCCAAGTCATGGGAATTATATTAGTTACTGTTGGTGCTGCCTGTATTAGTTGGAGAAAAACGCCAAATCAGCCACAACCTTCTAAATAGTCAGTTGTCAGTGACTACTGGTAATGGGAAAATTCCTATTCCCTATTACCTGTCTCCCCTTGAGAACTGATTTAGACGTTGATAAATGAGTATCAAAAGTCATAATCAAGAAAGGTATGGAAAAATTTTTGGCAAAATATATAGATATTTAAGAAAGAGAAAGTTATACTGGGTTCTAATAGGAAAAATGCAAATCATTCTACTTTCCCCATCCTCCCCAGGACCCTGCATCTCAAAACCCTGGATATCTAAAGTTTCCGAGTCATTCCAGAGGGAGGGGTTAGTCAGTCTGAGGCAAAAAATTGCCAATTTACACCCTGCACATTTACTACCTAAAAATTTCCGAGTCAACCCATAATTTTAGGTTTGCAGTTGAGAGATCATTTTTTCAAAATGGGTGTATAATCAGTAATTTAATTTGAACATCATACTTGTAACCGAGCCATTAAATCGTCTGTAGAATATGACCAACGACATAGATCTGATTAAGCGTCTTGGACCTAGTGCTATGGATCAGATCATGCTTTACCTAGCCTTCAGTGCCATGCGTACAGGTGGACACAGGCATGGAGCATTTTTAGATGCAGCCGCAACAGCAGCCAAGTGTGCAATTTACATGACCTATTTAGAGCAGGGACAAAACCTGCGAATGACCGGACATTTGCACCACCTTGAGCCAAAGCGAGTTAAAATCATTGTAGAAGAAGTAAGACAAGCTTTAACTGAGGGCAAACTGCTAAAAATGCTGGGTTCCCAAGAACCTCGCTATCTGATTCAACTTCCTTATGTCTGGATGGAAAAATATCCTTGGCAACCAGGAAGATCCCGTGTTCCTGGTACGAGTCTAACCAGCGAAGAGAAAAAACAAATTGAGCAAAAGCTACCGAAAAATCTTCCTGATGCTAAGTTAGTTACCTCATTTGAATTTATGGAGTTAATTGATTTTCTTCATAAGCGATCGCAGGAGGACTTACCCCCTAATCACCAAATGCCCTTGAGTGAAGCATTAGCAGAACATATCAAGCGTCGGCTATTGTATTCAGGAACGGTAACACGCATTGATTCTCCCTGGGGTATGCCCTTTTATGCTCTAACTCGTCCCTTTTATTCTCCTGCTGATGATCAAGAGCGCACATACACGATGGTAGAGGATACAGCCCGATATTTCCGCATGATGAAATATTGGGCAGATCGGAAACCAAACACGATGCGGGCTGTGGAAGAACTGGATATTCCGGCTGATCAAATCGAGCAAGCAATAGACGAATTAGACGAGGTTATTCGTTCTTGGGGCGATAAATATCACCAGGAGGGCGGAGTGCCAATGATCTTACAAATGGTTTTTGGTAATAAGGATGATGAATAGAGGACACTATTTTGATCTTGCGGTGGCACATTTACCAAGACTACAATGATAAATCTGTTCATCCATGGCAAGTAATGAGTGCGCTTATACTTTATTAACTTAGTATTAACACAAGATATTAGCAGACAACTCGCCAAAACCCTATGTCCTTCACTGGCATCAATACAAGCATCTCACGCCTGAGTGGGACACAAGTCAATTTGCTGACGTAAACCCAGAACACACTTAATAAAAGTGGCTAAATTTATTGCTCCTAACTACACAGGTTGCTCAATCCTGTGGACGTTGTGGTGAAAGAAATCAAGGACAACCACAGGTGTAATTTGTGTAGGCTGATAAATTTTTACTACATGATCAGGATCACTCCGGTGGTCAATGTTATGTGGTACTTATACTCAGTAGTTGAGCAGTACAAACCTGATGCTCATCTGGTGGTCTCCTGAAGAATCGGTAACAGTCATAGTCCTTAAACTACTGGTTAATCATCACCTATAGTTATCAATAATGCTGTAAATACAATGAAGCAATAATTTGTTGATTTGTTCCCAAAGTTACTAATTTTTTTGGGTTCTTTCGATAACTATTCTCCAATTAACCAAGGTTATGCTACCTGAAAATCTGGTTAGACATCTTCTCTGATTTAGTCAGGTGGGTGTAATCATCAAAAATCAGCCAAAAATTGGTGGATTTAACTGATTGATTGCTGTGAATTTTATTTGTAAATAGAAGACAATTTAACCATAAAATGTCTATCATGATTGGGAACTATGTCATAATAGTAAGTCTGAATAAAATTTTAGAAGGATTAAACTAAGGAAACTCATGTCCCGATATAGAGGACCCCGCCTCAGAATTGTCCGCCGTTTAGGCGAATTACCAGGCTTAACTCGGAAGAGTGCTAGACGCGCTTATCCCCCAGGACAACATGGTCAAAACCGTAAAAAGCGATCTGAGTATGCTATCCGTTTAGAGGAAAAGCAAAAACTCCGCATGAACTACGGGTTGACCGAAAAACAAATGCTGCGCTATGTCCGTAAAGCTAGACGAGTGGCTGGTTCTACTGGACAGGTATTACTGCAATTGTTAGAAATGCGCTTGGATAATACCGTTTTCCGTATGGGTATGGCTCCGACAATCCCCGCCGCCCGTCAATTGGTAAATCACGGACACGTAACTGTTAATGGTCGAGTAGTAAATATTGCCAGCTATCAATGCCGTGCCGGTGAGGAAGTTGCTGTCAGAAACAGAGAAGCTTCTAAGAAGTTAGTGGAAGCTAACCTGCAATATCCTGGTTTGGCTAATCTTCCTAGTCATTTAGAGTTTGATAAAACTAAGTTGGCTGGTAAGGTCAATAGTATAATTGAACGGGAATGGGTGGCGCTACAAGTTAATGAACTACTCGTGGTGGAATACTATTCACGTCAAGCGTAGGACAATTTTGGATTTTGGATTGACGATTTTGATGAGAATTGTTTTTCTTTGCATCTACAATCCAAGATCTAAAACAGAACTTACTGGTATAATATCTAAATCGTAGTGAGGACTTTAGTCCTCTCTTCGAGACTCTATCACCACATTCGTCAGGGCTAGATATCTGTTTAAAAACAGAAGATTATAATTTATTTTTTGTGACAATTGTGTTAGCCCTATAAAATCTAAAATTCCCTGATATTAACTGACTAACCACCAATCTGGGACATGGTACGGGCATAAGTGCCGAGAGTACCAGAGTCACGTTGTTTAAAGTTTATTTCTGATTTGATATTTAAAATTTGTCTCACTTGTGTTTGTAGCTCTGTGGTACTAATACCAGCGCGTAAAGACGATTTTAAGTTAATTTGACCAGTTTCATTTAGTAAGCAGGGACGTAGCCAACCGTCGGCGCTAAGACGCATCCGGTTACAGCGATCGCAAAAACATTCTGACATTTGGCTAATAAATCCTATTGTGCCTTTAGCCCCAGGAATTTGAAATATATCAGCAGGTCCGTTACCACAAACTTGGGATTTTGTCAATCCCCAACGCGCATAAATAGATTGACGTAAATCCGCTGAAGATATCCAACCGCGATCGCTAAATAAGTCTCCGTTACCAATAGGCATAAATTCAATAAATCTAACGTGCCATTGTTTATCAATAGTTAAAGCAGCCAAATCTAAGATTTCATGGTCATTAACGCCCGGAATTACCACCACATTTAATTTTAGCGGGTTAAATCCCACACTATAAGCAGCTTGGATACCTTGCCACACTTGTTCCCAGCGTTTACGTCCATAATTACCAGTAATTTCTGCAAATATATCTGGATCTAGAGAATCTAAACTAATATTAATTCTTTTTAAACCTGCATCATAGAGATTTTGGGCTATGGGGGCGAGTAGAAAACCATTTGTAGTCATTCCTATATCTTCAGTTTGGGGAAGACGAGCAATTTTCCCAACTAAATCAACTATATGCGGACGGAGTAAAGGTTCACCACCGGTTAAGCGAAAGCGGGTAAAACCGACGGGGATAAATACCTCTTGAATGAGAGTAAGCAATTCTGCATCAGTTAACAATTGCTGTTTAAGGATATAATCAAATTCTGCACCTGTAGGCATACAGTATTGACAACGAAAATTGCAACGATCAATTAAACTGATGCGGAGATAGTCCACCTTGTTTATAGTTGCGCTGATTCTCATATTAGTGAAAAGGTGAAAGATAAAATAACTCTATTATAGACATAATAGAACTCAAGGAATAATTTGCAGAAACTGGCATTTGTTGGGTTCAAAAATAATATCACTCAACTCTATTTAGATATCATAACCATTTTGGGTTATGAGTAGTTACATCACACCCCATAACCCTATTCAGAGAAAAATGGCTCGTCACCCTACCTTAACTTTTGATCGTGGTACATTAATTTTACACCCACCACCACGGAGTAAAACTTGGATAGATTATGCTACATGGGATGATAGAGTAGAAAAGTTCCGTATTCCGGCCATAAGATACCGTTCCTTAGTTGAAGCACTTCAAGCCGAAACTACGGATTTTATGGATGAAGCTAAAGCTTTTTATCCTTTGGAGTTAATTGCTAGTGTAGAAATGACACCCTATCCCCACCAAAATGAGGCTTTAGCGGCTTGGAAACTGGCTGGACGACAGGGGGTAGTTGTGCTACCAACAGCAGCGGGTAAGACCTATTTGGCGCAAATGGCTATGCAGTCCACACCACGCACCACCTTGATTGTAGTCCCAACTTTGGATTTAATGCACCAGTGGTATGCTCACTTAGTCGCGGCTTTTCCTGACCAGGAGGTAGGTTTATTGGGGGGTGGTTCACGGGATAGAACACCGATTTTAATTGCTACCTATAATAGCGCCGCTATTCATGCGGAGAGTTTAGGTAATAAATATGCCTTGATAATTTTTGATGAATGTCATCACCTACCTACAGATTTTAACAGAGTTATTGCTGAATATGCGATCGCTCCCTATCGTTTAGGACTGTCTGCAACACCAGAACGCACAGATGGTAAACACACTGATTTGAATATTCTTATTGGTAGAGAAGTTTATCGTAAACGCGCTGAAGATTTAGCTGGTAAAGCTTTAGCTGCTCATGAAATTGTACAAATTAAAGTTAAATTATCTCCATTAGAACGAGAAAAATATCATCAGTTAATTCAAACTCGCAATGATTTTTTAAAACAATCAAAAATCTCTTTAGGAAGCATCCAAGGTTGGCAAATGTTTGTGCAAATGAGTGCAAGATCCCAACCTGGACGTAGAGCAATGTTAGCACATCGTCAAGCCAAAGAAATCGCTTTAGGAACTGATGGTAAATTGCGGGTACTTGTGAACTTATTAACCACCCATTATCCCGAAAGAATTTTGATTTTTACCGCTGATAATGCTACAGTTTATCGTATTTCTCAAGATTTATTAATTCCCGCCATTACTCATCAAACACCAGTCAAAGAAAGACACGAAATTTTAACTAAATTTAAAGCCGGGGAATATAATACCTTAGTTGCTTCTAATGTCTTAAATGAAGGTGTAGATGTTCCCGCCGCCAGTATTGCGATTATTCTATCAGGTACGGGTTCAACGCGGGAATATATTCAAAGATTGGGGAGAATTTTACGCAAGGGAAATTTAGCAAATAAACAAGCAATTTTATATGAAGTCATAGCTGAAGATACGAGCGAAGAGGGAACTTCAGCCAGACGCAGGGGAGAAAATAACACTCAGGAAGAAAAACCAAAAAAGGCGAATTTACAAGTTATTTATGGTGGAGAAAAGAACAGCGATTTAAAAGCAGCAGAACAATTAGAAATTAACTATTCAACTAAAAAGAAAGATGTTACCAACGGACTTACTGATACACCGCCAAAACGGCGAGGAAATTATTCCGAAGAGACTGAAACTTGATCATAAACATTTGAATTTAGCCAGCGATTTAATTAGTTTTTTTCAGGAAGCAGTCGGGAAAACTCAAGGATTATTAGAACGTCAATTAGCAGACTTTGAAGGAGATACCACAGATTACCGCATGAAACGGGGTTTAGCTTATATTCTCAAGAGCAGTTTTTGTACTTTTGAAATAGTCAGTCCTCTCGAACCAGCAATGTTAAGAGAAAGGGTATTTACTTTAGCAGCCAAATCTACTTGTAGTCGAGAATTAACGGATATTACTTTAAATAAAATTGCGGCTGATTTAAGTCAAGAACTCAACCAAGAAATTTTACATAACCAAATACGAGACGGACTTTACGCAGATTTATCAGAAAATAAAATTTTAACTGCTTTTGATGCTCCCAAACCAGAAGATGTTTTACATCGTTATAATATATCTCAAATTCAAGGAGTTTTTTATAAAGCAACTCAATTAGTATTAAATGCTCATCGCAATGTTCCCGGAGAATATAAACTATTGTTTCGTTATTTAAAGCTATTTCAATTAATGGCTTATATTGAAGGTGATGCAGATCATGGTTTTACAATTAGTGTAGATGGTCCTGCAAGTTTATTTACTTCCAGTACCCGTTATGGTTTAGCTATAGCCAAATTAATTCCCGCTTTACTTCATGTGACAAAATGGAGTTTATCAGCGACCTTACAAACTCGTGATTTTTACACAAATGACTTAAAAATAGCACGTTTTAGCCTTAATTCTGAATGTGGATTAGTCTCCCATTATCCTCCAGGTAAACCTTATGATAGTATGTTAGAGGAATCTTTTGCTAGTAAATGGGATGGCTTAAAAAGTGGTTGGATATTAGAGAGAGAAGTTAATTTAATTCCCATTCCTGGTAGTGTGATGATTCCCGATTTTCGATTAGTTCATGCAGACGGACGGGTATTTATTTTAGAAATAATTGGTTATTGGAGACCAGAATATTTACAAAAGAAATTTTCTCAAATAAAACGGGCAAATTGCGACAATTTGATTTTAGCAATTTCCGAAAGATTGAACTTAGAAAAAGCTGGAGTAAAATTAGATCATGTTCCCGCGAGAATTGTTTGGTTTAAAGAAAAGTTATTACCCAAATCTGTATTAGCAGTAATTGACAATTGACAATGAATAACTAAGGATAATTGTGGATAATTTATGATCTGAA
The DNA here is from genome assembly GCF_000426925.1 of Dolichospermum circinale AWQC310F. Taxonomy (GTDB): domain Bacteria; phylum Cyanobacteriota; class Cyanobacteriia; order Cyanobacteriales; family Nostocaceae; genus Dolichospermum; species Dolichospermum circinale. The sequence goes on along the minus strand of NZ_KE384663.1, from coordinate 248,591 downwards.
AACAGCCGTAAATCTGCACTTTGATATTTATTGCAGTCTATTAGACATCTGGTGAAAATTATCCTAGGGACAATTCATGAATTGTCCCTACAAGAGTTTCAGGTTATGCACATTTAATTACCCCAGATGTCTATTTACTTACTGAAAAGGATAATTACGATTTCGTATGGATAAACCTGTAGGAAGAGCATTACCTTGAGGGTCTACTTTTATCCTCACTAATATTGGTTCTTCTCTACTATCTCGATTTTCCTGAATTTGTGCAAGATCATTATTGATTTGTTGTCTTTGTGCGTCAGAAATGAAATAGTTTTCTAAACCATAATTAACTAAGCCATTCTGATAATTACCCCTTAAAGTTACTTGATTATTAACTAGAGAAACAGGACGATTAATACTTACGCGTACAGGTTTCCAGGACTGAAATTGATTACGATTAAAAGATTGTTGTTCCTGCAAAATTAGATATAAGGTACTTCCCTGGATAATTTGTCCATTTCTGCGGGAATTTTTTCGCACCCATTCCCGCCAACCTGATACTTTTCTCAACATTTCGGGACGGGAGATATCATAATTCAAGTTTAATGAAGAACTCCTAAATAGATTATCAGAATTTGCAGATACAGTTTGCAAAATTATCGTTTTACCAGCCATACCTGTATATATTGCTTGAACAGGTACAGCTAAAATTAAACCAACTTGAAACAATAAAGGGGTAATTAATCGCCAAATTGGTAAAGGTTTATTAGCCTTCTGTTCTGTAGCGATTAGATAATCCCGAAAAGTCAACTTTTCAGAAAATTCCATTTCGGGAGTTAAGGTTTTTTTTGATTCAGGAGAGTCGCTTTTCATGAGATTAATGTATTAATTGGTAATAGATGATAGGAAAAAATACTTTTCCTCTTAGTTCTAAATTTACGATAGGAATTTATTCGCAGAGATTTATGAATATGCTTTCATGAGCATAGAAAAATTATTCTATTTCTGGTTATTACTACTTTTAGATGTAGTAAAACGCCGTTCAAACCAAAGTCCAGCAGCAATGAGGGAATAACCACAAGAGGCAAATACTAAAGCCCGAAAAAGGACATCAGTATTATACTCTAAAACCCGGCTAATAATTTGCAGAGTAAATAATAGCATACCACACCAAAAAGTAGTTCTATTGCTTAACTTTAAACCTTCTTGAATTAATCCCCAGGCTAATATTACCAGGAGAATATTGAAGATAAAAATGCCTATTTCAGTGATTCTAGTGATAGCCTGATGCCAAAAAGGAGTAATGATAATGAACGCCAAAAAAGTAGTAATGATGACGATTTTAAAAAATACTTCTCGTCGGAGTGGACTATTTCTGTGACGAACTAAAAACAACCATTGCAATACAGCCAAACCACTAAGAATCCCCAAATCAATAATTGGTAACGACTGGAATACATTCGATAAATTATTGGGTTGATCATAACTCAAGTCTACAGCTTGCCATTGCCAACGGAAAGACAAAAGATAAAAAACTACACCAAAACATATCAATCCCAAATTACGGGCTAAGGGTTGAAATAACCTATAATTAACAGTAGGAAAAAGTAGATCATCATAACTCCAAAGTAAGGCAGGTGGTAGGGCTAAAGCAAAAGAAGCTGTCCAAGAAATGACATCAGAAAATGTTAACAGTGGTAAAGGGTTGAGATTGTATTGTAAAGATAGAATAAATGCCAAAACTCCCATACCAAAAATCCATCGAGACCGACAAATATAAGCTAGAGGAACAAATAGCAACCAGGACAATAGAGGCATATGACGCACAGCTAACCGCGCCCAATTCAATTCTCCAGGCACAGACCATAAATCACCAATTCCTATCCAATAACCAATTTGAATGAGGATAATGGCCATAATTCCCAAAGAATTAAGGGAAAGGCTATAAGCCATGACTAATACCCCAAACCCCCAAGCTAAAAATAACTCAGAAGTTGAACTGCTAATATTAAATATTTGCCCCATTAACATTAAGGTTGCCCCTAAAATGAAAGCACTGAGAATTAACAATGCTTCTCCCAATGTCCGTTTACCTTGTTGAGATTTTTTACTTTGATTTGTGGTGAGTGTGGGTTCTCTCCAGGTCAAAAAACCAGTAATAGCAGTAGAGAGAAATAAACTCATTAACAAGATAAACTTGACTTCTCGTGACCAACCTTGCCAATTTGCACCCACAAGTGTCATTACACCCAAGCCTAAAAGTAAGCCACCTATAACAATAGCAATGATGCTAAAACCATCACGAGTAGATTCTTCTAAGTTATTGAGTTGATAACGCTTGGCTATTTGTTCATGCTGGGAAGAACTAATAATTCCTTCGTCTCGCCAAAGTTGTGCTTCTTGGCGCAGTTTTCGCTGAAAATTGTTAAATATCATGACCTCTTTGGTGCATAAGTGTGAATATGGCTAGGCCATGGAAGTTATCAGTTCAAGATTTTGATTTTGGACAGGTTAGCTTTTATCCTGTGAACAAAACAAAATTCATAGCTGAGGTGCTTGACAAAGAAAATCTCAAATATTGCTGATTGTATTTTCAGTATGCAGCTAAAGATGTTGATTGCATTGTTTTCATGTAACACTTTCTTGTCTGACTTAATTCTATAAAAATTAATAGGAAAAAATGCTCTAATTTATTGTTTATTTGTTGCTTAAAGTTACTCATTATTTATTTATAAATGTAGATAAATAAACAAATTTTATAAACACTTTAGTTTATCTATAACATTTTGCATCTTATATTATTTTGTGTTGAAATAAACCAGATATTTTGCCTTTTAAGGTAGAAGTTTTTAAAGTGGTTTTCTTATTTTCTGAAGCTGATCAATCTCATTTAAGTAGCATCCCTTATGATTGAATGTTTCCCCAATCTAGGTTAGGTGTTGGTTTTTTACTGTATTGTCTATAAATAAAATAGAATCTAATCTAGCTAAAATATATTTAAATAAAATTAAACAGATTTGTATTTAAAGAACTAAGTCACAAAATACATAAAGTTATTTGGGACGATAAATGACCGAGAAGATTGATTTTAGCCTTTTATTTGCTAATAGATTACAAAATATTAAGATTTACCTGCTAAGTAAGAGTAACTGATGAATTGCGCCTACGGTAAATCAAGGCTTTCATGGCATTTATGCGTAATTAATGTAAACTTTAGTATAAAATAACCCAAAAATAAATTTTTTATACTGTGGTGGTATGAGTGTCAATCATTTTATATTGATTTCGTGACAGTTAATTGTTCTACAAAAATCTTGTCAAGTATTTGAATCTTAAAAATTCCGACAAAATCTACCCTGATATGGGTTGAATTAGTGTCAATATTTTCAATATTTTCATTTTATTGATTTAGAGAGATTCATATCTGATTTTTGTGCAAACAATACCGAATAGTTGAGGTGTGCTGAGGATAAGCATTGTCGGTCAGCATTCCCTACCCTATACGAATTGACATTTTCATAAATGATTTAGGAGTCCATTATGTTTGATAATTCTGAAAAGTCTTTTGATTCCTCTTTATCAGCATTGGGTAATTCCTTGATTCACCTGGATAAAGATCCTTTAAGTTCTAAGCCAACAGAGCCTGGTTTACAGCAACTTCCATCATTAAATGTA
>NZ_KE384663.1:244657-244927 GCF_000426925.1 Dolichospermum circinale AWQC310F | reverse complement strand
CCTGTTGATAATGCGGGAAATACCCTAGCTACAGCCCGTGCTGTTGGTGCATTAACAGCAACTCAAAGTTTTAGTGACTGGGTAGGAAGTGCTGATACTAACGATTACTATAGTTTCAATGTGGGAACACAAAGTAACTTTAGTTTGAGTTTAACAGGCTTGAGTGCCGATGCGGATGTTCAATTACTCAATAGTTCGGGTGGTGTAATTACCAGTTCTACTGCTGGTGGTAATACTTCTGAATCTATTACTAGTCAGTTGAGTGCGGGT
>NZ_KE384663.1:241126-244334 GCF_000426925.1 Dolichospermum circinale AWQC310F | reverse complement strand
ACTTATTATGCGCGGGTATATCAATATAGTGGTGACACTAACTACAACTTGTCCTTAACTGCTACTGCTCTTCCTGTTGATAATGCGGGAAATACCCTAGCTACAGCCCGTGCTGTTGGTGCATTAACAGCAACTCAAAGTTTTAGTGACTGGGTAGGAAGTGCTGATACTAACGATTACTATAGTTTCAATGTGGGAACACAAAGCAACTTTAGTTTGAGTTTAACAGGCTTGAGTGCCGATGCGGATGTTCAATTACTCAATAGTTCGGGTGGCGTAATTACCAGTTCTACTGCTGGTGGTAATACTTCTGAATCTATTACTAGTCAGTTGAGTGCGGGTACTTATTATGCGCGGGTATATCAATATAGTGGTGACACTAACTACAACTTGTCCTTAACTGCTACTGCTGTTGCACCAACTCCCACACCAACTCCCACACCAACTCCCACACCAACTCCCACACCGATTCCGACAGATTGGTATAGTCAAAATCTACGAGATGCTCAAATTATCACTTTAACCAGTTCCTTAGCTGCTGATGGTAATTTGAGTCGCAATGATATGATTTCCATTTTCCGCGATGCTAAAGATGGTGGTGTAATTGATGCCAATGAGTTAACTGACTTACGGACTCTTGTTAGTAACTCTACCCTCTTCACTATGGCTGATTCCGTGAAAGTCCTATCTAATAAGATTGCTAATAGTGACGCAGCTAACACTCGTTCCGGTTTTGGTAACTTGTTTGCCGGTAGTAGTGATACCCAAATGGAAAATCTGATTGGTAAGTGGTTCTTAGGTACTGATCGCCCCGATACAGATTATACCTATAGTTATGTTAGTGGTTCTCTGTTCCAAAATGGACCTAGTGCTGATGACATTTACCAAGGAGCGGTGGGAGACTGCTATTATGTAGCAACTTTAGCTTCTATTGCCCAGGAAAAACCTGAGTACATCCAAAATATGTTTACGGACAATGGTGATAATACCTTCACCGTGCGTTTTTATAACAATGGTGTAGCTGATTATGTCACAGTAGATCGTTATTTGCCAACTTCTGGGGGGTATCGCGCTTATGCTGGTTGGGGTGGAAGTTCCGTTTCTTCCACTAGCAATGAACTTTGGGTAGCTTTAGCAGAAAAAGCCTATGCCCAGTTAGCTGAATCTGGTTGGAGTCGTTCTAGCACTTCTAATAACTCCTATGCAGATATTTCAGGGGGTTGGATGGATACAGTAATTCGTCAGGTAACGGGATTAAGTGCTACTTCCCAATCTGTCAGCAATATGACTCAAACTCAACTGATTAATTTGGTTAATTCTAATCAGGTGTTAACAGCGGGTTTCGTCTATGGCGCTGGTTATGGTGTGGTTAATGGTCATGCTTATACCATTACTGCCTATAATGCCACTAATGGAACTTTCCACTTACGGAATCCTTGGGGTTCTAGCCATGCTGATGTCACATTCAGTCAATTAGTCTCTTTGAGAGGTATTATTCAGTGGTCTAATACCTAGACATTATTGGCAGCAGTACGAATATTAATTATTAATTATTTGTACTGCTGTTTACTTGATTTGTAGCTCTATTTTACCATGTCAATAATTTTAAACATTACTTCAATTCATTAGTCTAATTTATGATTTTTTCTTGAAGCTCTTTTTTATTTATCTATTTACTTCTCTAAGTCGTGTTAATTCTTATTGCTCCTGATTGAGAATAGGTTTTGATGCCATTTTTGGTGATTTACTGTTTCTCAAATCCCTTTTTTTTCAATATGTTTGTTTTTATGCTCACAAGGTAAAAATTTTCCTCTTTCTTCTGCTAAATTTTAGAGAGTGAAAACCCCCAGCCTAGACAACAGAAGGGAGAAAGTAAAGTATTTTAATACATTATCCATAACATAGATAATGTATTAATACAGAAGACTTAAACTAAAACTGCTGTGGTTTTCAGTGCAAAGATTTTCTGAATTACATCTTCAACCACCTTATCTGGTGTAGAAGCACCAGAGGTAATACCAACTTTAATTTCTCCCGTTGGTAGCCAGTTTTCTGTAATTACCAAATCTCCCGTTAATTCTCGATGTTTGATCTTATTAATTGATTGAATACATTCAACACTATCAATGTGATAAGAAGGAATATTTCGATCAAAAGCAATCTGTTGTAACTGGGTAGTATTTGATGAATTAAATCCCCCAATTACTATCATTAAATCCAGATTTTCTTTCACCAATTCCAACATCGCATCTTGACGTTCTTGAGTGGCATCACAGATAGTATTAAAATTTTGAAAATGCTGATTTAACTCTGCCGGTCCATACTTCTGCATCATGGTTCGCTCTAGCATTTTACCGATTTTTTCGGTTTCATCCTTCAGCATGGTTGTTTGGTTAGCAATTCCTACCCGTTCTAAATCTTGATCAGGATCAAATCCCGCAGAACAAGCTTTAGCAAACTTAGTTAAAAATTCTTGACGATCGCCACCATTGAGAATATAGTTAATTACATATTCTGCTTCTTTTAAATTCAAAACAATCAGATATTTCCCCGCAAAGGAACTAGTAGCAACGGTTTCTTCATGTTTGTATTTTCCGTGAATAATTGATGTGTAATCACCTTTTTTGTGCTTTTCTACAGTGTTCCAAACTTTAGATACCCAAGGACAAGTAGTATCAACAATCTGACAACCTTTATCGTTAAGAATTTGCATTTCTTGAACACTAGCACCGAAAGCTGGTAAAATCACCACATCACCGCTACCAACAACAGAAAAATCTTTGATTTTGTCAATGACGGGAATAAATTCTACCTGCATTTCCTGCATCCGTTTATTCACGGATGGATTGTGAATAATTTCGTTAGTAATCCAAATCCGTTCTGAGGGAAAATGCTGACGGGTTTCATAAGCCATTGCTACAGCACGTTCCACACCCCAACAAAAACCAAATGCTTGTGCTAATTGAATCGTCACATCACCACGCTTGAGAGTGTAGTGAGAATCCCGGATTTCCTGAATCAAATTACTCTGATATTCAGATTGTAACTGGGTAGCAACTTCCTCTTGATGACCAAAGCCCTTACGATTGTAATTGGCTGAATGTTGCAGGTTGCGTTTAAAAGCTTTTGTATCCATTTGAAATTGGCAACTAAAATTACTATTTTTAATTTTCTCGCGCCTGGAGGCAATTGAGATGGGAAATTTTAA
>NZ_KE384663.1:192567-241079 GCF_000426925.1 Dolichospermum circinale AWQC310F | reverse complement strand
AGGGAACAGGGAACAGGGAACAGGGAACAGGGAACAGGGAACAGGGAACAGGGAAGAGGGAACAGGGAACAGGGAACAGGTTACAGGGAAGAGGGAAGAGGGAACAGGGAACAGGTTACAGGGAAGAGGGAAGAGGGAAGAGGGAAGAGGGAAGAGGGAACAGGTTACAGGTTACAGGGAACAGGGAACAGGGAAGAGGGAAGAGGTTACAGGGAACAGGGAACAGGGAACAGGTTACAGGGAACAGGGAACAGGTTACAGGGAAGAGGGAAGAGGGAAGAGGGAAGAGGGAAGAGGGAACAGGTTACAGGTTACAGGGAACAGGGAACAGGGAAGAGGGAAGAGGTTACAGGGAAGAGGGAACAGGTTACAGGGAAGAGGTTACAGGGAAGAGGGAAGAGGTTACAGGGAAGAGGGAACAGGTTACAGGGAAGAGGGAACAGGTTACAGGGAAGAGGTTACAGGGAAGAGGGAACAGGTTACAGGGAAGAGGTATCAAAATCATATTTCTTTACTGAAATAAAATCTATCCACAATTACTAATTTGTTACCTCTGACCCTAATAGACATCAGGTGAAAATAAAATATGCTTGACTTACAACCCTTGTAGAGACGTTCCAGGTCACGTCTCTACAATCTTTACCGGATATCCCTAATAAATTAAATTACTTATTAGTTAGAAATTCGGTCTGCGAACTCACAAGTTATAACCTTCTTCCCCGTGTTCATGGATATCCAAGCCTTGATTTTCTGTTTGATCTGGGACTCTTAAACCAACTGTAGCCGCAATAATTTTCAGAATGATCCAAGTCCCCACCCCAGCAATTATATAGGCGAGAGCAATTGCTGCTAATTCCACAAATAATTCACTCAAGTTACCACGCAGTACCCCGTCCTTACCGCCAGAATTAACTTCAGTTGTGGCAAAGAAAGCCGTTAAAATCGCCCCGATAGTACCGCCAACACCATGGACAGGATAGGTATCTAGGGCATCATCAACCTGTAACTTGTGTTTAAAACTGACAGCATAGAAGCAGAGGAAAGAGGTAATCAAACCGATGAAGATTGCGGCTAGAGGGGTGACAAATCCCGCCCCTGGGGTGATTCCAACTAAACCAGCGACAGCACCGGTCACTGCCCCTACAGCGGTGGGTTTTCCCCGTAATGTAGCTTCTAAAATCAACCACATTAACGACCCGGCGGCAGCGGATGTATTAGTAGTCACAAAGGCTACTGTGGCTACTGTGCCAGCAGATAAGGCACTACCAGCGTTAAAGCCAAACCAACCAAACCAAAGTAAGCCAGCACCCAACAAAATAAAGGGGACATTGTGGGGAGGACTCAGACGATCTGGATAGTTTTTTCTCGGACCGAGGACAATAGCTGCTACTAGTGCCGAAACAGCAGAACTAATATGTACTACTGTCCCACCGGCAAAGTCTAGAGCGCCTATACCGCCATATAAACCTAAAAATCCTCCCTTAGCCCACACCATGTGCGCTAGGGGTGTGTAGATAAACGTTGACCACAGCACTACAAATAGGCAATAGGCACGGAAACTCATCCGTTCAGCGATCGCACCTGATATTAATGCTGGAGTGATAATAGCAAACATGGCTTGATAGATCATGAATGCCTGATGGGGAATTGTTGGCGCGTAGGATACCACTTCTGCTGGGGCTGAACCTTGCAGATAACCTGTTGTTTCTAAGCCAACACCGTTTAAACCTAACCACTGTAAACCACCAATGAAAGGTAAACCAGGGGCAAAGGAAAGACTATAACCCCACACAACCCAAGTGACTCCAACAATGGCCATCAATACAAAACTCATCATTAATGTGTTCAGGATATTGCGCGATCGCACAAACCCACCATAAAAGAACGCTAATCCCGGTGTCATCAGCAATACCAGGGCAGATGAGATCAACATAAATGCTGTATCTCCTGTATCAGGGGGTGCTGCAGCCGTTGACCCCGCTGCCCAAGCATTCCCTGTTAACAACCCCCCCAGCATCAATAAAGTTAAACACCCGGTAATAACTACTTTCTTCAACACTTGTTTTCTTTCCTCTGCGTCTACGATGTTGATCCTGATTAAATACAATTCGTATTTTTCGCTACTTTTTTCTGTCTTAAAAGTTACTTAAATTCTAATTTTCTAGTCAGCTTAACATCAGCTTAACCAAAATTTTACTAAAAATTTGATCTTTTTTTATATTTCTATCTGAGTGATCTTGACATGGAAAATTCTGTTACTATTAATACAATTTTGTGGAGGCTGTAAAATTTTACAAACACCCCATTTTTTGGCAATCAGTTGGCAATAAGCAATAAATATTTTTTTCTCAAAAAACCCCTTAACCGCCCATTCCCCATCAGCAAAAAAATTTTTTTTCAAAACAGTTGACATAATCCCAGAAGGACTGCTATATTATCTAAAGTTAATTCCTTGGGGCGTAGCCAAGTGGTAAGGCAGCGGGTTTTGGTCCCGCCATCCCTAGGTTCGAATCCTAGCGCCCCAGTTATATAAGAACCAAATATATACAAATATATAAAAAGTAAACAGTAGACGCTTATAGTTAAACAACTAAAATGAAATTTCAACTATTATTAGGCAGTTTTTTTTCTGAACTTAAAGGTAGACATTGGTGGATAGGTATACTACTGTGGTTTGTTTTACTTGCTCCTGCCCAAGGGTCTGTAATTCTGCGTGTGGCCATTGCAAGAGAAGTTAAACAGGTAAAAGTCGGTGCTTCCACAACCGCTATTGTCAAAGATAGTAGGGGTAAGACATTAGGAGAATTACCAGGAATGAAACCCTTTGCCGCTCAAGCGGTTGCCGGGGGAATTGCCTTAGACAGATGGCAATCAGGGTTATTTTGGATTGAACCAACAAATAAGGGATTTGTTTATATTGGCGATCGCTGGTTTCGTGGTAGAACCTTAGTAGTACCCACAGGTAACGGCTTAACTGCTGTGAACTGGGTAGATTTAGAAGAATATCTCTACAGCGTCATTGGTGGAGAAATGAATTCTAGCTGGCCGGAGGAAGCCCTCAAAGCCCAAGCCATAGCAGCCCGTACCTATGCCCTTTATGAGCGCGAAAGACAGAGAAGAAATCCGGTGTATGATTTAGGGGATAGTCCAGATCGTTGGCAAATTTATAAAGGTGTAAGCAGTGAATCTCCCAGAACCTACAACGCAGCAGACCAGACAGCAGGCAAGATATTAACCTACAATAATCAAATTATTCTTTCTGTCTTTCATGCTTGTTCCGGTGGACACACTGAAAACGTCGAAGATGTCTGGAGTACCAGAGAACCTTATTTGCGTGCTGTTCCCGATTTTGATCAAAAAATCAAAGAATGTAACTGGACAAAAACCTTCACCCCCGGAGAAATTAGTGCCAGAATTGCCGGTATTGGTAATGTCAAAGAGATGATTATCGAAAATGTTTCACCTTTTAGAAGTGTCAAAACTCTGAAAATTATCGGTAATAAAGGCACTAAAATTCTCCAAGGTGAAGAAGTGAGAACCGCACTAAAAATTAAAAGTACGCGGTTCATTGTCAATAAAGACGCAAATGGTAGTTTTATCCTCCAAGGATTAGGTTTTGGTCATGGTTTAGGAATGAGTCAATGGGGGGCTTATGAATTAGCAAAACGTGGTGCAAACCATCTACAAATTTTAGGATATTACTATCAAGGTGTAGCCTTGACACCCATTCAAACAAAATAGGCGCTCTTGCAAGAGAAAAATAAATATCATCCTATTATCTATTACCTATTACCTAACAACTGACAACTGACAACTGACAACCGACAACTAACAACCGACAACTAACAACTGACCACTGACTAATCACCTATTTGCTTATTCTGAAATTCCTGTTCTAATAAATCTGTTTCTGTGGAATAAACAGAATCTTCTTTACTAATGATTTTTTCCGTTGCAAATTCACGAGCAAAGGCGATTTTCTTCTGCAAAGAAGTATCCGCACCTGCTAATAATCTAGATCGTTCTTGGCGTTGATAATTGCGAGTAGTAATTTTATCATTACGCCGTTTAATCCAGAAATATCGAATTAAGGGAATGGCTAAAAACCCCGTACCATAAGCCAATAACAATCCATAAATACCTTGCACAAAAGCAACTAAACCGCCAATTTGAGCCGCAATTGTGCCATCTCTCAATAAATTTCCCAAAATCAAAGCCCCAACAAAATTCACTCCGCCTAAACCCGCACTGAGGAGAATTTGTCCAGAACTAGCTGCACTAAACTTCCAGGAAAATTCATGGAGATATTCAGATATTGAACGCCGCTGTTTTTTACTAGCTCTTACCTGTAATTCTGGGAAATAATATACCATTTGACCCTCTGAACTTACCTGGGGAAATCCATTAAATCTTACCAGCACAGGCAACATATAATCCTCATATTCTTGTTGATATTTTTCGCCAATATCATCTAAATAAGGAGCAATTTGTTCTGCTACTACTGCACCTTGATTATTACTAATCACAGCCCCAATGTCTTCCCAGCGGCGTTCTTCCAAATTAGCATTAGGATCACCATCACCAAAGAGAAATGAAAACACCGCTTCCAAAAAATTCATTTCACTATTTTCGCCCTTTTCTCTTCGTCGTTCTTGGTAATTATCGCCATAATTTGGGCTAAAATACCAGAATAAATCAGGGAAAAAGAAGAAATTATTACTTCTAGAACTACTACCACCGCGATTATCATCATCCCGATTTGAACTAGCAGTGATAATAATGAAAATAGTTACAGTAATCAAAATGATAGAAGCAACTAAAAGAATACCAAAAGAAATCCGAATTAAGTAAAATAGCACAGACCAGATTTTTTTCCACCATTCTTTCAACCGTATTTGCAAGTATTTATTGCGTAAAATATCTCGAAAATTGCGGGGAAATTGGTAAACAACATCACCTGATTCTGCAACCTGTAAATGTCCCCCAGCGTCAGCAGCTAGAGCTAATAAACCTTGATTGACTTCAGCTATATTTAATCCTATCTGTGTGGCCACATCACCAACAGTGACGCGGTAGCCCAGTTGTTCCACAGAACGCATAATGGCGGAATTGGGAGTCATAAATTTGTCATTTTGTTATATTTTGGTTGACCTTTATTAAGTATAATTGAACTAATATTTCTTGTCTTTGCGGTTCTTAATTGCAATAATACCTTATAGTGGTTTCTGGACTGCGGTTAATTCATTATTCCGTACCTATCACCAATTAGCTGAAATTTATATATACACCTATGGTTCAATACACTATTCCTCAAAGTCCAGAAATTATCCTGATTGTTCCTGGTAAAGATTCCGCTAAAGCCCGTGACAAAGCAATGGATCAGCTAATGGAACTTATGGAAGCGGGGGAATTACCAACCGAACTAGAAGCAGGATTTGGTCCCCAACAGTTAATTGAAATCAAAGAACCAACGACAGATACTTCTAGTCGTGAAGATGAAATTACCCAAGCGGTGCAAATTCTCAGTAATTTAGCTTCTTTAAAGTTAAAAGTCCAAGAATCGCGCACAGAAGCCTTAGAAATTCGCAAAGCCATTGATGTGCTATTTACTGATAAATCCGTCACCGAGGAAGAAATAACCAATCTCAAAGAAGGTTTTAAGGTTCTCAAAAATTTTGCTCAGGCCAATCTCCGTTACCACGAAGCAAAATCAAAAGCCGAACAAGCTAGACAAATTTTAGATCAAGCCCTTAAATCACCAGAGTAAGCGGTAATGGGTGATTGCTGCATTCCTGACTCCTGATCAGGAAGTTGCCACAGGAATGGATAGGTGTGATATTATAGGAAACTGCTACACAAATTTACAAACAATAAAGACCTAATCTATCATGGCTCTGACGCAACAGCGCAAACAAGAAATCATTTCTGGCTACCAAGTTCATGAAACCGACACTGGTTCGGCTGATGTTCAAGTAGCAATGCTCACTGACCGGATTAACCAACTCAGTAAACATTTGCAAGTTAATAAGAAAGACCATTCCTCCCGCAGAGGATTATTGAAGATGATTGGTCAAAGAAAGCGTCTTCTAGCTTACATCCAAGCAGGTAGCCGGGAAAAATATCAAGCTTTAATTACTCGTCTCGGTATTCGCGGTTAGGAACTATTCTTATGGCTGCTGAAGAATCGGAACGTAGTAAATTACCTTTTGAACCAAACAAAAAGCGTCAAAAATCCGCTAAGTCCATAACTCAGCCCGTCCTTAAAACCCAAGAAACCCAGGAAAAACCGCAACAGCAACGTCGTTATTCTAAACAAGAAATGGCTATTCCTGAAGTGGTGAGCCAGCGCATGATTCGCCGAGTGGCTGCTTTTTGCGGTATTCCCACATTTTTGGGTATTGCTAGTTTGGTAGTTAGCTATCTGCTAGTTACTCTAGCTCATATCCAACTTCCGCCTATCGCCGTTTTATTGGTGAATATGGGATTATTTGGTTTAGGCGTGTTGGGAATTACCTATGGTGTTCTTTCCGCTTCTTGGGACGTGGAAAGACCGGGAAATATGATCGGTTTGGATGAATTTAGCACTAACTGGGGAAGGATGACCGAAGTTTGGCGTGATACCCGGAAAAAGAACGTCTAATCATCATCTAATAATCAGCGTCCAGGTCATAACTGTAATCTGGGGTAAGTTGGAAAATAAGTTTTTTCTGGTTTATACCCAATATGCAGCCAAAAATACCTGGCGCTATATTGTTAAATTGGTAGGGATTTTAGGGCTATTTTATAACAACATAATTTTGATCAAGGTTTCACGCAGAGGCGCAGAGGCGCAGAGAGGAAGAGTTTGAGAACCCGAAATCCTCAAATAAGTTATATTGTTATGTTGGTGAAGGATTTGATCATAATTTGAGAATTATTAAGCCGGAAAAAATTATAATTATGCAGTCCCCTCTTTACTTTTTCTCTGTTGAAGAATATCTGGAGTTAGAACAAATTAGCGATATTCGTCATGAATATTTTGCCGGTGAGGTCTTTGCTATGGCTGGAGGTAGTAAAGAACATAATATAATCTCTGGAAATGTTTATTCGCCTTTGCGTTCTCGGTTACGGGGTAGTTCCTGTAATGTTTTCATGTCTGACATGAAAGTAAGAATAAATTTAGCTCATGAGAATCAAACTATATTTTACTATCCTGATGTCATCGTCAGTTGCGACACGGAAGATCAAGACCGTTATTTTTTGAATTATCCTTGTTTAATTATTGAAGTCCTATCACCAAGTACAGAAACTATAGATAGACGGGAAAAACTTCTTAATTACCGCAGTTTAGCAAGTTTGAAAGAATATGTTTTGATTTCTCAGGATCAAGTTAAAGTAGAGGTTTATCGTCAAGATGAAAAAAGAAATTGGACTATACAAACTTTGATTAATCGTGATGATAAATTACATTTAGACTCCGTTGGATTAATTTTAGAAATGGCAGATATATATGAGGATGTTATCAATGTGGCTATCATGTAGCTCGCTATGCTATTCGCAAAGAAGCATCATACAAAACCACTGGTAAGGTAATTTATGATGAGTATTATCCCAAATTATCCAAACCTATCATAGATAAAATTTTGCGGGTAACGCTTTTTTTCATAGGTTTTCCTTGTTAATCTCAAGTTAGTTAATCAAAAATTTACTACAAAAGGAACTCGTAAATGATTATCGTCATGAAGGTTGGTTCCCCCCAGGAAGAAATAAATCGCATTACTACAGAATTATCTAGTTGGGGACTAACTCCAGAAAAAATTATTGGTCAACATAAGGTGGTCATTGCTTTAGTTGGGGAAACCGCTGATTTAGACCCCCCCCGTATTCAAGAATTAAGTCCATGGATTGAACAAGTATTACGAGTGGAAGTACCCTATAAACGGGCTAGTCGTCAATTCCGTCATGGAGAAGCTTCTGAGGTGGTGGTAAATACTCCTCAAGGAGATGTGGTGTTTGGTGAACATCATCCTTTGGTGGTTGTGGCTGGACCGTGTTCGGTGGAAAATGAGGAGATGATTGTAGAAACGGCGCTGCGGGTAAAGGCTGCGGGGGCTAAGTTTTTGCGAGGTGGGGCCTATAAACCCCGTACGTCACCCTATGCTTTTCAAGGTCATGGTGAAAGTGCTTTGGAATTGTTAGCTACCGCCCGGAAAGTCAGCGGGTTGGGGATTATTACCGAGGTTATGGATACGGAAGATTTGGAGAAAATTGGCCAAGTCGCAGATGTGATTCAGGTGGGGGCGAGAAATATGCAGAATTTCTCCATGCTTAAAAAAGTAGGAGCGCAACATAAACCTGTGCTGTTAAAACGCGGTATGGCTGCAACTATTGAGGATTGGTTAATGGCGGCTGAGTATATTTTAGCAGCGGGTAATCCTCATGTGATTTTGTGTGAACGGGGAATTAGAACTTTTGACCGTCAATATACCCGCAATACTCTAGATTTGTCGGTTGTGCCGGTGTTGCGGAAACTCACCCATTTACCAATTATGATTGATCCTAGTCATGGTGTGGGTTGGTCCGAGTTTGTCCCTGCTATGGCCATGGCGGCGATCGCTGCGGGTACGGACGCGCTTATGATTGAAGTTCACCCCAACCCAGCCAAAGCGTTATCCGATGGACCCCAATCCTTAACACCGGACGCTTTTGATCAATTAATGTCAGAATTGGCGGTAATTGGTCAAGCGGTCGGTCGTTGGCCGAACCAAAAAAGCTAACGAATGCTAACAAGAGTCGGCTCTATGTAAAGACGTTCCATGGAACGTCTCTACCACGGTCAACCTAACTTCATGGATAACCTTGTCAGGGAACGAAAAAACTTTTTCAGCACTTAATTAAAAATCCTTGAATCTTGTTGATAAAATCAACTAATCCTAGTACCAATTGATAAGCACCGACAAAACTCTGTTTGCGACTGAGTTGTTCTAGTTCTTCTGCAATTTTCCGCATGGCTGTAGCACCAACATTACCACTAGAACCTTTAAGATGATGAGCTTCCCTGGCCAGTTGATGAAAGTCATTAACGGTAATTGCGGCTTTAATTCCCTCCACATGAAACAGGCTATCTTCCACAAAAACTTTTAATATTTCTAACTCAAATTCTGGATCATTGTCTGAGATTTGATGTAGATGTTCCCAATCAATTGGTAAATCTGTTAACGGATTATTTGTCATTAAAACTGCTGGCTCAGGGTCAGGAATAGTCACTACTCGTCCCGCCATAATTTTCGAACTCCAAAGCTCTAATAATGCTGCTAATTTATCCTTAGTAATTGGTTTGCTAAAATAGTCATCCATACCAGCATCTAAACAACTCTGTTGATCCTCCTTCATAGCATTAGCAGTAATAGCAATAATTATAGGTTGTCGGTGATTAACAAATGAACTTATTGGCCGAGAACGAATTACTTTTGTAGTTTTTAAACCATCGAGAATTGGCATTTGACAGTCCATCAAAATTAAATCATAGGCAATGTTATCCAACATTTCCAAAACTTCTTGGCCATTGGCGACGATATCAGCTTTATACCCTAAACTGTGGAGTTGCTTGAGGATAACTTTTTGATTAACTGGATTATCTTCTGCTACGAGCAATTTTAACTTTGATTTTGTCGAATCAGGTATCTTTTCATCCAACACAGTTATAGAAGATTGCTCAATTTTAGAAGATTGGAAATTATCTAATTTTGCTTGGCTTCCTAAGATATCCATGATAGTATCTAGCAAGCGAGAAGGTTTTATTGGTTTAACTAAATAACTAATAAATCCGATGTTGATTGCTTTTTTCGATTCATCCTTTTGATTACTAGAAGTCAATAGAACTAAAGGAATATTGCTAATGGCAGCATTAGCTTTAATTTGTGATCCCAGCGTTAGACCATCTATCACAGGCATTTGCATATCAATGAGAACAATATCATAGGGGTGATTTTCGGCAGCAGCCTTTTGTAAAGCTGCAAGACCAGTATTTGCACAAGCAGCTTCATCTACCAACATTCCCCAATGAGTAGCTTGATGATAAATAATTCTCCGGTTAGTGCCATTGTCATCTATTACTAACAACCGCTTGTTAGTCAATATATTAAGCTCCAAAATCTGACAAGAAGGCTGGATTTGCTTCAGAAAAGGTAGCTCAAACCAAAATTGAGATCCTTTACCCATCTGACTTTTTACGCCAATTTTTCCACCCATTAAACTTACTAATTGTTGACAAATTGCTAATCCCAAACCTGTGCCACCATATTGACGGGTAATAGAAGCATCAACTTGGCTAAATGCTTGAAAAAGTTTGTTTTGATCTTGAAGACTAATACCAATTCCTGTATCTATAATAGTAAAGTTGAGAATGACTAGATCCTGAGTTTCTGACTTCAATTCTACTTCTAATAATACCTCTCCTTGTTTGGTAAATTTAATAGCATTACCAATCAGATTCATGATAATTTGTCGTAAGCGCCCAACATCTCCCCTCAGATATTTATAGACATTCTGTTGTACCAGTGTGGCAATTTCTAGTCCCTTTTGATGTGCTTGAGGAGCTAATAAATCTAGCACTTCTTCCAGACAATTACAAAGATCGAAATCTATGCTTTCGATGATCATTTCTCCAGCTTCAAGTTTGGATAAATCTAAAATTTCGTTAATCAGAGATAAAAGAGCATCCCCACTGACGCGAACTATTTCTAAAAAATCTTTTTGTTCTGGGTTGAGAGGAGTTTCTAATAATAAACCAGTCATGCCCAAAATGCCATTCATGGGGGTGCGAATTTCATGACTCATATTCGCTAAAAAACTACTTTTGGACAGAGATGCTAACTCAGCTTGATGACGAGCAATTTCCAGTTCTCGTCTTTGCAGAATTTCCGATTCCAGCAATTTAGCTTGAGCTAAAGCAATACCTATTTGATCAGATAAAGACTTGAGAAATTCTGTTTCCCAGTTAGTCCATTGACGGGGTTGGGTACAATGATGAGCAATTAGTAAACCCCAAAATTCATCTTTAAGAAAAATAGGAATAACTAGGTTAGCTTTGACATTAAACTTTTGTAATAGTTCGATATGACAAGGCCGAATGTCAGCTTTTTCAATATCATTAATCACACCAATCCATCCTTGAGTATATTTCTCGATGTAATTTTTTGTCAAACAAGGCTCAACAATATTTGTCCCCATAACAACTGGAATACCGGGAATTAATGCTTCTTTCCGCGCTGTTAAAGAGCCATCGGCCAACAACTCTAGAATTACTACACGGTCAGTTTTCAACAGTTTTTGTACTTCTGTAACACTAGTTTGCAGAATATCATCTATCTGCAAAGAACTGCGGATTTTTAAAGTAATATCAGCTAATAATTGCGATCGCAAGTTCAAGTATTTTAGTTCTTCTTCGGCTTCTTTGCGTTTACTGATATCACGGCCTACACAAATGAATCCGCCATCTTTCAACTTTGTCAAAGACATTTCTGCGGGAAAGTTACTGCTATCTTTTCTTTGAGCAATTGTTTCTCCATGCCAGTAACCTTGTTTCATTAGTTCAGGAAATATGTTTTTTTCAAACAATTTAACCTGCTCTTGTTCATACACTTCTTGCCAATTTTTTCCTAGCAATTCCGTGGCATGACTATAGCCAAATATATTCACGTAAGAGCTATTGAGATAAAGATAATTACCCTGTTTATCAACAATACTAATGCCATCACTCGTTGCTTCCACTGCTGCTAATTGTCGTTTTAGAGACTCTTCAGCTTGTTTGCGTTCAGTGATATCTATGCCGGTACAAACAATAAATTCAATTTCACCATTTTCATTTGAAACCGTTCTGTTTGACCAATTAATTAGCCGCAGACTTCCGTCTTTTATTCGCCAATAATTTTCATATTCTCTTAACCCCTTACTTAATTTAATTTTTTCAAAAATAGATCGCACTGTTCGACGGCGTTTCGGTTCTGTAAATACGTTCCAAAAGCATTGATTTCTAACTTCATTGTCAGAATAACCCGTGGTTTCTTCACAAGCTCGATTAAATCCAATAATTTCCCCTTCTGGGTTAAGAACTATCACTAAAGCATTAACTGTATCTAATACCGTTGAGAGAAGCAAACTATCTAAATTACGCCGCCATTCTAATTGTTGCATGACTTGGCGACCTAAAATATTTAATGCCTCTATCTGTTGTGGTGCGAGTTGTCTTGGTATGTCATCAATAACACACAGCGCTCCTAAGCCATAACCGTCATCATTAATTAGGGGTATGCCCGCATAAAAACGGATATTGGGATCTGATGTCACCAAAGGGTTATCCACAAATCTTGGATCTAAAGTAGCATCGGGAATGATCATGGGATCTGGTTGCTGGATAGCATGATTGCAAAAACTCATACTACGGGGTGTTTCTGATGCTTCTAGCCCAATTTTAGATTTAAACCATTGGCGGTCTGTATCAACTAAGGTCATTACGGCCATGGGAGTTGCACAAATAAAAGAAGCTAAACGGGTAATATCATCAAACTCCCGTTCGGACTGAGTATCAAGAATTCTGTACTGTAAAAGTGCTTCAATTCTTCCAGCTTCGTCATTGCGTAATAATGCTTTCATATTTAAAATTTACCCCTAGTTAAAAGTGTTGTGATTTTGGCTATTTTGAGTATGTAGACGTAAAAACACCAAAATGTGTAACAATATTTACGTAAATTTAATTGATGCGTTATTTGACTAATTCACCACTTACCTACTGATAGCGAAGCGCTGCTGCAAGCAGATCAAGAAAATTCAGGATTTTTACACTTTATTTCTTGCTTGAGGGTATATTATCAGCAAAATAGCAAAAGTGCTGAATATTAAGAAAAATTTTCAACTCTGATCCTAAAATACATTATGATTTAGACTGAGTAGGTATGCCTAAGATTATCGGTATATGTTCAGCCTTGTAAACCAAGTCAGGACTCCAGGAAAAGTGTGGGGCGGCGAAATTACCCCTCTGAATAAACTCAATGCCTCACGTACTCCATTACAGAGAAGAGTTTAAACCCTACAAAGAAATATCTAGTTTCTGTTCTAGAACCAAGTAGTTAAATAACCGAAAGTAACCATATACTGTGCATAACAATACAATTACAACAAACAATCCTCCTGTATCCTGGCGCTATGATCCCACGCTCTACGGAAACCGAGATATAAGGATTGATTTTCTCCGGGGCATTGCCATTGTTTCCATGGTATTCAATCATTTAGAAAGTTCTTCTTATTTCAGTGCTATCAACAGGGGACATATTTACGCCAGTGCGGCCGAAGGATTCGTATTTCTCTCTGGGCTAGTATTAGGAATGGTGACATTGGGGCGTATCAATAAAGTTGGCTTTTCTGAAGCCATGAAAAAACTGTTAGAGCGTTCTGGAAAACTTTATCTCACCAGTCTTATTTTAATGTCTGTCCTGGGTTTATTAAGTATAATTGCCCCCGGTTGGACTCGTCCAGCCTTTGATTTTGCGCCCGGGACTTGGTGGCAAATATTACTAGCGGCAGCTACATTCCATTTAGCACCACCTGTCATTGACATTTTGCAACTGTATGTATTGCTGTTGCTGTTTTCCCCTGCCATTTTCTGGATGTTAAGGAAGGGCTTTTGGTTGCCTGTTTTGGCTATTTCCTGGACATTTTGGAGTATCCAACAATTACATCCTTATGCCTTGAGTTTCCATCCTTTAGACAGAGAACATCCTTACTTTGCCTTAGCTGGTTGGCAAATTTTATACGTGCATGGAGTATTAGCAGGTTATTATCGTCAAAAACTACAAAAATTATGGGGAAAAATACCGAAAATTCCCCTAGTCTTATGCTTGGTATTAATCGTCATTGGCTCAATTACAACCGCACATTATGATATTCAGCTTGGTGTTTGGCCAGCCAAATTCTCAGATAGAGTTGCTTGGTTAGCATGGACAGACCGGAGTCGGGTGGGTTTTTTGCGTTTAATTAATCACATCGGTTTCTTCCCTTTGCTGTACATAATTGTGGATACATTTTGGCAACCGTTAAATAAAATTCTGGGGAAACTGTTGATTAGTTTGGGTCAAAACTCCTTGTACGTCTATATTGTTCACGTTCCAGTCACAGTGATTTGGTTTTTAATTCCGGCTTTAGTTGATGGTAATCCCATAGTCACTACTATCGCTCAGGCTGTAGCTGTGGGCTGCTTCTGGTGGCTGGTGAAAAAAGAAGTGTTGTTTAATATTATCCCCCGCTAACCATGACACAAGATACAACTATCAATCCTACTCCGATCCAACCTAGTTTATTAAAACAAACTATTGTCGCTGCGGCGATCGCCTTAGTTGGCTTTGGATTGCATAAAGGAATAGAATGGCGTGAGACTAACATTCTCCCAATTCCAGTGACTTCCGTTGGTCAAAATCGGCTGAATGCAGAAGATATACAATTAGCCCGTACAGCTTGGCGCTATTTTGAGAAAAATCGTTTATCCACGGGTTTAGTTTCTTCCGCTGCGGACTTTCCCAGTACAACAATGTGGGACGTGGGTAGTCAGTTAGCTGGTATGGTGGCAGCACGGGAATTAGGCTTACTCAAGGCAGCAGAATTTGATCAATGGATAGAGGAAGTATTGGCCACCCTAACCAAAATACCTTTGTACCGGAATGAGTTACCAAACAAAGCCTATAACGCGAAAACTTTAATCCCGGTTAACTACGGCAAATTGGCAGAACCTGAAGAAATTGGGTTTTCGGCCATTGATTTAGCACGACTGGTGCAATGGCTAGATATCATCGAAACTCGATACCCCAAACACGCTGCGGCCAGTAAAGCCGTCACGGCTCGTTGGCAGTTAAAGCGGTTAGTAGAGAATGGACAGCTAATGGGGACAGCGATTAAAAATGGCCAGGAAACCTGGAACCAAGAAGGACGGCTAGGTTATGAACAATATGCAGCCTATAGATTACAAAAAATGGGGATTGTAGCCCCCAAAGCACTTGATACCAAAGCCGAAACTCAGTTTGTCAATGTTATGGGTGTGGAAGTACCAGCGGATAAACGCAGCACCTATCATAATTATGTCACTAGTGAACCCTATATTTTGGACGGGTTGGAAAGTGGTTTTCAGGCTTTACCTGCGGAATATGCAGCCAAGTTACTCCAAGTTCAACAACGTCGCTATCAAGCTACCAATCAACTCACAGCCTGGTCTGAGGATAATTTAGATCGGGAGCCTTGGTTTGTCTACAATTGTATTTTTGTCAATGGTCAACCTTGGAAAAGTATAGACTCATCTGGTAAAGATGCCTTTGTTTATCGGGGTAGTAGTGTTAAAGCCGCAATAGGCTGGAATATGCTGTTTCAAACTCCCTATACAGAAAGACTTCATAAGGGTATGCGCTGGCTGACTGATCCAAGTCGTGGCGTTTTTGCAGGTTTTTATGAGGAAACTCAAGAACCAAATCGAGCTTTAACTGTGAATACTAACGGTATAGTGTTAGAAGCAATACTATATCGTCGTGTGGGCAAACCGTTGACAGTTTGGGCTAAGGAAAAAGAATCCTAATCATCGGATAGGGCTTGCTGATAGCCCGCGTGGCGTAGCCATAAAAGTTGCCTGTGAGGGGGCAGGGAACAGGGAACAGAAATGGGGGCTTAGGGAGAGATATTTTGCGTAAGTCCTGACTTAAAAAAAACTAGACAAGAAAAGACTTTCAATTATATTACCAATTACCAATTCCATGATCAATTCTGATTTTGAGCCACCATCAAAAAAACTATCTTTTATCGCTACCTTTGGCGGAGTTATAACCGCTGTCATCGCAATTATAGGTTTCAATTCTTTGTCAAAGTATTTAGCTATAAATACTGATAGTATTAGCAAGCTGAATACTAAATTAACAATTGTAGCAGGTAAACCCATTGCCGCTGCCGAATTGACAACCGCCAAGGGACCCTATATTGCGCCCGGAAGTGGGACATTAACTACAGAGGAAACTGCAATGGCGCGTCAAGCTTGGTTATACTTCCAACGTAATTGGAACGATCAAACTGGCTTGGTTAATTCTGTAAATAATTTTGCCTCTGTTACTATGTGGGACCAAGCCGCTGCTATGGCTGCTTTGGTCAGTGCTAAAGAACTTAATATCATTACGGTAGAAGAGTTTGAGAGCAAAATGAGTCAGATGTTAAAAACTCTAGCGTCCATGCCTTTGTATAAGGGAGAATTACCGAATAAAGTCTATAATTCAAAAACATTGATACCTGTAAATTATGGTCAATTAGATAAACGAGAAGAAATTGGTTGGTCTGCTTTGGATTTAGGACGTTTAGCTATATGGCTGAATATTGTTGGTACAAAATATCCCAAAATGCGATCGCCAACAGAAGCCGTCTGGAAACATTGGCAAATCAAGCGATTGGTCAAAAACGGGCAAATGTACGGTACTTCTGTTATTGCTGGTCAAGAACAGTATACCCAAGAAGGGCGTTTAGGTTATGAAAATTACGGAGCTTACGGGTTAAAACTCTGGGGTTTAGATGTCAAAAAAGCCTTAGATTATACATCAAATACAGACTTTGTAGACCTCTACGGGCAGGGTGTTCCTTATGATCGACGGGATTATCAAAATTCAGGTGCAAATAATTATGTTCTCAGCGAGCCTTATATTTTAGATGGCATTGAAACCGGATTTCAAGCTTTACCTAAAGCATTCTCAGACCGAATTTTAGCTGCTCAAGAAGCTCGTTATCAAACGACTAAATTTTTAACTGCTGTCACGGAAGATAATTTAGATCGCGCTCCTTACTTTGTTTATAGTAGCTTATTTGTGAATGGACAACCTTGGGCAACCATCACAGCAACAGGAAAAAAATATGATGATTTACGTTTTCTCAGCGCTAAGGCCGCAGTAGGTTGGCACGTCCTTTATAATACTGCTTACACAGACAAATTATTTAATTTTGTGCAAACTCAACTCAAATCTGATCAAGGTTGGTACAACGGGTTTTATGAGTCTTTAAATCAGCCAAATAAAGCTCTTACTGCTAATAATAATGGTGTAATTTTAGAAAGCTTGCTGTACAAAAAAGTTGGTAAACCTCTTACGGTTTGGGCTGGAATAAAAGAGTAAAGTAAAAGTTTATTTTGATGCTGTGAAATTCGATAATTTATGATTTCAATTTCCGTACTTTTACAAAAAAAGGGAACAGGGAACAGATAAGAAACAAAAGTTGCTGAGTTTAAAGCTCAGTCAAAAAAAAGATGTTTTTAAAAGATGCGTAGCACGAAAAAAACAGTGTCATTATTTCAATCTCATGTTTTTAAACATGAGTTCTTCCTGTTTACTCTGAATTTTTTCTACTTGTGAAATATTGGGTTTTCAGTCAAAAAATAGGTCAAAATTTTATCTGTAATTGGCTTGTTAATGTCTGATTATTATACAGACTTTCCCCAGTCATGAGATTGTGAGACTTACCTAAACTATAACCTAAATCTAAAGCTATATTTGGTGATATTTTGACTGTACAGCGAGTTTGATAGCCAGTACCTCCACTTTTATCACCGTTAACTCTTTGTCTTCCCAAGGTGGTATTTAAGCGACAATTTAAAAAAGGAAAAATGTTTTTTCCCCATCCGATTTCACCGTTATAAACTAGAGAAGATACTGGAGAAAAATAGCCACTACTCTCTTGGCGATCGCTTGCATACTTCCAAGCGAAAACATTACCAGCAAACCAAAATTCACCCCACTTATGTTCCAAGCGGTTAAAAATCTGTTGCTCAAAATTACCATCATTATATAAACCCACACGATAGGAGCCAAAAAAGCTGGTATTAGGGTCAATTTGCCAAAAAGTATTGAATCCAGAGCGCATAGCTGTAATTTGATTTTCCAGTGTTTTCACACTAGTTTTATAAGGACTTTGTTCTACGACTGCTGATAAAAATAAACCTGACTTGAGGCTATAATCTGGATTGAGTTTAACAGCAATTGGTCTATCTATCTGAGCATTGAAATTGAGAGCCATTGGTAAGCGATTAAATAGATCAATTCCTGCTCCTAATTTTATAGTATATTTACCTGTTTTGCCTTCCCATCCCAACTGAAGGGGAATATTAGTAAGAGATGCAAATTTCGGTTGACTCAACTTATTAAAGGCAGTTTTCAATTTAATTTTCTCTCCATTGAATAACCGAAATTGAAAGACTGGTTCAATAGTTTGGTTCTCCTGCTGGGAACTATTCATGTCCCTACGAAACCCTGTTTGGATACTTTCCAAAATAAATGCTGACCGCACAGGTGTAGTAGAAGTTGGTTGTGAAGTTGGTTGTACTGTAGAAGTTGGTTGTACTGTAGAAGTTGGTTGTGAAGTTGGTTGTACTGTAGAAGTTGGTTGTACTGTAGAAGTTGGTTGTGAAGTTGGTTGTACTGTAGAAGTTGGTTGTACTGTAGAAGTTGGTTGTGAAGTTGGTTGTACTGTAGAAGTTGGTTGTACTGTAGAAGTTGGTTGTGAAGTTGGTTGTGCTTGCGGAGGAGATACTCGTTGGGAAGTTAACCTTAGCTGAGGATTGAAGTTTTCAGGTGCAGCAATTAATACTGGTATTGAATGTAAGTTTTGAGGAAGAAAGCTACTGTCAAAAACTGTGTTTAAGTTTTCTAAAATACTAAAAGTTGCAATTTGTGTGGTTAATTCTGGAAATGAGTTCGAGTTTTCATCTAGTGGGAAAAAAAGAGAGGAATCTGTTTCTGTAATATCTCCGTTATTTTGGCGTGAATTTGGTAAATTATCAACTACAGGGAAGGGTTCTATCAAAAGTGAGACTGAATCCCAATTTTCATCTAGTTGGATAGGAGCAGCAGATACAGACTTAATACCGAAACTAGTGATGATACTTATTGGAGAAAACAAATATAGTATTCGTTGTAGCAAGTTTATTGAGAGTAACATCTTACAAAATAGTTACTTAGGGGAATAAAATGAATATTTTCAGATTCATAAATTATGAATCTGAACTGGTAAATTAGGTTCATCTGGTGGACTCATGATCATTTATCTCTTCTTTGATAGCGACATCATATCATGTTCGGTTGAACACTTATCATATCTGTTGAGGCTGGTAATTGGTAATTGGTAATTGGGAAAAGGCAATACAATGATGAACTATATTGTAAGTGATTGGGCGGATATGATATCAAGTATCTAACCATGCAAAAGTTAATTCGTACCATCTTTGACAGTAATCCAGTAATGTTCAGTGGCATTAGTCACAAATTTGGTTTTCTGAGTAGAAGTATTCGGTAGACCCCGACCAGAATTACCATCGGCCACTGCTTGCCACCAGGGTGATTTCATATCCGTATTGGGACGGAGGAGGGGTTGTTGCTTTGTTGCCGTGTACAGTAAAGATTGTAGAATCATACTGTTAGTGCTACTAGTAGAACCAAGAGCAGTTTTACCTGTTTTTTCATAAAAACCTTCATAAAAGCCCAGCAAAGGGTTATATAAGTCCGTTGTTGCCTTGATTAATTCCTGAGTATAGCTATCCTTAGGCAATAAGGCATAATAGGCAAATGCCACAGCCGAACTGACTAATCTTCCCTCTGGTAGTAGTTTACCATCATCATCTAAGGCTACCCAAGGCTGATTTTGACCAATAATTGAACTGTGGACAGTGTAAGGTTGACGCTCAATGAGAGTAGTAGCTGAGGCAGTAAGAGTCTCAGTATTAAGGTAGCGTTGGGCTTGGGCTTGGTAGACTGCTGTAAAGAGCGATCGCATTTTTGGATCTAAACCAAACTCTAGAGCATACAGCAGGAAAGGATTACTAACGGTATATTGATTAACCTTTGATTTTGTATCTTTACGAAGCCGTTCAATGGGAACTTCTACCCCCTCCACTGATGTTGTTTTATATTCACCACCCACAGCAGATTTATCAACATTAAATCCCCACAATTGAAAACCTCTAGCAGCATATTCTTCATAACCCAAGCGGGTTTCAGGATTAATTCTGGGGACTAACCGCCCACTTTTATCTTTGGTGACATTGGCACTAGAAAGAATACCTTCCCGCACAACCCGCAAGTATGACCAATCGAGAGCAATTTGATCAACAACTTGCGTGTATTCGGGATGATCTGTTTTTAAATTATAAAGGGCTGCTAATAGTCTTCCCACATCCAAAGACGACCAACCAGTACCTTCAGGAACTGGATTACCACCATAATCTACTGGTTGCAATGTTCGCGGATCATAACCCCGACTCGGTAATTCCCCCGCATACAGCGGTATCTGCGCTAAAGCAGCCAACAACTGTCGAATGCGCTGATCAAATTCCTTGGCAGAAATTATATCCATTGCCCATGCTGCATTGAGCGCTGTTAGATAATCTCCTAATCCCCACAATGTTGAACCCTTAACATCAGAGCGATCGCTCACCAATCCTGTTGTAGGCTGAGAATTAGCAGAGAAATAGTTCCAGGCGGCTTGAGCGTAACGTCTTTGCACAACTGTTAAAGGTTTAGGTAATGGTTTAGCTGGCTGCGGGACACCCAAGGATGGAATAGGTTTAACTATCAGCGGTGGTGGGTTAGTCGCTGTATTAGTCTGGGCAGGTGTAACATTTATGGGAATAGGATTTTGGGCTGGAGTTGGGGAATTTGCAGCAGGTGGTTTAGAATCTGAGGGTTTAGAATCTGAGGGTTTAGAATCTGAGGGTTTAGAATCACCAGACGGTATTTTTGCAAAACTCACCCCACTACCACCAATCAAAGGACGATTTCCTCTAGCCTTGTAATATAAAATCTCCATGATTAGGCCATTAGTATTACCTGTCAAGGACTTATTAGGTTTTTTTGTTTCTTCATACAGTCCAGCGTAGAAGCCGCCACCTTTAGGATCACGTAAATCCTTAACCGCATCAAAAACCTTTTGAGCATAAGCATTACCTGGGTAAAGATAGCGCCAGCCAAAGGCAGCTTTAGTGCTGATACTCCGCAACTCTGTATAGGGCTTATTTTTCTCCGTAATTGTCGCCCAAGCAACTCCATTGGAGTAAATAGTATTGTAGAGAAAATAAGGAGGTTGATCAATGTTGTCCTCAGAAACAGCAGTTAGTTGTCCCGTAGATTCAAAGCGTCGCTTTTGTACTTCTAAAATGTCAGCAGCATATTTTTTTAAATAACCTTCTAAGCCAAATTCAATACCATCAAGAATATAGGATTCACTAACTACATAATTATTAGCATTAGTGCTTTGAAAATCACGGGTATCAACAGGAATTTTCACACCGTTAATATCTACAAGTTTGAAAGGCTCTAAAGCCGCCGCTTTGGGTGCTTTAAATCCCCATAGTTCATAACCCCTAACAGCATATTCCTCATAACCAAGTCGTCCTTCTTGTACCAACAATGTTTTACCATTAGGTAAGACAAGCGCTCCGTAAAGTTGGTCATCTTTCAGTGATCTTGCTAACTGCCACTTACCGAGAACTCCCTTTAGCCAATTTTTATACTGAGGATGACAAGTGCCAATAATATGAAAAGCAGCCAATATGCGACCAATATCCAAAGCAGACCAACCCAGACCCTTTTCTAGAGGTTTATTACCATAATCAGTCATTTTTCCATTAGCAGCATTATATACCTTATTTGGTAAAGCGTTTTCAAATAAAGTAAGGTTAGCAAAATTGGTAAGAAATTTGTTTAAGCGCGAATCAAATTCCGACTGGTTAATCAAATTGATCCACCGCGCTGCATTCAAAGCCATTAGGTAATTACCAATGTCCCAGAGAGTACCAGAAGGATAACCACCAGTAGAATTAGTAAACCCTGTATTTGCTTGATAGTTATTGACAAAATACTGCCAAGCTGCACGAGCGTAAGTCTGTTCCTCCGGTGTCAGAGGGGCTGAAATTTGACTACAGCCATTAGGAGTAGAATTTTGTGCTAAAGATACTGTAGGCACACAGAACAAAAATTGCAGAAATGCTCCACTTAGGAACAATGCAATCCATCTTAATAGTTTGTAGCGACGGTGTTGCTGTATCATTTACAAATAAAATTTGAGAACTATTCAGGGGGGACTAGAGTGATAGAGAAGAGAGAATCATTTCGCTATCGTTAGAAATGACACCAAAAATCTGATACATTAAATAACAACTCTATGTTACCAAGCTACAGGAATCCTGAATGATGTCTAAAAAATATCAAGGACTATAGGCCGGCTATGGGCAACCATGGGAGTTAAAATCAAAAATCAAATACGTGACTCGTATAAAAACGAACAACTTCTAATTGACTAATTTAAATTTTATTTTTGGTAGCAAAATGAACTCAGCGTACTCTAGTTATGATGCAGCTAATTTTTCCGGTAATAGCCGTTCAAAACTGAAAAAAAGAACCCTACTTTTTCGGTATTTAGCGGAAATCAACTTAATTTTGGGTGCTTGGTATTTACAATGGCGGATAACTCATTCTATCAACTTTGATGCTCTATGGCTGTCTATTCCTTTATTACTGGCGGAAATTTACAGCTATTTCGGGGGAGTTATGTTTGTCATTGGACTATGGCGGCCTATAGTCCGACAAGTTAAGTCCCTTCACCAGTTAAGCCCACCCCTTCCTAGCTCTGATTGGGCAAATGTAGATGTATTTATAACCTGCTATAATGAGCCCTCAGAAATGGTGGAAGAAACTGCTAGAGCAGCTTTAGCAATAGATTATCCAACCACAAAGCTGCGTGTATATGTATTAGATGATGGTAATTCTGAACAAATGCGAGCCATGTCAGAAAGATTAGCTCTAGAGGATTTACAATCACCATTATTACAACAGGAAGCTAATCGAATTGACGCGGAATTATCTACTTTAAATCAACGAATTGAGCAACTGGAAAATCTAGCACCTGACGTAAAAGCCGCCGAAGAATGGCTGCAAAAATCATCTTCTAGATCAGAAAATACTTTCGAGGATATTCCCGCTAAATTTGTCCACAGTTTACAACAGTTTATTCTCTGGTTAAATCCTCAACATCAAAATAGTCATCATGGCAGTAAATCAACTATATATGAACATCTTAATCATGAACGCAGGGCATTAGAATTAGCAATTAGTCAAAAAGAATTAGAACTTGTGCAACTGGTTAGGTTACGGTATATTGCTCGTCCTAAACAACCAGGAGTACCTCATCATGCTAAAGCAGGTAATCTCAATTACGCCATTTTTTCTGGAGAAACCACAGGGGATTTTATTCTGACTTTAGATGCAGATCATATTCCCAAACCAGCATTTTTAAAGCGAGTTTTGCCATATTTCTATACCTATAATTTGTATTCAGGAAAATATGAGCCAAACCGCATTGCATTTGTGCAAACTCCTCAAGATTTTTATAATATTCCCCCTGGAGACCCCTTTGGACATCGAGCCAATTTATTTTATGGACCCATTCAACAAGGTAAAGATGGCATGAATTCAGCTTTCTACACGGGTACAAATGCAGTCCTCAGAAGAGAAGCATTGGTTAGTGTGGGTTTACAATATTTTGCAGATGAATTTGTCAAAGATGGCAAAAAATTAGATGAATTTGAATTAATTGGTGGTGTTTCTAGCAATAGTATTACCGAAGATATGAATACAGCCATGCGGTTGCATAGTTCTGGTTGGAAATCAATTTATCATCATGAATTATTAGCAGAAGGACTTGCTCCTGATGATTTAAGTTCTACCCTCAAACAGCGAATGCGCTGGTCTCAAGGCACAATTCAAGTGTTAATGAGAGAAAATCCTCTCACCAAACCAGGACTGACATTTTGGCAACGATTACACTATTTTAAGACAACATATAGTTATTTTTCTGGGTTTGCAACTTTGATTTTTATTGCTTGTCCCATTATCTATTTTTTTACAGGAACTATCCCCGTGAAAACTTATGGCTTTGATTTTACTATCCATTTTCTTCCAGCTTTTATAATTAATAGGTTGACTTTTTTAGCCGCTGGTTGGGGAATTAATGCTGCGGAATTATGGCGTTCAGAACAATATTCTATCTCTTTATTTCCCCTATTCATTCAATCTGCATGGAGTGTATTAACCGGACAACCTATTAAATTTCAGGTTACACCTAAGCAGCGACAATCAGGAATCTATCTCCAGCTAATCTGGCCACAACTAACTGTGTTTATTTTAATAATTTTAGGTATAATATGGAGTATATATCGTCTCGCTATTGGTCAGTTAGAAACTCCTTGGGTTTATTTGATCAACACATTATGGGGTATATATATTTTATCTCTACTTTGGGCAATTATCAGCGCTGCTGTTTGGCAACCACAGGATTTACACAAAACAGAAGGAAAGTAGAGGTAATTCATGAATTACCTCTGAGAGGGTGTTTCAACAGAATTGTATACAACCACAAAACCTCACCCCCTCACCCCGTGGGGAAAGTTAATGAAAGTCCTTATTGTTTGTAAATCTATTTTTTAAAGTTCTACAAAATGCCTTAAATAGTAGTATAATTTTCAATAGATATGACCATTTTCAATGGTAAATTTACAAACTAACACAGAAAGGAAGATAATTTGTGACTTCTAAAATTCACGTCTTTGAACCATCAGGAATTTTAAACGCCACCTCCGGTAATGAATTACGTCGTCAAATTACTGATATCATTAATAATGGAGTTAATATGCTATTGATTGATATGTCAAAGGTGACGTTTATTGATAGTTCTGGTTTAGGTGCTTTAGTGGGAGCAATGCAAAGTGTTAGAAATGCTAAAGGAGAACTATTTGTATGTTCCATTAATGAACAAGTCAAAATGTTATTTGAATTAACGAAAATCAATCGAGTTTTGAACATATTAAGTAATAGAGAAGTGTTTGACAGCAAAGTATTAGAACTAGAAAATGCTTAATGGTTTGATTCTATAGGTGAAGTTTTAGCAAGTCTAAACTTGTACATATCCGGTTTTTCCCAATCTTATCAGGATGAATAGACAAGTCTAGTTGCAGACAGACAAAACCCATCTTTTATGTTTCAAACCCTTAATTTTTTCCTAGTCCACCCAGGTGGTCTGTGTTTGTGTAGTAGGGATTTATAATCGCCGAAAACTTTTCAAACACCGTTAATAAAAGTTTACATCTTAGGGATTTTGACAGCCACTAAAATTAACTCGTAGTAAAGACAAATCATCATCAAAATTTTCGTTGCCGCTGATATTTATAATCTCAGGTAAGAGTTGATTAATATGATTGTTATTTGTCTGATTATGGGTGAGCAATAAATTAACCAAGGAGTCGAAACCCCAAATTTGTCCCCCTGGTTGCAGCAGTTCGTAAGCACCATCACTAAAAATATATAAAGTGCTGTTTTCTGCAACTTCCAAAATAGCAGTTTCAAAACTGATATCTTGTAAAAAGCCAATGGGTAAATCTAGAGATTCTAGTTTTATAACCTCAATGCTGGAGGGATCATTTCCAAATATTAATACAGCCGGTGGATGTCCAGCATTGCCATAAACTAGCTGATGATTAACACGATTAAAAACACAGTACAAAATGGTAAAGTATTTATCGCCATGTTTACTCATTTGAAAACTTTCATTGAGTGCCTTGAGAACTTCTGCTGGTTGACAAAAATTAGTATTTGGTAGAGACTGTGATCGCAAGATATTCAATACAGATACAGATAGCAAAGCCGAGCCTACGCCATGACCAGAGACATCTAATAGATAAATTGCCAAATGCTCATCATCAATCCAATAGTAATCAAAACAATCTCCACCCAACTGTGCTGAAGGTACAAATAAAGATTCTATGGTAACATATCCTACAAGTGGTAATGGTAAAAGCGATCGCACATAATCAGCAGCTTCAGCTAGTTCGGTTTCTAAAACTTGCTTTTGATGCTGCAAATCTCGATTTAACTGCTCTAAAATTTGTTTTTGATGCTGCAAATCTCGACTTAATTGATGTAGCCTTAATCCTGCTCTTACCCGTGCTTTTAATTCATTCATCTCAATGGGTTTAGAGATAAATTCATCTGCTCCTGCGTCCAATCCTCTGACACGATCATCTTCCTCTCCTAAAGAAGCTCCTTTTGCAGTCAGAAGAATAAAAAAAGTTGTAGCTAATTTGGGATCTGATTTAATCTGACGACACACTTGTAAACCATCTATCCCAGACATTACCCAATCACAGATAATGAGAGCGGGACATAATTTTTTGGCTTCTATTATTCCCTCTTCGCCATTAGTCGCTATGGTAACATCATAGCCCTGGGTTTTCAGCGTTTTTTTCAAAACCATTCGTAAGATAGGATCATCATCAATGACAAGAATTTTAAACATTTTGACCATTAAACAGTTTGAATAATTACTTATTCATTACTCTACATTAAATCTTGTCTAAGGATTTACATTTTTATTTTTCACATTTTGAATATACACTCATAGTCAAATATTCTATAGACTGATCAATGAATCATAAAATCTACCTAAAAACCAATACAGATATTAATGCTACAAGTGAAGTTTTATCCTGGCTGGAGCAAATCAACCAGCCCCCATTTAATAATCAAACAATTTGGTGGGAATTACAAACACTACTAGTAGAAGGATTTATTAATATTGTAGAACACGCCCACAAAAAATTGCCCAGAGAAACTCCGATTGAATTAGAAGTTATCAGACTCGAAGAAGATATAGAAATTCGGATATGGTCTTTGGGAGAACCTTTTGAGTTAGAAAAGCAATTGCAAATAACTTCAGCATTAGAGGATAATGATCAAGAACGAGGACGGGGATTGCAAATAATGTCCTCCATTGCTGACAAACTATCCTATAAACTAACAGATGACAATCGTTATTGTTTATTTATCAGTAAACATTATTGTTAGAACATGAAATTGATTTTGCACTATTACTAGACATGGCGTGGGAAAAAATATAGGGACAATTAATGAATTATCCCTATCATAGTTTCCAGTTAGCCACATTTGATTCTCATCAGATGTCTATTGGTAATAGATTCATTCAATCTATTCATCTGTGGTATAAATACATGAAACCTGCTGTGGATTTAGGTCAATTTGGCGTGAGCAGCCAAAATAATTCTTTCTGTTTCTTCCCAATTAATACATTTATCAGTTACGGAAACACCATATTTTAGATCTTCACGATTTCCTGTAATCGTTTGACTACCTTCATACAAATTCGATTCTAGCATCATTCCCACAATGGAACTATTACCATCTAATATTTGCTGAATAATATTTTCAAACACCATAGATTGTAACCTGTAATCTTTATTAGTATTACCATGACTACAATCAACAACTATTCTTGGTGATAATTTGGCAGCTTTTAATTGTTCTTCCACTAATTTAATGTTCTCTGCATCAAAATTAGGCTGAGTTCCACCACGCAAAATTACATGACCATGATCATTTCCCCTAGTTTGAAATACACTCACTTGTCCCTTTTGATTAATACCCAGAAAATTATGGGGTGTTCTCGCTGATTTGAGTGCATTTACAGCTACTTGAATATTCCCGTCAGTACCGTTTTTAAAACCTACCGGCATAGATAAACCACTAGCCATTTCTCGGTGTGTTTGTGATTCAGTTGTTCTCGCGCCAATTGCAGACCAAGATACCAATTCACTGATATATTGAGGAATAATCGGATCAAGTGCTTCTGTGGCGGTTGGTAATCCTAACTCTGTCAACTTTAACAATAAACTTCTAGCAATTAATATCCCCTTTTCTACATTAAAGGAATCATCCATTGCGGGATCATTAATTAGTCCTTTCCAGCCTACGGTAGTTCTCGGTTTTTCAAAATAAACTCGCATAATTAATAGCAGTTTATCATCAACTTTTTTCGCTAAATCTAGTAATTTTTCTCCATATTCTATGGCTGCTTTAGGATCATGAATTGAACAGGGACCAACAACAATGAATTTTCGTCTATCTTGGAAATCTAGAATATGCTCTATTTCTTGTCTGAATTTTAAAATTGTATTTTCAGCGGTCTTGGTTAAAGGTAATTTTTCCTTGACTTCATTAGGAGTTAGCAAAACATGAGAACTCTTAATGTTAGTGTTAATTAATTTGTGGATCATAGCAGAAATCTCTTGATTTGTGTTATACGTTAGCAATCCTAAAACTTCTGTGACACTGTTTTTTATTCTCTTTAAGTCTAAATTAGTTAGTTAACAAAAAACAAGTTGCACAAATTCAGGTAGGATTATTATGTGCAAGGGTTGATATATATTATATTAATATACACAGCTTTTTTCAAAAATACAACATAAGTCTGTGTTATTTCCATAACATTAGCTGGAAGAAGATAATTTAATACCTAAACCTAAGTCAGAAGTAATAACCGCAAATGAATGCAGATAAACGCAGATGAAGATAAATAAATTTATAAGCTTGATGATTCTGTACAGATTATTACCAATTTAATATAGACCCAATTTCCCAAAAATATGGTTTTCAAGGTAGACGCAGTTCAGTAATTTTACTCAATTTTACCAGTGGTGATTAACATATAACTTAATAACCAATTTGCGGAGGTGGCTCTGCGAGTTTGTCGCGGACCAAATTCACCAATTTTGTAACCTTTAAAACCTAATTTTTCTTTAAGTAGTTGTTTATTTTCAGGAGGAATAGAACGAGTTAATTTCATAATTGCTAGGCGAGAATCTATAAAATCCGGTGGTTGGGGATATTCGTCTCTCCATGCCGTCTCTACTTGACTATGATCATAGGTTTCTGTTGTGGTATCATAGCGATAACCTAAGTAATACCATAGTAATTGGTTGACGGTAGCATCATCAATGGTATCATTAATGATTGCCCAAATTGTTTCTGTATTCAAGGGTGGTAGGTTAGACATGATTTTAAGAGAACAGAGAAAATAGATATTATATGGCTATTATATAGCTGATATATAGCTGATTTCTTATACGTAGAAAGCTTGATGATATTTTTTGCTCAGATACTGCATATTGTGTACTCAAGATGCAAATTGCCTATAGCGCATTATGACTACAGAATCAGTGAAAATAAAAGTAATTAGTTGGAAAAAAATTGCTACAATATTAATTTTGTAATTCTAGCAATGGGAAAGTTTATCGCCACGTTTTTGACTTGTGCTGATTATATCACATAGAGTATCTCGAAGATATTTTCAACCCAAAAATAGTGCAGTAACAGTCATGCGTATCAATGTGAGCTTATTCCTAAAAAAGCCGATTTTTACGCTTACTGAGTCACCATATCAAGCAAGAAAAATCAATTTTTGTCCCCACTTAACTCCTTGGCTATTAATTCACTACCATGCGTGCAACTGCTACTTTTTCTCAAAATCCTTTACTTCAAAGCTCTGGTTTACCTGCATTTGCGGATATTAAACCGGAGCAAGTCGAACCAGCTTTTAATTATTTATTAGCAGAACTTGAAAAGCAGTTAACCATCCTAGAGGCAAATATACAGCCTACTTGGACTGGTTTAATAGAACCTTTAGAAAAATTGACAGAAAGACTAAATTGGAGTTGGGGAATACTCAATCATTTAATGGGCGTTAAAAATAGTCCAGAACTACGTATTGCTTACGAACAGGTACAGCCACAAGTAGTTCAGTTTCTAAATATTTTGGGTCAAAGTAAACCTATTTATAATGCTTTTAAAGCAATTCGTAATAGTTATACCTGGGAAACTTTAGATTCAGCCCAACAGAGAATTATTAAAGCGGCTATTCGAGATGCAGAATTGTCAGGTGTGGGCTTAGAGGGAGAATCCAGGCAGCGTTTTAATGCTATTCAGATGGAATTAGCAGAACTAGGCACTAGATTTGCTAATCATATCCTAGATGCCACTAAAAGCTTTATTTTAATCCTCACCACCTTAGATGACATTGACGGCTTACCAAGCAGCTTGTTAAGCCTTGCAGCCCAAGCTGCTCGCACGGCTGGAGAGGAAAATGCTACAGCAGAACATGGTCCTTGGTATATTACTTTAGATTTTCCCAGTTATTTCCCTTTTATGCAGCATAGTACCAGACGGGATTTGCGGGAAAAAGTTTATAAAGCTTATATTACTCGAGCATCTTCTGGAGAATTAGATAATAATCCCTTAATTACCCGCATTTTAGAGTTAAGAAAGGAATTAGCTCAGTTAATTGGCTTTGAAACCTTTGCTGAACTCAGTTTGGCTAGTAAAATGGCTCAGGATGTTACCTCTGTAGAAAAACTTTTAGAAGAACTTCGTCAAGCTAGTTATAATGCTGCTGTTAAAGATTTAGACAAACTTAAAGCTTTTGCAAAGAATAAAAAAGCAGCAGAAGCAGAAAATTTGCAACACTGGGATATTAGTTTTTGGGCTGAACGTCAACAGGAAGAACAATTTGCTTTTACGGCTGAAGAATTACGCCCCTATTTTCCCCTCCCTCAAGTCCTAGATGGTTTATTTGGGCTGGTAAAAAGGCTTTTTGGTGTCACAGTAACTCCTGCTGACGGCCAAGCACCAGTATGGCATGAGGATGTGGGTTATTTCCAAATTGCTGATAAATACGGTGAAATCATTGCTTATTTTTACTTAGATGCTTATAGCCGTCCGGCTGAAAAGCGTGGTGGTGCTTGGATGGATGCTTGTATTCACCGCAAACAAATCAAAGAAAATGCTGTAACTACTATCCGTCTCCCTGTCGCTTATTTGATTTGTAACCAAACGCCCCCTGTGGATGGTAATCCTAGTTTAATGGCTTTTGACGAAGTTGAGACATTATTCCATGAATTTGGGCATGGTTTACATCATATGCTGACTAAGGTAAATTACTTAGAAGCAGCAGGTATTAATAATGTAGAATGGGATGCAGTAGAATTACCAAGCCAATTTATGGAAAATTGGTGTTATGACCGCCAGACCTTATTGGGTATGGCCAAACATTATCAGACGGGTGAACCATTACCAGAACATTATTACCAAAAGTTGTTGGCGGCACGTAATTACATGAGTGGTTCAGCTATGTTGCGACAGATATATTTTAGCAGTGTGGATTGGGAATTACATCACCGCTATCGTCCCAACAGTCAAGAAACTGTCACAGATGTGCAAAAAAGAATCCCTAAGTTGACAACTGTGTTACCACCATTACCAGAGGATGGGTTTTTGTGTGCTTTCGGTCATATTTTTGCAGGAGGTTATGCAGCGGGTTACTATAGCTATAAATGGGCTGAGGTACTTAGTGCTGATGCTTTTGCTGCTTTTGAAGAAGCGGGCTTGGAAGATGAGGCCGCAATTCATGATATTGGTAGACGCTATCGAGATACAATTTTAGCATTAGGTGGTAGTCAGCATCCCATGGATGTCTTTAAAACCTTCCGGGGACGAGAACCCAGTACCAAGGCTTTACTCAAACACAATGGGCTGCTAACTGACCCGTAAATTAGCAATTCAAGGTATAAGAGGACAAAACAATTCAAAATCCCAAAGAAAATCTGTTCCTCTTACCCCAGGTCTGAGTGAATTTATATTACAGCTTCTTCACGTTGACAATCAAAGAAAAGTTCAAAATCAGCATCAAGAATTAACTGGCGTATGTGCTGAATATAACCTTCTGCATCCGAACGACTGCGGAATCTGGCAACAATTACTTTTTCCTTTTCGGTAACGACACGGGCTACAGCCCAGCCGTTCAGCCTTTTTCTGTAAGCTATAGCTTGATGTTCTGAAGTGGTGTTTTTGTAATCAGTATTTTGTTGCATGATTATTTTATGCGTATGAACTTGAGTGAAGGGCGTTACTTTGTGTTTTAACCAAGAATGTACCATCGCTTTTTATTGATGATGCCACCTTGTTATTACATATTTTCAAAATTGTCAATACGTGATGCAACAACTTATTTTTTAATAAAATTTACTTTTATTTGCTGCTAAGGAGTAAATACGGACTTACTCAGTATTTGAGCTTACATATAAATAATTGTAGTCGTATAAATTATCATATCATTTGTTTGTAGTCAGGGCTTTAGCCCTGATGGGTGTTACCATAGCGTCTTGAACATAGGACTTTAGTCCTAACTACAATTTCATGCCCTGATGGGTGTTACCATAGCGTCTTGAACATAGGACTTTAGTCCTAACTACGATTTCATGCCCTGATGGGTGTTACCATAGCGTCTTGAACATAGGACTTTAGTCCTAACTACGATTTCATGCCCTGATGGGTGTTACCATAGCGTCTTGAACATAGGACTTTAGTCCTAACTACGATTTCATGCCCTGATGGGTGTTACCATAGCGTCTTGAACATAGGACTTTAGTCCTAACTACGATTTCATGTATTATGCCAGATGTGTAAGTCCTAAATTACTTGAGATTTTAGATTGTCAAATATTTACTAATGTTGCTATACTTTTTCCGTATAATCTGAGATAGTCTGGAAAAATAAAAATGTCAATTACACCAATTATCAGAAAAGTAGCATTGGAAATAGGGGCTATAGTTTTAGTTGAACCAGAATATGAATTAGTTGGACATATTACATTTAAAAATGGCAAAAAGTCAGTTTTTAGTCATAGCAAATTAGATATTAATGGTTTTGGGGCAGCTGAGTTAGTTAAAGATAAAGCGTATAGTAATTTTTTCCTGAAGCAGTTTGGATATAAAGTTACAGAAGGAAAAACTTTTTTTAGTGATAATTTATGCGCTAAATTGACAAATCTCAGAAATATTGATGATGGATTTAATTATGCAGAATCAATGGGATTTCCTGTAATTGTTAAACCTCTCAATCTTAGTCATGGAATATTAGTTACTAAAGTATATAATCAGGCAGAATATTATGATGTAGCTGATAAAATATTCCAAATTAAATCAGGATTGATTGTCGAAAAATTTTATAGTGGTAATGACTATAGAATTGTTGTTTTAGATAATGAAGTGATTGTTGCTTATCAAAGGATTCCCTTATTTGTTGCCGGTAATGGTATATCTAATGTTTTAGAGTTGCTACAACAAAAGCAGGAAAAATTTATTATCATTGGCAGAAAAAACGGTATTAAAGTTGATGATTTCCGCATTGATAAAAAATTAAAAACACAAAATCTTCATTGGGATAGTGTGATTCCTAATAATCAGATTGTTTATCTTTTAGATAATGCTAATTTATCTAGTGGAGGTGAGGCTGTAGATTTTTCGGCAACTATTCATCCTGACTTTCAAAAATTAGCAATTAATATTACTAAAGATATAGGATTAAGATTAGCAGGAATAGATATACTCACCCATGATATTACTATCCCAATGACAGATTATACGCTAATTGAAGTAAATGGTTCTCCCGGGTTAGATCACTATGCTGCTAGTGGTAAAGTAGCAGCGCAAAAAGTAGAAGAATTGTATTTAAAAATTCTCAAAGCACTAGAAAATGACATAGCAGTTGCCAGGTAAACAAAAAATACTCTATTTCCTGTTTCCTGCTATTCTATTGCTGGTAATTAAGAGTTACAAATTTTTCTCTAGTAGTGATTCCAATTCCCCAGACAAATAGTTCATATCTGCTACTCTAGCTACGAGTAAACTATCATGTCCGGCATCTTGTAAACGAGATTTCCAATAGTTAATACTCTCAGCATTATTCATCCAAAACTCAATTACCGTATCTACCACTTGATCTAAATTCCAACCCCATTTTACAGGAATTGGTTCTATAGATTCTAGGAACGCATCTAAAGTACAAGTGTGAGTTCCTAGATATTCTATCCCTTGATGTTGTGGTTTTACTAAACTCTGTTGTTGGTGATTAAAAAAATGCCAAACAGGAGATACCCCTATCAAATTGAAACTGTATTTAATCATTCTCGTCCTCCAAAGTCATCAATTGCCGATAAACCTCTGTTTTTGGCGAAAACTATTGCGGAAAAGTCCGCTAACTTCATCTAGAAAAAGTAGAATTTCTGCCAATTACATCAGTTTCAAGATTACCTCAGACATTAGCACTCAAGCCCTTTGACTGCTAGGATTTATTTGGTTTTTAGATTGTATTGATAAATAATATATGGCATTAATTCCAGGATGTAAATGATTTTTAGTACTTTTTCACCAAAAATCTATAAATCAGTATTTACCCCCCCATTTCTGGCTTGTATATGTCGTTATTTTATACTAAATTCTGTACTCACAACCAGTGACACACAGCAAGTTACCTGTTGGTTGTCATAAAACCCCAATGAGGGGAACTAGACAAGCTGTTACTAACAGTATTTCACTCAAGTGCGTACTGCTAAAGCCTGATCTTTTTTGAGAGTAATTCATGAATTTTCTGGTAATTGCTGCGGTTGAGTAACCAAACCCGATAATTTTTGTCGGGTATGTTTGACGATGATTTTGTCTCGTGCTACTATGATTTCAAAGTTGACGGACATCCAGGGAAAGGTAAATTATGACTCAGGCGATTACAAACCTCAACCAAGCAAACACTTCCATACTCAAGGCATTGAAGTGTAAAGAATGTGGCGCAGAATACGAGCTTAAAGCTACTCATGTATGTGAATTGTGTTTTGGTCCGCTAGAAGTCAAATATGATTACAATGTTCTTAAAAGCTTAGTTAGTCGAGAAACTATTGAAGCAGGTCCCAACTCAATTTGGCGTTACCGTCACTTTTTACCCGTTGCTACAGATAATTATATAGATGTCGGTACAGGGATGACTCCCTTGGTGCGTTCTCACCGTCTTGCCCGTCGCCTGGGTCTAAATAAGCTTTATATTAAAAATGATGCCGTGAATATGCCCACCCTGAGTTTTAAGGATCGGGTGGTATCCGTTGCCCTCAGTAGAGCGAGAGAATTAGGTTTTACAACTGTTTCTTGTGCTAGTACAGGTAACTTAGCAAATTCTACCGCAGCGATCGCCGCTCATGCCGGTTTAGATTGTTGTGTATTCATTCCTTCTGACTTAGAAGCTGGTAAAATTATCGGTAGTTTGATTTATAGTCCTACCCTCATGGCAGTCAAAGGCAATTATGATCAAGTTAATCGTCTTTGTTCAGAAGTTGCCAATACCCATGGTTGGGGTTTTGTGAATATTAACCTCCGTCCTTACTATTCTGAAGGCTCTAAAACCTTGGGCTTTGAAGTTGCAGAACAACTAGGTTGGGAATTACCAGATCATATAGTTGCACCATTGGCTTCCGGTTCTCTATTTACTAAAATTTATAAAGGTTTCCAAGAATTTGTAGAAGTTGGTTTAGTAGAAAATAAAGCTGTCCGGTTCAGTGGCGCTCAAGCAGAAGGTTGTTCTCCCATTGCGACAGCCTTTAAAGAAGGTAAAGACTTTATTAAACCAGTTAAACCGAATACAATTGCTAAATCAATCGCTATTGGCAACCCCGCAGATGGGGTATATGCTGTAGAAATAGCTCAAAAAACCAACGGTAATATTGAATCAGTTAATGATGCGGAAATTATCGAAGGTATTAAATTATTAGCAGAAACCGAAGGCATCTTTACAGAAACCGCAGGGGGTACAACCATTGCAGTTCTGAAGAAATTGGTAGAAGCTGGCAAAATCAATCCAGATGAAACCACAGTAGTTTATATCACTGGTAATGGTTTGAAAACCCAGGAAGCAATTCAAGGTTATATTGGCGAACCTTTGACAATTGAGGCCAAACTAGACAGTTTTGAGCGGGCTTTAGAAAGATCCCGGACCCTTGACCGTTTAGAATGGCAACAAGTCCTAGTTTAGAAGCTTTAGCGGTGAGAAACCGTAGTTATACAAATAAAGTCCACCTCCGTGGACTCAACAAAAATTCAGGTTTTTACCTGTCGCGGTTTATAACCGCCTATTTAGCTTACTCACTCACAATTAACGTTT
Source organism: Dolichospermum circinale AWQC310F (assembly GCF_000426925.1). Taxonomy (GTDB): domain Bacteria; phylum Cyanobacteriota; class Cyanobacteriia; order Cyanobacteriales; family Nostocaceae; genus Dolichospermum; species Dolichospermum circinale. The sequence goes on along the minus strand of NZ_KE384663.1, from coordinate 205,167 downwards.
AAACAATGGCCGTAAAAGTTTTAGTTCCCACCGTTCTACAAAAGTTTACAAACGAGCAAGCTGTCCTAGAATGCAGTGGTAGTAATATTTCTGAATTGTTTGATTACTTAGAAGACAGCTATCCTGCTATCAAAGGGCGGTTGCGTAAGCCAGAAGGAGAACCTTTAAGGTTCTTGAATTTCTATGTTAACAGCGAAGATATTCGCTTTTTAGACGGTACAGAAACAGCCCTCAATAATGGTGACGAGGTGAGTATTGTTCCTGCTGTTGCAGGTGGTTGAAGCATATATAAATGTTTAAAGTATAAAGTTTTAGTCATATCTCCTTATCTCATTCCCAGTCTCCCACTGGGAATGTAGTCCAGAGGCTCTGCTTCAACAGTAAATGAATAAAATTGCAAAATTCATAGCTCTGGTATGTCAAAATAAAAATAACTGACTACCCCAAAATGAGCAATGGCAGAAGAAACCACACAAACTCCAGCAGAAAGCGAAAAAACCGCCGCCAAAGCTGCTAAAAAGGAAAAACCCCCAGCTTTGGAAGATAAGCCTTTTGAAGAGTTTATGCAGCAACATTATCTCCCAGCACTGCAAGCAGCAATTACAAAAGAAGGTGTGCCAGATGTAAAACTGACTTTTGCCAAGCAGAAGTATTCCATAATTGGTTTTACCTCAGCTGAAGAATGTTGGCAAGTTATCGGTTCCTGGCAAGGGGGACAACGCCAGTTTAATGTATATTTCCCCGAAGAGAATATTCAAGGTAAAAAAGGTTTTTCCTGTAATGAAGGTAAAAAACCGAGTACCCTAGAATCATTTTTAATTGACGAGCGGAAAATCACCCTAGATTTGTTAGTATCTCGGTTAGTATATCGTTTGAATGGTCAAAAATGGCTAGGTAGAAATTAGTTAACTTAATCATAAGTCACGACTTCAGAAATGGAGTCGTTACCTATTTTTGGTGGGTTTAATTGTTGTTTTTTTATCTCACGCAGAGGCGCAGAGGCGCAAAGAGAAATTAAGATTTTCCATTAATGAATGAAGGTTCTTGATTTTACAATTCATCATGGAGTCATTACTTGTTTTTGGTGGGTTTAATTGTTGTTTTTTTATCTCACGCAGAGGCGCAGAGGCGCAAAGAGAAATTAAGATTTTCCATTAATGAATGAAGGTTCTTGATTTTACAATTCATCAAAGTAATAAGTCACAACTCCAGAAATAGGGTTGTTGCCTATTGTTACATGATTTGATTGTAGCATTTCTTTGAGCATGGTTTCTACTTCTATAAGACTAGCTCCTGTGGCCTTAACACCTTGAGTTACTGTTAAACTACCACCATTAGCCTCTGCTGCTTCTATGAGTTTGACAATGAGTGGTTTACCATTTGGTTGGTGAACTTGTGATATAAATATCCGCTCATTCATGGGTATACCCGCAGATGATACACCTGCTTTTAACCGCAATTTTTGCTCATATTCGTCAACCATATTCGGTATGATCACTAAATCAACAAGTTGTCCAATATAAAATAAACCACCAGTACATAGCCATAATAAACCAGTACCGATTTTGCCATTATATAAGCGATGTAAGCCTCCTATACCAAAAAAACCTGCTCCACACAGAAGATAAGAAACAAGAAGACGATCTTGATTTTGATTGTTTTTTATAGTCATTTTATTTTATGTCCATTAGGATTTACTGGTTTAATCATCTACCCTTTGATTAACTACCCTTCGTTAGTCTTCAATTCCCCAATTAACGATTCTATTTTTAATTTTAACCATGATTTCTCTTTCTCCTGAACTTCAAGCTAGACTTTCGACACCTCTCAAAATTGGCTCATTTGCGGTTAAAAGCCGTGTTTTACAGTCTCCATTGTCGGGGGTGACTGATTTGGTCTTTCGTCGTTTAGTACGTCGTTATGCACCAGAATCTATGATGTATACGGAAATGGTCAATGCAACGGGTTTACACTATGTTAACCAATTACCAAAAATTATGGAGGTAGATCCTCAAGAAAGACCTATTAGTATTCAATTATTTGATTGTCGTCCCGATTTTCTAGCGGAAGCAGCAATAAAAGCGGTTGCGGAAGGTGCAGATACTGTTGATATTAACATGGGATGTCCAGTTAATAAAATTACTAAAAATGGTGGTGGTTCTTCTTTATTACGTCAACCGGAAATTGCAGAGGCAATTGTGCGGGAAGTTGTGAAAGCGGTAGATGTTCCTGTAACTGTGAAAACTCGTATTGGTTGGAATGAAAATGAAATTACTATTTTAGATTTTGCTAAACGCATGGAAGACGCGGGAGCAAAAATGATTACTGTTCATGGACGCACTCGCGCTCAAGGTTATAATGGTAATGCGCGGTGGGAATGGATAGCTAAAGTTAAAGAAGTGCTGTCAATTCCTGTTATTGGTAATGGGGATATTTTTTCTGTGGAAGCTGCGGTAAAATGTTTAGAACAAACTGGCGCAGATGGGGTAATGTGTTCTCGTGGAACTTTAGGTTATCCCTTTTTAGTTGGTGAGGTTGATCATTTCTTAAAAACAGGAGAATTATTACCATCACCTAACCCCATTCAACGTTTAGAATGTGCTAGAGAACATCTTTTTGCTTTATGGGAATACAAGGGAGATAGGGGAGTCCGTCAAGCTCGTAAACACATGACTTGGTATGCTAAAGGTTTTGCTGGTGCTGCTGATTTACGAGGTAAATTAAGTTTAATGGAAACTGTACAACAAGGTTTAGATTTGATTGATAGAGCTAAGGAAAATTTAACTCATGGTTATGAAATTGAGGAAGAAATACCCGCAACTATAGCATAAATATCAAGTTTAGATCCGGCTTTGCTGATTAAGAGTATGATTTTATTTCACGCAGAGACGCAGAGTCGCAGAGGGTAGGAGTTTGAAATCATTGATTTTTCAATTTCATACTTCAGTTCAGCAACGCCTTAGATCCTATTAACGTGGGGTGACATATCCTTCTGATTTCAATCCTTCTAATTTCAATTTTTCCAATGCTCTCTGCATGGCTCGTATCCCATATTTTCGGCCAATTTCTTCTGCTTCATTAGAAATTTGAGGACTCACAGTTAAATAATACTTTCCCAGTGGTGTTTCGTAAAATGCAATAAGTCCTTTTATTTCTTCATTGGTAAAATATTTGCTGTAAATTGGAATTAATTCATCTACTATTTCCTCTAGTTTTAATTCAGCCAAAAAAGCATCTAGAAATTTTGCAGGTATTTGAGGATATTTAGCTTTGAAGCTATCTCTTAATTTGATTGTTTCTAATCTTGCTATGTTTTTAAAACCAGTTATATCTAACAATTTCTTGATATTACTGATTTTTTCTTGATCTTCAATTTTGTTAGTTGGTAAAGTCGGAATAATTCGAATTTGAGCAAAAACTGGGATATTGACAGTAGAGAGAAAGGACAGTGAAACCGCGAAAATAAAAGTTTTTATTTGCATTGTTTTAAAACCCAGTTTTGTATTATAGCGGTTGTTGGTTGAGTGAAGTATAATATCCCCGTAAAAGACCAGGGGTTATGATGTAGAAACACTATCTTATATTATTTCACAACTTTTAGAGTTTGTAAAGTTTCATCGGCACAACCACTAATAAAACCACCCATATTTTGAATTTCTTGCAAATATTCTAAAGCTGATTTTGTAATTATTTCCCCTGGCATTAATACAGGAATTCCTGGAGGATAAGGACAAATAATTTCTGCACAAATTCTGTCTTGGGTTTCCCCTATGGGTAATACCTCGCTATTAGCAAAAAAGGCCTCACGGGGAGAAATGCACAGATCATGACCCATTATAGCATCGTTTCTATTCTTACACGGTTGACACTCAGATGTCAAGGGGGTGACATGGGTAAGATTATTTAATCCCTGAATCAGGTTTTGAATATCTGCTTTTGTGTTTCCTAAGCTAATAATAAATGTGAGATTTTGCCAAGATGAAAATTCTGGAGTGACATGGAATTTTTTATCTAAAATTTCTTCAGCCGCAAAGCCTGTAAATCCTATTTTACTAACATTTACAGTTAATCTAGTTTGATCTAAATCTAAAAATACTGGTGATTTTTTGCTATTAATTAAAGGAGTAGATAAACCAGGAATTTGATTAATTTTAATTATCGCTTCTTGCGCTAATTCCCAAGTTTGAGACATCAATTTTTTTCCATGTATTGCCATTTGATGACGTGCAGCATCTAAAGAAGCTAAAAGTATAAAACTAGGGCTGGTAGATTGAACTAATTGTAAGGCTTTATTAATTCTATCAATATCAATTCTGTTTCCTTGAATATGTAACATTGAGGCTTGTGTCATTGCCCCTAATGTTTTATGAATTGATTGTATAGTTAAATCTGCACCTGCGGTTAAAGCTGAGGTCGGTAATTCTGGGTGAAAATGAAAATGTGCGCCATGAGCTTCGTCTACAATTAAGGGAATATTATATTGATTAGTTAGGTGTGAAATTGCCTTTAAATCTCCACAAACACCATTATAAGTTGGATAAACTATCAATACTGCTTTTGTGTCTGGATGTTTTATTAATGCTGCTTTTACTAATTCTGGTCTTATACTATATGTGATATCTAAATCTGAGTTGTATTCAGGATTTATAAAAATAGGAATTGCACCAGAAAGAATTAATCCAGAAATAACTGAAGAATGAACATTGCGCGGGAGAATTATTTTTTCTCCCCTTTTACAAGTAGCAAGAATTGCAGCTGCAATTCCGCAGGTAGAACCATTAACTAAAAACCATGTTTTCTCAGCCCCAAAAGCCTCTGCTGCTAATTCTTGTGCTGCTAAAATTACGCTTTGGGGTGTAAATAAATTATCTAATTCTGTCAATTCCGTTAAGTCAGCGCGAAAAATTTCTTTACCTAATAAATCGCTGAAAATTGGGGAAATACCCTGGCCGCGTTTATGCCCTGGAGTGTAAAATGGTGCATGAGAACGGGTTGTACAAGCTTTTAATGCCTCTATAAGCGGGGTTTGGTTTTGATTTAGCATATTGTCAATGTCCCCTAGGGTCTTTTAAGCAAGGAATAAAAACCTTTGGCTTGAGTGAAGTACACCCTCTCAGCAATACTAACTATTTTCTCGGCTCTGACATTCTGATATATAATAAACATATTGCGTAAACAACAAGGAGGTAATTTAGAGTGCCAATGTGCGTTCTACAGTAAAAATCTCCTATTAATTTTTAATTATCCCCCTCTTGTGAAAAATGTTAGACAAAATATTTAATTACCTAAACTTTCACTTCAGCGTTGAAGCCTCCATTGTTCTCTTGATTTTAGTATTTTTAGAAGCGGTACTATCCGCTGATAATGCGATCGCCCTCGCTGCGATCGCCCAAGGACTAGAAGACAAAAAACGAGAAGGTCAAGCCCTCAACATTGGCTTAGTATTCGCTTATATTTTAAGAATTACGCTGCTGTTAACAGCGACTTGGGTACAAAAATTTTGGCAATTTGAACTTTTAGGTGCTGGTTATCTCTTATGGTTAGTATTTCAACACTTTAGTTCTCAGGAAGACGAGTCCAATCATCATCACGGTCCACGGTTTAACTCCCTGTGGCAAGCTATACCCGTAATTGCCTTGACAGATTTAGCTTTTTCTTTGGATAGTGTCACAACCGCGATCGCAGTTTCCCAAGAAACATGGTTAGTAATTACCGGTACAACCATTGGTATTGTGACTCTCAGATTCATGGCTGGATTATTTATCCGCTGGTTAGATGAATATGAAAATTTAGAAGACGCAGGTTATATTACTGTCGCATTTGTCGGTTTACGGTTGCTATTAAAAGTCATCAATGATGATTTAGTACCACCACAATGGCTGGTAGTAACTGTTATTGGTGTGATCTTAGCTTGGGGATTTTCCAAGCGTACCGTTGTAGAATTAGTCCCAGAAGAAAGGGAAAAAACTCAAGTCTCAAAGTGATAAAGACGGGAACTAAGTGACAAATACTTTCCCGAACTTTTCTGACCTCAACTTACAACAAACCACGATAACGAATAAAAATCAAAACCACAGCCCAAGAACCTAATGCTACCTTAACAGCAACTAGGATGTTTAATATCGGCAAAATTCCACCACTAAATAAGGCCCCTAACTCACCGTGGGGTAATTCTAGTCCCGATAAAGTTATCACTGCTAAAACAATGAAAACCAATACCGAAACCTTTTCCCAAGTAGCAGCGTGCCAACGGTGATAAATATCCTGCATCCACTGATATGATGAAGTAATTGCTATGAGTCCAATGGCTGTACCACCAGCGACACCAGCCGCAAAACCGCCCCCAGGACTCAAATGTCCCCTAATTGCTAATTCAATACCCACTAACGCCGCAATTGTCGCCCCTAGACGAGCTAATATTATTGATGGTTGATCTTTGAATTGATAAATACTGCAAGATGGTTTGTCATTAGCTAGTAAAAAATTAGCTCCGAGAATGGCGATAGTAAAAACAATTACTTCAAAGATTGTATCATATAACCGATTTCTGAAAATAATCCCTGATACCGCATTGGGAACACCACTTTCTTTAACTACTGTTTCCACAATGGAAATATCTGATAAATTCGGTTCATAATTAGGCATGATCAGCATTTTCACAAATAAAGCTATTCCCGCTAAAATGTAGACTAATTTCATAAATGCTGCTCCCCTAAATGTCAAACATGGAAATATTTTAAAATTGTTTTTGGTGATGAAAGTTCACTTTCTATAATGTTATAGATACGTTGCACTCGAATTGCAGTTTGGTAGGTTTCTTCTCCTTGATTACTTTCTTCCAAACGCACACAAGTAGCATGAATTTCCTTTTCTATTAATGCCTGTTGTAAACTTTGGTTATTGCTATAGGGAACAATTTCTAGCCGTAAGTAATGTTTGTTAAAAATCTGGCGAAATTCGTTGATAAGTTGTTGCAAAGTGCTATCCTGATTTTTTTCTATTGACTGATTTTCAATGACACCAAGACGCAAAACTAAAGATGAACGGACTGCAATTGCATAGAGAGTAATTGATAGCATTGTTCCCATTAATGCTTCTGTTAAAGCTACATCTGCTGCTCCTAAAACTGCATCTACCATTGCGGCTATGGCACCGAGTACCCCACGAATCACTAAAGCATGATAGGGGTTAGTTTGAGTTACTAACATCCCCGCAGTTAAGGGTAATAAAGCAATGATCAAATAGAGATAAGTATCATTCATTTTTTGCCTCTTGTGTTGAACAATATGCTAATACATAACCCAGCATAGTATTCCAAATTGCTAAGGAAATAATGCCCAGAATAAGTAATGGCCATTCACTGGGTATTTTCAATAATAGTCCGATGATAATAATCATTGAACCTAAAGTATCAGCAACAGAAAGTCCATGTAATTTGAATAATACTGATCTGTTGCTAACTAAATGAAAAGTTCCCCAAAACCAAAAAACTATGCCTATAGCTATACAGGTATAACTCAGAAAGTTGATCATACTTCACCCAATCTTCTCAGGATATGTGCTAATAACATTAATCCGGCATTTCCTACACTCAAAATAATCGCTGCGACTACACCAATCATCCAATCATCTCGCAAAACGGAAATTACAAGAATCATGATTGCTACTTTACTGGAAATACTACCAAAGGCCAACATTTTCTGCCAAATATCATCACTTTTCCCAGCTTCATAAATGGGGATAAGTAAAGCTACAATCATTGCCATTAAGACTATTTCTAAGTTCATAATTTTACCTGCCGGGTTTAATTTGGTGGACTTCATACCATCCTTCTTCACGGTATTTAAAAACTATGGTTTTGGGTGTGAAGGTAATTAGAAATATATCCACAAAAATCAATAAAGGTGATCTTTTGAGTTTGACTTTCTCTATGATAATTTCTTCTTGATGATGGGGACGCAGGATAATTTCAAATGCCTCCATAAAAGCCAATGGAATGGTAATAATAATTTTAATTATCACCTTTAACCAAGCTTTTAATTTTTCTGGTGAGGATTTACCACGTGGTAAAATTAAGGCAATAATTACACCAATGATAATATTTGTTAAACTGACGTTAGCAGTGAGTAAAAACCAAATTGATAATCTTAATATGAGATGTCCAATCATGGGAAAGCCATCCAAAATAGCAAAATTAAAGTTAGACTCATGACACCAACCAAATGCTCAAATTCTTCAAATACACGAGGTAAAGATATTGATAACTTTTTGAAAATAACATGATAGGCTAACCAGCCCACAACAATGGTTATAAGTGCTTTTGTAATATCAGCAGTATTATAAGCTTGAGGATAGACAATATTGGCAACAATTAAACCAGTGATCAAAAATATTATTGATATCCAAAAACCTGGTTTGATTTTCTGTTCTCCTTCTCGACTGTGGGGTAAAAAAATAAATTTAGCAAAGGATATTGCTGTACCAACTGCGGCAATATTCATAATTATGAATTGCCAAGATGCTAAATTTTTCATGCTTAAACTCTTGGCAGCAAAGCCTGATAATAAAGGAAAACCAGAAATTGATAAACTAGCGATAACTAAGGCTATCCAAATTGTTGTATGAATGGGTTTATATTGCAATTCTTTAAAGTTGCGACTGGGTAAAGAACCTGCAATCAAAAATAAAGATGATTTGACTAATCCATGGGTGAGGGCATAAAATCCACCTACTACTGGTGCAGCGAGAATAAAGCCTAATTGGGAAATTGTGTGAAAGGCCAACATTCGCTTAGTATCTTTTTCCAAAACAGCATAGGATACACCCATTAAAGCTGTTCCTACACCGAAAATTCTGACTATAATATCAATTTCTTCGGAAACGAATGCAGTACGTAATAAAGGTAAAACACTGGCTTTAACGACAATTCCCGACATCAATGCAGAAACTGGTGTTTCTGATTCAGAATGAGTTAAAGGTAGCCATAAACCGGATACAAAAATCCCCGCTTTGATTAATAATCCCAGAAAAATTAATGCTAGTGCTTCCGGTGGTGATCCCTTTAAACCTGTAAAACTAAAGGAATGATGTGTCTGATAAACCAGCGCCGCACCAACCAGATAAAACAACATGGCAGTATTACTTACAAATAGATACCGTAAACCTACCCAAATTGAGCGATCGCTACGGGGATAAGCAATCAATAAAAAGGCCGCAATACCACTTACCTCTAAAGCCACATATAAACTAATGAAATCTGCACAGACAAAGGCAGCATTGAGGCTACCATGGACAATAATCATCTGAGCATAGAAAAAAGCCGTTTTATCACTGCGCCAGCAGTAAAGAGCAACAGCAGCCGTGACTATAGCATTTGTGAGGATAAAGTAAGCGCTTAACTCGTCTGCTATTAATTTAATACCGAAACTGTCTAGTAAATTAAGTGTCACAGGTGATGGATTGAGAAATAACTGCAACCCATAAGCAGCAGAAGCAATAGTTCCCCACAGAGTTAAATGTCGGTTGAGTTTGGGAACGATAAAAATGATGAACCCTAGAAAAAATGGGGTAGCAATCCAAGTCAATGTAATAGTATTCATCTAAACCTCCTCCAGGAGACCCCCACCAAAACTGTACTCAGTTTGGTGATGGGAGGAATGGAGGGTTAATTGTGAAACGTCCCTTGAGTAATTTTGTGCGTTAGCACAAATAGCGAGAAGGACAGTTGAGTAATTAACAAATCTTTTATACTGCATACGAATAACCATCCTTTGCGTGAATGCGTTTACAAAACTTATGTGATATTCCTTGAATCAATCCATTTTTAGTAGAAATATTGAAACTACCAGTTGAACGAATAGCAACTTTTCCTACATAAGTACCAATCTTTTTACCAGTGGTGACAACCGCTTTAGCAATATCGCCAGTTTGAAAACCAAAATGTATTTTTTCTCTCGGTACGTGCCTACTTGGAAAACCATACTTGTCGGTTCGACAAGATTGTCTAGAACCGTGTCCGTTAGCTGTAATTAACAATGGTTTAACACTTTTGATATTGAGAATTGGCGTTGATTTACCAACACAAGCCGCGTCAATCCAGTGGTTTTTTTCTAATTGTTGTTGGCTACGATTAAATTTAGTTAACCCTCCTGAACCTGTTTCTACAGGTAATCCGGTTGCTTTTAGAACTTCTAGTAATGCAGTACGAGTTGTGTTTACTGCGGCTGCATCAGCCAGTGGTCTTTTAGCTTGCTTCAAGATTTTTTCTAACTTTGAAAGGTCTTTTTTGAGAAAATCTTTAATGTCTTTCGTTCCCTTTTTGGTGTTACACTTTTCACAACTTAAAGTGAGATTTGTAATTGAATTACTACCACCTTTGGCCCGTGGATGAATATGTTCTATTTGAAAAGGAACGTCTTTTACTCCACAGTAAGCACATTGTCTACCCCACTTTTCTAGTAAGTATTCTCTGGTTTCGTAACCAGCTAAAGTTCCCTGTTGATATTCCTGGCCTTGAATATCAGGATTAGCTATTAACCGCATATCAAACCTGACTAATTCTTGGCTAATAGCCTCAATTGGTGCGAGTTTACGCAATCTTTCAACCCAAGTTTTAATATTATCAACCCGACTTTGTAGGCTCGGTGCTAACCATCCTTCTGGACGGGTTCTATTCAAAAACCTTGGTTGTCTGTAACGAGTTTTTCTGGCACGTCTAGAACGTCTTAATTGCCTTCTAGAAGTTAAAGCATCTCTAATTGCAAAGCCTCTATGTTTTAATTCAGCAGCAAATACAACCTCGCCAGTTGAATCGTTAACTAATGCCATTCCCGTGAATTTTGCACCAGGATCAATCTTTAGCCTTAGCAACGATACTGGGGAGTCAGGACGGGATTTTTTGAGAATAATTGTGAACGGAAACTGTCTAAATATTGCTGCTTTTTTGGTTCTTAGTAGTTGTCTAGCTTGTGCTGAATGAATTGGGTTTAATGGCGTGAAGTTGGTATCTAAAACAAATACTTTGGACATATTGTCCCTCCTTGCGGGTAATGTTAGCCTAGACAAAGATTTAAAGGCTTTTTACGCTAACAGCACTGGATTAACCCAATAGGCCTGTTTAACTGTTAACCTCAGATCTACAAACTGGCTGCGTATTTGTAGGTGAGATGACCTGAAAATCGTAGTGATTTAACACTTAGTCGGGTAAACTCTGGGCTTTAAAAGCCCCCACTTACCCGAAGGGAAGTGGTGGGTAATTTACGGTGTATTATTTTTCTCAATCTCATGGGTTTCCAGGGTGGGATTATCCTGTGCTAATTTCATCACACCAACCAGCATCAAAGCCTGAATAGAAAAACCAATAACTATCGCTGTTAATATCACTGCTTGGGGAACAGGATCGGCATAATTAATATTTTTTACACTGGAAATAATCGGGGTAAATAAGCCTTCTCGTGATGCAATTAGTACATAAAAGGCAATCACACCTGTACTCATCACATCCATGGAGACAATTTTCATCACCAGGTTTTTTTTGAGGATAATCCCGAAAAAACCGCACAATATTGTTATTAGTACACAGGCTTCTAACACGGTAATTAATTATTTTATTTTATGCTCAAGTGATAATTTAATATAAGCACAGATTTTTGGTACTAACTTAATATCAAGTGCTAAAATATTTTGATGATTATTATAGTGATATCTAATGATTTAGTATTAAGGAACTTATGTATCATATCTTGGCTTGCAATCTTTTTTTCCTAACCTCCAAAAGGAGGTTTTCAAAATCTCTGATGGTGTATTAAATTTTTTATATTCATTTAAGGTAACAGGTGACAGGTAACAGCTAAGAGTTTTACTACCCATTAACCATTACCCATTACCTAATTACTCATTTAACCACAGTTTTGAATGGGGTTGCCAAGCAACTAATTCCTCATCCTTAAACCATAAAGCGATTTCTGTTTGGGCTGTTTCTTGAGCGTCAGAACCGTGAATCAGGTTACGACCTACATTAACGCCAAAATCGCCACGAATTGTACCTGGTTCTGCGTTTAAGGGGTTGGTTGCACCAATCATCTTTCTCGCTGATGCAACAACGCCCTCACCTTCCCAAACCATTGCCACAACTGGACTAGAAATGATAAATTCCACTAAACCAGGAAAAAAAGGTCTTTCACGGTGAACAGCGTAGTGTTGTTCCGCTAATTCTCTACTGACTTTCATAAACTTCAACCCAACTAAGGTAAAGCCTTTGGTTTCAAAACGGCGGATAATTTCACCCACCAAACCACGCTGTACACCGTCCGGCTTAATTGCTAAAAATGTGCGTTCCAAGTCTGTCTCCAAAAACATAATCAAATTTTGATGGGTTAATTGTCAGTTGTCTTGAGGTCTTTTGTCTAGTAGTCTGAGCAATTTTCCCTGATCATGGTGGATAACCGGATTGAATTACCATTTTTTTCCTGATTACATACAGCAATAGGTAATTAACCGCAGATAAACGCAGATTCTTGTAACTAACGATTCTTAGCACAGGGGAATATTGGCTGATCATCCTAATTCTTTAGGACTTACGCAAGATTCATGGAATAACGA
>NZ_KE384663.1:164892-192557 GCF_000426925.1 Dolichospermum circinale AWQC310F | reverse complement strand
AACGAACCACTCCAGGCACAGAGGTCACGGAGAAATGAGGATTTGAGAGATATTTTGCGTAAGTCCTGTTCTTAATCAGAAATTATTTCTAGTCTTATATCCTTTACCAGACTATTTTGTTAAATTGTTAATTCGTGGGCAACACACAGAGGTCAGGAAAAAATGGGTGTCGAGTCAACTGCTGATGAGATTGTAAAAATGCCGCCTAATGGGCATAAAGCTGAATTGAAAAGCCAAAGAGAGAAGAAACTGTTAGTACCTACTAGCATAAGCACGGGAAATTTATCTATTCCCTGGAAAATTGAGAATAGTGAAGACCTTTATCGGATTGAAGGTTGGGGTCGGCCTTATTTCTCGATTAATGCTGCTGGTCATGTGACTGTTTCTCCCAAGGGTGAACGTGGTGGGTCTTTGGACTTGTTTGAGTTGGTTAATGCTCTACAACAGCGTAATTTAGGTCTTCCTATGTTAATCCGCTTTTCCGATATTTTGGAAGACCGCATTGAGCGCTTAAATGCTTGTTTTGCTAAGGCCATCGCCCGCTATAATTACCCTGGTGTCTATCGTGGGGTTTTTCCTGTTAAGTGCAATCAACAACGTCACCTGATTGAAGATTTAGTTCGTTTTGGTAAACCCCATCAATTTGGTTTGGAAGCAGGTTCTAAGCCAGAATTAATGATCGCTTTGGCTTTACTGGATACCCCTGGAGCATTGTTAATTTGCAATGGCTACAAAGACCAGGAATACATCGAAACCGCTATGTTAGCCCAAAGACTAGGACAAACACCAATTATCGTCCTAGAGCAAATTGAAGAGGTGGATTTAGCCATTGCTGCTAGTCGTCAATTAGGAATTAAGCCAATTTTGGGAGTTAGAGCGAAATTAAGCACCCAAGGCATGGGTCGCTGGGGAACTTCTACGGGCGATCGCGCTAAATTTGGCTTAACAATTCCCGAAATTATGGAAGCTGTGGAAAAATTAGGTGCTGCTGACTTACTCGGTTCTCTACAACTGTTACATTTTCACATCGGTTCGCAAATCTCCGCTATCAATGTGATTAAGGATGCCATTCAAGAAGCTAGTCGTATTTACGTAGAATTGGCGATGCTAGGGGCAGATATGAAATACTTGGATGTTGGTGGTGGTTTGGGTGTAGATTATGACGGCTCGCAAACGAACTTCTACACATCAAAAAACTACAATATGCAAAACTATGCTAACGACATTGTAGCCGAGTTAAAAGATACCTGTGATGAACGGCAAATTACCGTACCTACTCTTGTGAGTGAAAGTGGTCGGGCGATTTCTTCTCACCAATCAGTGTTAATTTTTGACGTTCTCAGTACAAGTGATGTCCCCCTTGATCCTCCCGATCCTCCCCAAGACGGAGAATCTCCAATTATTAAATACCTGTGGGAAACTTACCAATCTATCAATAAGGAAAATTACCAAGAATTTTATCACGACGCTGCTCAATTCAAAGAAGAAGCTATCAGTCGCTTTAATTTAGGAATTTTGCGCTTGAATGAACGCGCTAAGGCCGAACGTCTTTACTGGGCTTGTTGTCAAAAAGTTTTAACTATCATCCGTCAGGAAGAATACGTACCTGACGAATTGGAAGACCTAGAAAAAATCATGGCTTCCATTTACTACATCAATCTTTCTGTGTTTCAATCAGCACCAGATTGTTGGGCTATAGATCAACTATTTCCCATTATGCCCATACATCGTCTGGATGAAGAACCAACCCGCAGAGGAATTTTAGCAGACCTCACCTGTGATAGTGATGGGAAAATAGACCGCTTTATAGATTTGCGAGATGTGAAATCAGTGTTAGAATTACACAAATTTCATCCAGGAAAACCCTATTATTTGGGAATGTTCCTGAATGGAGCATACCAGGAAATTATGGGGAATTTACATAATCTCTTTGGTGATACTAACGCCGTTCATATCAATTTAACTCCCAAGGGCTACCAAATTGAACACGTTGTTAAAGGTGATACCATGAGTGAAGTCGTTAGTTACGTTCAATACGATGCTGAAGACATGGTAGAAAATATTCGCCAGCGTTGTGAGCGGGCTTTAGAAGAACAGCACATCACCTTAGCGGAATCTCAGCGACTTCTACAAACTTACGAGCAAAGTTTACAACGGTATACTTACTTAAATAGTTAATAGCCAGTAGTCAGTGGTCATTAGTTAGTAGTCATTGGTCAGTGGTCAGTGGTTATTAGTTAGTAGTAAATTACAGCGGACAACGAACAACGAACAACGGACAATGAACAACGGACAATGAACAACTGACAACTGACAACTGACAACTGACAACTGACAACTGACAACTGACAACTGACAACTGACAACTGACAACTGACCACTGACAACTGACCACTGACAACTGACAATTGACAACTGACAACTGACAACTGACAATTGACAACTGACAATTGACAACTGACAATTGACAACTGACAACTGACAACTGACAACTGACAATTGACAACTAACAACTGACAACGGACAATGAACAACTGACAACTGACTAAATTGAACCTGTTCCCAATAATTCAGCAATGGCTTTATGTTCTAAAGGCGTTTCTATGGGACGAGTTTGACGCGCATCTGTAATCAGCCAATCTAAAGCCGCAGCTTGGACATCAATGGATGCTCCGGTTTTATCTACACAGTAACGCCCAAACACCAGTTTATCAACTAGGCGGACTCCGGGAGCTAAACGGGACCATTCAAAAATCACGCTGTTATCTACAGTAGCCCCACTACAAATCCAGCAATTTGGACCAATCATCGCCGGTCCAATAATCTTTGCTCCATCTTCAATTTTGGTCATTCCACCAATATAAACAGGTCCGGTAATATCAACTTTATCCCAATTTACAGATACATTCAAACCAGTAAAAATACCGGGAGCGACTTCATGTCCGGGGATTTGTACATTTTTGATTTCCCCTGATAAAACACCGCGAATTGCTCGCCAGTAATCGGGAACTTTACCAATATCTACCCATTCAAAATCCATGGGAATAGCATAAAAAGGGGCGTTATCTGCCACAAGTTGGGGAAATAACTGGCTACCAATGTCATATTCTACTCCAGAGGGTATATACTTAAATACTTCTGGCTCGAAAATATAAATACCTGTATTGATATTAGTGCTAAGAGCTTCTTCTATTGGGGGTTTTTCTTGGAAGGCTTTAATGCGATTATCGTCGTCAGTAACTACCACACCATAGCTAGAAACTTCTTCCTTGGGAACTGATTTAGTGATAATGGTAGCGATCGCACCTTTAGATTTATGCCATTTTACCGCCGCAGTTAAGTCTAAATCAATTAAAGCATCACCACACAATACTACAAAGGTATCATCAAAAAACGGTGAGAAGTCTTGAATCCGACGCATACCCCCAGCCGAACCAATGGCTTCCCCCACGAGTTTACCATCATCATCAATTTTACCTTCAAAAGAATAGGCAATCTGCACTCCAAACCGCTGACCATCACGGAAATAACTTTCTATTTCCTCCGCTAAATGGCTGACATTGACCATAATTTGATCAAATCCGTGTTGGCGCAATAATTCCAATAAAAATTCCATGACTGGCTTTTGCAGTATAGGAATCATGGGCTTGGGAATTGTATAGGTAATAGGACGGATACGAGTACCCTTTCCTGCTGCAAGAATCATTGCTTTCATAAAATCTTATTCCTTAGTAATTGGTCAGTTGTCAGTTGTCATTAGGGGATAGAAATTTATGCTCCCCCTGCTCCTGGACTTTAATTAGGTAAACGAATTGAAATTTCCTGGTAAAATTCTTTTTGGAATAACTCCACCTTAGATTGAGCCGAGAGCAGTAGTAAAGCCCAAAAAACGCTAATCATGCTATCATTTTCTAATTCACCATAGTGGCCATTTTTTTCTGGTTGCTTTGTCTGTATCCATAAATCTATCAGTTCTTCTAGATTCCAACATTGTTCCTTGTAAATTTCGTCTTTAGCAGCACTATGTAACACCTGTTCTAGTTCTAACGCGACTTCCGTTAAATTTTCTTGGTGGGCTAACTCTAGGGCTTCCCCCATGGTTTGCACGCTAGACTGGCGCTTAGTTCGCTGAGGTTTATTAGACTTTTCTACCAGTTTTAACTGGCTGGCCATGATTTGCAACTGGTCTATTAACTCTTGTAATGTCACTCGACGTTTTCGAGGTGGCATAGCTGCTGGACGACGACGCAGGTGTTGTTCTAATTGTAAGGGACGGGCTGGAAATGACAATCCATCTTCAATTGCTAATATTGTATCATCTATAACTTCTTCTGGAGTATTATATACCGTTGACAGTTGCATTAATGTATTTGCCTTAAATAATACAAGCTTTGATGCTGATAAAAAAGCCTGTCCAGATTGAGATAAATCACTTTCATAGCCTCTGGTAGTTGCTTCTGGGGACATTAATTTCAAGTAATGATCAATTACCTCAATAACTCGCACGTCCCAAGGGTCAATTTCCCCTTTTTCGGCTTGGGAAATCAGATGTGTAATTGTTTCTAATAATTCAACTGCATCCATCAATTCAAAATTTAATATACCAGAAATCAGAGGTCACGAGAAAGATTTGCACCGATAACTGACAACTGACAACGGACAACTGACAACGGACAACGGACAACTGACAACGGACAACGGACAACTGACAACTGACAACTGACCACTGACAACTGACAACTGACAACTGACAACTGACAACGGACAACGGACAACGGACAACGGACAACTGACAACTGACAACTGACAACTGACAACGGACAACGGACAACGGACAACGGACAACTGACAACGGACAACTGACAACTGACAACGGACAACGGACAACGGACAACGGACAACTGACAACGGACAACTGACAACTGACAACTGACCACTGACAACTGACAACTGACAACTGACAACTGACAACTGACCACTGACCAATGACTAATTTATTCATCTTCCCGAAATTCTGAGCCGTAATTAGCCCGAAAATTTGCCACAAAATCACTATGCTGACTGTTTTTGATCACATCAAAAGTACCTTTGATAGTTCCAGCAATTGGTACAGCCACCAGTGTTCCTAGCAAACCCGCAATTTCAAATCCCATTAAAATGGCGATAAAAATCCACAGGGGGTTGAGTCCGATAAAATTACCCATTAGTTTGGGAGCTAATAGATTATCCTTAATTTGTTGCATGATAACTGCCATTGTAGCGACTGGAAATGCTAACCACCAATTTTGAATTAATACCAACATTGTGACTAAACCAATGCCCAAGGTGGCGCCAACAACGGGAATAAGTCCAGAAATACCGATAATAATAGCAAATAATAGGGCAAATGGTACTCTCAAAAATAAGAAAATGGGCGTCAGGGCTATGATCATAAATAGTCCTAGTAATAATTGACTCAGAAAAAAGTTCTGAAAATTTAATTGTAATGACTTGCTAAAGGGAATACCAATATTTGATGGTAAAAGATTGATTAGTCCAGTCCAGACGTGATCGCCATATATTAACATATAAAAGGCGAGAACAATGACTAATATGACGTTGAGTATTACTGATAATAGCGTTCCCGCAAATCCCACAGCCCCTGAAGCTATTTGCTGAACTAAGTTCTGTATATTAGCATTGATTTGATTTGTCACAATTTTTAAATCTATAGATAACCGCCTTTGCTTCGCTAACATCTCTAAATGATCGAAATTGGCTTGACTAGTCGCTAACCAATCTGGAATCTTATTCAAGAGTTGAATGGTTTGATCAATCAACATTGGTACAAGAGTAACACCTAAAACTATAAATAGAGTTAAGGTAAGTAGTAAAACAATGATCACTGCTTGAGTGCGTTTAATTCTAATATTTTCAAATAACTTGACTGGATAATTCAGTAAAAAAGCCAGAATGGCAGAAATACTGAGGATAGTCAGGGGATTTTGAAAAAAATGAAATAATACAGACATCAGCCAGATATTGAGAGCAATAATTGGTCCACTGAGTCCATAAATTAACAAAGTTTGCAGAGGGGCAAAACGGCGCATCTGATTTAATGTATAAACAGGGGGCTTCAGGGGCTTGCAGGGGAGGGTGGCGTAATTCCCATTCCCTATTGTCCAAAAAACGTACTAATTTTGATCATAGAATGTTTTCCCCAATACTAATATACGCTGAATCTAAATCGTGAGAAAATAAAAATGATAGATAAAAGCATTGCTGATCTTCGTAAAGACTACACCCTAAAAAATTTAAATGAAGAAGAAATTGACCAGAATCCATTTATACAATTTAAAATTTGGTTTAACCAGTCCGTAGCAGCCCAACTACCTGAACCTAATGCTATGACTTTGGCTACCTGTACACCTGATGGTAAGCCTTCGGCAAGAATGGTACTACTCAAGGATATTGACGAACTGGGTTTTGTATTATTTACTAATTACAAGAGTCAAAAAGGACAAGAAATATCAGTAAATCCCCAGGCTGCTTTGGTTTTTTGGTGGGCTGAACTAGAACGTCAAGTCAGAATTGTGGGGACCGTCGAGAAAATTTCCTCAGCACAGTCTGATAGCTATTTTGAAGTGCGTCCACCCTTTAGTCGTTTGGGTGCTTGGGCTTCTAATCAAAGTCAAGTTATTGCCAATAGAGATGTATTAGAAGCACAATTAATAGAATTTCAGCGTCAATATGAAAATCAAGAAGTACCTCGACCTCCTCATTGGGGGGGGTTTCGAGTTATTCCCCAGGAAATTGAGTTTTGGCAAGGAAGATCCAGCCGCTTACATGATCGGTTGCGATATACTCTCGTAGATAATGGAAATTGGAAAATCGAGCGGTTATCACCTTAATTTTAGATTCCCGACTTCTCCAAGCAGTCGGGAATCTTTTTGTGTAGCCTCATAACGCCAGCTATCAAAAATGATTTAATTTTTCTATAAAAAGATACTGATCTAAGAAAAAAACGATGATTATTGATTAATAATTCCTAAGAAGTTACCTGGTAAAGTTATGTTAGATATTTGTTTCTTAAAGTACAGACAAAAGAAAATGTCATTAGGTATTATAAACAGAACTTATCAAAGAGACTAAAATTTATGAATATAGTAGTGATCAGAGTAATTAAAACAGCGGAAAATTTTTAAATACTGATCAGACAAAGGTTTTAAAAGTTGACTACTGATTGCTATATTATTTGTGTTTTTTTGTAAAATTTCAATAGTTTTTAATACAATCTCTTCAATTTATGAGAATTATACATATATTGAATCATATCCAAGAAATCGGTAATGGTATTGTGAATGTAGCTGTTGATCTGGCTTGTTTACAATCCCAAGCGGGTGATCATGTAGCGGTAATTTCAGCAGGAGGAGAATACGAAAAATTATTAAATAAATTTGGGGTTAAACACTATACAATAAACCAAAATCGCCAACCAATAAATATGATCAAAGCGGCGGTAGGTTATCGGAAAATTGTGGGAGAATTTCAGCCAAATATAGTTCATGCTCACATGATGACTGGTGTGGTTTTAGCAAGTGCATTGAGGTGGGGAAATGGATATAATTTAGTGGCTACAGTTCATAATGAATTTCAACGTAGTAGTGTATTAATGGGTTTAGCTGACCGAGTAATTGCTGTTAGTAAAGCCGTTAAAAATTCAATGATAAAACGGGGAATTTCTGAAGCGAAATTACGAGTAATTTGTAATGGAACTTTGGGTAGTCCTCGGACTAGGAAAATCTCCGATTATCAACCTTTAAATTTACACCGTCCTGCGATTGTTACTGTAGCGGGAATGTACAAACGGAAGGGAATTACTGAGTTAATTACAGCTTTTGAGGAAGTTGCTCAAAATTTTCCCACAGTCAATTTATATCTAGTGGGAAATGGACCAGATAAACAAATATTTGAAGCTCAAGCTCAAGCAACGGACGTTAGTGATCAAATTCATTTTGTTGGATTTTGTCCCGAACCACAACGTTATTTACTAGCCTGTGATATTTTTGTCTTAGCTTCCCACCGTGATCCTTGTCCCTTGGTACTTTCAGAAGCGAGGGAAGCTGGGGTAGCTATTGTGGCTACTGAGGTAGACGGAATTCCAGAGGCGTTAGATAATGGGAAAGCGGGAATATTAGTTCCGGCTCAGAATAGCCATAAATTGGCTGAAGCATTAATAAAACTATTGAGTAATACAGATATGCTTCAAGAATGGAAAAATCGGGCGCAAGAAAATTTAGAATGGTTAAATGTTGCCCGTGTACATCAAGAAACATTAGCTGTGTATCATGAGTTCGCTTTTCAGGAAACTCTTTCAAGTTATACACAACTTGATTAATAACGGTAACATCAGGGAAGAATAAACAGGGTAAGTCTGAAAATAGACCATAAGATGTTGATATCGCCAATTTTTATCTACCCAATGGAGGAATCAAGATACATCTAATAAATACTAAATAATTAAATATTCCGATCACCTGACGAACTTTAACAGCACATTCCTTTGTTTGCATTATACAAGCAAGGGATTTTTTTATAAATTTTGAAATGATACTAATTTGATAGAATAATCAGCAATTTATATATCTAAAGGGGGACTGGATTAAACCACTTTAAAGATTATATATTAAATAGCCCGATTACCCTACCGGACTTTAGCTCCAAGTCCTCTTTTGTCATTACCCGACAAGAGAGGTTTTATTCACTTTTGAATATTGATCATCTAGATGATCACAAAAAAGCAAGAAAAAATTAGGTTTTCTGGTGTCATTTTATTAATCGGAAATTAGTCATTTTTAAAACTTATATATTGTTATATATTGAAATTGTCTACCTATCAGAAATATCCCGCCCATAATGATGAATATTAATGTTATTTTTCCTCCCGGAACTAGGGTTTGATGGTTACTATGGAAAAATTCTGGTTTTTGACTTTGTTTCCAACTCATTAATGCTGGCATAATTCCTGCTAAAATAGAAATACTAAACGTACCTGTGTATTCTAAAGCCTGGAAAAATATGGTGGGATTAAATGTTCCTAAACTTAAAGGTGGAAGTAATACCAAGGAATAAAGAGGTAAACGAGAAATTTCGCTTTTAGTGATTAAAGAAATATCTTTGAAAAAATCCGTTAAACCGTAGGTAATACCAATAAATGATGTGACAATGGCAAATTCTGAAAAAATTGATAGCAACATTGCAAACCATTCTCCAGAAGCACCATTGCGGAGGATTTTTAATGGGTCAAATATCCTCTCATTTCCTGGACTAAGTTGTATAATATCTGGAGTCACGCAACCTAAAATAACTGCATTCCAAGCTAAAAACATCAAGAGTGGAATCACAGAACCAATAATAATAGATTGACGAATTTTGGGAATATCTCCTTCTAATTGAGTTACAACCAGCGGGATAACAGAATGGTAGAACATAGCCACATATATAACAGCAAGAGAACCACCAATAGCAGTCCAATTTTGCACTAAGAATTGAGAGCTTTGGATTTGGCTTCCTCCTAATAATAATAAACCCACAAATGCCATGATTAAAATAATGGTAAATATCTCATTTAATTTTTCAATAAAATTATTTTTTCCCCAATAAATCATACTACCAAATATTAGGGAAAAACTCACTGTTCCCGCCCAATGAGGTAAAATATTTTCTAACTTCCAAACTTGATTAACTGTGGTTGTTAAAACTTCTCCACCTTTAGTCATATATGCCACTAACAAAGCATAGTGATTAAATAAATATGCGACTCCAGCAATTCTCGCTCCGACTTTACCAAGAATCTTTTCTACTATTGCTAATAACCCTAAGTGGGGAATACCCTCAATTCGCATGATATTTAAAGTCACTTCCGCAATTATTAAACCAGATAATAAAGTATAAAACCATACAAAAATAATGGCAACTGTAGATGGTATAATCCCAGATGGTAAGGTTACTGCTGGTAGTCCAATAATTCCAGCCCCAACAGTAGTTCCCACAATTAAAGCTGTATTTCCTAAAACACTACCTGGTTGATGTTGAAATTTATTACCATCAAATTCTAGATGAGAAAATAATCGTGTTACCGCTTGTTGATCTTGTCTTTCTTGTCCAATCATAAACTCAAAACTAATTGTTGATGTTCTCAATACAGTTATACCAGATACCTTATTTATAAGATCAGTTGAGGATTTAATAAGTGATTAAACGAACTTCTTGATAAACTCACACATTAAATCTACTCTACCTTTGCGTAACATGGCTGGATCTAATCTCTCAGTGGTATTACAAGTCATTAATACTACTAAGTTTTGCTTCATTTGCATACCAGATTCATCAATTATACTCTGATATAATGTACCATCTAATAAGGCTAAAATATGCTCAGTTTTGTTATTATATTGTGCCACTTCTGAAGCCCGATCTTGAGCTAGATTATCAGCTTCGTTGATGATAATACAAATGCGTTCTAAATATGTTGGCGGGACAAAGTTGGTAATAGCATCATGATCTAAAATGAAAATTACATATCCTAAAGGGACAAGAATTTCTTTAGCTATACTCTGTGTCCATGCTGTTTTTCCTGTACCTGGTGCGCCATGAACTACAACTGCTAATTGGTTTTGATGTAAAATTGTTTGTTGAACTAAGTCGCTAAAATTTTGGATGTCTTGGGGAAATGTCCGCAATGGATATTGACTATGAACTTTCCCCACCCGACTTTGATATCCACTCAGCATTACTGCTAAATCATAGGTCGCTTTATTAATTAAAGGTTTCATATTTTGGGACATTAAAGTATAATTCCTTCTGCCTCTTTCATAGGCTTCAATTTGTAACCAAGTATCATGTTTTGACCAATAAGCATAAACTGTATTTACCACATCTAATCTTTCCCAGTTCACAAATTTTTCTACTGGAAAATAAAAGTCTCTTTCGGAGTAATATTGAGTGATAATATCAGGACGTTCTAATAATTTTAAGACTCGGAGAACGGTGATTTCTTGCAGAAGATTCAGCACATAATCAATAGGAATACTATTGCGGCTCACAAATTGTACAAGCGGTGTTTCTGTACTCAAAATGTCTTTATGGCGCTGTTCTGGAGTGAGCATATCTGGTGTGATATAATTCCAAAATTTCTGAAATTCACCACGAGTATAATCTGAGGCTAAATTTAAAATATTTGCCCACCAAGCATATTCTTTTCTGGCCAAAGCATCAGCATAATAACTGACTAAATTAATACTTTTCTGGGTTAATTCCTGAGTATCATGAGATAAAATTTTCCCGAAATATTCCCAATCAAAATCTCTGTGAAATGGCCGCCAACCACTGGATAACAAGTTTTGACAGTTTTTATTGGTGTTATTACTTTCGTTAGTTCTGAAGTAGTCAAAATCCATAATTTAAATTATTCTCTGCTGAGACAATGATGCACAATTTTTTGTTACAGCCATTATTGGTAATAATTGGTAATATATTATATTACCAAAATTGCAGTTGTGTCAACTATTCTACTCATAATTTACCTGTTTGAGCAATATTAGATGATAAAAACTAAATTTACGTCTGCTATTTTTTCGGCGTTGCTGATTAACAGTATGATTTTATTTCACGCAGAGGCGCAGAGTCTTTTGAGGGTAAGAGGTTCATTTTTTTTGATTTTTCAATTTCATACCTCAATTCAGCAAGGCCAAAGATTAAATAGTAATTTCATGGTTAGTAAAAATAAAAACAATAAACCCTATTTATCGAAGAAGTAGGATAATAAATTTGTTGATTTTTGTAAATAAATTTATTGACAGTTTTGCATATAATCAAAATATATCTACTAAAAGGATTAAAACTAGATTTTTATTTCCTGTTCCAATTACTGAAGATAAACAACCAATGAGAATTTGCGAGTTCGTCTGTTCTACTCATAAAAACGACTACTCCCTATTAACTACTCCGGAGAAGAGATGTATTTAGCACATTCATTTATGAGTGATGAAAAACGACAAAAACATCGACAGCCTTTGGTTTTAGCAGTAGAAGATAATGATGATAGTCTACTGCTAATGAGTTATACCCTAGAATTATTAGGTTGTCGATCTATTTGTCAAAAAGAAGGTTCAAGAACGCTGTTTATGGCTAAGAAGTATCAGCCTGATTTAATTTTATTGGATATTTTCTTACCGGGTATGAGTGGGTTAGATGTTATTCAATGTCTCAAGGGAGAATTATTAACTTGCCATATTCCTGTAGTTGCTGTAACGGTTTTGACTGGAACTGAAGATAAAAAAAGTATTCTCAAAGCTGGTTTTGATGATTACATTAGTAAACCCTATATGATTGAGGAATTAGAAGCAATTATTCGGCGGTTACTAGGTAGAAAATTTCAGCTATGTTCGGTTTCAAGAATATAGCAAAGGAATAGGGAATAGGGAATAGGGAATAGGGAATCAGGTTCAAAGTCCTTGCATTTGTTAATTAATAGTAATCAAGTGATTTTGGGGAATCTGACTGTGAATGTGCTACCTTTACCAAGTTGTGAAGAAAGTTCTATTTTACCTCCATGGGCTTCGATAATACATTGTGAAAGATGCAGTCCTAAACCACTACCTGATCTTTTATTCCTTCCCTGGCGAAATCGCTCAAAAATTGTTTCTTGATCTTCGGCTGCAATACCATAACCTGTATCTTGAACTTCGATGATTATTTGACTGGGATGATTGGTTGGGGATAAGGTTTCAAAAATGCGGACTTCTATGCTACCTGTATCGGTAAATTTGATAGCATTAGCAATGAGATTATTGAATACTCTTCTTAATTCTAAGCGATCGCCGTTAACAATTCCTCCATTATTTTCTGTTTGGTTTAATTCATGGGTATCTAATTTTAAAATTAAGTTTTTCTCAACTGCTAAGGGACTGAGTTCACCCACTACTTCAGTAGCTATTTGTGTTAAGTCGCATGATTCATAGTTTAAGCTTTTTTTCCCAGCTTCAAAACGGTAAACTTCTAAGAGAGTATTCACCATTTCTAGGAGATTTTGATTGCTACGAATCATCATATTAATCGCTTGTTTCATTTCTGGAGAAATCCTACAAAAGACTTCTTGCAAAAAGAAATGTAGCATTCTATCAGCAGCTACTAAAGGAGTGCGTAAATCATGGGTAAGACGAGAAACAAAATCTTCTCGCTGTAGTGTCATTTTTCGCTGTTCGTCAATACTGTGTTTTAATCTTAGCAGCGATCGCACTCTTGCTAATAATTCTTCTGTGTCAAAGGGTTTGCGAATAAAATCGTCAGCACCCGCATCTAAACCTTCCACAACACTAGATTCGTCAAAAGCTGTTAATAGCAAAATCGGAATATAGTTTATTTCTGGATTATTACGGATTCTTCGCGTCACTTCATAGCCATTTATTCCCGGCATCATTACATCTAAAATAATTAGATCCGGTGGAAATTCTACCACGTTTTTTAAAGCTGATTCACCATTAGCAACTGAATCAATATGATATCCTTCATCCTCTAAAATTGCTTCTACTAAAATCAGATTATCTTTAGTATCATCAACTGACAAAATTCGATCTTTTTTGAGAATAGTCATAATTAATCAACCTTTTAATCATCTACAATTTCAAATTGGGAGAATTTATTGATGATTTCCTATGGTAATATATGGAATGAAAATGATGCTGATGAGTACGAGAAACTACATTACCTAAATCGGCTATCAAATTTATTTTCCGTGGTAATTCTATTTTAAACATTGAACCGACTCCTAATTTACTTTCGATATATATTTTTCCTCCCATCATGCGTACTAATGAATCAACAATAGCTAAACCCAATCCTGCACCAGAATATTTACGGCTAATCCCTTGATCAACTTGATGAAATGCTGCAAAAATATTTTGAAAATCTTGAGTAGCAATACCAATTCCTGTATCTTCTACAGCAATTGTAACTCTATTTTGATGTATTTCTTTGATTTCTACGAAAATATTTCCAGATTCTGTAAACTTAATGGCATTAGAAAGCAAATTCATTAAAATTTGCCGTAATCTTACTGCATCATTAAATACTAATTTATTGTTTAGATCTCCTTTGACTAGCAAAGATAAATTCTTGGCTTCAGCTAAAGAACGGATTTCTTTCACTGTATTACTAACAACTTCTGATAAATCGAATATTTCTGGCTTGAGTTCTAATTTACCGGCTTCTATGTGGGAAAAGTCGAGGATTTCATTGAACAACATTAGTAATTTTTTACCATTATTGAGGATGCGTTCTACCATGTCCATTTGCTGATTTGTTAAATTCCCAAATTTAGGACGTAATAAAATTTGAGAAAATCCAATAATCGCATTCATTGGGGTTCGCAATTCATGGGATATCGTCGCTAAAAATAATGATTTTAACCTTGATATCTCCAAAAGTGCCAGTTTTTGTTGCTGAATTTGTTGCTGTTGTCTTGCCAATTCTTTACCCTGAATAGTTAGCTCTTCTCGACTTTCTTTAAGTTGTTGATTTGCTAACTCTAACTGCATTTGGGTGCGGTGGATACGAATTGCACTTCTCAAAATTTGGGCTATGGTTTGTGAAGATAATGTAGACTTGATCAAATACTCACTAGCACCTGCTTTGATACAATCTCCAGCTATTGCTTCATTTCCTGAATTTATCAAAATCACTAAAGGAACTTTGATGGCTGAAGAATTTATTTTCTGAATTAATTTTAAGCAATCTTGATTTCGTAAATGATAGTCGAGAAATATACAATCATAGTGATTATTAATCAGAGCCGAGAGCGCGTGATGGCTATCTTTGACTTCATCAAGTTCTATACTAATTCCTGTCTCCCTCAGAGCTAGATTTAATAGCACACGCTCTACTTCATTCTCTTCTACAACTAAAATTTTTAGCGTTTCTTCCATCGATTTTTATTTTCACTGTAGTCAAATCAAATACTTTATCTAGTTGAAAACATTGTAAATTAGCAATTAGTTAACTGTCTTCACCCATTAGTGAGAATTGCATGGAAACATTGTGTACCAAAAGCCTCAACAATATTACTTAAATAGGTAATATGTCTCAATAAAAATCACTCCGCTAAGTATATATTTTGATAGCACTTAGGTTAAAAGTCTTTGCAAATCTGAGTTTTATTTATCCTTGACGGAAACATATCACTAAGGCTAAGAAAAGCTATAACGCGCAGTTCTACCATATACACTGGATTACCCCCTACCGATTAAATGCTATATCTAGTCAATTGCAAATTTAGGAATCATGCTTAAACTGTAATTTTCCGGATTTGTCTCAATAATTTCATTTGTTTTGGGAAAAATATCTATATATCTTTAGCTAGATTTTGACGACGATTGAACTACAAATATTGGCAATTTATTACTCCTCTAGATAGATGTTAACTGGCAACAGGATCATCTACCTTGGTGCCGATGAATATAAGTTAGATGAATATCAGGTAAAAACTCATATTTACAATATTTTAAATAAACTCTGTGCATAGGCCAGCTAGTATCATAAGTTAGACGGATATATCTTTAGCTAGATTTTTACACCTATATTGACTTATCTTAACTATAAGAATCGATCATTTATTATTTCTCCTGGTAGATGTTCATTGGTGACAAAATCATCTATCCTAAGTCTGGGTGACTGAAATAAGTTAAATGAAATTTTGATCTGAGAAATAGTTTTGATTAGTGTTTCTGTGCAAAAATAGTTACTTAATACAAAGGTTCAAAATCTCAGGAAACAAGCTTTTTACCTTCCACCTCCTGTCTCCTGGTGCTACAGGGAAGCAATCCGATTATCATGGGTGTAACAATGAATGAAATTAGTATTATATTGATTGAAGATCATGATTTAACCCGTATGGGACTGAGAACCGAATTGCAGTCACATAGCGGCTTTAAAGTGATTGGTGAGGCGGCTAATGCGACTGTTGGATTAAAACTTTTAGAAACGATGAAACCAGATGTGGCCGTGATAGATATTGGTTTACCTGATATGGACGGAATTGAACTAACACGCAAATTTAGACGTTATCAGGCTGAAACAGGACAATCACAGACAAAAGTTCTGATCCTGACCATGGATAATACAGAAGATGCTGTCTTGGCGGCTTTCGCAGCAGGAGCAGATTCTTATTATATGAAGGAAACAAGTATTAATAAATTTACGGAAGCGGTACAAGTCACTTTTCGTGGTAACTCTTGGATTGACCCGGCGATCGCTAATCTGGTATTAAGAAAAGTACGCCAGGGTAACTCTGGTGATAATCAATCATCCGATAAGCCGAAAACTGTAAAAATCGAGGCTTTGGAAACAGAATATGAACAAGTTTTAGAAACCTACCCCCTCACCCAACGGGAACTGGAAATTTTAGAATTGATTGTGGGTGGTTGCAGTAATGGACAAATTGCAGAAAAATTATATATTACCGTAGGAACGGTAAAAACTCATGTTCGCAATATTTTAAACAAACTCTGTGCTGATGATCGTACCCAAGCAGCAGTTCGGGCTTTGCGTTCTGGCTTAGTAGCTTAATCACTCAGTAGTTACTAGTCACTAGTTATTTTACGCCTTATGTGAGTTAAAAATGCCCCGGTCATTTTAAGGGTTTCAGACTTCACTTTACCGACAAGTCCTAGTCTTAGGAACGAGACTGCGTTCTTTCAGCCTCCAACTCACATAAGACGTATTTTATTACCCATTACCAATCTTTCCTGTAAACATTCTGCAATCCTTTGTGCTGCACCCGCAAGTCCCATACGCTGTAACCCGTTTTTAGCAATGTCATGCAAAAGATCAGGATTTTTCAGTAGAGACTGAATGGCTGGTAACACCTGTGATGGTTGATTGACTAAGGTTAGGGATATTCCTAACAGCCGACTTTGGGCTTCTGCAAAAGCGGTGTTATATTGGGGACCACCACCAGGAATAGCAATGGCTGGTTTTCCTAAACCAATGAATTGTTCCGTTGCAGTCCCCGCCATAGCGATGGCCAAATCACCTAAATGTAAACACTCATTATAAGCTGCTTGTGTCAAAATTAAATAAGCATTTTTTTGTTTAAAAGTCAAGCTGTCCGGGTCAGGAATTTGTAAAGGAGATTGATCACAAAGTCGCCAACCTTGAATATGTAAACTTTGAGATAAAATACCACAATCTAAACCAGGCGCGATCGCCCCCAAAAAAATCATTGTTCCAGCACCAAAGAATAAAGAATCTGGTTGTTGTAAACTAGCAACCAAGGCAGATACAGAAACCATGATTATTTCCCAATTATTATAAGCTTCCGGGGCGCGAGAACCGGGCAACAGAGTCACAATCAAAGGACGAATTTGTTCTTTGTGTTCAGCATTACCACGATCAAACCCTGGGCTGCTAAAATTGGTCTTTAACCCATCCATCATCGGATTTCCTGCATCTACAGCCGGAATTGACCACTTTTTTAAGATCTTCGTCGTCAGAGAATCTCTAGGAAACACAGCCTGACAACGGCTGCGACTCATTAACCACCTTTCCCAAGGATGGTAAATTGAACCAGAAAAATTTTCCCACTTTGCGGATTTTGATTTTCGTGGTAATAAACCCGCTTCATCACGCACATAATATTCTGATTTAGCCGTACCTACAAAAGCGTAATTAGCACCACTTGTAGCTGCGAATAACAGGGGGACAATATCCCCCACAGCTAGAATAGCCTTTTGATTCCCTAAGCTTGTTTGTAGCCTCACCCAACGGCGTACAGATTTGATTTGATTCCAGGTTAACTGGATCAAACCACCGCCCACATCACGCATTAGCTCTTTGCTATCCATATAAACAAAACCGCCAGAAGGCATATTCTGTACCTTACCGATTATGGGAACGTTTATTTTTTGATAAGCGCGTCCTTCACCCACTATTGGTAAAACAAAGATATCTGGTGGGGAAGATAATGTTTGTAAAGCCTGGATAATCCGTACAGCAATGATATCTTCTCCATGACCATTGCTTAAAACTAGTAATTGTAAACGAGAATTGGCCATTGACTTGAAAAACACCCTCTAATATTAATTTAGAATATTAATTAACCCTTAACACCACTAGCAGTATCCGTAGGGACAATGTATTTTTGCAAGAACAGGAATAATACTAACACTGGAGTAATTGAAATTACTGAACCAGCAGCTACCAAACGCCAGTCTAAAGAAAAAGTCCCCGCTAACTTAGCAACTCCCAGTGGTAAAGTGTATAAACTTTCATCCTGAATCACAATTAAAGGCCATAAAAAGTCACTCCAAGCGCCAATAAAGACAAAAATAGCCAGAGTAATTAGCGCCGGACGGATAGCGGGTAGCATTACATACCACCATAATCCTAACTCAGAAGTACCATCTAAACGAGCAGCTTCTTCAATTTCCTTTGGTACAGTTATCAGGGCTTGACGTAGTAAAAATATACCAAAAGCAGAAGCTAAACTAGGGAAAATTACCCCTAGATAACTATTTCTCAAACCTAATTGCACTGTGAGAATATATAAAGGAATCATGACAATTTGGAAAGGAATCATAATTGTGGCCACAATAGCAATGAAAATTCCGTTTCTGCCCAAAAATGATAGTCTAGCTAAGGGATAAGCTGCTAAGGAACAAAACAACAAATTTAAACCGACAGTTAATACAGATACTAGGATACTATTATATAAATAAGTGGCAAAAGGTAGAGATTGCCAGACTTGAGAGAAGTTTTCTAAGGTAGGTTGACTAGGTAATAATGCGGGTGGTGATTGCCAGATATTTTCCGTTGGTGACTTCAGTGATGTGCTAATTAGCCATAACATGGGAAAGAGCATGACTAAAGCGATCGCTCCTAGTATGGCATAAATAAGTAAAGTTTGCAGTCGGGAGTTTTTTAAATTCATCATTTTACCGAGATGTATTTAGTATCAATTTTGTTTATTATAATTGATGAACTAAAAAATAGACCTGATTCCATAATTAATAATTATACACAGGAATTTGATCTAAAGTTACAAAACACAAAAAACAAGATTTACGACTGGTTAAAATATCCGGTACTTCTTTAATAATTCGGGTATTTAAGATATGATGAAATCGAAATTTTCAAAAAAAGTAATATTTTCATGAAACTAATTCTGAAAATAGCAGCATTTGTTACTATAATTATTTTTGTCAGTGTTACCCTAGTCTTTGCTCACAAAATTTCCCAAAGTCAGTTAACATCAAATACTGAGACTGTCAAAGAATGCGTAA
Organism: Dolichospermum circinale AWQC310F; assembly: GCF_000426925.1. Taxonomy (GTDB): domain Bacteria; phylum Cyanobacteriota; class Cyanobacteriia; order Cyanobacteriales; family Nostocaceae; genus Dolichospermum; species Dolichospermum circinale. The sequence continues at coordinate 173,241 of NZ_KE384663.1, read as the reverse complement.
ATGAATTTAATGGAAGTTGTCAGCAACCAAAAATAGCTGTAAATGTGCCATTTATTCCTGATCAGAAATTGGATGATCAACAGCGGTTTTTAACAACAATTGCCAATAAAATTCCCACAGTTCCTGAGATTGATACATTTGAATATACCTTACTACGTTCCTATGGAACAGTATTTATTAATCAAGACTCAGAAATTAAACTACCAGAAAAAGTCATTTTAGACAATGAAATAGAAACCCAATCTTTTCAGGATCAAATCAGTATAGAACTAGTAAATGGTACAGAAGAATGTTATTTACAAAAACCAGCAGCAGCAGCATTAAATAAAGCCAAAGAGTTAGAAAATATTTCTCTAAAATCTGGTTATGCTGGGGATTGTTTGCGTAATTTTGCCACTAATTTAAGATTTTGGAATAAATACGCAAATAGAGAAACATTAACCCAAGTAAAAGCTGGGAAAGAGACAAAAATTCTTGGTTTAGTTGCACCTCCAGGGACATCACAACATTTGTGGGGATTAGCAATTGATTTACAAATATTAACACCGGCTCAAAAACAGATTTTAAATGAAAATGGCTGGTTTCAAACAGTAGTTAATGATCTTCCCCATTGGACATATTTAGGTTGGAGAGAGGAGGACTTACCGAAATTTGGGTTACGACAAAAAATCATCCAAGGAATTAAATATTGGACTACACCAATTTAACTAATTTGTAATTTGCTGATAAAATAGATATATATTTGAGAATTGGAGCTTTAACAATGAGTTTATTTGATGATTTAAGTCGCTTTTTAGAAAGTCGTCTAGAAGAATTTTTGCGGAATAACCCTCATTTAGAATTAGAAGCACTTTTAGAACAACTACGGGAACAGGAAGAAGACACATTAAAGTTAATTTCTGAGTTACAATTACAAGAGAAGCGATCGCAAGATGAAATTCTTTCCACAGCCCAAGAAATTCAAAAATGGCATATCCGTATTCAAAAAGCCCAAGCTGCGGGTAGACAAGATTTAATCACTCCAGCCCAACAGCGAGAAGCTGCATTATTGCGGGAAGGAAATCAAATGTGGGGACATATGCAAGGCTTAAAAGAACGCATTACCCAGTCCCAAGAACTACTTGGGAAAATTCAAAAACGTCGCCAAGAGGTACAAAATAAAGCAGCAGAAATGCAAACAGCCAGAACCAAAGCACAAAGCCAGCAAAAGTTAGAAAATTATGGTTGGAACACTGCTAGTAATTCTCAAAGTAATTTTGATGAATTAGAAGATAAATTTCGCCGTTGGGAAACCGAAGATGAATTAGAAAAACTCAAACGCAAAATGGGGAAATAAATAATTATTAACAAAAAGACCACCGATTTAGATCTCGAACTTCTTATATAAGACTGGGATCTAACTCAATACTCAATAGATTTTTGTTTTTCTCCTAGTTTATTATTCTTCTATTAACTTGCGAATTTTACCAGTTTGGCGTTTACGAATTACCCCTTGCCAAAGAATTTTTTGCTGTGTAGAACGTCCGGCTAAAGAGCGAATTGCAACAACTTCAATATTAACATTAATACCTGGATTTAAAGCGAGGCTGGGGATGTTTAACTTACCCAAAGCTAGATTAAAATTGTTATAGCTGCGGCTGACCAATTCTGGCGGAATTTCCCCAGCATATACAGTTTCAGGATTAACATAATCATCAACATGATCATGGAACTGATATTTGATGATAAATTTAGTATTGATCACATCAGAGTGACCAGCTAAATCAACTATTCTTAAAATAAGATTTTGTTTTGAATTAGCAAGTTCAGCCACAGCCAATCTAGTCACATCTTTTTGAAGAATAGCACGATTGACATTGTACTCCGTCAAACTTCCTGTAGTTTTGCTATTACCATCAATCCAGAGATATTCAGGAAAAGAAATATCTATTTCTTTGCTATCATTTAGAGTTAGTTTTACCGATGGATTAGCAAAGTTGGTAATCGGCTGTTTCTCTCGCCAAAATAATTTAAAACTTCCCTCTAATCGCCGTTCAAACTCCCGATATTCATCAGCAAGTATAGAACCAGTCGCCAGTAAAGATTTTGCCCCTTGACGAATTTGCCATTTATTTTTAGAAAGGCTAAATTGTTGATTGACTAATTGAGAAATTGCTATTTCCGCAGTTGGTTGATCATCTACTAAAGCTGCTTTACTATTAACTATACTTAAAATTCCCAATCGCCCTGGTTTGCCATCACGTCCATTTACACCAGAGCTACCATAACGCCCATCATAACAATTATAAACTTTTTGAGTACATTGACGATTGGGAGTACCAGGATTTCCTACACAGACTTCTCTCACCCAACTTCGTTGACGACAAGAACAACCCAACGTACCCTGTCCACCCCGGCCACCTCGGCCACCTTTACCACCAACAGCCCGGAGGGCAATTTTTTTTAAATCCGCCAAATTGCTATAATAGACTGTGAGATCGCCACCATGACCACCATGACCACCATTGCCACCATGACCACCATTACCACCATTGGGTGCATAAACATCATTATTCCCTCCTTGTGATCCATATTGTCCACAGCTAGGTTGAGAACCGAAACCACCATCTTCTCCATCTTGGCCATCTTTACCAGATAAGTCAAGATTTAAGGGTGAACCATCAGCATATATTGTTTGACTTGTACTGCTTGAACCATCTTCACCATTTCGACCACTTCGACCATTTCGACCAACATTGACAATATTAAGTAATATATCAAACAATCCAGCTATTTTTGATTCTTGAACATTCGTTGGACAGACAACCGCAGCAGAAACCGGTGATATGTTAGTAAATAAACAAAACGTCAGCAGAAATGGCAATTGATATCTGAAATTTTTGTGCATAATCATAATAATTTCTTACCTTTGCATCTTTGTTCCTTAGCGTCTACCCTGCGGGATATCTAAAAGAGACTGCGCGAAACAAAATTAATAAGATAATCAAAAATAAAAAATGTGGCTCTGTTGCAAACAAAACCACATTTAAAGGAAATTAATCTCAGATTAACGAGCTTGACCGTGAGCAGAAGCCGCATCAATAGGCTTCATCAGATATAATTGTAATAACTGCCAACCATGGGACACATAAATTGGAAGTTTTTGGAAGAATTGCAGGAATTTAGGAGTATTAGAGTTAGAAATTGCTGCCAATTTTTCGTTATTCTGGACGCAAACATCTAAACGTTCATAAAATGCTGGGTTATCAACATCCAACATCACAGGGAAGACCCTACCGGCGGTTTCATTGGTCTTCTTAATTACATGAATATCATACTCTCGCGCATCTAAGCCCAAAGAAGCATAAAAATCCTTGCGTTGGATATCATTAAGATACATAGTTGCAAATACTGACAACAGGAAAAAGCGACTCCATAGTTTTGCTCTCCAGTCATTCAACATTTGCGGCTGCGCTCTCATGATCGCATCAAAGAAATCCCCGTGACGGTTTTCATCTTGACACCAGTTTTCAAAGAAACGGAAAATTGGATAGATCCGATCTTCAGGATGGGATTCTAAATGACGATAAATGGTGATATAACGCCAATAACCGATCTTTTCAGAAAGATAGGTAGCATAGAAGATGAATTTGGGCTTAAAGAACGTATAACTGCGGCTCTTAGTCAAAAACCCTAAATCTAGAGAAAGATTAAAGTCCGACATAGCTTTGTTCAAAAACCCAGCGTGACGGGCTTCATCCCGTGACATCAAGTTAAAGCACTCAGCCAAAAGAGGGCTTTTATCCTTTAAGCGACGGCCGAGTTCCTTATATAACAGGAATCCAGAAAACTCCGCTGTACAAGAACGTTCCAGAAACTCAATGAACAATTGACGAGTTTCACCGTCAATGTGATCCCATGATTGTTCAAACTGAGCATCTCTAACAAAGTGATGACGGTTGTAGTCAACGCGAAATTCTGCCAAAATAGCTTGTAATTCGTCTTCATTGACAGAAATATCCATCCGCGCCATTTCATCGAAATCAGTCGTGTAAAACCTTGGTGTTAAAAGGGTTTCCTTCGCAGGGGATTTAACTCCGGGACGGATTTCGTCAAAGCTTGGTTTTTTGAGAGAGTCTACCATGTTTTGATTTGCTCTTTTATCTTTCTTTTCTTGATTACACCAGAAAGCTGATTCTTATGCTCTCACAAGGTGCAGACGACAACAATTATGATTTTGTATGAGATTCAGTGTAGCAATATCTAGCCCAAAAATGGGTGGATAAATGATTAAGAGTTGCAAAAATCCACAAAAAACGGTTTATATGATATTTGGGTTGCAAAGGAGTTGTGGGGGAATTAACGAACCGCTCCAGGCGCAGAGGACACAGAGGGAAGAGTTAGAGAGAGAAGGCTATGCGTTTAAAAATGGTTTATATGATATTTGGGTTGCAAAGGAGTTGTGGGGGAATTAACGAACCACATATTGGTATTTTCGTAAGAGATTACATATTTTTTAACAAAAGTCAATAGTTTAATCCATAGATTTTTCCTGCGAAGTCATGATTGTGGCACGATTTAATTTTATGGATTTATTTCAATCCCTTATTCATGCTTGCTTTCAGTCGTTGGTGATTTTTACATGGTTTTTATAAAAACAACGAAATTACGTGGTTTTTTATTGATTTCTGTCTCTGGCACGATTTAATTTAATATTGCCTTCAATTAATTATTTTGCTATTTTTTAGTTGTTGATATTAAAATGAATTTAGAACGAATATTATTTGATGCTTATTTATTCCTCCAAAATACCAAACTCCCGCTAACCATTTTGCAAAAATATTAATGGAGAGAAACTAATGTTAGTAAAACCCAAAAGACTGGTTAACCTTTACGAAGAAAGAATGTTAGAATTTCTCCAAACCTGCATAGATGAAAATTATAAAATTCATACACATGTCAGCTTATCCCAACTTTGTGAATTAGGCATAGGAGTTGATATAGAACTAAGAAAATTTTTCTTTAGTTCCAGTGTAGATGCTCTGATCACAAATAATAATTATCAACCTTGTTTAGTTGTGGAATTTCAATCTACATATCATGATTTTCATGACGCAAGAGAGCGTGATAATAAAAAATTACATTTACTAACCTTAGCAGGAGTTCCCCTAATTTATTCACGAATTAAAGACTTTGGATTATTACATCTTTACTCGCAAAATGAAGAAGTAATATTTAACTTATTCACAGGCGAAAAAAGAGAAAATGCCAAAGCCTTAATTAGAAACTATTGCGAACCATCTAATTTTTCTAACCTTCTAGCTATAGCATAGTAATTGCTAACTTACCCGCCTAGCACTGAAGTGCAAGGCTAATAACAAAAGTCGTCTCAAGACGACTGAAAAAAGAAAAGATTTGAGTCCGTTTTAACGGACTTTCGCTATTAGCCTGGGGTTTCAACCCTAGACGGTTTGTGTAACGAACTACAAATCCTCCTTTCCCCATATCTTCACAATTTATCATCACCCTCTCCCAAAGATCACGAAAATGCTAGAATCTACATCATGCTAGGGGTGCTTGGGAAACTAAGCTGAGATCAAACCCTTAACACCTGAGTCTGGATAATACCAGCGGAGGGAAGCTGTTTATTGAGGAATTGGATATGCGTACAGAATGGGTAGCTAAGAGACGTGGACAAGACAACGTATCGCAAATGCACTACGCTCGTCAGGGTGTAATCACTGAAGAAATGCAATACGTAGCCAAGCGGGAAAATCTGCCGGCTGAACTTATCCGCGCTGAAGTAGCACGGGGGCGGATGATTATCCCCGCAAATATTAATCACACAAATTTAGAACCGATGGCTATTGGTATCGCTTCTAAGTGTAAAGTTAACGCTAATATCGGTGCTTCTCCCAATTCTTCTAATTTGCAGGAAGAGGTTGATAAACTTAATTTGGCGGTAAAATATGGCGCTGATACGGTGATGGATTTGTCTACAGGTGGTGGTAATTTAGACGAAATTCGTACCGCAATTATCCAGGCTTCGCCTGTTCCCATTGGGACTGTTCCAGTTTACCAAGCTTTAGAAAGTGTTCACGGAACAATTGAAAATCTCACTGCTGATGACTTTCTCCACATTATTGAAAAACACGCCCAGCAAGGGGTAGATTATCAAACTATCCACGCGGGGATTTTAATTGAACATTTACCTTTAGTGAGAAACCGAATTACTGGTATTGTTTCTCGCGGTGGTGGAATTTTGGCGCGGTGGATGTTGCATCACCATAAACAAAACCCGCTGTATACCCATTTTAACGACATCATTGAGATTTTTAAGAAATATGATGTTTCTTTCAGTTTAGGCGACTCCCTGCGCCCAGGATGTACCCATGATGCGTCCGATGAAGCCCAGTTGGCGGAACTGAAAACTCTGGGAAATCTCACCCGCAAAGCTTGGGAACATGATGTGCAGGTGATGGTAGAAGGTCCAGGTCACGTACCTATGGATCAAATAGAGTTTAATGTCCGCAAACAAATGGAAGAGTGTTCGGAAGCGCCTTTCTATGTTCTTGGTCCTTTGGTGACAGATATTGCTCCTGGTTATGATCATATTACATCAGCGATCGGGGCTGCAATGGCGGGCTGGTATGGAACAGCGATGTTGTGTTATGTGACACCTAAAGAACATTTAGGTTTACCTGATGCTGAAGATGTACGGAATGGCTTAATTGCGTATAAAATTGCGGCTCATGCGGCGGATATTGCGAGACATCGCCCTGGTGCTAGAGATAGAGATGATCAACTTTCTGAAGCTCGCTATAATTTCGACTGGAATCGTCAATTTGAGTTATCTTTAGACCCAGAAAGAGCGAAGGAATATCACGACGAAACTTTACCAGCAGATATCTATAAAACTGCTGAGTTTTGTTCCATGTGTGGACCTAAATTCTGTCCAATGCAGACTAAGGTTGATGCTGATGCTTTGACTGAATTGGAGAAGTTTTTGGCTAAAGAACCTGTAGCGCAAGCTTAAATATTGAGCAACCAGATCCCCGACTTCTTAGAGAAGTCGGGGATCTAAAATTTCAATATACTTTTAAAATTTACTGGATAAGTAATATGGATTTATCTCTTTTGAAATGGACTAAAAACGTGAAACGCGAGGATGGTGATTGGGCATATTCACGATACAAAGTTTATGATCTCTTCAAACTGGCTTGGAAAGACAGTGAACAGAATGCTGGTAAACCAGAAAAGGACGATTTGATTTTGCTCAGACAACACGGATATGTCACTCATTTGGTAAGAGTTTTGGACTATAAGCCTGAACATGAGGATTGGAAAGGTGATTACAACATATACCGAATTGTTGAGGTATCTTGGGCTATTGATTTTGTTACTCCACCCAAATCAGCAAAAGCAGATAAAATATTTGATTATTCAGAGGTTCTTAGCTATCAGGGTGGAAATATTATGAAATTAGAGGAATTGCCAACTTTTAAGGATCGTTGGGATAAAGACGGTGGTTTAGAAGCGTTTCAAACCCACATTCAGAGTTTATTGGAGTTGTGAGGCGATCGCTCGCTATATAAGGATTTTAGGGAGAGCGATCACTTTCAAATAAACCAAATAAAATAGAATTAAGATAACTTTGACCCTACATATCTCAAACACATCCAGTAGGAAAATATGACATTAACCGATTTACTCCCATCAATTCGACAACTTTCACCCCCAGAAAAACTCAAATTAATTCGTATTCTTGCAGAAGATTTAGACTCTGCTGAAGATATTTCTCCACTAGAACCCTTCAAAACATATCACCTAGCAACACCTTATAACAACTTTGGTGCAGGAGAAATTCTGATAGAAAAACTAAATCAATCAATTTCTAATGATTAAAGTTTATGCGGTTCAAATATTCAACAAATGATCCTAGCCAAAACGAATTTGATAGTTTACCAAGACTTCCATTAATTTTATATCGTGGGGATAAAATAGTAGAAGCACTTGGTTTAGTAGACAGTGGTGCTACCGTCAATGTTTTACCTTATGAAATGGGGCTTCAGTTAGGTGGAGTATGGGACAAAAATAAAGCCATTATTCAATTATCAGGTAATCTTAGTCAAGCAGCTATGCCATTTTTTGTAACCGCTCAAATAGGTGAATTTCCTTCAGTTAGATTGGCTTTTGCATGGGTGAGTAAACCAAATGCGCCCTTAATTCTGGGACAAACTAACTTTTTTCTAGAATTTGATGTTTCTTTCTATCGTTCACAACTTGAATTTGAAATTAAACCTAAATCATAATATTTTATTCTTACTTCAATGACTCGACAATCTCATGACCAATTCGCTAAAGAATATT
>NZ_KE384663.1:164131-164769 GCF_000426925.1 Dolichospermum circinale AWQC310F | reverse complement strand
TCAGGAAAATCTACCTTTAGGTTTATTAGGGAAGATGGCTAAAACTCAATGTTTATTTGAGCCTTTTCGCAATCCACCATCGGAAATAGAAATTCGCAGTTGTTTACTTAAATTATATGCTGTTCATGGTGATGTAGTTAGGAAAGCAAAACGCGAAAACAGAAATATTGCTGAATCAGAATTACCGATTTTATGGATTTTAACACCAACTTTTTCATCTCGGATGATTGCGGGTTTAGGTGCAGTTGAAATTACAGAAGATTGGGTTCAAGGTGTTTATTTTCTACCGAATATATTGAAAACAGCAATAGTTGTAATTCATCAATTACCAGAAAATGAGGATACATTATGGTTGAGAGTTTTGGGGAAAGGAGGAACACAAAAAAGAGCAGTAGAGGAGTTAACTGAATTACCGGAAAATAACCCTTTTCGAGAGAATTTGTTACTCATTCTAGCGGACTGGCGCAAGAATTTAGAATTGAGAGATAATTTAAGTAGGGAAGAAGAGGAAGTAATTATGAACTTATCACCGGCTTATTTACAACAAATAGAAGACTGGAAGCAAGAAGGACAACTTTATTTGATAACTTCTCTTCTGGAAGGGCGGTTTGGTAGTTTAGATGCTGAGTTATCTGGTG
>NZ_KE384663.1:160918-164055 GCF_000426925.1 Dolichospermum circinale AWQC310F | reverse complement strand
AGTTACTTCTTTCTTTGGGTAATTTATCCCGTGAAGAATTGTTACAAAGATTGCGGAATGAGGAAGTTTAGGGTAGTATATTTTTTGGCAGTTTAAGGAGATTTCCCAAACTGCTGATTTTTGTTTGATTTAGATAAAGGTTGATGCTGATGCTTTGACTGAGTTGGAGAAGTTTTTGGCGAAAGAACCTGTAGTGCCAGGTTAATAGTAATTAACTGGGTATTATCCGCCCAGTTATCTTAAATTAATAGTAAAGTTGTAAACTCAAAACTTCTATATTATGTCCAACCAGCGTCAAATTCTTCTTAATTCTATAGCAACGACAATTGCCGATTATAGACAAGGTGAAATTGCTGTTATTGATCCAAACCACGTAGACAAATGGGTGAGGCAGTTTGATCAATTTGGCTTTGATGAAAATACTCAGCAGGTTATTCTTGAGCAAATGGATCGTATTCTCAAGAATTACTACATTTCTCATAGCATAGCTCAAGATTTCATTACCAAAGTTTTGACTTCTGAAAAACTTTTTGGATCTAACCATGCTGATATAATACGCAAGGTTCATTTTTTACAAATTCAAACTAAAGGAAATAGTCAAAATGATCTACTAAATCTCACTGATCAATGTTTACAGAATTTGTATGGTCTTAATCTTGAAGATTGCGGCAAATTACCAGTCATATATATTTATTTAGACGATTGCTTGTATTCTGGAAATACAGTAAGGCGTGATATTGAGTCCTGGTTGCCTAATGCTATTGAAGGAACAACATTACATTTAATATTTTTTGGATTTTATACTGGTGGATATGAATATTCAAAAAAAATAATTGAAGAAAAAGGTAAAGTAAAGAATATTACAGTAAAATTTTGGCGACTACATGAATTTCATAATAATCGTTGGAAACCATCAAGATTTGACTGCTTTTGGACAAGCGAAATTTCTGAAGATGAATTAGTTGATAGATTCGTTCAACAAGTAAACGAAGATCGCCAGAATACAAATAAATCTCTACCATCTCTATTTCGTCCTAATAATCTACCAATTGAAGACAACATATTTTCTTCACCTACTGATCGTAAAGTTATTGAGTCTGCGTTTCTAAAAGCTGGTGCTTACATTGTCTCATTGCCAAAAAATCCAAATTCAAGTATGCGACCTTTAGGGTATGACTATCTTAAGTCACTAGGATTTGGTGCAATTTTGGTAACATATCGTAATATTGCCAATAACTGCCCTTTGGCATTATGGTGGGGTGATTCTAATAAAGCTTATCCACTAAATGCGTGGTATCCCCTGTTTCCTAGAATAGTTAATGAACATTACTCCAATCCCTGAATAGGAGAAATTTAAGATGGTAGCAGCATTAAAGCTTCCTGAATCAAGAACATATAATAGGCAAGATTGTATTACTTTTCGCAAAACGGCTGAAAGATTTGGTGGATTATCCAACATGGCAGGAGGATACCCATTATTTGTCAACGGTGTTAGGATTCTTACTTCTGAAGCATTGTATCAAGCCTGTCGTTTTCCTCATATACCTGACGTACAGCGTTTAATAATTGCTGAACGAAGTCCCATGACAGCAAAAATGAGGAGTAAACCTTATCGTGATAATTCCCGTGTTGACTGGGATTTAGTTCGGACAAAAATTATGCGCTGGTGCTTACAGGTAAAGCTCATTCAGAATTGGGAAAAATTTAGTAGTCTCTTACTTGAGACAGAAAATCAACCAATTGTTGAAGACTCGAGAAAAGATGATTTTTGGGGAGCTAAACCAGTAGATGAAGAAATCCTTATTGGAATAAATGTTCTCGGTCGATTACTAATGCAATTAAGAGAACAGGTCAAAACCGGAGAAATTACTTCCCAAACAATTGTAAGACCTCTATCAATTCCAAACTTTCTACTTTATGAGCGAGAAATAAATCCAGTATCAACAGATGGCGAATGTTATCTAGATAGCAACGCAGAAGTTTCAGTTGAAGTTGAGAACGAAGTAGCTAGTCAACTAACTCCAGAAGTAGTTTTACTGAGTGAGGATAAATATGAGATAGTTGGTAACAAAAATGATACTGCAAATAGCATTGTTGAAATTAAGAGTGATTTTAACAAATACGATGCTTTCCATATAGTGTTACCTCATATTGAGGAGTTGTTGAAGACAGAATGTACGGATAAAGAGTTAGCTGAACGTTTAAATATTCCTTTAACTTTAATGCGTACTTGGTTAGAAAGAGCAGTAAAACTAGGTAAGATTTCAAAGCTTCGTAAACCCGTTAGATATGTTTTAGAATGCCAATTATCTTTACTTAACCAAGTGTCGAATTTGTGATTTTGGGAGTGCGATAGCGAAGCGCACCGAAGGTATCGCTTGCAGGATGATTTTGGGAGTACGATCGCTTATAGGATGATTTTGAGGAGTACGATAGCGAAGCGCACCGAAGGTATCGCTTTGAGATAAAGTAATTATTTACCGATTATTACTAATTTCCACAATCATTTCTCCTTGCCGTAATTGTTCCAAAGCATCAGGTAAAGTAATTGTCAGAAGTTGACGCAGATTGCGATTCGTCACATTTCCACAAGTTAACCAAAGGATTTGAGGAGGTATTCCTAACCGACAAACCAAATCAACAAAATCACTGTCTTTCGTCATGATTATGACATTAGCGATTTTTGCAGATTCAAAAATTTCGATATCTTTAGCATCACGTAAACCAATATCTCTTAATGAAAATGCTTCTATAGCAAAAGTATCTGTTACCCAAATTGCCAATGTTGGTGGTAACTGTGCATCAATCCAAATTTTCATGCTGTCAACCGCACAAAATCAGTCCGTCGTGCAGCAAACACAAGACAAGCTTGGATATCTTCCGGTTCTAAATCAGGAAAGTCTTCTAAAATTTCGCTAATGCTGACATTTTCTGCTAACATTTCTAAAATGTCGCTAACTCTAATTCTCATTCCGCGAATGCAAGGACGACCCCCACATTGACCAGGTATTTGTGTAATACGAGTTAATAATTCGTTCATTGAGTTAATTAGTGATTTTCATAAAGAATATTGTACCATTATTTTTGATATAATGAAATGACTCGACAATCTCATGACCAATTCCCTAAAGAATATC
>NZ_KE384663.1:160133-160795 GCF_000426925.1 Dolichospermum circinale AWQC310F | reverse complement strand
TCAGGAAAATCTACCTTTAGGTTTATTAGGGAAGATGGCTAAAACTCAATGTTTATTTGAGCCTTTTCGTAATCCACCATCGGAAATAGAAATTCGCAGTTGTTTACTTAAATTATATGCCGTTCATGGTGATGTAGTTAGGAAAGCAAAACGCGAAAATAGAAATATTGCTGAATCAGAATTACCGATTTTATGGATTTTAACACCAACTTTTTCAGATCGGATGATTGCGGGTTTAGGTGCAAATGAAATTGTAGAAGATTGGGTTCAAGGTGTTTATTTTCTGCCGAATATTCTGAAAACAGCAATAGTTGTGATTCATCAATTACCAGAAAATGAAGATACGTTATGGTTGAGAGTTTTGGGGAAAGGACGAACACAAAAAAGAGCAGTGGAGGAGTTAACTGAATTACCAAAAAATAACCCTTTTCGAGAGAATTTGTTACTCATTTTAGCGAACTGGCGCAAGAATTTAGAATTGAGAGATAATTTAAGTAGAGAAGAGGAGGAAGTAATTATGAACTTATCACCGGCTTATTTACAACAAATAGAAGATTGGAAGCAAGAAGGAAAGCAAGAAGGAAAAGAGGAAGAACGATTTTCTTTGATAACTTCTCTTCTGGAAGGGCGTTTTGGTAGTTTAGATGCTGAGTTATCTAGTT
>NZ_KE384663.1:156365-160071 GCF_000426925.1 Dolichospermum circinale AWQC310F | reverse complement strand
AGTTACTTCTTTCTTTGGGTAATTTATCCCGTGAAGAATTGTTACAAAGATTGCGGAATGAGGAAGTTTGAGGGGATTTATGAAACAACAAGACCCCCGATTTCTTGAAGAAGTCGGGGATCTAAAATCTAATTATGGGTTATTTGTAATAAACTGATATAGGGAGTTGAAGTGGCTACTTTCCCAATATAAATTGTGGAAAATACAAGCCAAGAGGGGATATCGAAAACGAACAAATTATGTTACTAAATCGGCATTGGTAGAGGTGCGTTTGAGCGTGAATACAGCCAAGATAATTCCCACAATTGCTAATCCCGCAGTTGGATAAAAGAAATTTGTGTAACTGCCGAAAATGTCCCTAATTTTGCCAGCTAATAAAGTTCCACCCAAAGCCCCCATACCGTAAGCAGTGAAGACAATACCGTAATTTTTGGCGTAGTCTTGGGGTTGAAATATGATTAAAGTGGAAGTAGGCGCGATCGCTAACCAACCCCCCAAAGCCAAGTAAAATAGCGAAAAAGCGACTATATAAGTGAGTACACTTCCCTTTCCAGCACTGAGCATCATAATCGAGGCAATCAAAATCAAAACAAAGGAAACAATTGCCGCTAATTTTGGCGTAAATTTGTCTGTGAACCACCCAAAAAATAACCGCCCTGCACCATTAAAGACAGCGAACAGGGAGACTGTATTTGCGGCTGTTGCTGCATCCAATTTAATAATTTCCTGTGCTAGAGGACTAGAAATACCAATAGCTGCTAGTCCGGCAAAAGAACCAATGGTATAACAAGACCACAAGCCATAAAAACTGGAAGTCTGAAGAATTGATCCTGAAGTTGTAGTATGGGAATTTGCTTCAATAGCTACAGGTGGAGTCCACCCCTCTGGTTGCCAACCTTGGGGAGGAGTTGTGAGGATAGTAGAAATAGCGGTAATAATAGCTGCAAAAGCAATACCTAAAATTACAAAAGTTTGCCGAACTCCAAAAGCATCTATTAGAAACTTTGCCAAAGGTGCAGTAATTAAAGGTGACAAACCAAACCCAATCACAGTAGCACCAACAGCCAAACCTTTTTTATCGGGAAACCACTTAGCTACCACAGCCAACGGTACACCGTAAGTGATACCCACACCCATACCAGCAATTACACCATAGGTAATAGTTAGTGTGGGAATATTGCCACCCAAACTAGAGAGAATATAACCTAATGCCGTAATTAATCCACCAACACCTGTAATCAGTCGAGTATCAAAACGATTGATATAAAAGCCAGTGATGGGCATTAAAATTGCGAAAACAACCAACAGCACAGTAAATGGCAACAGGCTATCAGTTGCACCTACATTGAGAAGTTTTTCTAAAGGTTTTCTAAAAATACTCCAAGAATAAACTGTACCCAAGCACAGTAGGATAGTTATACTTAGAGGTATGAGTAGCCATCGCCCTTTCTCAGCAGGCATACCAAATAATTGTACTTTTTCCATTTGTTGTTATGTGAATAAGGGAAATAATTTTTTTCCAGTATCTCACTTTTTAGCTAAATTAACACCAACTGAGTTACTTCTTTCTTTGGGTAATTTATCGCGTCAAGAATTGTTACAAAGATTGAGTGGTGAGGAAAGTTAGTATAATATATTTTTTGGCAGTTTGAGGAGATTTCCCAAACTGCTGATGCGTTGAGTAATCTTTAACACTGTTTATTAAACTTGTGAGGATAGATGAGATTGAGCAGTTCTAATAATGCATTAAACGTAATACAACAGTCTCTAAATCTTGGAGTGGTAGAAGCACAAAGTAGTGAACAAAAATTACTACCATTACCATTAACAAAAGGATTCCAACTACAATATACCCATCCTCACGGACAAATTTATCAAGGTAATTCCCTAGATTGGCTGGCATCTCTTGATTCAGAAAGCGTTGATCTAGTGTTTGCTGACCCACCTTATAATATTAAAAAAGCTGAATGGGATAATTTTGAGAACCAAGAAAAATATATCGCCTGGTCAATTCAATGGATTAGCCAAGCTTCGCGTATTCTCAAATCTAATGGATCTCTTTACGTTTGTGGGTTTTCTGAAATATTAGCTGATTTAAAATATTCAGTATCCAAATATTTCAAAAATTGTCGTTGGTTAATTTGGCACTATAAAAACAAGGCTAATTTAGGTAGTGATTGGGGACGATCGCATGAAAGTATTATTCATTTTCGTAAATCAGATCAAGTGAAAATTAATATTGACGATATGCGAATTCCTTATGGCGCACATACATTAAAGTATCCTTCCCATCCCCAAGCAGAAACCAGTGCTTATGGAAAAGGTAAAACTAAAAAAAATAATAACTGGACACCTAACCCAAAAGGTGCAAAACCTAAAGACGTAATAGAAATTCCTACTACTTGTAACGGGATGGGTGAAACAACACCTCATCCAACTCAAAAGCCAGAAGAATTATTAAGAAAATTTATCCTTGCATCATCACAGGAAGGAGATTTGATTATTGATCCATTTTCAGGATCCGGAACAACTATTGTAGTTGCAGAACAACTTAACCGTCGTTGGATGGGATGTGATCTCAATATTGAGTATAATAATTGGGCAATTCAAAGATTAGAAAATGTCCATCGCATGACAAAGGAAGAATGGATAGCCTTTGATCGCAAAAATTCAGAACGCAGGGAGTCTATTCGATGAGGTTAGAAGATTTAGTAAATCACGCAGTGGACAAAGAAAATTTTCAGACTATTCAAAACTACATTTCCTTGTGTAGAAACTATCTAGAATTTATAGCCAATGGCTTACAAGCTAGAATAGTTTCACAAAATGAAAATCATTACCAATTTTATCAATATACAAATGATGGTCATTACAATATAACTCGTCCAATTAATACTAACTTAATGTATGATGCTGAAATATTTGAGATTGCTTATAATCAGTTTTTGCAAGTTCTTGAGCAGTTGAGAGATAGACAGTTACCAGAGGAATCGTTTTTAAAAATAGCTTGAAGAAAATGAGCGATCGCTTTACTGAAAGTATCGCTATGAGATAAAATATAATCAAGTATTATTAAAATAACCTCTATGTCCCTACAAAAACTGAAAGAGCAAGCCTTTCAAATACCTGAGAGCGATCGCTTAGAACCCGTCCGTGCAATCATTGAATCATTGCAAAATCAACCCAGTCAAAAATCAGAACGGACTAGCATTATTAAACAAATGAAAGGTTTATTAAAAAGCAATCAAGCAGCACCAACCGATGAACAGATAAAAGCAATGTTAGAAGAACATCGAGTGGAGAAGTATCTTTACTGAAGGTATTGATACAATATTATTTTACATTACTTGTTAGATTGAGAACCATTTTTGCCAGAGGAATTTTCCTACTTTTTCTGGAAGTGAATTAAGATATATTCAAGAATACTCAGCTAATTCGTGTAATTACTTGCAGGATAGTCAATAATGAGAGAACCCAGTAAAAATTTCAACCCTCTATTTACTCCCACAGAAGTAGAAAAAATGGGGTTAACTTGGTTAGTCGCAGCGGGTATAGTCACAGCATTTTTGTGGCAAATACCTATGGATAATTATATTTTATACCCATTTTCTATTTTGGCAACTTGGTTTCATGAAATGGGTCACGGTTTAATGGCCTTGATTTTAGGGGGACAGTTTCAAAAATTAGAAATCTTTGGCAACGGTTC
>NZ_KE384663.1:139254-156355 GCF_000426925.1 Dolichospermum circinale AWQC310F | reverse complement strand
TTCTGGTGTAGCTCATTATACTTTAAGTAACGGATGGGGATATCTTGGTATCGGCTTGGTCGCTGCTGCTGGTCCAATGGGTCCACCTCTCGCTGGTGCAGGTCTAATTCTCGCTTCCGGTAGTTTAAAAACCACTTCTTTGAGTTTAAAAATTTTGGGCGGTTTTTTACTCCTGTCTACATTAATTTGGGTGCGTTCTTGGTTTGGTTTTGTCGCAATTCCCTTATTAGGTTTTATGATATTAGGAATCGCCTTAAAAACACCTCTTTGGGTACAAGGGTTTGCAATTCAGTTTCTAGGTGTGCAAGCTTGTGTAAGTACCTATCATCAACTTGATTATTTATTCAGTTATACCGCAGGACCATTAGGACTATCAGATACAGGACAAATGCAGAAGTATTTGTTTTTACCTTATTGGTTTTGGGGGCTATTAATGGCGATCGCTTCTTTAATGATCTTAATCCAAAGTCTCCGCGTTGTCCATACTCAAAAATCAGCAAAATAACAGCATCTATGCTCAGTATGATCACAAACCACCTCAATTGCACCCAAACCCCCCACAGCGGTTATCATTGGGACGGTAGTAATCGCCGCTTTTTTGAAGGCTGGTATTACCGCGTCACAATACCCGAAATTAGGCAAACTATCGCCTTCATGTACTCCATCGAAGACCCCAAAGGTAATCAGCCCTACAGTGGCGGTGCAGCCCAAATTCTGGGCATAAATGATGAGTACCTCTGTCGCACTTTTCCCGATGTGAATAAATTTTGGGCGAGTCGGGATGTATTAGGATTAGGACATTGGGGAAAAACTAACTTACAAGTTTCCCCGCTATATCTCACTCCCAGTGAATTTACACAGCATATTTCTGAAGGCTATCAAGCCACAGCTACCTTAAATCAAGGCATAATTACAGATCCTGCCACTGGTAATTATTGCCAATGGGAGTATACAATTAAACCTATATATGGTTGGGGAAATCAAAATAGTTTTCAGCAATCAACAGCGGGTTGGTTATCATTTTCGCAGATATTTGAACCTGGGTGGCAAATTTTAATGGCTCATGGTTTAGCTAGTGGTTGGATAGACTGGCATGGTAAAATATATGAATTTACAAATGCGCCAGCATACGCAGAAAAGAACTGGGGTGGTGCTTTTCCCCAAAAATGGTTTTGGCTAAATTGCAATTCTTTCATTAATCAACCCGATTTAGCTTTAACTGCTGGTGGGGGCAAACGTGGTGTATTATGGTGGATGGAATCAGTTGCTATGATTGGTATTCACTACCAAGGTAAATTTTATGAATTTGTCCCCTGGAATTCGGAGGTAAAATGGCAAATTCAGCCCTGGGGTAGATGGCAAATGCAAGCCAAAAATCTAAGTTATGAAGTGACACTGACCGGAACTACCCAGTTACCAGGTACTCCCCTCCGCGCTCCGACAACCAATGGTTTAACTTTCTGTTGTCGAGATACCATGCAGGGAGAGCTAAACTTAGAATTGCGAGAAGTTAATGGCAGCAAATCTCAGGTTATCCTGAATGCAAGTAGTAATCTGTGCGGTTTAGAAATTGGTGGCCATGATTGGGATAATTATTGGCAGTCTCAATGAAAATACTGCTATGATAGTATTTGACAATCTTTATGTTGTCTTTGGGGTTGTAGCTCAGTTGGATAGAGCGAGCGCCTCCTAAGCGCTAGGCCGTGCGTTCGATCCGCACCAATCCCATGTTAATATACAATATATCAGAGATACCGCTTAGTATGTTCGCGCTGGATCTAGTCTGTTAAGACTAAATTATAACTACTATTATATTATCTGCTATTTATAGCAAGATAGTTCTTCCTTATCAAGATGATAATAACAGATTTAAAATCAAATGTCAACCCTTTCTTACTTCTAAAAACGGAAAAATTAAAAAATATTTTTTGATTTGATGTCTTTAGTTGAATGAGTTTCTGTTTTTATAGCGAGATAGTTCTTCCTTATCAAGATGATAATAACAGATTTAAAATCAAATGTCAACCCTTTCTTACTTCTAAAAACGGAAAAATTAAAAAATATTTTTTGATTTGATGTCTTTAGTTGAATGAGTTTCTGTTTTTATTGTCAATATAGGAATAATATTTGATTTATGAAAAGATACGGTTGGTGCGTCAGATATTACAAATCTATTTATTGATAGAATTTATGCAGTAGTAAAGCACCCGACAATACCTAATTTTTTTCAAAAATCAAATACGAGTTCTATATCAGATTGATATTTTGTAGATTTTTGTATTTTTGCTGAGTTTCTAATAACTCCCTCTCCTTATTATTTATGAATAAAATTGAAAGTAGAGACGTTTCATAAAACATCTCTAAAAAAATTTATCACAAATATTGTAGATTGGGTTAAGCAACAGCGTCACCCAACTTCTAGGTTAGTAAAAGATTGATATTAGGCTGCTGTCTGATATTGATCATGTTGGGTTGAGGAACGAAACCCAACCTACTGTAATATCCTATCTTCTTCTGCTACCAAAACCGGAAGAACGACGACTAGAAGAACGACCTCCACTACCAAAACTACTACCAGAATTGCGTTGGGTAGAGCTAGAATTACCAGAAGGTCTGAGGTTGCTACCACCAAAACCAGAACCGGAGGCTCTTCCGGTTGGGTTATTATTGGTTGTAGCGCGTCCTGAAGAGGAGTTTCTGATGTTTCCTGTGGTGCGGAAAGTAGTACGATTTCTTACTGCTGCGGGTGGTTCATTGTAGCGAGAACGATAATTAGCAACTGCTGAATCATAACTAGAACCATAACCACCATAACCGGTCATGACCCCACCGGGCTGATAAACGGGGGGAACATAGTATTGAGGTCTAAACAACATACTACCAATAGCTTGACCAGCGACGTTACCAGCTAAAGACGCAGCAAAAGGTGTCCAAAAGTTAGATTCTTGACGAACAATGACGGTTTCTTTTTGTCCGGTTTGGGGATTGGTTTTTGTCTCTGTGACATTATGGACGTACTCAAGTTTAAAGTCTTCTGTCAGGTATAAAGCTGGCTGACCATTTTCTACTTTTAAGTAAGTTTTCTTACCGGCTTTGATTTCTTCCTCAGTTAATCTGGCCATTTGTAGCTTTTCTGTAGCAAAGCTTGGGGGGTTGTTGTTGAGTAAAAACAGAGTATACTCACCATTAGCATCGTTGTATGTGGCTTGTTGTACTTGATACTGTCCATCATTTAATTTGGTGGGGGTAGCAGTTTGGCTAATATCCGGTTTTGCGGAATTAGTTTGGTTTTCTCCTCCACAGGCTACAGTTGTTAAGCATAAAGTTAGGGCTAAACAAACAACTGTAAATTTACGCAGCATAGTTATAATCACGGTATTCATGTTTTGTGCGGATACTAATTACAGGTTAACAAATATAAGACTTAGGTAAGATGTGACTGACGAATTATTTTTTTGTAGAGGTAATTGATGAATTATCCCCACTTTCCTGATCTTTTCCCTAAGTCCTGAAATAATTTACAATGGGATCAATTCGGGGTAATATTCCAATAGCTGATCACTAGAAAGATCATCTCCTAACTGAGCGGGTGAAAAATGCACTTGGATAGCGCGGAGTTTATATTTGTAGTGTAAATTAATCAAAGCCCTTAAAGCTTCTCTTAAGGCTGGAATATTGGCTAAGTCTGTTTCTAACTCTGGAATTTCTCCCTCTGTGGCGACTATAATCATAACAATAACGTTACGGGTTGCGGGAAGTGATAAGGGCTGGTTTGAGGAAGTAGAACTAAAATCAAGATTAGCGCCATATCTTTGGGCTGAGTCTGTGAATAGTTCATTGACGTAATCTCCTGCGTCCCCTTCCTCCCAAAATACATCACCTTCATTAGCAGCAGATAACCAATACTCATCATATTGAAGCAAGGTTTGGCAAAGTTGCGCCAATTCTTCTCCTAAAACTTCTATATCACCATCAGCGTCAATTGCTTCCCTTGCAGCCCGATTCAAAACGCCTAAGATCGGCGCTACGTCAGATCCTCCTAAATGCAAAAATAACCGACAGACAACATATCTAGTTTTACCTATCATCCGATTAAATGTATCACGCATTCTTTGTCTCCTGCTAATTTGAGTAGATTATGTAAAAGTTCAAAATTATTGCTTTTCTACCAAATAACCAATATATGAAAATTCTGTGCTATAATCCACAGTCGCATTGAAATTAGGCATAGAATATTCTGATTGACTGGATATATGATCATTATGCTTAAATATTGTTAACTTTGGCAATTGGAGTCAAGTATCAAAAGTTTAAATTATACATATTTACAGGTGACAATGAAAATTGGTATTTTAGGTTTAGGATTGATAGGTGGTTGTTTGGGTTTCGATTTACGTTCTCAAGGACACCATGTTTTAGGTGTGAGTTGTCGTGAATCAACTTGTGTCAGGGCTGTTGAAATCGGTAGTGTAGATCAAGCTTCTTTGGATTTAAGCCTATTAGCATCAGCCGAAGTTGTGTTTATTTGCACTCCCATAGGACTAATAATTCCCCGAATTAAAGAGTTAATTGGTTATTTACCTAAAACTACTATTATAACTGATGTTGGTTCAGTAAAAACACCTATAGTAAAGGCGATTTCCCCTTTGTGGGAGAATTTTATTGGTGGTCATCCCATGGCGGGAAAGACGGATGTAGGTATAGAATCAGCACAGCGGAATTTATTTGTCAATCGTCCTTATGTATTAACACCCATAGAGACTACAGCTAGTCATATTGTCACGATTATAGAGGAAATTGTGCGATCGCTCGGTTCGGTTGTCTATCATTGTCAACCAGAACAACATGATCAAGCTGTGAGTTGGATTTCCCATTTACCAGTGATAGTAAGTGCCTCCTTGATAGCAGCTTGTTTAAGTGAAACAGATCCAGAAATCGCCAAATTAGCCCAAAATTTCGCTAGTTCAGGGTTTCGGGATACAAGTAGGGTGGGGGGTGGAAATCCAGAATTAGGGGTAATGATGGCGCAATATAACCGCCAAGCATTATTAAATTCACTATATCAATACCGGGAAAATTTGGACGAATTTATTCATATAATTGAGGGGGAAAACTGGGAATTGTTAGCAGAAAAGATGAAATTAAATCGCCAAGCACTTCACAACTTTCTAGAATAGGGGTTGCTGAAAAACATTCGTGATCAGGAAAATGCCGAAAACCCGTGAAGGTGATCAAAACTTAGGTCAAAGCTGAAATAGCTATCGCTTCGTTAGTTGAGACCACCTGAGCATAAGCAAAACTAAGGGCTGACATAAAGGCACAGTGAACTTCCAAAGCAGGTGTAATATGACCATAGAATTCAAGATTCTTAGCTGCACAAGCATCATGAGCAACAATACAGTCGAAACCTAAATCATTTGCAGCGCGAGTTGTAGCATCTATGCACATATTACTCATAGCCCCAGAAATCACTAATCTTTCCACCCCAGCACTACGTAAATGATCAAGAAGAGTAGTTTGACGAAAACTATTTGGGAACTCCTTGATAATAATCTTTTCGTTTTCCTGGGGTTTCACAGAATCATGAATCTCAGCGCCATAGGTATCAACAACAAAAAATGGTGCGTCAGCATTCTTGGCAATATGTTGAATATGAAAAATTAATTGCTTTCTCTCACGAAAGGCAGTTAGAAGCCTTCCAGCATTAAAAGCTGCTATATCCATGCCGACAAGTTCCCATTTGCCACCGGGGAAATAATCATTTTGAATGTCAACTAGAACTAGTGCTGTTTTCACGTCATTATCTCCTTAAAATTTGACGATAACTCCTTTTTAACACAGAACTTATCAATTATCTATCTTCGTTTCCATCGGCTGATGATATGATCCCAGATTTTATTTTTACCAGATGTTCTCATCTTAGTCCAGCTAAATTCTATATGACATTAACTTACAACTTGTAGATTCTTTAATAGAGGAAAATATTTTCTCACCTTTAAAGATATAAGAGTCGTAGCTGAGTGTTACCTCTTCTTGAAAGCCTATTTTCCGAAATAGATTTTGAGATGCAATTCCAGTGAGTTCAGAAATAGCCACAGAAAAATAGTTAAGTTTGGCTAACTTTAAATTCTCTCTGATTAAGTTCGTAGCAATTTTTTGATTTTTGTATTCATCTTTTACTCCTAACAAAAAAATATGTAAAGTCTGAAATAATTCCCAGTAATAATATTGATATTTATCAAAATAACTATATTTTAACTCCTGGGAAAACTTGTGAATTGCTGCAAATTTATGACTGATTTCCTGAATATAAGGGGGAATAGTCATCAAATGTTCTGATATAACAAAACCAACAATAATTCCATTATCTTCAGTCGCAACTATAGAAAGCCTATCCAGAATTGCTTTGCTCAAATAAGCTTCAGCTAATTGTCTAAATTCTTGATAATTTATCTGCAAACTTTTAGTTATGGGTTCATTATTCACAAATAAATTAGAGCATAAATCAACAGTTTGTTCAAAGTCCTGTGATTCAATAATGCGGAACTTTACCATTTATTGATCATCAATAATTTCAGCATTTACAACACAAATCATTAAAGCTAAATAGCAAGGGTTGAAAAACCCAAATATTTAGCAATTTAAGTTTTCTATTGTGGGCATATTTGCCCACAACCTATATACAATCAGGTGCAATTTAGCTCATCTAATCATTAGATCTGTCTTGTGATTATGTCATTTGATATGACCGACAAACCAGAAATACTATTAACAGAGATTAGTATTGTCCTGCGGTTATATCAATTACTTTCAAAGAAGGCTTTTCCTGAGTATGCAAATACAATTTCTCCTTTTTGCCTTCCTGCTCCAGTTCCAGGACAAATCTGTAATTATAAACACCAGGTTTCAATGTGCTTAATACTGCTCCTGCCCAATAATAATAAACTGGGCAATAACGATGACGCATCATATCTGGACCACCATAAACCTTCAACTCAGTGCAGATTTTGGTTTCAGAAAATTCCTCAGCGTCACCTTGTTGTTGACTGTCTAGGAAAACAATGTTATTAATTTTTGGCATAGGTGGCCATGTTCCATCTGGTTTCTTTTCCATATCCATAGGATAGATAATCCAATTCAGAACCTGTCCGGGCTTACAGACGGTTTGTAAATGATCTGTTCCCTGTCCTTGTCCCCCGACGCTGTTGTCCATCATGTACAGGGTGTTTTTCAGGCTTCCCGTTCTCACAGCTTTATGAACGTCTATGACACTGACTATATTCAGTTGCACTGAATTTAGCTGTCCAGGATTTTGCTTCTTGAGAGTAGACTTATCTGACATGGTTTTCCTCTTGCTTAGTTAAATTGTAATTCTTGGCAGTTTAGGCATCTTTACCCACAAGATAGAGAGGGGAAGCGGTGGCTATAGATTCTGCCCGAGTTCCCACGTTAAATTTGATAGTGTAAGGAACTAATTGCACATTCTCCTTCACCGTACCAGACCAGTAGGAGACATCAGTACCTTCATAAACCTTCTTTTCTGGTTCACAGTATTTCTTGTCAATGATGATTTCATCAATGGCAGCATAGGCCTCACATTCTAAGAATGTCACTGTCCAAACCAATACATCTCCTACTGACACCATGGTTTTTAAACTTTCTGTACCATGGCCTGTAGAACCAGATGCTTTCTCGGTGTCTGTAAAATAGACTTGTCCGCTCAAGGAATCAGTTGCCAATGCGCCCACAACATCTATTACACTGGCGATCGTTATTGTTTTTGCCATAATCTGTCTTCCATTTTTTGAAATTGCGTTTGAAAATCAAGCATTTGACTAGACCATAGGGATTGGTAGGTATCCAATACCTGCATTTGTAAACCCATTTTTCTTGGGATCATTAGAAATCTTGATATAAGCATCATGGGTAAAATCTACTGGTACCCAAGCCCATGCTTGATTCTCACGAGATAGTTTGTACAACTGTATATGCATTGTGTAAGCATAGGTTCCCGGTCTAGATGTATCCACAGATGCAGCCCAGTACCAGCCATCTGTCACCATATCAGGAGAGCCATAGGCAGCAGGATAAATGACATTTTTATCAACTGCTTCGCCGGTGATGTTTGTAATGATTGGATTGAGAGAATTGATTTCCGGAATTTTCCCATCCAATTCAGTCACAAGGTTTCCTGTGACATCCATAATTTTTTGCCCAAGATGGCCAATGTCCTGACTAACATCACTATTTCTACTCTGAACTTGAGTCTTGACACCGACAGCTTTCGAGATCCTTTGTAATTCCTGGACGACATCAGAGATATTTTGAGATTCGTCAGCACTAGCACCGGTCAGTCTATCTGCAAGAGCTTGTATCTCTTCAAGTGCCTTGAGATCGCTATTTTTCGACTTGTCTGATAGAAAGCTCTTGGGCAGGGTGGGGGGCAAAGAACCAACTCCATAGGGCAGCCAGTTCAAAACCTGCTCATTAGCTTGAGAACCATCACAGTAACTAGTGCCATTAATTGCAGAAATTAATTTGCCAGTGCCTAAACCTTCAGACCCCTGCAATTTCATGTTGTCGAACAGGTAAGTATTACCTTCCAAAGTGTTGGCTTCTATGGCCGCTGCCACATCAATCAACAATATTATTCCCAACTGTTGGCTCATAAAGATTCCTTTTTCTCTGAGTTTAAGTTTGTTTTCACTCTTCAACGCCTAGTTCCAACCGTCCATAAAGTCCTATCTTTACAGGGGTTTTTGTTGTTTTTTATCAAGCTGAGGTTAAATGCACTTCAAAGCAGGAGTATCTACATACATCAGACAGTTCTTGCCTTCATACATTTGCAACTCAAATCTATAGCGATAATCTACGCCGGGTACAAGATAGTATGGGACAATGCCAGACCAAATATTCAAATGCAGCTTATCGCTTTCCAGTTTTGTAGGGTCATCTGGAAGCGGTTCAACACTAGTACCATCTTGGTTAAGAAAGGTAATCTTTCTAATAGCTACTGGTGTCTGCAAATCAAGAGCTAAAATTGTCCACTGGATAGTTTGTCCTGGATGACACAAAGTGATTAAATTGGTTGTTCCCTGATTGAGACTACCCAGAGGGCTATTGTCCATCATGCAAAGATTACCATTTAACAGCGTTCCACCCGAAAGTGATTCAATGACATCAACAACACAAAATATGCTGATCTTTGACTCCATAATTTTCCTCGTTATTTTACTTGAAAAAAAACAGTCGTTGACACTCTCCTCAAGTGAGAGGATTCTTGTTGAACAGAACTAACCTGAAAAAGTTAAGGATTTGCTATTTACAAGCCTACTAGAATAATTAATCTAGGGTTCGGGCGTGACATTCCCTACCTTGTGATCCATATCCTGATGTGACTCAGGATATAGCTGACTTTAGAAAATATCTCTAACTAAAGGTACTTTACCTAGTTGAGTTCTATAAATCTCTTCCGACCACTTGTTCACAAGTTTTATTTCAAATTTATACCCACTCCTTTCAGTGTAATATACATTAGCTTCTCCTATATTAAAAATAGATAAAGAGTGCATTAAAGATTGAATAAATAAACGCCTGATTCCTTCAACTCCCAGCATATTATCCATTCTGATAAACAAGGTTTTGATATCGTCTACCGCAGCGATTAACTGCAAGGTTTTGGTTGTGCGATGGTTAACAAACTGCATTTCATGAGCCAATGCTTCCAAGTCAAAAATACCAGCTGCTTTCAATTCATGACAGAGAGAAGCGTAAACTTGGGGAGCAGAATATTGTGTGTCGTTAATGTGAATAATATCTCCACTGCGACCTAAAAACTCAAATTGTTGGGTTTTTAATTTCGGTTTATCTATATTGGGACGACGTATCACCCTATCCCCCGATTTAAACCTCAGAAATGGTGCTTCATGGCCATGAAGTCGCGTCACAACCAATTCACCCTCCTCTCCGACTTTCACCCAACGACCCTTACTATCCACAATCTCCACCAAATGTAACCCGGGAACGGTAGCCAAATAAGGAACTTCATGGCGCAACTGTAAGCCAATGGCTTCGTTTTGAACTGTAGCAAAGTAACTCAAAATTTCCAGATTGGGATAAAGCTCTTTTAACTCCAGTTGTTTGCGATATGGTAATACTCCACTACCATACATTGCTACACGGAAACTTTTCCTAGCTTCTTCATGTAAACCAATACCCAGGTCACTCAGGATTGCTATACCTGCGGAAATTGCCATAATTGCCTTTGGACCGGGATAAGACATAATGTGGTGATAAACTTCCCTCATCACCGGACCTGCGCCAAGATAGTTAATTCCGGGTATATTCTGTAAAACACCCCCCACCATTGTCCCGCTACTCCACATTTGAAAATCCGCTAAGGTGGTAGCAACCCACTTCGGATCATCCCCTGCTAGGTAATCAGCTAACATATACTGTCCGATGAATTTACCAGCAATCTTGTAAGTATCTTGTAATTCTCGCAACGAGTAAACCATTTCCACTGGTAAACCAGTTGTAGTTCCACCACTGGCGACAATTTCAAAACCGCCATAACTTAAAGGAACAACTAAACCTGGTCTTGACAATGAGAACAACTCACCCATGGTACTCTTATCAGAAATTGGTAATTGTTGCCATTCTTCAAAATTGCGGGGGGCTTTTTTTAAGCCTGACTTCTCAATCATGTCTTTCCAAATAGGATTGAGCATGAGAGTATTTGTCATTTGCTGTAAACGCCGCAATACTAAAGCATTTTGAATTGTCTCTTCAAGTCCACTATATTCCGTCTCTAATAAACTTTCACATTTTTTGATTTTCTCAAAAAATGAAGGCAGTTTAACTACTTCATCAACTGATTTTGGTTCTAATTCATCAAGTGGAATTAATTGATAAATTAATTCTTCACTAGAAGTAGATACTTTCTGAGTTTCAGTATTCATGATCATTCCCCTATCCTGATATTCTAACACTTTTTTTCCCCCGCTAATAAAAGACTATAAAACAAGCCAAAAACCTGGTTTAACCCTAATTATTGAAATTGAAAACTTGTAGCTGTTTAAAACAGTCGCTTTTTAACTAAGTTCCGCTCATTAATTCCAGTCCAATTTTTCTGATTTCGTCTAGTAACTCATGAAAGTGATGAGTATTAATTCTGTGATTCATGAAAACGACACGCAAAGAGTTAATTCCATCAATTTCTACCTTGGAAATGAAAAATTTTCCTCCTTCCCTAATTCTATTTCTAATTGCTAACTGAAAATCAGACAACAGATTATCGCTCACATTAGACGGTACATATCGGAAACAAAGGATATTCACCTCCGGTTGATGAATGGTCTGGAAATCAGGCTCGTGTTTGAGTATTTGATAGGCTTCTTGAGTCAACTGACACAAATACTCGATCTTGTCAGCAAATATGTCCTTTCCATAGAGCGCCCATAATACCCACAAGTTCATGATTAGCGGTCTTTTAGTGCATTCAAAATTCTGTTCTGCACTATCGAATTGAGTATAGATATCAGGAACTTTTTCAAAGACATAACTGGCGTTCTGACGAAATGCTCCATAGCTCTTTTCCTTATTCTTATAGAAAAGAAGGGTACACACCCCAGGTAAAAACATCATTTTGTGAGCATCCAAGACAAAGGAATCTGCCTTTTCAATTCCTTTTAATTTGTGACGCAACTGGTCAGAAACCAGCAAACTAGCACCATGAGCGCCGTCAATATGAAGCCAGATATTTTTCTCTTTGGTAATTTGTGCTAATTGATCAATTGAATCAAAAGCACCTACGGAAGTAGTTCCTGCTGAAGCCACCAAACAGAAAATCTTTAGCCCCCGTTTCTCTGCTGCTTCTAGGGTAGGACGAACCTTGTCTATACAAATTTGTTTTTTCTGATTAATTGGTAAACGGATAATTTGATTTTCTCCGATTCCCATAATCCCCGCAGCCCGACAAACGCCATAATGTGCATCCTCACTCACAGCAATGGCCGGACGATATTGATCCCCCAATGCAGAAATCCCTTCTGACCAAATTTGGGGAAATTTTTCGTTTCTAGCTGCTAAAAGAGCGGTTAAATTACCTAATGTCCCCCCGGAGGTGGTCACCATAGCAAAACTATCAGGACTCCAACCAATAAATTGGTTAAACTCATCGGCCATAATCCGCTCAACTACGTTTGGTAACTGCCCCGCTTCATAGAAGGAGGACGGTTGACTGACGATGGAACTAATTAAATCAATCAGACCAGCTAAGGGAATTACACCGGAAAATTGTCTCCCCATATAACCGGGTGAGTACACTTGTATTCCAGTTTTAATATATAAGTCAATAATTGCTTCTAGCTTTTCCTGATTGTATAAAGTCCTATTGTTGTGTCCCTGATTCATGATCTCTTTTGCTGCTTGGGACAAGTCATAAGGATTACTCAGTGCTAATCCTCTGATTGATGAGTCGGCTAAGTATTTTTCTAATTTGGATACAACAATTTCAGCACTTTGTCGAAACAATTGATCATCAAAAACCCCCTCCTTGGTGATCAAGCTCTCGGTATCTATATACGGCATAAGTATTCTAGTCCTAACCCTAGTCTTTTTATGAATGATGAATTTCAGCAACCCTCCTACAATATACAAGGTAATTGTCAACTTGTCAATCATATTGACCAAATATCTCATTAAACAAATGTAAATATTAAATATCAAGATAGTCAGTAATGCAAGATCTCAGATGCAAAAAAGCTAACTAATGCTAAGAAGTTCTGATCTGGCCTTTTGCCATTTTTTCCGCCAGCCCTAAATAGGCTAGTTTATGTTAAAGTAATTTAAAATATACGTCATTTATACATCAGGGTGGTCAGGGATGCCCACCCCACAAGAATTAGACTGATTTTAGTTTATACAATTTAAATGCAGTCTAATTTATTACTTGCTGTGGCGACTGGAAGTGGTGGTTCATCTTATTCTAATCACCGATAGCGTGCGTTAGCTAATTGCTACACATTAAATCGGAATAACATCACATCCCCTTCTTGGACAATATACTCTTTTCCTTCACTTCTGACTAATCCTTTTTCTTTGGCTGCATTCATTGAGCCGTGTGTTACTAAATCGTTATAAGCCACAGTTTCTGCGCGAATAAATCCCCGTTCAAAATCAGAGTGAATCACACCTGCTGCTTGGGGTGCAGACATTCCGGCATTTATTGTCCAAGCGCGGGTTTCTTTTGGTCCACAGGTGAAATAAGTCCGCAAACCTAACAGAGTATAAGTTGCACGAATTAAGGATTTTAAACCACCTTCTTTCACACCTAAAGATTCCAGAAAGTCAGCTTTATCGGCTTCTGGTAATTCGACTAATTCTGCTTCTACTTGTGCGGATACTATCACAACTTGAGCATTTTCGATCGCCGCGACTTCTCGAACTTTTTCCACAAAATCATTACCCGTTGCTAAGTCTTCTTCAGACACATTAGCAGCGTAAATAATTGGTTTATTGGTAAGTAATCCTAACCCTTTAATAACTTCAGATTCTTCGGTATTTAAACTTACTTGACGGACAGATTTACCTGCATTTAAAGCAGCAGCTAATTTTTCTAAAATAGCAATTTCTAATTGTGCGTCTTTGCTAGTACGTGCGGCTTTGCGGGTTCTCTCAATGCGTTTTTCAATTTGGGATAAATCTGATAAACCAAGTTCTAAATTAATGATTTCAATATCTCGCACTGGGTCAACAGAACCGGCTACATGAATGATATCATCATTTTCAAAACAACGGACAACATGAACTATGGCATCAACTTCTCGAATGTGGGATAAAAATTGATTACCGAGTCCTTCTCCTTGACTCGCACCTTTGACCAAACCGGCAATGTCCACAAATTCGACACGGGCGGGGACAATTTGTACTGAGGTAGCAATTTTTGCTAAAACGTTTAACCGGTCGTCGGGGACTGAGACCATGCCAACATTGGGTTCAATGGTGCAAAATGGGAAATTAGCGGCTTCAGCTTTAGCGTTAGCGACTACAGCGTTAAATAAGGTTGATTTTCCGACGTTGGGAAGTCCGACAATTCCGGCTCTTAGCATTGTAGATTTTAGATTTTGGTGTCAAGTGTCAAGTATAAGGATAATTCAAACCGGTGGAGATGGTGGAGAAAGTGGGGAGAATATTTTAGGGATCCTGATTTTCCCACAATTCTAACAAACCAACTGTACCGACAAAAAATGTATAAATTGCATATTTGATTGCTGTCTGATTGCGTGTTGGGGCATAATAAGCGGCAATTAATGCTTCCATAAAATGAGCAGATAGGGCAATATGGGCAATGATTAAAGCTGGGGTTAAGATACTCGGTAGTTGATGATTGGTTATGGATGTTTGTATATTCCATAATTCTAAACCAATGGCGCTTGTGATGAGTGCGGTGGAGATGATTTTGATAATGGGGAATAGTTTTTGTTGGGTGTAATTTAAGGTCATTGATTTTGGAAAATATTTCATAAATTATTTCTTTGTTTTCTATGAAAAAAGTAACACAATTAGTTCATTTTTCTCAAAATTATGATGAGATGCAATATCTCTAATTATTGCATTCAGAGTTCCTATTTTAATAGGATCATGGGCAGGAACTGTAACATGATGCTCGCCATTTAATTGGGTAGTTAATCTAATGTGACTACCTGTTTTATGACTAAGTTTGTACTCTAAACGATCAAGAGCTTTTACTAATTTTGTACCTGCTAAATCTCGTGGAAGTTTCAAGAAGCTATTACCTCATCTCGAACTATATGTAAACGAATAATTTTAGGACGTTTTTCTTCATCAGTAAAATGACAGTGAACAGCGTCACGAATCATTACTCGCAGTGTTTCTATATCATCAGCTTGGGTAAAAATTGATTGGCCTAGTGCTGTGGCTGTATAACCACCATCTGGATCATCTTCAACGAGAAATACAATTTCTATCATGGGGATATTTGCTTGAGTTTGAAATTATTTTATAGCGATTCCTGACTCCTGACTCCTGAATTATTGTCATTTTTTCAACTTTGTTGAATATGACTATGTAACATTACTAAAGTCTCCGCTAATTGACTCAAGCGATTTTCTAAATCTTGTTGACGTACTAATAGTTGCCGTAATCTTTTATGACGAGCGATCGCTATACTAACACTAGGCACTTGTTCTACTGGACAAGGACGTGACCAAACCTGACCCGCTGCATCTACTCCACAGAGGCGATATTCGGTATGCACTGATTTATAAGATTCTTTGTCTCCATTGGCGCAAATCTCCTCTACATAGTCCATGAGTCTATCTACTTCGGCATGACGCAACGTAGCTGTTACACCTGTTTCCGCTTGTTGGGGATGAGATTCTAACCAACCATTAATAATTGCACCTTCTAAATAAATATCCTGAATTTGTTGTACAATTGTTTGCAGTTCTATTTGCCAACTAGCAACTTTTTCTTGAATTGCTTGGAGCATATTCATCGCCAGCGCTGGGTTAGCTCCGTGACGATGACTACTAAAAGACGGGGTTTTAAATTTAGGGAGAGTTGGTGTTTTTTCTCCAGTCTCTTGGGCTGGAAAAACTGGTACAGAATCATAATGAGGAAATACAGCTTCTGAATTTCCATGACTAAGGTCTGTATCTAATTTGGTATTATCGGTTGCTCCTGTAGTGGCAGAATTGTCCGTAGATTCATGGTGTCCGATGCTAATCCGAAAGGAGAAAGAGCGTTTTGTCTGATCACTGGTTTGTCTATCGGTATGATCATGGCGACTTTTTAAGTCATGTAGCGTTGCCTCGATCCGTTTCAACCCTGGTTTCATAAAAATATCCTAAAATTTATGGTCTTGATCAAAAAAGAATTCAGGAGGACAAAATGAATTTCTGCTCAGATTGTTAAATTTAGCAGGCTTTCCTCTAGCTAGGCTTGATTTCCCTCGCGGATGTTTACTTTCAAGTATTATATAATGAAATCGGTCATGAATAAAGTGATTTTAGTGACGGGTGCTGCCCGGTCGGGTAAAAGCGAATGGGCGGAAAATTTGGCAGAAAATTCAGGAAAAACAGTTGTATATATCGCCACAGCTATACAAGATGCAAATGATCAAGAGTGGCAACAACGGATTGAACAACACCAACAACGAAGACCTCAAGATTGGTTGACTCTGTCTGTACCAGTGGAACTTACGGCTACTTTATCTCAATCCCAGACCGATACTTGCTTGTTAGTTGATTCCTTAGGGACTTGGGTAGCTAATTTTCTAGAAATAGAAGATGTAATCTGGGAAAATACTGTAAAAGAGTTGCTAGAAACCTTGCCCTTAGTTGCAGCTGATATCATATTTGTGGCGGAAGAAACAGGTTGGGGTGTAGTTCCAGCTTATCATCAGGGGCGCAAATTCCGCGATCGCCTCGGTATGTTAGTTCGGCAATTAGGTAATATTTGTGAACCTGTTTACTTGGTTGCAGGTGGTCATGTTCTCAACTTAAGTTTACTAGGCGTACCATTACCATCACCTAAGTTTTAATTTAATTGATGCCAATTATGCCAAAAATTCAGAAAAATTAAATAGAAAATTAAATAGAGATAATTTTATAATTTTTACTTGCCAACTGACAAAATTCTGTACTATAATAAAAATGTAAAGTGCATGGGGCTTTAACGGTTTCGACAGGTTGGCGAAGGCTACTCTGTGATTCAGGTCGAGAGCGAGTCATCTCTCGGAAATCAAAGACTCGAAAAAAAAGTAAATGCGAACAATATCGTAAAATTTGCTCGTCGGGAAGCTCTAGTAGCTGCCTAAAACACCTCTTATAGGTTCGAGCGTCTTTAATTTGACTCCGTTAAGGATTAAAGACCTAACCCCCAACGGATGCTCCAACAAACGTTCTCTGGTTGGTTTGGTGGCTAAGATTAAATCAGAGCATCCTACGTTCGGGATAATGAACGATTCCCGCCTTGAGGGTCAGAAAGGCTAAACCTGTGAACGAGTGGAGGGTTAATACCCAATTTGGACATGGGTTCGACTCCCATAAGCTCCATTTTCAATAAAAGAAGATTA
>NZ_KE384663.1:134600-139244 GCF_000426925.1 Dolichospermum circinale AWQC310F | reverse complement strand
AAACCCCCGAATTGACACCTAAAAATCCCCTTTTTAGGTGTCAATTTTTTTCAGCCAGGTATAAGGATTTTCTCTCATTTTTACACCTCCGTTTTCACAATTATACTCTACCTTCAATAATAGCTAAACCCCATTCTAATTTATTTAAGTATTTGGCATTAATACTAACAAGCTCTTGATTAAGAGGTGATTTAGGAGCATTAGGTTTTCCATAATCTTGATAATTTGTAGTGATAAAGCAAACATTTTTCTGGAAATTTTTATTTCTCAATTGCTTACCGAGATCTAAAAAAGCCGCAAATATCTGACAGTCTTTAGCTGAATCTTTACCTCTTTGAGCAGGAGCATCACATTTATTAATTCTCTTCATTGCTTCTACATAATGAGAATCATCTATTGCTATTTTCTCACATTTATCTAGGAGACTTTTGGAAAGATTTCCCAGGTGTTCAGGTAGATTTAAAGTTTTTATTATTTGTCCAAAATCATGGTTAAAATCAAAGATAATATTTGCAGCATTAACCATTTTCTCTCTTTTTAGTTCTGCTTTTTTGATTTCTTCTGTAAGTTCAATTTTGACAGTTTCTAGATTTTCTTTCCATTCTGTATAGACTATTTCATTGGTCACTAACCACAGACTACGATTATTTAATTGTGATTTATTAATTAATTCTAAAGATGCGGATATTTCGTTAGTAGATATATTATCTCGAAATGGAGAACGGATAATATCTAAAATTATGCAAGTGTCTAGAAATAAAACTGGTGCAGGTGCAGAAATAATCACTTCACTTAGCTCTGTTGAACTAATAAACATTCATCATTGTCCTTTTGTATAGTTCAATAAAGCATCTGCAAATTCGTATTCTGTGACTAATTTATCTACTGCTTCTTTTGACCATCCTTTTTCAATTAAGGACATACTTAATAAAGTAGAATCTAATTTTACACCTTTGGAATTTACAGATAATATGAAATCAAACCATTTTTTTCTATCTAGAGGATGGGAGGTAACGGTAAATTTATTTGCATAAACAGCAAATTGATTTAATAATGCTGCTGCATCATTACCGATCAGATTTTCAATAAATTCTTGATCGTTTGTTAATTCTGTGCTTACAGGAGTATTTTCAATGGCAGGTTGTACAATTGTTGTAAAGAAGTCTACTAAAATTTGATTGTATTCATCAACAGATAATTGACCTTTTTCTGCTGGCACAATATTAGATACAAACCAAGTATTTGGATCTTTCTGAAAAAGTATTAAACCAGCAGATTCTAAACCATCACCTGCCGTATGTTCAAAACAGTAGGCTTTTTCTTCTAAGAGAACTGCGTTTTTTTCGCGTTCGTAAGCTCTTAACCAATTGTTTGTACAATTATCGGTTAAATGTTTGATTAATTGGTCAATATCATAGCTATTGAGGTATATATATAAGTCTCGAAACTTTTTCATAAGACCTCGCGGTAAGTGGGAAACTCAGTGGCTTTAGCCCTGAGAGGGAAGCGACACGGGCAATTCTACAAGCTCACTGACCACGGTTTTAACCGCTTTGAATCTTTTTTCATTACTGCCTTGGAGTTAAGAAATTCGGGGTACTTTTGTGGTGTACTTTCAACGGGACAATTAGCGATTCAAATTTCCCAACTCTGTACGCATAATGTGCTGCTCCGCAGAGCCTCCCATTTCTGGGGTAATGTTAGCTTAGTCAATGTTTTAAGAGCTTTTTAGACTTGCAACACTGTTTCAGTGACTTTAAAACTGTTTAATTGCAAATGACAGAGCAGGGAACTAGCTACGCATTCCAGGGTGTCGTGACTCAAAAAACGTAGTCAGTGAAGACTTAAACTAGTCAGTACAGCTTGTAAAAAATTACAAGATCAGTCGCTTTAGGGCTGAGTTACTGACAGTGATTGTAATATCTAACAATTACTAAAAATAGAATAGCATAATTTTGTTGATTTAGCTTTCTAACCCGCCTGGGAATAAATTCCCAGTCTAATAGCCGAAGTCCGTTTTAACGGACTCAATGATTATACTTGAAGTATAGATAACACGCAAAGAGTCTAATTCATTGATGTCACTTACAACTTTACGTAAAGTTTCACTGAAATAGAAAACTTCATAATTAGGTGCAAGTTCTTTTTGTAGTTGCTTCCACAAACTAATACCCTCTGCTTCAAAAGTTTCTTTAGCTTCTAAACTGGGAAAACCTGATGAATTAGGATCTTCCCAGTTTAATTTTGCATCATAAATATCTGCCCATTTTTCCAAACGGGTAATAGTTTCTTGACTCAGTGGTAATGTTTCTGGGTCAATATTGCCAACTTTATCAGCATCTGCCCACCATAACGGGTAACATCCATAATCAGCCATGAGTTTGATTTTTTCTACTTTAAACAGCATCTACCAATTCAAAACGAATTTTTTTACCAAGAACTCTTGCAGCTTTATCAATCGTCTCTAAAGTAACAGAATGATGATCAGGATTTAAAAGTCTATCAACAGATGATCTACTTGTTTTCATTTTCTCAGCCATTGCTGTTTTAGTAATATTTTTCTCAGCCATTGCTGTTTGAATTTGCCAAGCAATTACTCTTTTAATAGCTATTAAATTGATTTCGTCTAATGTTCCATCTTCTTCTAAAAACGCATCAAGAGAAGAACCAACATAAGGATTTTCTGTCATTTTTACGCCTCCAATGTGTGTTTGCGTTCCCAGGCTAAATTCAATTGTTGTTTTGGGGTTTTTTGACTTTTCTTAATGAAGCTATGCAGCAATATCATTTTACCTTCATAGAAACAAAATAACACACGAGCAATTTTATTTTGTGGTAAATTTGTTCTGACTTCAAATAATCCATCACCCATTGGCCGACAGGTAGGCATTCCAATTGGCCAACCAAATTCAACTGTTTTGATATCAGCACCAATCAAAAATCTTTCCTCTTTAGATAAACTTTTTAACCAATCACGAACTGGTTCAGTGCCATTTTCATTTCTATAAAATTCAGCCGGAACTCTTTTATCTGTCATACATCAAACCTAATTAAATATAGAAGTAGGTATTAGTATTTTGCATACTTTTATCTAACAACTACATACGTTAGATTTGATGTTATGTCATAGTGTACCTTTTTTGGTACACGAAGTCAATAACTATTTATAAGTCAATTCCCAACTCCTGAAGTAGTTCGTTGATACTTTGCGGTTTTAAAGTTCTCGTTTTTGCTCTTTCCAAAGCAGTTAAAAGACGTGCTGCATTTTTAGGGGAGCGTAGTAAATGAGTTGTTGCTAATAAACTTTCTAATTCGTCAGCAGCAATTAGGGCGACGTTTTCACCATCAGGTTGGGTAATAATCATTACTTCTCTATCTGCAACTACTTGAGCGCAGATTTCAGCTAGGTTATTACGAGCATCAGTTAAGTTTGTTTGGTTGGACATAGTGGGATTTTTCCTCATGCTGTAGCTGATATTTTCTAATATTATCAGTTAGCTTTCTCACCCGTGGAGGGAATAAATTCCCAGTCTAATAGCCGAAGTCCGTTAAAACGGACTCAGTGATTGTACTTTAAGCATAGATAACACGCAAAGAGTCTAATTCATTCATGTCAGTAACAACTTTACCTAATAACTCACTGAAATAAACAACTTCATAATTAGGTGCAAGTTCTTTTTGCAGTTGTTTCCATAAACTAATACCTTCTTGTTCAAAAGCTGCTTCTTCTTCTGGACTCAAATCTGGTGAATTACCAGGATCTTGCCAATTTAATGTGGCATTATAATCAGTCGCCCATTTTCTCAAATGGTTAATAGTTCCTTGGCTGAGGGGCAATCTTGCTGGGTCAATGTTACCAACCTTATCAGCATCTGC
The DNA here is from genome assembly GCF_000426925.1 of Dolichospermum circinale AWQC310F. Classification (GTDB taxonomy): domain Bacteria; phylum Cyanobacteriota; class Cyanobacteriia; order Cyanobacteriales; family Nostocaceae; genus Dolichospermum; species Dolichospermum circinale. The sequence continues at coordinate 135,368 of NZ_KE384663.1, read as the reverse complement.
CCACCATAAAGGGTCGCATCCATAATCAGCCATTAGTTTGATTTTTATTGCCATAGCTATACTAAACTCGGTTGGGACATGAATTTTTGCAAGATTAGGAAAGAGCTAGATGTTTAGGGGTTTAGCTCATGCTTTACCCCTACCTATAGAATCAAATGATTAAGCTGTTTTGAGTATACTCAGGTGGAATCATGGTAAGGAGGCGGGATTAGCTCCAACTATATAACCATTATCACCTACCGTCACTGCTATAAGCTGCTTTTTTCCATTAAAAATTACTTCATATATTTCTCTGGGAGGTTCTGCTGTTCCTTGATAACCAAGAAACGTTCCACTGGTTACAGCAGCAATAACAGCATCAGGGATTTCCTCCTCAGAAATTCCGCGTCTAGCAAAATCCTCTTTATGCTCCTTTAAAATGTGCGCTAGTCCACTTGCTCTTTTAGTAATTTTACCTTCTTCTAAAAATACGATTTTACCATTTGCTTGTTTGGCAATCTTCACTATTTTGTCAGGGTTATGCTTAATACCAGCCTCAGTGAGTTCTGCTAACAATGCTAGTCTGTCTTGGGATATATTCAGTTTTTCGTTCATTTATAGTTAGTTTTAATATTTTTTTATAATAACCTTATGATAATTTCAAGGATGAGTCTTTGTCAAACTTTTTGGTGAATAAAACTTAGGGGATAAAGATAATTGAAGAATCTTTAACCTTTACCCTTGAATCCTTTCTATTTACCCCCAAAGAAATACAAAAATATTAACCAG
>NZ_KE384663.1:128806-134544 GCF_000426925.1 Dolichospermum circinale AWQC310F | reverse complement strand
ATAAAAATCCTTGTTTTATAAGCACTTGAGCCTTATTGAACTCTCACGTATCATTTAGGATTGCTATATGTATTTTTTTAAGACATTATCATTATCAATTCCCCAATTCTCATCCAAAGCTTGTTGCTTTAGGTTATCAATGGCGGTTTGACTAATATATGCAAAATTATAAAGCTGATCTACAACACGATTTGTTTTCGGAGAGCCGTACTGTTCTAACAATTCTTCTTTAGAAGGCATAGGTTTTAATACATGATTACTTAATTAAGAACTGTTCCAGTATAAACTAAAAGGCATCCACAAGGGATGCCAATCAAAATTTTTGTTTCCTAACCCCGCAAACCTACGCCCCTACAGATTCCTTAGCTGCATACAAAACCTCAGCCGAGATATCTTTAAACCCACGTTCACGGGCAAACTTTTCGGTATTTCGTTTCACTTTTCCGCGCACAAAACCAGGAATTTTATTCAATTCTGCTTGGCCATCTTTTGTCCAATTCAAACCAGATTCCGCAGAAATTCCTTTGGTAATTACTTCCTTGGTATCGTGTCCACCAAAGATTTCTAAAAGGTGATCTTCCATTCCCAAAGTGAAAGAATTGTAGATTAAATCTGTGATTTGATTTGTACCTTCATAACCCATAAATGGTTTGTAACCAATGGGGAAATTCTGCACGTGAATAGGTGCTGCAATGACACCGCAGGGAATATCCAAACGTTTACCCACGTGACGTTCCATCTGCGTACCAAATATAGCAGAAGGTTCAACACGAGCGATCGCATCCCCAATTTCACCATGATCATCTGTAATTAATACTTCATCGCAATATTCGCTCACCTGTTCTCTAAACCAGTCAGCATCATACTTGCAATAAGTACCCGCCCAAACTACATGAATCCCCATTTCCCGCGCCAGAATCTTCGTTAAAGCCGCCGCATGGGTATTATCACCGAAAACCACCGCTTTCTTCCCAGTCAAGTTCTGACAGTCAATAGAACGGGAAAACCAAGCCGCTTGGGATACGTGCAGAGTTTGTTCATTGATGAAGTCTTCGTAATTAACCTCAGCACCTTGAGCGTTAATTACCTGCTGAATTTTGCGGATACATCTAGCAGTTTCCACAACACCCATGGGTGTAATATCTACGTAAGGTGTCCCGAATTGTTCTTGTAAATATTTAGCTGTTGTTAACCCCAGTTCCCGATAAGGAACTAAGTTAAACCAAGCTTGAGGCATACTTTTTAATTCATGAACAGACGCACCTTCAGGAATCACAATATTTACATCAATTCCCAAATCAGCCATTAACCGTTTAAGTTCGGTACAGTCGTGGTTATTGTGGAAACCAAGGGTAGAAACGCCGATAATATTAACCGAGGGTTTAGCGGTTTTCTGTGTTGGTAATTCCCCCCGCTTCTGGGCTTTTTCAATGTAATATTGGACAATTTGTTGTAGAGTCCGGTCTGCGGCTTGTAGTTCATTGTAGCGGTAATGGTTGACATCTGCCAGCATTACGTCCCCTTTTGCTTCTAATTGCGCCCGTTCCACAAAGTTGTGTAAGTCTTCTTGCAAAATGCTGGAAGTGCAGGTAGGAGTTAAGACAATTAAATCGGGGTGTTCTTCCGCGTCTTTGCGAGTAATATTGTCTACTACCTTTTCTTGAGAACCACGGGCTAAAACGTTTCTATCAACGACGCTGGTTGTCACTGGAGTGAAATCTCTCTCCCGCGATAGCATGGAACGCATGACGTTAAAGTAGTCATCACCCAGGGGCGCGTGCATGATTGCATGAACGTTTTTAAAAGAACTAGCAATTCGCAAAGTACCAATATGGGCAGGTCCTGCATACATCCAGTAAGCTAATTTCATCCGGTTTTCTCCCTTTGCAACTTAAAATTTCTATAAGTGCTTGATTATTAAATCGTTTCTGATTTTCTCAAATCTACCAGCTATGAACAAATAAGGTTTGTTACGAGGTTCTTTGGTGTGAAAGATGGTAAAACCTAGTTCCTGACTGGGTTATAGCTGCTATTTAAACAATATTTATGTTGTTTAAGTCAATAAATCTTAATGATTTGTAAAATAAGCTGTTACGTATCTAAATTAAACCTGTGGGAAATATATACGAAAAAATGATACATCATACATAGTAACACACATACTACATTAACTTTAAAAATGCTCGTCTTGCATTCATCAAGAATTTCTTAGATAATTTGGTGAACTGGGATTTTATCGCTGCAAATTTTGCTGCTGAGATTTTAACGAGTGATTGCTCATGGGTGATTAGTAATTTAATATTGTTACTGATTACCCTTTATCCAATACCCAAACCAATGCTATTTAATTTTTTTAAAAGTTCTCATGTTATTACAAATATTGAATTTAAGTCTAGTTGGTGTGTAGCTTATGGAAAACTAAGTAATTTCACTAGGGATATAATTTGGCAAGATCAGCAATTTGCAGTTATTTCTAAATCAGATAAAATTGCAATTAGTGACAGTAAAAGATTTGTAATAGTTGGAGATATTTGGTTAAGTAACCGAGGAGAACTACTGCAAAAATTAGGAATTGAGATTAATCATACTTGCAGTCATCAAAAAATAGTAGCACAACTTTGGGAAAAATACAATTCTGAATGTTTAAAGCTATTATTGGGAATGTTTGGGTTAGTAGTTTGGGATTGTGAAAAACAGGAATTATATTTAATTAGAGATGCCATTGGTGGTCGCACCTTATATTATACTACCACAGGTTTAACTTATTGGATAGCCCCAAAATTAAGAACTTTAACACCTTATCGTTCTGATAATTTAGATTTAGTTGCATTACGGGATTATCTTTGTTGTGCATTTGTTCCGGGAGAAAGGACACTTTGGCAAGATATTAAAGAAATTCGTCCCGGTAGTTTTCTAAAACTACCATCTCACAAGGTTGATCATTATTGGCAATTAAAAGAACAAATTATAGACACAAATCAACCTTTAGAATGGTATGGTGAAAAATTGCGGTTTTTACTTGAACAAGTTGTTAAAGAATATTTACCCGAAAATCAACCGGTTGGTATTTTCCTATCTGGTGGTTTAGATTCTAGCAGCATTACCGCACTAGCAGCAAAATTACATCATGCACCAATTCACACTTATTCTATTCATTTTGGTGCAGAAACTGCGAATGAATTAGAATTTTCTAGTTTAGTTTCTCAACATTGTCAAACCCAACATCACATCTTAGAAATTAGCTTTCGGGATATGTGGGAACGTTTACTAGAAACCATGGTTTATTTAGATGATCCTATTGGTGATCCTTTGACAGTTCCCAATTTATTAATAGGGAGAATAGCGCGGGAAAATGTGCAAATTACCCTGAATGGAGAGGGAGGAGATCCTTGTTTTGGTGGTCCAAAAAATCAACCTATGTTAATTAATAGTTTATATGGTTATATTCACAATCAAGATTCATTACAAGCTTATTTAACATCTTTTCAAAAGTGCGCTTTAGATTTACCACGACTTTTAAAACCGGAAATTTGGCAAAGTTTAAAAAATGAATCATCTGTATTTAATCATGATTTAAATATCGATGTCAATTATTTGAATAGATTAATGTTTTTAAACATTAAATTTAAAGGTGCAGATCAAATTTTAACAAAAGTGAATAATTTAACTCAAGCGGCAGATTTACAGGGTTTATCACCATTATTTGATCAGCGGATAGTTGAATTAAGTATGCAAATTCCTCCAGAATATAAACTTTCAGGAGTTCAAGAAAAAGCGGTTTTAAAAAAAGCAGTTAGTGACATTTTACCAGATACTATTATTCATCGTCCTAAAAGTGGAATGATGGTTCCTGTACAATTGGGATTCAGAAAATATTGGCCAAGAAAAGCGCGGAAATTGTTGTTAAACAGAAATAGTCAGATATCAGCTTACATTAATCAGGATATATTGCGTGAATGGTTAGATTTTCAAGGTGATATTTGGGGAAGATATGGTGTTAAACTGTGGTTATTGGTGAGTTTGGAAATTTGGTTGCAAGTAAATAAAAATACATTGGAGAAGTAGTTAAATGCTAAAAGAACTTCATTTACAGTCTGTAGGACCATCTCCTCAATTTGATGTTGAATTTGCTGATAGAGTCAACATTTTTACAGGGGATAATGGATTAGGTAAAAGTTTCTTACTAGATGTTGCTTGGTGGGTACTTACTGGAAACTGGGTAGAACAACCCGTTTATCCGCAAAGAAATACAGAAAAACCTCCAGAAATTATCTCCCAAATTATCACTCTAGATGATGATGAAGGAAAAAATTATTCCTTTAAATTTAATTTTTCTAAACAAAAATGGCAAGATTTAAGAGTTCCCTTTCATAGTGTTCCCTTATTAAAAGGAATAATTATTTTTGTTCGCGTTGATGGAAGTTTCTCTATTTTTGATCCTGCTCGCAACGATGAAGATGCCTATAATTTTACCCCCGATACACTTTGGAATGGGTTAAAATTAAAAGGAAAAGTTATTTGTAACGGTCTGATTCAAGATTGGGTAACATGGCAAAATCAACCCCAAAAAACGCCATTTCAACTTTTATCAGATGTCATTAAACAACTTGCACCTCATCCTGATGAATGGATAGAAATAGGAGAACCAACGCGAGTATCTGTTGATGATGTGCGTGATATTCCGACAATTAATCTTTCTTATGGGAATATTCCCATTACCCAAGCATCAGCAGGAATGAAGCGGATTTTGGGACTTGCTTATTTATTAGTATGGACTTGGTATGAACACCAAAAGGCTTCTGAATTAAAGCAGCAAGAACCAATGAATCAAATAGTTTTATTAATAGATGAAATTGAGTCTCATCTCCATCCTCGCTGGCAAAGAGCGATTTTACCATCTATTTTATCAGTAGTCAATCAGTTAAAATCAGATATCACAATACAAGCTTTAGTTACTACTCATTCTCCCCTTGTGCTGGCTTCATTAGAACCAATATTTGATGAAGAACAAGATAAATTATTTTTATTTGAACTACAAGGAAAAGACGTTGAACTAAATGAAATTTTGTGGACTAAACAGGGAGATACTGTAGGATGGTTAACATCAGAAATATTTGGACTAAAACAAGCACGTTCTCAAGAATCAGAAACCGCAATTGAAGCAGCAGAAGCGTGGATGCGAAATGATAATATGAATACTTTTCCTGAACATTTGAGAACACAATCACAAATTCATCAGGAATTGCAAAGACTTTTACCGGGACATGATCCATTTTGGCCACGTTGGATAGTTACAGCAGAAAGAAGAAATCAAAAATCATCAGACTCATAGTAAATATGTTAAAGTTTAATCCTCCAGCAGAACCAGAAAATTTTGATGCAAAAGCACGACAACCAGGTAATAATTGGTTAGAAAAAAATCCAGATAAAAAAAGACCAAAAGATTATTGGTCAAATTTTAAAAGTGATTTAGCTGATGGCTTTGGTAATCTTTGTGGTTATACTGCAATGTATGAACCTGTTGGCACTGTAGACCATTTCCTATCTTGTGAAAATCATCGTGATTTGGCTTATGAATGGAGTAATTACCGTTTTGCTTCTGGTTGGATTAATAGTAGTAAAGGTACTCTTGATAACCAGATTCTTGACCCGTTTGAAGTTGAAGATGATTGGTTTGAAATTTTGTTACCTTCCCTACAATTAGTAATACAGCACTTCCCGATGTTATGAGGTACAAG
>NZ_KE384663.1:95948-128796 GCF_000426925.1 Dolichospermum circinale AWQC310F | reverse complement strand
CCCCACCCCCAACCCCCTCCCCGCTTGCGGGGAGGGGGCTTAAAATGTACCTCATAAGAGCGGAAACCCCTGTAACTGATGCAGTACCAGAAGAAAAACGCCAAAAGGCTGAATTTACTTTACAAAGATTACCTTTACAGGATGATGAAAGAGTTCTTCGTCAGCGTCGAGAATGGTATCAGATGTATCTTGATGGTGATCTTACCCTAACAGGATTAGAAAAGAAAGCTCCCTTGATTGCTCGTGCAGTTAGAAAACAACAAGCAAATTCTCAGTTAGAATAATTATTAGTAACATCCATGTTTATTCAACCAAAACTTTCCACCATATAAATATCATTTCCTGAATTAATGCCTGAATCACCAATTAAAATTATACTACTATCATCACTTTCTAAATTCAAGCTTCCAGAAATACCATGTCTGAGAACTTGAATTAATTTTTGTGGGGTAAAAGATTCTAATTCGACAAAATTACCAGTATCTAACCAAGCTAATTCTTCAGCAGTTAAACTCTGACGAATATCTACAGATAATTTTTTAGCTTCGTCTTTTAAGTGTGAAGAAAACCGAATAAACATTTTTCCCTGACTCGCAATAATTTGACGGGGTAAAAGTCCCAGGTCAATAATTGTCACATTGCTATTTAAAAACCACTTTTCACTGGTGCGAAGATGATGAACTAAACTGACACCTTTAGGACTACAATCATGAATAGCATAGACTTTTAAATCAGGGTTACGTCGTAGCATTTCCATTGTAGTGGAAAAAATGCTTTGAGGATAACCGGTAATACTGAGAATTGCACAATTATTTTCAAAGTGGAAATTATTAGCAATTAATAATTGTGCCATATTAGCACTATCACAAACTACTAATCTATCAAAACTATAAGCTGTTATATCGGGGTTAATAGATTTAGGTGCAATTTGTTCTTGTTGTGAAGTTAGAACTTGATCAACTTTACCATTTATTTGTTGCCATTTTCTCAAGCAACTATCTAAATCTGTGGAAGAAAATAAAAGTTCCTGTGGTAAATTTTGGACTTTTCCTAACTGTCTAGTTCCTAAAAATATTGATAGCAACCCTAAAATTACTACAATAGAGAAAACAGGGAAAGAATCTAACACAAATAAACTTGCTGATATTCCCACTACCAGAATTAGCACTCCCAGTCTTTGTAAGGTTTTAGCACTTGCTTTCCGACTAGCATTGTTTAATCTACTTGAATTTGTGTTATTAAATAAATACAAAATTGTACCTGCTTGGTAAACTAGATTAACAACAAGAAAAGAATTAGGTATAAAAGCAGCAGTAACTCCTCCACCAAAACCTGTTACCCAAACATTCAAAAAAAGATATAAAGACCAAAATCCTATTGGTTGAAATGCCTTTTTTCTAACCCGACTATCTAAAAAATAAAGGAGTTGTTTGGGTGTAAAATATAAAGTATAACTAGCTGAAATATCTGCTAATGTTTTAGAAAACATAGAATCGGTAATTTTCACAGTTCCCATACTTGTGGGTTCAAAAACAAAAGGATGATTGCATTTTAAACATCTTCCTTGATTTGCTGTTCTGTCTTTTAATTTATTATCAGTTCCGCAGTTAATACATTTCATGGTTTTGTTGGTTTTGATTTTGGGGATAAATTAATAATTAAAAAAGTCGAATTTTAGATGATTTGATTATTAAGTAGAATGCTGTAATCTTCCCGTTTACGAATTAAACGATGTCTACCAGTTTCTAATAATACTTCCGCAGGTCTGGGACGATGTAAAAAGTGAGAAGACATAGCATAACCATAAGCACCAACATCTAAAATAGCGATAATATCGCCAATTTCTAAGGCAGGAAGTTGGCAGTTTTTGCCTAAATAATCCCGTGAATATGTGGTATTTCCACAAACATCAGTTAGATACTTTTGAGAGGTTGAATTTTTCAAAGTTCTAATTTCTCGATAACCTCCATGTACAGAAATAACAGAAATATTAGCAATAGTGGAATCTACACCGATAATTTGTTTTTCTCCTTGCCATTTTACCGAAACAACTTTAGCCAATAAAGTAGCACAACTCGCTATAGCAGAGCGTCCTGGCTCAATCATTAAATTAATATTTTTGCCAATTTTACTAATTTTATTAGTTAATTGATGTCCAAATAATTGCCAATCAAAAGCCATATTATCATGATGATAGGGATAACCAAAACCACCGCCAAAATCTAAATATTGCCAATCTGGTAACTTTTTTGCAGTTGCTAAAATTGAATCAATTACATCAGTAAAAGCTGTTGTTGCATTAGTTCCCGTACCGCGATAAAAATGTAAACCAGAAATCTTTAAACCCACAGCACGACTAATAGAAACGGCCTGATCAAAATCTAGAGAACTAACACCAATACGACTATCCTCCGCAACATTCAACCGCAAACCAAGATTTAACTTTTCTGCTGTGTTTTTCTGCGTTTTTGCGCGAAATAAAAAAACCTCACAACACAAACGCAACTGAGAAATACTATCTAAATTGAGAGTTGTTACACCCCAATTAATAACTTGTGCCATTTCCTCCCGATTTAGATTACTACCGCTATAGACGATATCACCAGGATGAAAACCCGCATTTAAACCTAAATAAATATCACCTGGAGTATTAGCATGAAGTCCCCAACCGGCGTTTTTAAATATTTTTAGTAATGCAATATTACTATTTGTTACACTAGCAAAATGAAACTGAGTATGGGGATAACTAATAGCTTTGGTAATATATGAAATAGTTTGGCGTAAAATATCGGCATCATAAACATATAAAGGAGAACCGTAAACTTGTAATAGTTCATGTACAAGTTCTGGTGTTAATTCTGGTCCTAAAATTGGAACTTTTGGTACTTTTTCCATAACCATGGAGGTAAGATAAATGGGTGATATAAGGACTTTTTACCGAGTTCAGAACCAAAAACGTGAGTATACCAAAGTTGCCAGATGATCAATAACCATAGACTTTCGCCAATACGTCGTCCTTGAATTTGCCCCCCCAGTTTACCTGTGACAATTCGTGACGCAATATCGGGAAAAAAGTAGCTATGTGATTCCATTATACCAGGATTTAGCCAATTGCCAAGATCATGCCAAAAATTATTTAGACACCAGGAGGTGAGGGGAACACCCATACCACGTTTTTGTCTCCAAACGATCTCCTTTGGTAGCCAATTTTCTACAGCGCGTTTAAGAATATACTTCTCACAAGCACCGTGTAAGCACAGTTCACCGGATAGTTGAAAGGTCCATTCTGCTAACAGTAAATCACAAAAAGGCGATCGCACAACTAAACCATGAGCAAAACCCAACGCAGTCGCACGGGGGTGAATATTTTGCGCTCCTTTTAACATCAAACTACCACGACGGAGGCGATGTAACAAGGAAGGGCAAAAACTAGTATCAAGAGCATTTAACAACCATTCCTGAGCATTTAGACCTTGAATCTGAGCATATATTTGCGGCTGATAAATCCGTTTTTCGTAACTCCAAAAGTGGTGAAAAGTGCGGAGATATTGCTGCATAAAACTTTCCATTTTATCAGGATATTCAGATTGATAAATACCCGCAGCAATTAAAGGTTTATTAGTCCAACCGGCAAATAATTGATCACCACCTTCACCATTAAAAATCACCTGAGTTTCTTGAGCAGCAATTTGATTTAAGAGATATAAAGGAACAGTTACCCCGTCACCAAAGGGTAAATCTAAAGCCTTTACCGTAGGAATTAAAGCCTTTTTAATATTACTGGGACTAGCATCAACTTTCACTAAAGGAATCTTGAGAAATTCTGCCACTTGTTCCGCATAAGGATATTCAGGAATACCAAACTTACCAAAATCCAAAGTGTAAGCGCGAACTTTTACCCCAGCTTCCACCAATAAAGACGCAACAATAGAAGAATCCAAACCCCCAGACAGAAAAACTCCCACAGGTTGATCTTTCAAATCAGAAATTTGTGTTTGAATTGCATTTTTTAATAAAATTTGTAATTGAGAAACTGCGGTATTTTCATCTTTAATTTGTTCCTTTGATTCATACCATTGATAAATATTGTCAACTTGAGGATCACGAACCCCATTAAAAATCATCTCAGTTCCCGCAGTCACAGAAAAGACTTCATTCACAGGGGTGAGAGGATTAGGAACATAGGAAAAACAACTATAACCATATAAACCAGAAATACTAACCTGCGGTTTTTCTAGGATTTCTAAAAGCAATTGTAACTGAGAGGAAAACCAAATTACCCCACCTTGCTGAGTCCAAAATAAAGGCACTCTACCAAAAATTTCCCGACCCAAAATCAACTGATTATCTGTTATCTTCACCCAAACATCTAAGACCGAGAAACCCCCAGCAGAAATACCCGCAATCGTATTTTTTGGTAATACAGGTAAAGACTCACAACCAATATAAACAACATCCCAAAAGAACTTCTCCTCTTCACTTCTTCTCTTTGCGCCTTTGCGTCTCTGGGTGAGAAACTCTTTGCTTTTATCACCCCAATAACCAATAAAATGATAGGGAAACATAATTATTGCACTACAAAAGTTGCTTCACTAATTTTCCGACCTTCCAGAAACATTTGTACTTGCCAATTTCCCACAGGTGTACTAGAATTAATAGCATAACGACAAAAAGTATCCCAAACTGAAGTTTTGATTTCACTAGTTTGATAATTATTTTGTTTAACAACTTGACCATTTGGGTCAATCCAATCACAAGAAAGATTGAGTTTTTTACCTATAGGTGCATCTTTTAAAGTCACACGATAAACAAGTTCTGAATTAGCTTGACGGGAGATATTTTTTATATTTTCATCATTTGATTTTAAAGTAATTTTGTCTTGTTGTGCGGAAACATTAGCCAGTAAATAACTTTTTTGTTGATGAAAAAACACTGTTAATCCTATGGCAATAATTACAGCCGCAGCTACTCCCAAACCAATTAATTTATGACGGCGTTCTTGGACTTGTAAAGCTTGTTTACGTCGAATTTGAATCAAGGCCTCATCTAATAATTCAGGTGGTAAATTCAGGTCTTGTAAAATTTCTCTAACCTGTTGTTGATCAAGTTCTGCTTCTTGACGTAATTGCAGTGTTTGAACTTCAGCAATTATTTGGTTTAATTGTTCTTGGTTTAGTGATTGGTTCATAATTTTAAATTGTTCAGATCAGTTCGGAAATAGCTGTAATTAATTCAAATACATCTATGGGTTTAGGAAGATACTTTTGAAAACCAGCGTTTAATACTTGATTGATGACTTCATTTGCAGTATAACCTGTGAGTGCGATCGCGGGAATTTGTCTTTTCTGGGTGGATTCTAAAGACCTGATTTGGTTAAGTAAATTATAGCCATTTTCCTCTGGCATCCCAATATCAGTGATTAAGATATCTGCTGGGAACTGTTGGAGACATTTTAATGCTTCCCTAACCGAATCTGCCGTCATGACTACTGCTCCATATTCTTCCAATACAAAAACCAAAAACTCACGGACATCAACATTATCATCAACAACTAACACTTTTACACCATCAATAGTTGAATTTGGGGAATTGTTGGGCGACTCCATCAGGGGGTTTAGCTCTGGCTGTGACTGGAGTAATGGTATTCTAACTGTAAAAGTTGCTCCCTGTCCCTTACCTAGACTTTTAGCCCAAATATTTCCCCCGTGCAATTCTACCAAGTGACGGACAATTGCTAAACCTATTCCTAAGCCACCATAATTTCGGGTATTGGAAGCATCAGCTTGACGAAAATAGTCGAAAATATAGGGCATAAAATCAGGATTAATACCATACCCTGTATCAATTACTTGAATTTGTGCTTCTGATCCTACTGTTTTTAGTCCGATTTCAACTTGTCCTCCGGGGGATGTAAACTTAATCGCATTAGCGAGCAAATTCCAGACAATTTGTTGTAAACGAATTGGATCACCTAATACCATCACATTATGAGATGCAATTGTCAGCAATATTTTAATTGACTTAGCTTTAGCGGCTAAATACATAGTATTAATTGCAGTTTCAATTGGTGATACTAAGTTGACTGGGTGAATATTGAGGCTGATATTACCTCGAACCATTCGAGAAATATCTACTACATCTTCAATTAATTGGGTTTGTGATTTGGCGTTGCGTTCAATAGTTTCTAAAGCCAGTGCTGTTTTTTCGGGACTTAATTTCCCTGATTGCAGCATTTGTGACCAACCAATTATAGAAGTCAGCGGCGATCTTAATTCATGAGAAAGTATGGCTAAAAACTCATCTTTAATGCGATTAACTCGTTGAGATTCCTCGTAAAGATGGGCATTATTCATTGCTAATAATAGCATTTGCGCTAACTGCACTAAAATAGCTTCATCATCTTCTGTAAAATCACCTTCATATTTATCAGAAAGGTGCATAACACCAATGTGTTTACCTTTAATATCAATCAGTGGTGCTACCAGCCAACCGCGCAGGGGTAAATTGTTATTAATTGCGGCTGGATGTGCTTCTAGTTCAGCCTGAGTCATTCGCATTGAATTTGGGATTTGACAACCTAATTTATAAAAATCAGATTCATCAAACTTTTCATAATTTTCCCGCCACTGTTCATATTTATCTGCAAGATGAACTGTATGAACTGCTTTTGTGCAACTTTCATCTATTTTAATACTAATGATTGATTGGTGCGCTCCGATAATTTCCGCAGCTTGCTGTGTAACCAATTGCAGTATATTATTAGTTGATAGTGTTGAATTAATAGCAAGAGATAAATCAGCTAACTTTTGCAAACGATTAGTGATTTTGAGAGTCATAGCATATGCTTCTAATTGTTGATTAGCTTGTTTAAGACTGTCTGCCTGTTCTGATAAATTAGTATATAACTGAGCATTTTCTAGAGAAATAGCAGTTTGGGTCATTAGCAAATTTAAAACTTCAACTTTATTATATGTAAACGCGCCTACAGTTAGCTGATTTTCTAAATATAAAATACCCATAAGTTTACCTTTATGAACAATAGGAAGACATAACAAACTTTTAGGTTGTTGGGAGACAATATAAGAATCAGCAGCTATTAAAAGATTAGTTCTAATATCATCGGTTACGAATATTTTCGCCGTATTATAAACATAATTAATCACATTTATAGGAATATCTTTACTTAAATTCACTGGCATTGATTCCTGAATAACAGTTGCATTATCTATTTTTATTGCTTCCACAAATAGATGATTATTTTTAACTAAAATTAAAACAGATTTAGTTGCACCGCTATTTTCCATCATCACTTGCATTAATGTTGATAGCAATTTATCTATGTGGATTTCACTAGCAATGACTTGAGAGAATTTTATAACTGTATTCAAGTCAATAACCTCAGAAATATTATTATTTTTATAAATCATCGTTGATACAGGTTTTTTTCCTTCTTGTAGAGTCTTAGCAAGTAATTGGGGATAGGATTTTTGTAAATGGTCTACCTTAGCTTTTCCTCCCCAGCGTAAATAGCCATAATATGCCTTTGTCATATATAATGACGCAATTTCATTTCTACCTAAAGATAAATAAAACTCTGCCGCTAATTCATAAGCTAAAGCTTCTTCATGAAGATATTGATAATTATTTGCACCTTGAATAGCTCGGTCATAATATTCCATTGCTAAGATCATTTGCCCTAAAACTCTAGCTTTTTCAGCCTCTATCAGGTCATATTTATGTTGATAATTCATTGGTGCATTAACAGCCCAATACTGCATCTTTTCCTGATTTGCTAAAACTTGTTTCATGGACTCCATTTGTTCATGTTCTGACTGATAATTATATGCAGCCAAAAGAGACAAAGAATAGTAAAAATTATGTTGGCTAACAGTAATTTGTCCTGGCACAGATGTTATATATTCTTTAGCTAAAACAGCACTATCAAGGGCTTTTTTATATTCTTTAAATAAATAAAATTGTATAGTTTTAGTTAGATAAAATCCAAAGAGAGAGTGATAATTTTTATTATTAACTAAAAATAGAAACAATTCTTCAGTAAAAAAATCACCATTAAATTGGCATTTATCCTGATTTATTGCTTGCAAATTAAATATTATTTGTTGCCAAGTTTTGATGTTTTGAGTATGCCAATCGAGTTTTCTATGGGAGATTAAAGCAGCACAATTTTCTAGATATTCAGATACAGTTATTAAATTTTCCCCAGCAAATAACATCATGAACATATTAAACGTATAAGCAAAACCTAAAAAGTCTGTTTCACCTATTTTCCAGCCATATTCAGCAATCTCTTGTAAAGGAACTATAGATCCTCGAAAATGCTGTTTCCAATAAATAATATGAGAATACCATAACATTAAAATTCTGAATCTGATCACTTGATTATCAAACTGCTCTGATAAATTAAGAGCTAATTTTCCATAACTATATCCAGTATTAATATCGGAAAATCTATCGCAGACTATCAAGCCATAACAAATATAAGTATAAGCAGACTCCACAGAATTGCCATATTTAATAGCCAGATTTATTATGGTAAGTATAATCGGCAATTCCATCTCCAATTGTGAGAAATAAGCTATAAAACCAAGTCCCATTAGTATCCCCATTGCTGCAAGTTTATAAAGATCTGTCATTTTTGGTAAATGTATTAAGTCCTCAACGTTAACATTTATTAGGGGTACTTCTTCTACAGTAACTTCTAGTTTCTCCAATAATTTTAGCCCTCTATCAAAGGTTAATTCCATGTCCTGCATGAGCATTTGCTTTTTGTATACCTTAACTTCATCTAATACACTAATTGCATTTTTATTAACTATTTCTATATAAGTTATTGCTTGCTCAGAATGAATATTTAAATATGCCGCCTCCACCGCTTCTATATAAAGGTTTAATGTTAGGTTATATTCATGCTGCCAACTATCTGCTGCAAGCAATGATAAACCTTTTTTTAAATACCTAAAAGCAGCATCATAAGCTGTAGCTGATTTAGCTTTAGAACCGGCAATTAAATTTAGTTGAGCTACTGCATATTTTTCTGACTGAACTGTAATTAAATCCATGCCAATATTCAACTGATTCACAATTTCAAATATATTTTCTTCTATGTCTTTTTCCGAGGTATTTTTTAAGAGCAATTGCCCAACTTTTAAATGGGTAGATTGTTTTTCTTGGTCAGGAATCAAAGCATAAGCAGCTTGCTGTACACGGTCATGTAAAAATCTGTAACTAAATTTCTGTTCTTCGTAGTTATGAACTGCTGATAACTGTTGATCATTAAGTAAATCAGATTGAAAGAAGTTGTAAATTTTTGTTGTGGGAATTATAAATTCTTCTAACAATGCTTTCCACAAATCTACCGCTGTTTCTATCTGAGATTTTTGATTAATTTTTGCTAATGTATCTAAATTAAATTGGTTGCCAATACAAGCGGCCAGCTTTAATACTGATTGAGTTGATTCGGGTAATTTTTGTAATTGCAGTGCCATAAATTCTACCACATCATTAGTGATAGCTAAAGCTTGAATTTGTGCGATATCACACTGCCAATAACGACAATCAAAGTTAAAGCGAATTAAACCATCTTCATAGAGAGATTTGATAAATTGGTGGCTAAAAAACGGATTTCCCTGAGTTTTTAGATAGACTAATTGAGTAAAAGGTAAAGCAACTGTAGGCGGACAATTCAGAGTATCAGCAATGAGTTGATTGAGGTGAGATTGATTGAGAGAATTTAGAGTAATAGTATTAACTGATGCAGTTTTGCAGATATTCTCAATAGTTAATATTAAAGGATGTGTAGCAGACACTTCATTGTCCCGGTAAGCACCAATTAACAACAAATAACTAATTTCATTTGTAGTCATTAGTAATTGCATCAATTTAAGAGAAGCCAAATCTACCCATTGTAAATCATCAAGGAATATGACTAAAGGATGTTTTTGAGTGGTAAAAACATGAATAAATTTCTCAAATAGCAAGTTAAAACGATTTTCTGTGGCCATGGTGGACAATTCTGGAACAGGAGGCTGTTTACCAATAATTTGTTCTAATTCTGGGATAACAGTAATAATAACCTGAGCATTTTCTCCTAATGCAGACAGAATTTTAGTTTTCCATTCTTGCAATTGAGCATCACTTTCAGTTAATAGTTGATCTATTAAATTTCGGAAAGCTTGTATAAATGCAAAAAAAGGAATATTGCGTTCAAATTGGTCAAATTTTCCTTTAATAAAATAACCTCTAGCACAAACTATGGGTTTATGAACTTCATTAACTACAGCGGTTTTACCAATTCCCGAATACCCAACCACCAGGATCATTTCCTTATTATTAGCACAAATACGCTCAAAAGCTGTGAGCAGAGTTTTTACTTCTACTTCTCTACCATACAGTTTTTCAGGAATAGTTAGGCGATCGCTAATATCTCTTTTTCCTAATTCAAAAGTCTGAATATTTCCACTTTCTTCTCCAACTTTTAAACACATTTCTAAATCATATTTAATCCCATAGGCAGACTGATAGCGATATTCAGCATTTTTCGCCATCAATTTATGAATAATTGCCGATAAAATGGGGGAAATATGACTATGAATATCATGTAATAATGGAGGTTGTTTAGCAATATGGTAATGTATCAATTCTATGGGGTCATTACTAGCAAAAGGTAATTCTCCAGTCAAAAGCTCAAAAAATGTCACACCTAAAGAATAAAAATCTGTGCGATAGTCAACCAAGCGGTTAATACGTCCAGTTTGTTCTGGAGACAAATATGATAAAGTTCCTTCCAGAACATTAGGACTAGCGAGAGTTTGAGTTTCTCTCTTAAGTAAACAAGCAATACTAAAGTCAATTAGCTTAACTTCTAAAGTGCTAGTTTTAATCAGAATATTAGCGGTTTTTATATCTTTATGAATTACCCTTTGATGATGCAATTCTGCTAAGATAGAAACTATTTGTAGAGCAATAGTGAAAAATTCTCTTAATCCTACTGCGCTGTTTCCCATACCTCCTTCTCCCCATTCTTTGATTTTTTCCTGGAGAGAAATACCCCCAAAATCCTCCATTACCAAAGCATAGCCGTTTTCATAATTTTCCAGACCATAGGTTTTAATAATGCCGGCAATATTCAGATTTTTGATAATAGTATATTCATTACGAAACTGCACCAATTTCTCGAATTTTCGGTACTCGTGACGTAAAAACTTAATAACTACTGATATTTTGTCTTTTTCTCTTATGCCTCGAAAGACCAAAGTTTCCCTACTAGAATAAATTTTTTCAAGTATTTTATAACCTGTTAATCTCACCATTTGCATATCCCATAAAATTGTTTTTCACCAAATGTTTGTCACAATAGCGAAATAAAATTGCTTCTGATAATTGCTGCTATTTTTTCATAATGTTCGCTGTCAAATAAATGGAAGATATAAAAACTATTTCCATAATTCAAAATCAAAAATATCATAACTTAAAAGTTGCCATATTGCCAATAACCACAGAATTTTATTAATACCTCATTCTGGAATTGCAGCCGTTATTCACAGGACTTACGCAAATGGCACATTGGTAGGGTGCGTCAGATGTCAACAATCTGTTTATTTGCAGGATTTATGCAGTAGTAAAGCACCCTACAACAGATTTTTGGTGTGACACTTGCGTAAGTCCTATCCTTTTCCCTCTCCTCTGGGGAAAAGGTGAGGGAGAAGTTGGGTAGGGAGGTGAGGTTTTTTATGTTTTAGGACTTACGCAAAATATTTCTACAACCTCCTCTCCTTCGTTTTCTTTGCTACTTCGTGGTTCATTAGTTCGTAATTTTATTATTTATTTTATCCTTGATCATCAGCTTTTGTGGATTTGAATTAGGAAATACTCACTTGATTTTGTAAAACAATTCACTGATTTTTATAATCAGATTGACCTGGTTTATTTTGATATGACTTACTGTAACATTCTCAGTAATTATCTAATAAATTAAATATCCAATAATCAACAATAAAAAATTTGGTTTTTGGTTACTTACTATTAGTTCATATCCCCAACTTTTTTAAAAAGTCAGGGATATGAATTTTAGAGAGTATTAATATCAATACCTTTAGCTTCTAATTTTGCTAATAGGTCTTGATAATTTTGACGTTCTTGTTCAGCACGTTTATATTCTTGTTCAGCACGTTTATATTCTTGTTCAGCACGTTGATTTAATTCTAGAAATGTGAGAAACTTTTTTCCATCAGGATAATAAATTTCTAAATTACTTGATGTTATTTCCAGTCGTATTCCTAAACGCGGACTTACCCAATTATTAATTTCCTCAATATCTTCTAACCACTGTTTTTGAAGAATAAATCCAGTTAACTCAATTTTTTCTGGATGATAAATATAATATTCTTCCACACCATGACGTTGATAAAAAAGCAGTTTTTTAGCCATTTCTTGGCTGCGATTTCCTGGAGATAAAATTTCAAAGACTACTTGAGGAGGAATATTATTTTCTTCCCATTGTTTATAAGAACCGCGTTTACCTTTTGGTCTACCGAAAATAACCATGACATCAGGTGCTTGACGGGTTTTTACACTTCCCTCCACCGGATACCACAGTAAATCACCAGCGATAAACACATCTTTTTCTGAAGCAAATAATAGCTCTAAATTTTCTTTGATTTTAACTATCCATTCATAATGTTCTGTATTATCAGCCATGGGATTTCCATCACTATCGGGGTAGATGATTTCTAATTTGGTTTCTGGTGTGAGTTGTTGTACCATATCTGTAGCTCCATTTTACCCAAGGTAAATAAATTTTTAACTTGACAGTGGTGCTGAACCTATTGCTCATTATATGTTATTTATGAATCATTTGTCAAAAAATTCAGATAGCTAATGCAGAGGAAATACTTTACTTAAATCTAGCGATAAATCGGGAAAACAAGGTAGAGATATCGCTTGATTTGGTAAGAAAATTCGCCTATTTGCATAACCAAATTCACCTGGTTTATTTTGATATGGTTCACTGTAACATTCTAAGCAATTATCTAATAAATTAAATATCCAATAATCAGCAATTTCGGCTTTTGCATACAGAGGTATTTTCACCTTTTGGTCATAATCTATCGAAGAATCTGCAACTTCTATGACTAATAAGATATCAGTCCCTTCAGGGTGAGATGATAAATAATTATCATCACGATTTTTGATGATTGCAAAATCTGGTTCTGGTTCGCTTTTGGGTGGTATAGTAATAGGGGCTTGAGATTGTAAAGTTCCTCTGTCTCCTATCATTTTAGGAAGTTCCCGCAATAAATTACGTAAACAAGTTTCATGCGCTCTACCTTTTGATACCATTTCTATTAATTCTCCGTTAATTAATTGAATGTGATCATTTTCTTTGAAAAAGCCGATTTCAGTGAGTTGATGATATTCTTCCAGAGTAAAACTTTTAACCTGAATCCTAGTCATATATCTTGCTCCTTGAGGAATTGCCATTACATACAGGGGTTTCCGCTCTTATGAGGTACATCTTAAGCCCCCTCCTCGCACCCCCCTCAATCCCCCCGCAGCGGGGGGAAGAAAAGGATAAACTTTTGATATTGGAGGGGGTTGGGGGTGGGGTTCTTGTACCTCATAACATCGGGAAGTGCTGTATATTCTAAAATGTGCCAAGAATTGCTATCCTAGAATCATAATAACTATTAAGGAAACAATGCGATCGCCTACTCTTACCCCGACAATGACTGCTTTTCCCTTGGCCGCTGTAGTCGGCCAAGAAGCAATTAAAATAGCTTTGCTGTTGACAGCAGTAGACCCCGTTTTGGGGGGTGTGGTAATTGCAGGTCGTCGCGGTACTGCTAAATCTGTAATGGCGCGTGCCATTCACGCTTTATTACCACCTATTGAAGTTGTGAAAGCTTCTGTTAGCAACTGTGACCCCAATCATCCAGAAGAATGGGATGATAAACTCTTAGCTGAACAAAGACAGGAGATAGAAACGGAAATTATTCCCGCACCTTTTGTGCAAATTCCTTTGGGTGTGACAGAGGACCGGCTTTTGGGTTCTGTGGATGTGGAACAGTCGGTTAAACAGGGTGATACAATATTTCAACCGGGGTTACTGGCTACAGCTAATCGAGGTGTGCTGTATGTAGATGAAATCAATTTATTAGATGACCAAATTAGTAACCAACTATTATCAGTATTATCCGAGGGACGTAACCAAATTGAACGGGAAGGAATCAGTTTTCAACATCCTTGTAAACCGTTGTTTATTGCCACCTATAATCCAGAAGAAGGGGCATTAAGAGAACATTTACTTGATAGAATAGCGATCGCATTATCAGCAGACGGAGTTCTGGGTATAGATCAAAGAGTACAGGCAGTTGCACAAGCGATCGCCTATTCCAAATCTCCTTCAGAATTTCTGCAACAATACAGCGAAGATATAGACTCCCTGAAAACCCAAATCATCCTGGCACGGGAATGGTTAAAAGAAGTCACCATTACCCCAGAACAAATTACTTACCTCGTCAATGAAGCCATTCGCGGGGGTGTGGAAGGACATCGTGCAGAACTATTTGCGGTGCGTGTAGCCAAAGCCGCAGCAGCTTTAGAAGGACGTAATACCGTAACAGCGGATGATTTACGTCGCGCGGTGGAATTGGTCATAGTTCCCAGAACCACCATCATCCAAACACCACCAGACGAACAGCAACCACCTCCACCTCCACCCCCACCACCAGAAAATCAAGACGAGTCGGAACAAGAAGAAGAACAGGAAGAGGAACAGGAAGAGGAAAAAGAAGAAGACCAAGAACAGCAAGAACCTCCAGACATTCCCGAAGAGTTTATTTTTGACCCAGAAGGGGTAATTCTTGACCCAGAAGTGCTTTATTTTACTCAAATGGCACAACGTCAAGGTAAATCGGGAAGTCGCAGTATTATCTTCTCAGACGACCGGGGACGGTATATCAAGCCAATGATTCCCAAAGGTAAAGCCAGACGCATCGCCGTAGATGCCACATTGCGAGCCGCAGCCCCGTATCAAAAAGCACGCCGAGCTAGACAGCCAGATAAAAAAGTCATTGTTGAACAGGGAGATATTCGTTCTAAGCGGTTGGTGAGAAAAGCCGGCGCTTTAGTCGTATTTGTTGTAGATGCTTCTGGTTCAATGGCTTTAAATCGGATGCAATCTGCTAAGGGTGCAGTCATGCAGCTTTTAACAGAAGCCTATCAAAATCGTGACCAAGTATCTTTAATCCCCTTTAGAGGAGAACAAGCAGAAGTATTATTACCTCCTACCCGTTCCATTGCTTTAGCTAAAAATAGGTTAGAAAGATTACCCTGTGGTGGCGGTTCTCCTTTAGCACATGGTTTAACTCAAGCTGTGCGGGTGGGGATAAATGCCCAAATGGGTGGCGATATTGGCCAGGTTGTTATTGTGGCAATTACTGATGGACGCGGTAATATTACCTTAGCTCGTTCTTTAGGTGAACCCATGGAACCAGGAGAAAAACCAGATATCAAAGCCGAATTATTAGACATTGCGGCCAGAATTAGGGCTTCGGGAATGCAATTGTTAGTCATTGATACGGAAAGTAAATTCGTATCAACGGGTTTTGCTAAGGAATTATCGAAAACAGCAGGAGGTAAATATTATCACTTACCAAAAGCCACCGATAAAGCGATCGCAGCCATGACTAGAGGTGCTATAGCTGACATGAAGGCAAAGTAAATTAACGGAAAATTAATTGTTCGTAGTTGTGCTTTTAGTAGAAATTGGATAACTACGAAAAAAACACCTTCATGCGGTACATTGTATGTTTCGACTGAATGAAATTGGAGCAGTTGGAAGAATATGATAGAGGGCAGCTATTTTTTGAAATTTATTTGATTAGATGCTAACGTAAATTTATAGATAGTTAGCCGTTAATTTTGCCAGTAGAGGTAATTTTATGCAATTGGAAATCCAACTTGATGATGACTGTGTTGAAAAACTTGCGTATATTCAGCAACAAACGAATCAAGATTTTAGTGAAGCTATTAAACAAGCTATTGAAAAATACTATAACCAAGTTCAGACTAATAACAAAACTCCATTAGCAATATTTAAAGAACTTGGTTTAGTCGGATGTTTTAATGGTGATTCTGATCTATCTGTTACTTATAAAACAAAAATGGCTAACTATCTTCAGGATAAACAAGAAAAAGAGCGATTATGATTATTGTTGATACTGGTGCTTTTTTAGCTTTGTTTAACCAAAGAGATACTTATCATTTTCAAGCACAAATTGCGTTTAATAGTATTTCAGAACCACTGATTTCAACTTATCCAGTAGTTACTGAAACTTGTTATATGTTAACACAATTTGCTAGTGATACAGCCTCATTCAATTTTTTGAAAAGTTTTTGTTTGGGTGCTTTTGAGATTTTTGATCTCGAAAAGTATCATGTTGAAAGGATGATTCAATTAATGGAAAATTACGCAAATTTACCAATGGATTTAGCTGATGCTTCTCTAGTTGTACTTGCTGAACATCTAGAAAATGGGCGTATTCTTACTGTTGATAGAAGAGATTTTAATATTTACCGATGGCATAAAACTAATTCATTTGAAAATTTGTTCTTTTCACAATCATAAAAAACGAAAAGAGAAAATTTCTAAATTTATTAGCAACTATAGATATCAATTATTAATCTTTAAAATCCAAAATATTTACCAATAATTCCGCTATTTCTAATAAATTAACAGTAGTGAATCTTGGTGATGTATGTTAAATAACTAAAATAATTATAATCGTGATTGTATTTTTTATTTCAGCAAAGTCAAATATTATTTATTTTCTCAATATTCTTGACAAATATCTCAATTTATCTGCATAAAATTCAACTGGCTTTGCGAAGGAATTATCGAAAACCGCTGGAGGTAAATATTATCACCTACCAAAAGCCACCGATAAAGCGATCGCTGCCATGACTAGAGGTGCTATAGCTGACATGAAGGCAAAGTAAATTAACGTAAATAACCCCCTGAGAGCTTTGTGATATCACAGTTCTTTGTAGTCAGGGCTTTAGCCCTAATCAGGGGGTTTTCATTCTCGAAAATTTAGCAGAAGCAAGAGCAAAACTTTTACTTTTATCCCATATTCCTTACTTACAGCAATTTCAATGTACTTAGGGCTTGCTGAAAAAGTTATCTGTGAAAGCAGGGAACAGGGAACAGGGAACAGGGAACGGTTTTAACTGCTAGATATCCTCAATTTTCCAAATCCGACAAAGAAAAATGCACCTATTTTGAGACACCATTAGCCAAAACCTGGCACTTTTTTGCGGTAAAAATCCGCGAAACCCTTATTAATAAATAGTTTTAGCTTTATATGGCTAACGCCACGCTACGCTATCAGCCAGCCCTACTCATACCACACTTTTGTTTTGATATTTCTTTCTTCCTTTGCGACTCTGCGCCTTTGCGTGAGACCATAAAATATGGTTTATTTACCTAAAAATCACCGTAATTTTGCAATATGCGAATATTTCCTTAATTTAATTTCTTATCGTTTTTAACAAAACATATTTTATTGAATATTTTCAGTTTAAATACTTAATTGTTTAACCATTATTTAAGAATAATTCTGGAAAAGGCTTATACTAGATGATCAAGTGCGGAATGTCGGTTTTCAAACATCCCCTCAGCCATACCTCCACAACTCGGCTTTTCTGACTAACATAGCCAACCACTAATCGCGTTATGATAATAGATAGTCTGCTTGTAAATTATGATTGAGTGAATTATTCTGCCCCTGCTAATGACATTGACCTCAAGTCAATCTTCCCCTTTGAATTAGATCAATTTCAGAAGGAAGCGATTTCTTCCCTAAATGCTGACCGTTCAGTAGTGGTCTGTGCGCCCACAGGTTCGGGAAAGACCTTAATTGGGGAATACGCTATCTATCGTGCCTTATCTCGCGGGAAAAGGGTATTTTACACCACTCCCCTCAAGGCGTTATCTAATCAAAAACTGCGGGACTTCCGCGAAAAATTTGGCTCTGATCAAGTTGGACTCCTGACAGGAGACGCTTCTATTCATCGAGACGCGCCAATTTTAGTGATGACTACGGAAATTTTCCGTAATATGCTCTATGGCACGCCCATAGGTCAAATTGGCATCTCCTTAACAGATGTTGAGGCTGTAGTGCTAGATGAGTGCCACTACATGAACGATCGCCAACGGGGTACAGTATGGGAAGAATCCATTATTTACTGTCCTCGCTCTATCCAACTTGTAGCGCTTTCTGCTACCGTTGCCAACAGTGATCAACTCACCAGTTGGTTAAATCATGTTCATGGTCCAACAGACCTAATTTACTCTGATTTTCGCCCCGTTCCCCTAGAATTTAACTTCTGTAATCCCAAGGGCTTATTTCCGTTATTAAATGAAACTAATACCAAAATTAACCCCCGCTTGGTAAAAAAAGCTAAAAAGGGATATTGGGAAAAAGGTAAAGCTGGAAGACCAGAACCACCGGGGATTATTTATACCCTCAACCAACTACAAGAACGGGATATGTTACCGGCAATTTACTTTATTTTCAGTCGTCGAGGCTGTGATAAAGCGGTTGAAGAAGTTGGTGATTTATGGTTAGTCAATAATAATGAGTCTCAAATTTTACGTCAACAAATTGATGAGTTTTTACGTAGAAACCCTGATGCAGCCAGGGTTGGACAAGTTGCCCCATTATACCGAGGAATTGCCGCTCATCATGCGGGCATTTTACCAGCTTGGAAGGTATTAGTCGAAGAACTGTTTCAACAGGGATTAATTAAAGTGGTATTCGCTACGGAAACCTTAGCTGCGGGAATTAATATGCCTGCAAGAACTACAGTAATTTCTACTTTGTCTAAGCGGACTGATAACGGACACCGCTTACTTAATGCTTCGGAATTTTTGCAAATGGCAGGCCGCGCCGGTCGTCGAGGCATGGATTTACAGGGTTATGTAGTGACATTACAAACTCCCTTTGAAGGAGCTAAGGAAGCGTCTTATTTAGCTACATCTAAAGCAGACCCCCTTGTGAGTCAGTTTACACCCAGCTATGGCATGGTGTTAAACCTCTTACAAACTCATACCATAGAAAAAGCCAGAGAACTGATAGAACGCAGTTTTGGACAATATATGTCTAATTTGCATCTACAACCAGATTTTGAAGAATTAGGGCAATTTAAGGACGAATTAGCCCAAATTCAACGACAACTGGCAGCTATTGATGAAAATGAATTAATGATGTATGAAAAATTGCGTCAAAGATTGAAAGTAGAACGGCAAATTTTCAAAACCTTGCAAGAACAAGCACAGGAGGACAGAAAAGCCCAATTGGCAATGATGCTAGATTTTGCCATATCTGGGACTATGTTGAGTCTTCAAGACAGAAGTTCCATGTCACCTTTACCGATAACAGTAGTATTAATTGATAAGGGTGTAAATATCAGTGAAATCTCTTACTTTGTCTGTTTGGGACAAAATAATCGTTGGTATGTAGCAACTTCAGCAGATATATTAGATATGTATGCAGAACTGCCACGAGTAGAAGTACCAGATAATATTATCCCACCTTCGGAATTGAGCTTAAAAAGAGGACATTCTATACGTGGTGATGAAAGCACAATTACTATTGCTCAAAGCATACCTAACCCCGAAGAATTTAATCATCTACCAACAGAAGTAAGAGAACAACTTAGCCGCTTAACCGCTGTTCAAGAACAGCTAGAAAATCATCCCATCTATAAATCAGGAAATATTGCCAAAATATTTAAAAATAGGGCGCGTTGTGTCGAATTAGAGGCAGAAATTGAACATTTAGAAGAGCAAATATCATTACAATCCCAAAGATACTGGGAGGAATTTCTTTGTTTAATTGAAATTTTGCAGTCATTTGAATGTTTAAATAATTTAATACCGACAAAATTAGGAGAGATTGCGGCGGCCATTCGTGGCGAAAATGAGTTATGGTTAGGTTTAGTCTTAGCCAGCGGAGAATTAGACAATATTGGTCCCCATAACTTAGCAGCAGTAGTAGCGGCTTTAGTGACTGAAAGCCCGCGTCCAGATACTAAAGTTGACTTTAGTCTATCCACGGAAGCGGATACAGCCTGGTTAGCATTGCAACCTATTCGCCGTTCTGTGTTAAAAGTCCAGTATCGTCATGGCGTGGCCTTACCAGTGGGCTTGGAAACTCGCTTTATTAGCTTGATTTCTCTTGTGGAACAGTGGGCGCTGGGGGTAGAGTGGAAGGTATTATGTGAGAAAACCACTTTAGACGAAGGAGACGTAGTGCGAATTTTACGTCGAACGCTGGATTTATTATCCCAGATTCCTCATGTACCTAATTTACCAGATGTATTGCGGCGTAATGCTCAAAGGGCTATACAGTTAATTGATAGATTCCCTGTGAATGAAGTAATGGAGTAAATCAGACCATACTTAAATTAAACCATAATTAAACCATTGTGGGACAGGCATCTTGCCTGTCCGGGCTGTTCAAGAATACACAATATAAAGTAGATTTAATCTTAGTTAAATAGGCATAATCCCTAAATAGGGCTTGCTGAATAAGTTGTCTGTCAGGGCAGGGAATAGGGAACAGGGAATATAGGGAATAAATTGGTTTGTACTTGATTAGATTGGGAAAGGCTATATTTTACTACTTATTATTAATGACAATTGTATTAGAATTAAATACGTATAAGCACATAAGTAGACACCCCAGAAAATTTTCTCAGCCCATATACTTAGTTACCTTTAATCGGGAAAATTCAAGATCTCCAACTTTGCGACTTTGCGACTTGGCGCGAAACATAATTTATCCCACCATGAGAAAATACCTCCTCATTTAAATAGTAACTAAAATTACCCACTTAATGATGGGATTAAAGCCAAATTTTTCGTTTCAGCCAGGAGAAAGCGATCGCAGATAGTAAGTAATTCTACCTCAGTTTGTGCTTCTCGCATCATGCTGAGGAAACAACCATCAGTATCAACACTTAAAGCAATGTAGTTAAGAAACATTTTTAGGTAGCCGACCCGCGCTCGTTCTGGCATAGTTGACGCTGTGGGAGTTTGCCACAAACGGTCTATATAATTACGTACTTTCACCAAAGACACAGGTATAATAGGTTGTCCTGCTAAAGCCTGACGAATTTGATCAAACAGCCAGGGGTTCCCGATAGCCCAACGTCCCACCATGACACCTGCTGCACCAGTTTGAGAAAGCACTTCCATAGCAGTCGTAGCTGAATTAATGTTACCATTAGCCAGCACTGGACAATCAACCCGTTTGACAGCTTCGGCAATTAAATCATATTTTACTACCCCGTGGTACATATCTTTGACTGTGCGACCGTGTAGACTCAATAAATCAATGTTTTGACGGGCAATTATATCGAGTATTTTATAAAAGTTATCTGTATTTTCAAAGCCTACGCGCATTTTAACGGTTAAAGGGCGGTCATTCACAACACACCGCAGTTCTGCTAAAATCCGCTCTATTTTTTCTGGTTCTCGTAGTAATCCACCTCCTACGTTTTTACGATAGATTCTGGGTGCTGGACAGCCCATATTTAAGTCTATTCCCGCAGTATTATATTTACAGAGTTCTTTTGCTGTTCTTGCTAAGTCGGGAACACTTTCCCCAATCATTTGTGCAAAAACTGGGCGACCTGTATCATTTTCCGTAATTGCTGCCAAAATTTTAGGGTTCAGCCGTGAGGTATCATTTACGCGAAAATACTCGGTAAAATAGTAATCAGGACTACCGTAATGGGCGACGACTTTCATAAACCAGAGATTTGTCACGTCTTGCATTGGCGCAAGAGCAGTGAGTGGTATTCCTTTTTGAATTAGAGACATAGAGATAAGTAGCTTTTAATCAGGCATAACTGGAGTCATGAATTGTTTATGAGGGAATCATTTCCACTTTTCTAGGTATATAGGATGACTCTTTGATTTTTTATCATTTAGATACACATTTCAATTACATATCTTCTTAATATTTTACCAGCAATGGGAGAATATAATCATAGCCGTCAATACCAATAATGGCGATCATTTTTTGGCGATTTTGTTGTAGCAGTAATTGGAATTTATCTATCCCAATTTGTCCTCTAATAATATTTAGTAAACTAGCTGGTTTTTGCCATTCTTGAGATGCAATTTGCTCTAAAAGATACATTCCTAAACTACCATTGTAAACTGCTTTTTCATAATTAGCAAGATGATAATTAGCCTCGGCTAAATATGCTAAATTTCTGCCTTGTAAATACAAATCACCGGCAATTTGAGCAGTTTTCAAGGCATTTTCTAAATATTTAATTGCTGTTGGGTATTGTGCGGTAATTAAATAAGCAATACCTAAACTACTAAAACATAAAGCTTGACTTTGTAAATCACCTAATTTTTCGGACAGTTTTAACCCTTGTCCTAAATAGTTAATTGCAGTTTCATAAACTTCTGGTTCACTAATTTCTGTTTCTTTGGCTTGCATGACTTCGCTATAACCTAAGTTGACTAAAGCGTTAGCTTCCCCGGTTTTGTCTCCTGTTTGTCTGCTATAAATTAATGCCCGTTGACTATAATTAATGGCTTCGCTATAATTTTGTTGTTGCACATAGGTGCGACTGAGGTGATTAAGATTAGCAATTTCACAGGTTTTATCACCCGCATTTCTAGCTATTTCTAAAGCTTGTTGATGAAAATTGAGAGAACGATCATATCTGCCTAAAGCGCGTTGGGAATAACCCAATAAGGTCAAAATCCGAGCTTTTTCTTGAGTACCTGCGGCCGAACGCAAGGGAGCATCTAAATAATCTAAAGCATCACGTAAATAACTACCAGAAAATGAGGCAAAAATCCCTCCATATAGGGGAAAATAAGGGCATTGGGCAAAATTTCGCAAAATTTGTAGCATGATTTGAGAAGCAGCATTACTATATTTTACTGCTTGATTTTCAAAACCATTTGCTAATTGACTCCAAATTACTGCAAAGGTTAAAAATGTGGAAATAGATAATTTTGGTCCGGCTTGAATATCATAGGCTTGTTGATAGCGAAGCGCTCCGTAGGAATCAAACCAAGTAATTAAACCTCTTTGTAAAAACTGTAAAACTATTGTTAATTCTACCCAATTACTTAAACTAATTCCCTGTTGTTTTTGGGCAAATTCTAGCGCTGATTGTTCTACTGCTAAAGTCCGAAAAAATACTTGGGGAATTTCGCTATTGACTACTTTAGCCCAACTAGCCCAAGGACTATTTTCTCCGGGTAAACCCCCAAATCCTAAAGTATTCTGTTGTTCATACATCCAATTCAGTAAATTTGCTTGTATTCTTTGCCAAGAGGCTATACCATGAGTAATACCTTCAGCAATTTGCCCAAAATCTTCATTAGCAGTTGCAAACTGTTGTAAAGACTTGGCTAACTGTTGCAGTTGGGATAAATTTAATGGATACTTTTGATTAGGATCAATGGCTCGTAATAAAGCTGTTAATCTCTCATCTGCGGTGGCTGTGGTAATTTCCCGCATAGATAAGGATATCGCTTCAGTGGCTTTATTTTGTTCTTGCCACCGTTGCCATTGAGTTTGAATCGTTTTAGCAGCGCGTAAACTTCGGGTAGCCTTGGCTTTTTTCAGTTCATCCGTTTCCGAATCTACTTGAGATTGTATAATACTGAGGCGATCGCTCAAAACTAACTCAAATACTTCCCCAGTTCCAGAAGTAATACCCTTGAGTAACATTTGATAAACCTGCTCTACAGAGCTAATCTTACCCTTGAGAGTGGTTTGGATAATGTCATCAATTAAAGTCAGATATTGATCACGTAATGGTAGAGAATTTGACACTTTAGCTAATTGTAGCTGTAGCAGCTTTAAGTATGGGGAATTAGGAGCAACTAAAAATCATTCAGGAATCATTATAGCATTTCCTAATCCACCAATGAAAAAATTTATCTGTGTTGTTCTAGAGTTAATTCCTGGTTATAATTTACTAACTGCTTCCGCAATTTTCCCAGAAACAAAAGGCAAGATTTCCCGACTTTTTCCTTGTTCCTTCCCTTCCGTAAATACCACTAACAGATAAGGACGTTGATTTGGTAATTCAATATAAGCCGCATCGTGACGCACAGTGCTTGTCCAACCTGCTTTTGACCAGATTTGACCATTTTCCGGTAATCCACCGCCTAAGAAGCCTGTAACCTGATCTTCTTCAACATTTTGGGGTAATTCATCAGCATGAAGACTGCGTTTAAGTAACTTCATCATCCCTTGCGATCGCCCACTAGACACTGCCACCCCACCCACGATACTATGTAATAATCTAGCAGTGGCATCCGTTGTTAGCATATTGCGGTTTTCAAACATTTCCCCATAAAACGCCCTTTCCCGTCCATAGGGACCATCACCCCAGGTTTTTTGACAGACATTAATTGCATTTATTTCCTCCCAACCCAAGGACTGATAATAGCGGTTAACAATCTGACGCTGATATTTCCAGGTTTCAAAAGGACCAGGGGTTAACACAGGACCGGAAGTAGTACCACTGAGAATATCAACAATTAAGCTAGTAGCATCATTACTAGAATCTACTATCATATCTGTCAAAGCTCGGTTCAGTTCGTCCGTTGTTTGACTCATGCCTTTTTCTAGCCATTCTTGCACCGCTACCAGGTAGAATAATTTTACCACACTAGCAGGATAAATACGTTCTCCTCCACGATAGCTAAATCCCCGGACTGGGTGTTCCCAGAAAGCATTGGGAGTCAGCGCACCACCTGTATTAACAGGTGCAGGAGGATCATATACAACCCAAGTCAGCGCAATTTGGTTAGGTGCTAAAGTCGAAAATTTTGCCCAAGTTGCTTCTAATATTTGATTACCGAGATTTTCTACTTGTTTGTCTTGATTAAAAAAAACCATTTGTCAATAATTTCCTGATATTTTACTAGTGTATAGGACTTACGCAAGTGTCGCAAAAAATTATCATATCATTTGTTTGTAGTCAGAGCTTTAGCCCTGATCTTATTTCCGTAATCTCTCAAATAGAGAAACTTTAGTTCTCACTACAATCTAGAATATTGTGCCTGCGTTAAATCCTGGTGTGATCTTGTCATTAGTCATTGATCATTGGTGATTAATCATTGAGAAATATCTCTCTTTTTTATTTTCCCTCTACTTTTCTTAAACTTAAATAAGTTTCAAAGTTTAGTAAAAGACGAGTTCTGAAAATATTAAATATCTCTACATTCTTTTCATCTAGATGTCTATTAGACATCTCCAAAATTAAACTTATAACCCTTGTAGAGACTTTCCATGAAAAGTCTCTACAATCTTTATTGGAGATGTCTATTCTGTAGTATTTTATTTTCTAAATAGTTGAAAAATAAAAATTAAACATTGTTATTTAACTAGATTTTTTATTAGGAAAAACTGGAATTTTGACGGTCATAATTTATCTTATAATGTCTTATAATGCTTAATTAATTTTTCAAACCTATATTTTTAATTCCTTGTTATTCATACTATTTTTTCAAGTACCGAATGTTGACTAGAATCATCTTTTAGTTTTCTGCTTAATCATATATGTGTAAAATGGGATATGATGTAAATAAATATTACAATATCTACCTGAATTATTTACTAATTTCCCCATAAGTTGCTATATAAAATAGTTAAAATTCAATTAAAAAAGAAATAAGAGGAGTTTAAATTATGTCCTCGACTAATATCAATAACCAGGAGAGTGAAAACTTAGTTAATCAGAAGGGTGAAAACTGTCACCAAAAACTAGTGTGGACTTGTGATCCAAATAGTTATCCTCGTTGTACTGCTCAATGGTTAATAGAGTGTGATCTAATGTGCCATTTGCCATTTTCAGAAAACAGCAAAGATGGGTAATATCTTCTGGTTTTCTCGTCAATAGGTTGTTTTTTATCCGTTTTCCCACTCTATACGATTGTGCCTAATATCTCCGGAAAATAGAATAGTTCAGAATTTTGGCAATAAAATTCTGATACAAAAATTAACACTTCTGTATATTTACGAAAATTAAATCAGCAGTTATTATCTAAACTAGAAACGTAAATACAATTACCTACTCAAAAATAACTGATTTATGAGCAATACTTTGTATAACTTCAGACTATTAGTCGATCAATTTGAGCCGAATAACACTCAAAGCGCCGCTGCTTCACTAGGCTCTGTAAGTCAATCTTGGAGTAATCTCACCATTAACAGTAGCACCGATGAAGATTGGTTTAAGATTACTTTGCTGGCCACCGGAACGAGCAGCAACTACGTCAAAATTAACTTTCCTGGCAGTTCAGGAGACATAGACCTAAAACTCTATCAAGCAGATGGAACTTACATTACCGGCTCAACAGGTACAGGTAATGAAGAGTTAATTTCTTTAGCTGGACTGGCTGCGGGTAATTACTTCGTTCAGGTTTATGGTTATAATGGCGCAACCAATACCTATAGTTTACAAACGAGTCTACCAACAGCAACAATTACAGGCGATCAATTTGAACCGAATAACACTCAACTAACCGCTAAAGACTTTGGTTTAATTAGCGGTATTCGTGAGTGGGAAAACCTTTCAATAACTTCTGGTGATCAAGACTGGTTTAAATTCCGGTTAGGGACTACAGGTAGTGAGGGAAATTTCCTGAAAATAGCTTTTACTCATAGCCTTGGTGATGTAGATGTCAAACTCTATAATGCCAGCAATGTTGAGGTAGCTAGTTCAACCGGGGTTGGAGATGAGGAAGAAATTAGTTTACAGGGACTTGCTGCTGGTGACTATTTTGTTCAGGTCTATGGTTACAATAATGCAACTAATCCCAACTATTCCTTAACTATCAATGCTCCTGGTGGGGATGCTTACGAAGTAAATAATAGCAATACTACAGCCACTAATTTAGGACAAATCACCGGGTTAAGGGTAATTGACAATCTTTCTATTCATACTTCCAGTGATCAAGATTGGTTTCAATTCACCATAGCTAATGCAGGAACGGAAAGTGATTATGTGCGGATTGAATTTACTCATTCTCTAGGGGATGTAGACCTCAAACTTTATGACCTCAATGGCAATGAAGTAGGTAGTTCGACAGGCATTAATAATGCTGAAGAAATCAGTCTCGATGGTTTGGCTGCTGGTACTTACAGGGTTAAAATCTATGGTTACAATAGTGCTGTTAATCCAGATTATACTTTAACTATCAATGCTCCTCCCGCCACAATTATTGATACCTTTGAGCCAAATAATACCCGTGCAACCGCTACGAACTTGAATGCGCTATTACAGGCTGGAGAACAGATATTAGCATTAGATAATCCCGCTCGTCCTTTATCTATTTATACAACTGGAGACGAAGACTGGTATAAATTCACGATTGCCGGTGCGGGAGATTATACTCACTATGCCAAAATTGAGTTTGAGCATAATCAGGGTGATATAGATTTTGAACTATATAACGCTACGGGAACTCAACTAGACTACTCTAATGGTGTCAGCAACAGCGAAGAAATTAGTCTTGATGGTTTAGTGGCTGGGGACTATTATCTGCGAGTTTTTGGCTATAACAATGCTACAAACCCGGAATACTCTCTTTTTGTTAACGCACCTTGGACTGCGTTAAACCCCTCTGGAGACAGTGCAGAATCTAATAATACCCAAGCACAAGCAACAGATTTAGGAACCCTAACCAGTGCTTTTAATCGTGGTAATCTCTCAATTCATACTACCAGTGATGTTGACTGGTTTAAATTTACTCTAGCAACCGCAGGTAACGAAACCAATTCTGTGGGCATTGACTTCACGCATATTCAAGGGGATCTGGATATTGGGCTGTATGATAGTAATGGCAATTTCCTCAATAGTTCTACAGGGGTAGATAATCAAGAAACAATTTCCCTGAAGGGACTAACTGCTGGCAGTTATTATCTGCAAGTGTATGGTTATAATGGCGCTGTTAATGCTGATTATAGTCTATTTATCAACCCACCTCAAGGGGTGACGGGAGATTGGGCAGAAACGAATAATACCGCTGCAACGGCCAAAGATTTGCGAACTATTAACGGTTTGTGGCTATCTTCTGATATTAATTCTCAACCTCTATCAATTACCACAGGTGATCAGGATTGGTTCAAGTTTACGATTACCCGTGCTGGTACGGCAGAAAATAATGTGGGAATTATTTTTAGTCATGACTTAGGGGATCTTGACTTGGAATTATATGACGCAACGGGAACAACCCGGTTGCGTAATTCTGACTCAGTTAACGATTATGAATTGGTTGAACTCAACGGTTTAGCGGTCGGGACATATTTGCTCAAGATATTTGGTTACAACGGTGCGACTAACCCAACATACAATTTAACAATCGCCGCACCTGATAGTAATGAACCAGCGGGTGATGCAACAGAAGCTAATAATACTCAAGCCACTGCTTATGATTTGCGGGAAATACAGGGACAATTCATTGCTGAAAATTACTCAATTCATGTAGCCGGAGATCAGGACTGGTTTAAGTTCACTACTATTGGTCAGGGTAAAGCTGGGGATGCAGTTACTGTTGAATTTGACAATAGTTTGGGTGATTTAAGTTTATTGGTTATTGGTGCCAATGGTCAACAATATACATCAAACTCTAATGCCAACCGTGAGCAAGTTTCCCTAGAAAACCTAGCCCAGGGAACTTACTATGTCAAGGTATTTGGGGCAACTAGTGCAACTGTTAATCCCAGTTATCGCTTAATTATTGATGCTCCAGAAACCGCCGTTGCTGATGTTATTGATACAAACACACCCAATAATACCCAAGCAACTGCTTATGATTTAAGGACCATTGATGGTATAGTTACTCAAGAGGATCTATCCATTCATACTAGTACAGATGTAGATTGGTTTAAGTTCAATTTAACAACTGCTCCTGTCCTGGGTCAATCGGTACGAATTAATTTTGAAAACGCTGTAGGCAATCTGGCCTTACAATTGATCGGTCCGAATGGTCAGCCTTATAATGCTAACACGAGTTGTAATTTTGAAGAAATTTCTTTAGCGGGTAAGGGAATAGGAACTTATTACGTTAAAGTGTCGGGAGTTGGTGGAGCAACCAATCCTAATTATAGTTTAGTGGTTGATGGTCCTGCTGCTTTACGAGCAGATGCTTTAGAGCCTAATGATTCCCCAGCAGCAGCATACAATTTACGGAATAGGGTAAGGAGAAATGCTGGTAATAACGGCGTTGTTAGTTCCAACTCCCCAAACGGCAATGTTTACACAGGTCGTGACAATCCTTATAGCAATGGTTATAATCCCGCTGTTGGAAGTAGTTCTCCTGTTCGAACTGTAACTAACAACCGGATCGATAACCCACTAGAAAATCTGTCTATTCACACATCTACTGATACAGACTGGTTTAAGTTTGAACTTAGCAGTAGCGGACAAGAGGATCAATTTGTTGCTATTAGCTTTGACAACAATCTAGGGGATTTACAATTAGAACTGTTTGAGGCTTTTGCGACTAATACCCCTGCTAGTCAATATCAAAGCTATTTAGTGAATAGTTCTAATAATAGTGGTGATAATGAGCAAATTAGTTTAGCAGGTTTAACAGCGGGCAGTTATTATGTTCGCATTAGTGGAGTCGATGGCGCCACTAATCCCCTTTATGCCCTCACACTGAATACTGCTACAATCAATCAAGGGGACTTTGCAGAAGCGAATAACACCAGTAGCACAGCTTACGATTTACGAACTGTGGATGGTACTCGTACTCTCAATAACTTGTCTATCCATACAGACACAGATCAGGATTGGTTTAAATTTACAACATTACGGACAGGACAAGCAGCCAACAAAGTTCGCATTGATTTTAGCCACGACCAGGGTGATATAGACCTGGTTCTGTACAATCAAAGCGGTCAAGAAATTGGCAAGTCTGATAGTACAGGAGACTTTGAAGAAATTAGTCTCAATGGTTTAGCTGCTGGAACCTACACAGTCAAGGTTTATGGTTACAATGGTGCGCTCAACCCCCAATACAATCTTTCTGTAATTGCCCCGGACACCTCCGTTGCTCCTGATAACCTCGAACCCAATAATAGTTTTGCCACGGCAACTAATTTAAACTTGGTAGATGGAGTTACTAATATTGCTGCTACCATCCATAGCAACGATGTAGATTATTTCAAATTTACCACAACGGCAATAGGCACAAACTCTAATTCCCTGAGTCTGCAATTTGAGAATAGCCTTGGTGACTTACAGCTAAAACTGTATCGAGAACAAAACGGTAGTCAAGTCCTGGTTAGCAGTTCTGTAGGGACTACCAATAATGAAAGCCTTTCCCTGAATGGACTAGCTGCGGGTACTTACTATGCCCATGTCTATGGTAATGGTACTGCCACCAATTCCTATCAACTGAATATTGATGCCCCAACCCAAGGCAACCAACCCAATAACCGCAATGATTGGACGGTAATGGCCTACATAACGGCAAGTAATCTAGACTACTTTGCCTTTCAAGATATTAACGAAATGGAGGTGGCTGCTTCTCGTTTACCTAGTACCGTTAATTTTGCGGCTCTTTGGGATCAAAGTTCTCAAAGAACAACTTATGCTACTGGTGGAAGTGCGGCTTGGGGTGATACGGGTCGGGCGATTATTCGACCGGATACTAACACAAATACGGTTGTTACTCCTTTTGAGCGCATTGGTGAACAAAATACGGGTAATCCAAATACTTTAGTCAATTTTGTACAATGGGCAACAACTAACGCTCCTGCTAATAATTACGCTTTGGTGATGTGGGACCATGGTGGTGGGGTCTATGGTTTTAACTATGATGACTCTGATGGTACGACTAGTGATAACCTGACTACTAATGAGTTAGCTACAGCTTTGAATACTCTCAAGTCAGCGGGTATTAATATTAGTGTGCTGGCTTTTGATGCTTGTTTGATGGCGATGGCGGAAGTTGGCTTCGCTTTGAAGGATTTCGCTAGGGTCTTTGTTGCTTCTGAGGAAGTTGTGGGTGGAGATGGCTATGATTACACTACTGCTTTTAATGCTTTATTGACTAATCCCAGTCAAGTCACTGCTCAATCTCTGGCTTCGGGACTGGTTACGAGTTTTCAAAATCAATATCAGGGAAGTGGAGGTGGATGGGATACGCTTTCAGCTACTGACACAACTCAATTTAATGCTTTCACAACGGCACTAAGGAACTTTACAACCAGTGTCAGCACTAGTGCCACAGCTAGTGATTGGACTAAGTTGCAAGCAGCCCGTAATTCTGCTCACGGGTTTGCTGATGAAGATTTCCGGGATTTAGGGCAGTATATGGGAGCGATCGCTAATAATAGTGGTATTACCCAAGTTATTCGCACTAATGCCCAACTGGTAATCACCGCATTGAATAATTTAGTGATTGCTGATACAACTGATCAGTTCAATACCCAAGGACTGTCAATTTATCTTCCTGCACCTGGCTCAAGCCTCGACAGTAGTTATCTAAACGGTTATCAGTCTTTCTTTACGGCTACTGGTTGGAAAGATTACCTCCAAAGCTTTACCACCCGGACTAGTGGCCGTAGTAGTTCTTCTCCAGACTGGTCTTTAGACTGGTCAGAGTCGAATGATTTAGCAGCCACCGCTTATAATTTACAGACCTTGATTGGTGACGGTAATACTTTTAATCGTTTGAATATTCATCAAGCTGCTGATCAAGACTGGTTCCGTTTTACTATTAACCAAACTGGAGCAACTGGCGATCGCGTTAAAGTCAACTATAGTACAATAAATGGACAAAGTCTATCTCTGTTACTCCGTTACACTAATGCCAATGGTCAACAACAGCAACTTACCTCTAATACCGGTTCGGGACAAGAAATTGTCTCTTTAACAGGGTTGGCTGCTGGAGAATACTTAATTAAAGTTACAGGCAATGGCACAACAGTTGTCCCTGATTACTCTTTGAGTATAGACGCACCGGGAACAGTTACTAATGGCAATGACTGGGTGGGGGCTAATAATCGCTCTGGTAAGTCGGAAGATTTGGGAGTGATTTTAAGTGATTTACAGGTCCCTGGACTGAGGATTGATGCCACAAACCCAGATTTCTTTAATTTTGCTAGTGCCAGAAGTCTCACTGCAAAACCTGGACAAGTTATTGTTAGCATTGCTGGTAGTTCAACTGTCACAGCCGAGCTTTTCCGGGTGGGAAATTCAACAGCAATCGCCTCTCAAAGTGGTACAGGTGAACTAAAAATCCAGTATTCTGCTGAAGAAGGGCAAAACTATCAGCTAAAAATCAGTCAACCAAGTGGTCAAGCAGCGGTTGGTTATTCGTTGTTCTTTGACCCATCTCTTGAGGGTACTGCCGGAAATGACACTCTATACGGTGCTACTGGAAATGATCTTCTGTATGGATATGCTGGAAATGATCAGATTTTCGGCTTGGCAGGTAATGATACCCTTGATGGTGGTGAAGGGAATGATACCCTTGACGGTGGTGCAGGTACAGATACCTTAATTGGTGGTTTAGGCAACGATATCTACATTGTTGATAGCACCACTGACACCATTACCGAAAGTGCTAACGCAGGTACAGATACCTTAATTGGTGGTTTAGGCAACGATATCTACATTGTTGATAGCACCACTGACACCATTACCGAAAGTGCTAACGCAGGTACAGATACCATTCAATCTAGTGTTACTTACACCATTGCTACCCTAACCAATGTTGAAAACCTGACTTTAACAGGAACAGCAGCAAACGGTA
>NZ_KE384663.1:95496-95909 GCF_000426925.1 Dolichospermum circinale AWQC310F | reverse complement strand
CAGGTAACGCGGGTAATAACGTCATTACTGGTAACGGTGGTAATAACACCCTTGACGGTGGTGCAGGTAATGACATCCTCACCGGGGGGCTGGGAAAAGATACTCTAACTGGAGGGTTGGGAGTAGACCGTTTTGACTACCGCACTTTAGCTGATTCTCTTTTCGGTAACTTTGATGTCATTACCGGATTCAATGCTACTACTGGTAATGATTTATTCCTTGTTTCCACTGCCCGCAGCGGATTCTCTAATGCCGGATCTGTGACAGCACTTAATACAGACGGAATTGCAGCTAAGTTAACTAATACTGTGTTTACAGCTAACTCTGCGGCTCAATTCATCTTTGGTACTGGTACTAATACTCGTACCTTTGTCGCTATTAATGACAGTACCGCAGGATTTAGTGCCAGCACG
>NZ_KE384663.1:95231-95486 GCF_000426925.1 Dolichospermum circinale AWQC310F | reverse complement strand
GATGCTATCATTGAGGTGACAGGTTTAACTGGTACTCTGACAGTTAATAACTTTACAACTGCCTTAGCGTAGCTTCTGGTATGATGTAGCTGAACCACGTTGTAGGGATGTTTCATGAAACGTCTCTACAACAGCCTTAAAGTATCCTGTGATTGATGGGATATGATCAAGATTCAATTATTAATAACCGCACATTAGACAATTTGAATGATTTGATAACATGGTGCGTTACGCTGTCGCTAACAGACCCTACGT
>NZ_KE384663.1:88445-95221 GCF_000426925.1 Dolichospermum circinale AWQC310F | reverse complement strand
ACCATCAATATCTACTTATGGATTTGAATAACATGGTGCGTTACGCTGTCGCTAACACACCCTACATACTACAAAAAACCCTCGCAGCCCATAAATCAATCTATTTGTCAATAGGACATTTGTTCTACCAGTCAAAGTACATGATTTTGCTGAATAATTTTTACCCAATTGACTCTTCAAAACCACTGCTAATTTGTAAAGTTTTGTATTTTTTTCAAAATTAATCCCTGAAACGACTATAAATAAAGACTTTTGAAAATCATCTTTTTAGCCGGGTAGAAAATTGACAATAATAACCCAATTATGAAATTCTCAATAATTCTAGCAAATCGCCGAAAGTATTGCAAGCTCGTTCCTAAATAAAAATAATTCTCAATTAATTATTAAGAAAATCTAAAGTTGAATTTTCCTAAGTTATGAATATTAAAAGTATTATCCTATAATGATAAGTTTTAATTATAATTTATTGTTAACTCATTCATACGCAGTGATAAATAAAACAATAAACTCAAAGCACACCAAGAAAAAAGGACTTAAAAAAGATTATTTAAAATAATATCTGTATCAGCGGTAAAGTATCTTGTAACTGATGGGATATGTTCAGGTCAAGAAATTACAGCACTTCCCGATGTTATGAGGTACAAGAACCCCACCCCCAACCCCCTCCAATATCAAAAGTTTATCCTTTTCTTCCCCCCGCTGCGGGGGGATTGAGGGGGGTGCGAGGAGGGGGCTTAAGATGTACCTCATAAGAGCGGAAACCACTGTATCTGCATTGAAAATGAAGTAAAAAATTATCTGCGGTTATCTGCGTCCATCTGCGTTCAATTATTACTGCTTGTACCTCACTGGAATGGGAATGGCTATAAGTCTGGCGGGCAATACTTGTATTGAGCTTGTCCGTTGTATGCCCACCCCAAAAGATTTAGGCATATTTTAGGATTTTACAATTTAGCTGCGTAACAGCTTATTACCAAAACTCAAGATAGTTTAGATATGACATTAATGGTAAATTACATAATGTAGAGAAGATAATCCTGATACAAAAAACATTTTTACAAAAAATCATCATATTACCCATGTCCTTAAATCTAAATTCACAAATTCCCTATTCCCTTACAAATGAATATCAATGTACAACTAACCTCAATCTCTATGAATCTCCTGAATGTGTGCGGTTAGCAACTCAAGCTGCAACAGGACGACATTTACAAATAACATCAAATCATGAAAATAAAGCAGTTGAAGTCTGTTTATGTGAAGACGACTATCCAGGATGGTTGTCCAGGGAAGATTTGCAGTTTATTCAAGGGACTCAAACATTATATCAGCCCCAGTTGGTCTTAGCAACAGAAATTCAACAACGCATACCCGACATTATTGCTTTTACTCAAGCAGCAAAGGAACAAGATAATTATTATCTTTGGGGTGGTACAGTTGCACCTAATTATGATTGTTCTGGTTTCATGCAAGCCGCTTTTAAATCTGTAGGTGTTTGGCTACCAAGAGATGCTTATCAACAAGAGGCCTTTACTCAAATGGTTGATATTACTGAATTAAAATTAGGAGATCTAATATTTTTTGGAACTTCAAAAAAAGCGACTCACGTGGGTTTGTATTTAGGTAATGGTGATTATATCCACAGTTCAGGAAAGGATCAAGGCCGGAATGGTATTGGTATTGACCAACTTTCAGAACAAGGAGACAAAGTTAGTCAGTGTTATTATCAACAATTGCGTGGCGCTGGTAGAGTAATCAAAAGTTATGATGGTAACGGATAGATGAACCGTATTTTTCGACCTACCAAAACTATTTTAGTGACATACTTAATTTAATCCACAACCTGCAAATCTCTGACTTTCTCAAGAATTTGGGAATTTATATCCAATCAATTATCAGCTATAAAAAATGACTAATCATCAACCACCAATTTTAGATGTATCCGTAGTTATACCAATTAAAGATGAAGTAGAAAGCCTACCTTTATTACTAAAAGCAATTTCTTCCACTCTCACAGATAGTAAATTGAACTATGAAATTATTTGTGTAGATGATGGTTCTAGGGATGGTTCAGCGGAATTTCTCAAAGAACAGGCACAAATTCGTACTGATCTAAAAGTGGTGATTTTACGTCGTAACTATGGACAAACTGCGGCCATGTCTGCGGGCTTTAATTATGCTACGGCCAAGGTAATTGTGACTTTAGATGCTGATTTACAAAATGATCCGGCTGATATCCCCATGTTAATTACAAAGCTGGAGGAAGGTTATGATTTAGTCAGTGGTTGGCGACAAAATCGCCAAGATGGGGCATTAAATCGCCTACTTCCTTCTA
Organism: Dolichospermum circinale AWQC310F; assembly: GCF_000426925.1. GTDB lineage: Bacteria > Cyanobacteriota > Cyanobacteriia > Cyanobacteriales > Nostocaceae > Dolichospermum > Dolichospermum circinale. Next base: position 92,886 of record NZ_KE384663.1, on the reverse strand, counting down.
AAATCGCCAATTGGCTAATTCGTGGTGCTACTAGCGTGTATATTCATGATTATGGTTGTTCTCTCAAAGCTTATCGGGCTGAGTTAGTCGCGGATATGAATCTTTACGGGGAATTACACCGTTTTTTACCAGCATTAGCGTATATCGAAGGGGCGAGAATTACTGAAGTCCCTGTGCGTCATCATGCGCGGCGTTTTGGACAGAGTAAATATGGGATATCAAGGACATTTCGGGTATTAATGGATTTATTAACTATTCTATTTATGAAAAAGTTCCTCACCCGTCCCATGCACGTTTTTGGAATGTTAGGCTTAATTTCTATGGTTTCTGGTGCAGGAATAGGAATATACTTAACTTTGGTTAAATTGGTTTTTCATGTAGATATTGGTAATCGTCCTCTGTTGATTTTGGCGGTTTTGCTGCTAGTAACTGGGGTACAGTTGTTTTGTTTCGGTCTTTTGGCAGAATTGTTAATGCGGACATACCATGAATCTCAGGGAAGGCCTATCTATCGTGTGCGGGAAGTTGTGGCAAAAAATGTTAAGTAACGTAACAATGGTAAAATCATACTTTATAGGATTATTGCGTCTACCGTGAAAGCTTTTGATACTTTTGACGCTGCACTGCGGAAAAACTTACTCATGTTATTTGCCGCAGGTTTGTTTTTCTGGTCAAGTTTGTCCTCATTATTGCCGACATTACCTTTGTATATTGAACACATTGGTGCGAATAAGCAAGAAATTGGCATTGTTATGGGTAGCTTTGCCATTGGTATAATACTAATTAGACCATCCATGGGCGCTTTAGCTGATAACCGAGGCCGGAAAATAGTCTTACAGATGGGGATGTTTGTCGTAGCGATCGCTCCTTTGGGATATTTAGTGGTAAAATCGGTTATTCCCCTCATGTTGATTCGTGCCTTTCATGGTATTAGTATTGCTGCCTTTGCCACAGCTTACACCGCCTTAGTGGCAGATTTAACACCAGAACACCGTCGGGGGGAAGTTGTCGGTTACATGAGTTTAGTAAGTCCTTTGGGTGTGGGCATAGGTCCTGCCATAGGTGGGTTTTTACAAGCAACTGCTGGTTATACCCCATTATTTCTCTCATCTGCGGTTTTAGGATGTCTAGGTTTACTATCTATTATCCCCATTGTCAACCCACCTATTGCCATTCAACCAATTAACAGCAAAAATGATAACTTTTGGCAAATACTAACTAGTCCTCCCGTACGGATTCCTGCTATAGTTCTATTATTGAGTGGTTTGACTTTAGGTAGTTTACATACTTTCATCTCCCTATTCATCAAATCAACAGGAGTGGATTTAAATCCAGGCTTATTTTTCTCCGTGGCCGCCATTTCCAGTTTTAGTTGTAGATTATTTACTGGTAAAGCTTCTGATCAATATGGACGTGGTTTATTTGTCACTATGAGTTTGATAGCTTATACTCTCTCTATCATCTGCGTATGGCAAGCAAATAACACTTTCATGTTTTTATTAGGAGCATTAATGGAAGGTGCCGCTTCTGGTATACTAATTCCCATGATTTCCGTATTAATAACAGATAGAACTTTACCCCACGAACGAGGTAGAATATTTGCTGTTTCTTTCATGGGATTTGATCTGGGTTTCGCTATAGCAGGTGCAATTTTGGGAACATTTGCTCAAACCTTTGGTTATCGTAGTATGTTTGGTTTTATCACGGGTTTAACAGTTCTGACAATTGTAATTTTCTTGACTCAATCTAGCCGCAATATACCGGAATCTCTAGGTTTTGCCTTTGGTCGTAATCAAGATGTCTATGCTGTAAAATAATTTAACAGAAAAATAGCAACTTAAATATTAGAGGAAAATTACTGGCTGGATTAAATTTATTATGTCTCTAAAACAAGAAACAAAAAAATATTATAAATGGGTTTGGGATGTATCCCTAGGTGGTGAATTTGATGATTGGGGTACTAGTACATACTTCATGGAAATTGGCAATACTTTATATCCTCTTAGACAAATAGAAGTCTATGAAAATGGCAATGTTTTATTTTATGATCATAGCCACTTCTTAGACGATTATGGGATGTTGTGTGATCAGAAAATAGATATACTAGACATACAAGAATTTGAAATTACTCAAGCAGAATTTGAGCAGGTATGGCAGACAAAAATTCCCATCAATAGACCCCTCATGAAAAAGAATGTAGAGTCGAGAATCCCTAACCAGATTAATTCTCTACAAAGGTTCTAGGATGAGCATATTAAATTTAATTTAGTTTCTGGTTTTCTGGAAATATCTCATAGATAGTTTTGATATAAGTCTATTTTCTGATAGGATCAATAATACGGTAACACAGCAGATTTCAACTTCGTGAAGTACAAACATACCCGAACCCTGCCCTGAATTGAAATATATCTTGTAAATCTAAAATAGGCCGTCATATTCTGCCTTCCAAACTCCATGCAGCACGAAACCCAACTAAGTCTCTTTGATAACTCTAGTTTAAACCAGCGATCGCTAATTCCTGTCAACGGACAAATTCCCATTGTCCCCGGAACTTATGAGAATATGGGAGAATTAGAAAAACACTGTCATCACTGTCACCGTTGTCCATTAGCAGCAAACCGGACTCATGCTGTAGTTGGCCGTGGTAACCCCCAAGCCAAAATTATGATTATCGGGGAAGCACCGGGAAAAAACGAAGACGAAACAGGTTTACCATTCGTCGGAAGATCAGGACAATTACTAGAAAACATCTTAGCATCAGTTCAATTAAGTACAGATACAGATATATATATAGCCAATATTTGTAAGTGTAGACCACCGGAAAATCGCGTCCCTACAGGAGAAGAAATAGCGGCTTGTAAACCCTATTTATTAGAGCAAATTCGCTTAGTTAACCCAAAAATCATTTTATTGACAGGTGCAACCTCAGTTAAAAGTGTAATTGGAGACAAACGACCTATTACTAAAATTCGTGGTCAATGGCTAGAATGGGAAGGACGTTTATGTATGCCTATTTTTCATCCCTCCTACTTATTGCGTAACCCTTCGCGGGAACAGGGAGCGCCGAAATGGCTCATGTGGCAAGATATACAGACAGTCCGTGATAAGTTGGATGAAATCAAAACAAAAGACAAAAATTAAGCATTACATCACCAATTACCATCTTTAACTCGTCAATACTCCTGTAACTTGGTAAAGTTAGAAAATCAAAATATTTAAATCATCAGATTTTTACTATTAAAACATGGGCAGCCAGAGAAAAACGTACTGGGAACTTGATTTTTACTCCCGTCCAATTTTGGACGAAAACCAGAAAAAAGTGTGGGAAATGTTAGTTTGTGAAAGTCCCGTAGATATTGGTACACCAACGGAGTCTCTGTTTCGCTATGCTAAATATTGCCCAAGTACCCAGGTAAATTCGGGTTGGTTGCGGACAGCAATACAGGAAGCTATAGAGAAAGCGGGTACAGCACCTACCAAAATCCGCTTTTTCCGTCGTCAAATGAATAACATGATTACAAAATCCTGCGAAGATGTGGGAATACCCGCTGCACCGAGTCGTCGTACCTTAGTTCTTAATCAATGGATACAGCAGCGCATGGCAGAAGTTTACCCCCAGGAACCGGGATATCAGGGAGTGACTAATCCTTCGGTGCGTTTAGATAGACCTTTACCTCAGCGTTTACCAGATGCCTTAGAAGGAAAACAATGGACTTTTGTTACCTTGCAAGCCAGTGATTTTGCTGATATGCCAGATTGGGAAATAGGCTTTGGTGAAGCCTTTCCCCTAGAATTGGCGCAATTGTCCCCAGAAACCCGCATTCCAGGGATTTTGATTTTCTCCCCCAGGGCTTTACCAATAGCCGCTTGGATGTCGGGTTTAGAAATGGCTTATTTGCGCTTTGATACCAGTAGTGGAAACAGATTGATTTTAGAAACTGGGGCTACGGAAAGTTGGGTTGTAGCTAATATCCGCACCCCCGAACTTTTAGCGGAAGCACAAGGCTTTGCTGTAGCCAAAGAACAAGCCAATGGAGTCCATTTTATCGGAGTCCAGTCCGATTCTCAATCCCAAGATTTTGCGGGCTTTTGGCTGTTACAAGAAATCAATTTGCCATGAGGGTACAAGCAGGGATAAGCTCTAAACTGGTGCAAATGAGTGTTTCTTATCTGTTCCCTGTTCCCTGTTCCCTGTTCCCTGTTCCCTGTTCCCTTTTTTGTAACTGTTGATGACACGCTAATGGGATAATGATGAGCGAATATTAAGCGGTTTATATCCAAAATCCATAATTCATAAGGGGACATGGGTTCTGTAAATTTGTTACAAGATACACTAGCGGAACAGTTACTAGAACTTGCCTTCAAATCTGGTGCTGAGGCGGCAGAGGTGTATCAATCAAGATCGCTTTCTCGACCGGTTTTTTTTGAGGCCAACCGCCTC
>NZ_KE384663.1:84257-88435 GCF_000426925.1 Dolichospermum circinale AWQC310F | reverse complement strand
CCGCCTCAAACAAATAGAAACCAGTCAATCTGAAGGTACAGCCCTGCGGTTATGGCGGGATGGTTGTCCCGGTTTGACGGTAGCTTATGGTGATGTTGATCCCCATGCTATGGTGGGGAAATCTTTGGCACTGAGTCGCTTAAATCCACCAGAAGCAGTAGAATTAGGGAGTCATAGCGGGCAATCTTACCCGGATTTAGGTACATCTGTATCTGTCGAAAGGTTGATTAATTGGGGTAAAGAGGCGATCGCTTTGATTCGTGATGTCTATCCAGATGTTCTTTGTCATAGTGAATGGGAATGTGATCTAGAAAACACCAGACTAATCAACAGCCAAGGTTTAGACTCTCATTACACTGACACCACACTTAGCTGCTATATGTCAGCAGAATGGGTCAGAGGTGATGATTTTCTCAATGTTGCTGATGGCCAAACCCAACGAGATCAACTTAACCCAGAGAAAGTAGCCAATCAAATTTTACAGCGCTTAAATTGGGCTAAGGAAAATGTTCCTAGTCCCAGTGGTCGTTGTCCTGTCTTGTTCACTTCCAAAGCAGCAGATATGCTGTGGGGAACTGTGCAAGCAGCTTTGAATGGTAAACACATCCTCGAAAAATCTTCTCCCTGGGTTGATAGGTTAGGTAAACCAGTAATTGCACCCACCCTTACCCTTTACCAAAACCCAGCCGCAGGCCCCTATAGCTGTCCCTTTGATGATGAAGGTCAACCTACCCAGTCATTAATATTTATCGAAAATGGAATTTTACGGAGTTTTTATAGCGATCGCACTACGGGACAAAAATTAAACAGCGGTAGCACTGGTAATGGTTTCCGTCCTGGTTTAAGTAGTTATCCCACACCGGGGCTATTTAACTTCCTAATTCAACCTGGTGATCTTTCCCTATTAGACTTGATTAGAAAGATGGATGATGGCTTAATTATCGATCAAATGTTAGGTAGTTGTAGCGGACTATCTGGTGATTTTTCTATTAATGTTGATTTAGGATATCGGGTAAAAAACGGTCAAATAATTGGCCGGGTCAAGGATACGATGGTAGCAGGAAATGTGTACACAGCCCTGAAACAAGTGGTACAACTCGGTGGAGACGCAGATTGGAATGGTTCTTGTTATACACCATCACTGATAGTAGAAGGACTATCTATTACGGGGAAAAATAGTTAAAATGCCAATATTACCGCCTTTATGCGTCATCTTTTATATGCCCCAAATACCAAAGTAGCTATGGGTTGTTACCATACATTAGAAAGAACTAAATAATTTAAACCTTGTAGAGAGGAATTTACCTTTCTACAAGCTGTTTAGCCAATTTCTAAAAGCCTTTAATGTCGCATTTCTTCCTATAGTTCTACTCTTCTGTAAAGATTCAGGAATCACTTCAATTAAAGGTAAATTAGGAAAATTTAAACTAGATTTAGATTCCACATAAACACCATTTTGTAAAAGATTAATTTGCAAAATTCCGTTTTCAAACCGCCATACTTCAGGAACTTGCAAACTTTGATATATATTCAAATGGGTACGGGAAGTAATATCAATTTCTAAAGCTAAATCTGGAGGAGGGTCAATTGTTAAATCCAATCTTTTTTTCCCCCGAATTACAGCCTCATTTTGAATATAAAAACATTGATCAGGTTCTATACCTTGTGCCATAAATTGATTTTTAAAGGTCGTAGAACCAAGACTAATAAATTCAACATCTAACTGTTCTAACAATGCTTTGACTAAATCACTAATAATTTCTTTATCAAATTCATGTTCTGCTAAAGGACTGATAATTTCTAATATTCCCTTATCATAAGCAATTCGCGCAGCCCGGTGTTCTCCCAATTCTGCAATAATTGTTTCTAATTCTTTCCAAGTCACATTTTCTAATATAACTCTTTGTCCTGGTGGTACATGAATGCGCTTTAATTCTAACAACATCATTGCCACTCCTTATAATTTGAATTTTTCAACATTATAACATCCGATATCCCCAACTTCTTGAAGATGTCGGGGATCTAACCAACACCATGATATAATTATCAGGATATAATTAAATTAATCTTCACCATATCTACAAGGGTATGATTATTTGGCAACCAGGGCAACAAATTAATAACGGTAGATTTATCATTCAAGGTAAACCCTTGGGTAGTGGTGGTTTTGGGACTACCTACAAAGCCTTAGAACCCAGCACGGGTAAATTATACGCCATTAAAACCCTCAATCAGCAAATGCAATTGCGAGAGGATTTTGCAGAACAACAAGTTAAGTTTATTAACGAAGCCTTGACAATTAAAGGTTTTGATCATAAGCATATTCTCAAAGTCCATGAAGTCATTCAATCAGGTGAGCTTTTTGGCGTAGTGATGGAATATATTGATGGAGTAACTTTATTTCAATATAAAGGATGTAAAGGATGGTAATTTATAGATGGTTTGTTGGTGATGAAAGTTGTATTTGTCAGAAATCAGGATATACGGTTACTGAGCGAAGTCGAAGTACAGGATTAAAGGATTTACAGTATTATGTCAGCAAGAGATTTATTTCATCAAGCAGTTGTCAACGCATTATTAAAAGAACAATGGTTAATTACTCATGATCCATTAGAGGTAGAATTAGAAGATACAACATTGAAAATTGATTTAGGTGCAGAAAGATTAATTGCAGCCGAAAAAGGAGAAGAAAAGATTGCTGTAGAAATTAAAAGTTTTGCTAGTAACTCAGCAGTAAGTGAATTTCATACAGCATTAGGACAATTTCTCAATTATCAAATAATGTTAGAAGAAACAGAATCACAAAGAGTATTATATTTAGCAGTTCCCGAAGAAACTTACAAATCCTTTTTTCAAACTCGACTTGCTAAAATAGCAGTAGAAAGACATAAAGTTAAAATCATAGTCTATAATCCAATAATGGAGGTAATTGTCAAATGGCAAATTTAGAAAATTATCGTCAATATATTCAAACTATACTCCAAGAACATAGTCAATTTAAACCTAAATATGATGAAATAGATAATGAATTGATTTTTGATACCATTCATGATCATTATCAATTGTTTCGTGTCGGTTGGAACGGTTTAACGCGGGTTTATCATAGTGTGATTCATTTTGACATTAAAAATAACAAAATCTGGATTCAACAAAATACCACAGAAACAGATTTAGCTCAAGAATTAGTCAATATGGGAGTACCAAAAGAGGATATTGTTTTTGGTTTACAACCACCATATAAACGTCCTTATACTGGTTATGGGGTAGCTTAATTTCTATTTCTCAAGATGTCGGGGATCTAACCAAGGCCATGATATAATTACCATGATATAATTAAATTAATCTTCACCATATCTACAAGAATATGATTATTTGGCAACCAGGGCAAGAAATTAATAACGGTAGATTTATCATTCAAGGTAAACCCTTGGGTAGTGGTGGTTTTCGGACTACCTACAAAGCCTTAGAACCTAGCACGGGTAAATTATACGCCATTAAAACCCTCAATCAGCAAATGCAATTGCGAGAGGATTTTCCAGAACAACAGGTTGAGTTTATTAACGAAGCCTTGACAATTAAAGGTTTTGATCATAAACACATTCTCAAAGTTTATGAAGTCATTCAAGCAGGTGAGCTTTTTGGCGTGGTGATGGAATATATTGATGGAGTAACTTTATTTCAATATATTAGACAAAGGGGACAACTTGCCGAAAGCGAAGCACTATTATATATAGATCAAATTGGTCAGGCTTTAGAATATATTCACGCTAAAGGCAGTTTACACCGGGACATTAAACCTGCAAATATTCTCTTACGTCAAAATAAACAAGAAGCGGTTTTAATTGACTTTGGTTTAACTCGCAGTATTGCTACTAAAAGTATGACAGCTTCTTTAACAGAAGGTTATGCACCTATTGAACAATATCGTCGCAAAGGGAGTTTTGGACCCCATACCGATGTTTATGCTTTAGCTGCTACTTTATATTATCTGCTCACGGCTGATGGACTCAACAAAGAGGGTGAATTTAGTCCCGTACCCGCACAAAACCGCAAATATGATGATGAACCTTTACCAGCGCCAAAACATTATAATTCTGGCATTAGTCAGAGGGTGAATGATGCTATTTTAGCAGGGATGGAAATAGAACCGGAAAAGCGTACTCCAACGGTTTTGAAGT
>NZ_KE384663.1:76576-84138 GCF_000426925.1 Dolichospermum circinale AWQC310F | reverse complement strand
CCCCGCAAGGGAGGAGGGGGAACTAAAATCATCCTGTGGAATGGACTACAGCAAACTGCGTGACTACCTCGCACAAGGGAAATGGAAGGAAGCAGACGAGGAAACAAGACGGGTAATGTTAGCAGTTGCGAAACGGGAAAAGGAAGATTGGTTAAATGATAAAAGTATTGATAATTTCCCCTGTGAAGACCTGAGTATTATTGATAAGTTGTGGGTAAAATACAGTGATGGTAAGTTTGGTTTTTCTGTGCAGAAACGGATTTATCAAGGTTTCGGTGGAACGAGAGAATATAACAGCGAAATTTGGAGACAGTTCGGGGACAAGGTAGGATGGAGAAAAGGAGGCGACTGGTTGTACTACAAAGATATTACTTTTGACAAGAAAGCACCAGAAGGCCATCTTCCGGGGATAGATAGGGCGCCTGAGCGCCTAGGAGGTTCTTCTCTGGCCGTACGCCGATGGTTCTTCTCTCGCGTCGAGACTTGTAGACTGTAACACGCCCTAACGGGAAGTCAAAAGTCAAAAGTCAAAAGTCAAAAATAAGACATTAATTATTTTTCATCTTTTCTTTTGTGGTGACAATTGATTTAGCAATAATTCTCATCAACTGTTCACATTCATCAACCAAATCTGCTACTTTTTCATTAGGAACAATTTCCGATTTAACTAACAACCTTAACCAATACTTTGTTTCCCTTGCTTCCTTGAGTGCTATTGATTGTTTACTAACAAAATCCTTATCACTTTCAGCACTACGAGATTCTTCCATATTAGCACCAATAGATGTACCTGATCTAAATAATTGAGCAGCTAATAATCTTGGTGTACCAGGTTGTTTATCTAGGTAAGAACACAATTTTGTAATTCTTACAGCAAATTCAAAAGTTCTTTCATTTATTGGTGTATAATTCATGATCATCAAAATCTCCAACTTTTAATTAAGTATAATTAATTTTTGACTTTTGACTTTTGACTTTTGACTTTTGACTTCCCGAAGGGCGTAGTTTGTAGGGTGCGTTAGGAGCGTGAAAAGATTATAAAATATACAAATCAATTAAATACGCGACGTAACGCACCATTATTATTGAAGGAGATTTTAAAAAACATAATAAAATAAATTATTGAGTAAAGTGGGAAAGTCGGTGTTAGTCTCTTCTCTCCTGTCGAGACTTGTAAAGTGTAACCTGTAAAGGTTACAGAAAATTATTAAGTCTGAATCAGGATAGCCAGGATTAAAGGATGTACAGGATTGTGATACTATACATTACCTATCCTGAAAACCAACATAAATCATGTCATGTTTGATGAAATATTACAAAGAATAAGAGAAAAAATTACATCACTTCAATATGTAATGACACTTCATGCAGAAGAAGAAATGAACGATGATAACTTAACAATATATGACATCGAACAAAGTATCCTGAATGGTGAAATTATAGAACGTCAAAAAGACAGAATTACCGCAGAATCAAAATATCGCATTAGAGGAGTAACCACCGATGGTGTAGAAATTGAAATTATCACTAAACTCAGTCTGAGCGGAAAATTAGTTATCATTACAGTATATACAGTTTAAAATCAGGTAACAGAAATATGAAATGCGACATTTGTAATAGCGAAGGTGTACATATCCGCAACATTACCAGAACTTATGGGAAAGGAGAAGAATTACTAATAATTGAAAATCTACCTATTATTAGTTGTCCTCATTGCGGTGAAAGTTACATGACAGCAGAAACATTACATAAAATTGAACAAATTAAACTCAACCGCAAAAATCTTGCAGTTGCACGTTTTATAGATGTTGTAAGTTTGAGTGCGTAGAATGTGTTAGGAATGCGTTAATTGTCACAAATCAGGTGGTTATCGAGCGACTTGTACTGAGCTTGTCGAAGTAAGTCGAGATAATAACCAGGATTAAAGGATGTACAGGATGGTAATTTATAGATGGTTTGTTTGGTGATGAAAGTTGCATTTGTCACAAATCAGGATAACCGGGATTAAAGGATGTACAGGATGGTAATTTATAGATGGTTTGTTTGGTGATGAAATTTGCATTTGTCACAAATCAGGATAACTAGGATTAAAGGATTAACAGGATGGTAATTTATAGATGGTTTAAATTATTCAAAAACAATCATTCAAAAACATCCTGAAAAATCCCCAAGTTCCCACCAAAAATCATCCAATAACATCCTGAAAATCCTCAAATCCTGGACATCCTGATTCTGACAAATTAAAATATTAGTACATCACAGATAAAATCAATATCCCGAATAACTCAGACAAAAAATTATGACAATAGCTGACCAAATTTACGCACTTGTAAAAACCCTACCCCCAGCACAAGCTGAAGAAATTCTCAACTTTGCAGAATTTATCCGTAATAAACACCTCAACACTAATCAAAATATCAATAACTCTCAAAATCTCTCTTGGGAAGAATTAGTTTATTCACTAGCTGGAACTTGGAAAGATGATTTTCCCAGTTTAGAAGAAATTCGCAGCAGTACAGGAGAAGATGTTTTAAGGGAGAGTTTCTAAAATGTATGTTTTAGATACCAACACTTTAATTTACTATTTTAAAGGTCAGGGACAAGTTGCTGCAAATTTCGCTAAAATACCAAACCAAGAAATTTTAATTCCTACAATTGTTCTCTTTGAATTACAAGTAGGAATTGCTAAATCAAATTCACCCGCAAAACGCACCCAACAACTGCAACAACTTTTAAACCGCATTAATTTAGTTGATTTTGATAGAGATGCTGCTTTTGCTGCTGCTAAAATTCGCGCTGACTTAGAACAAAAAGGAACTCCTATAGGTCCAATGGATGTTTTAATTGCTGGAATAGCTGTAACATTACAAGCAACTCTAGTTACTCACAATGTGGATGAATTTTCCAGAGTTTCAGGAATGACAATTGTGGACTGGTATTAACTATAATCAAGTTTAAAATTAGGTAACAGAAATATGAAATGCGACATTTGTAATAGCGAAGGTGTACATATCCGCAACGTTACCAGAACTTATGGGAAAGGAGAAGAATTACTAATAATTGAAAATCTACCTATTATTAGTTGTCTTCATTGCGGTGAAAGTTATATAACAGCAGAAACATTACATAGAAAAATATTTTTGGGTAAACAAAGCCCTATATATATGGGCGCACAGATTCCCACTATACTTAAACGATAACCGAAACTTGGAAACTTGTCAAGAGTATTTTTAATAATTTTCCCGTTTTTTATCCAACCTCCTCGCCAAAAATCCCCAACCTATGTAAAATAAGATATCTCTATAAAAAAATATCCAATATGCAATCTACCATTACCCTAACAATTACCACAGGGAAATTATCAGGAAAACAATATATATTCGACAGTCGCACAACTTGTTTAATTGGTAGAAATGATGATTGTTATTTATCAATACCCGATGAATTTGATAAACGGGTTTCTCGCTATCATTGTTTATTAGATATTAATCCTCCAGAAATCAGAATTAGAGATTTAGGAAGTTTAAACGGGACTTATATTAATAATACAAAAATTGGTGGTAGACAATCTCACCAAAATGCCGAAGAAGCTGCTAAATTAAACTTTCCTGAATACGATTTACAAGATGGTGATGAAATTAATTTAGGTGATACCGTCTTGCGAGTTAATATTAAAATTCAACAACCAATTAATCCAAATCCTCAAGTCCAACAACCAAATCATCAAACTCCACATTTTGTCACCCCAGAACCAAAAGCGAAAACAAGGCTTTTTGATGTCATTCAAAAATTAATCAAATTAGCGATAAGTGGAGAAAGAAATTTAAAAGCATTACTCAATTATCAAATAATAAAATCTATCGCTAAAGGTGGTTTTGGAGAAGTTTATTTAGCGCAACATTCCCAAACTGGTAAATTTGTGGCGTTAAAAGTGATGTTACCTGCGGTTGCTGGAGATGATAAGTGTGTGCAAATGTTTCTCCGGGAAATCGAAAATATGAAAGCTTTAAAACATCCCCATGTGGTGGAATTATTAGATTATGGTTATGCAGAAAACCTATTTTTCCTAGTTATGGAATATTACGAAGGTGGCAATGTTTATGATTTAATGCAGCAATTAGGAGGAAAATTACCTGTAGATATGGCTATGGGAATTATCGTCGAAGTTTTAGACGGTTTAACATATACTCACAATGCCGAAATTCCTTATGTTAAATTAGCTAATGGTAGTTTTGGTAAAGGTAAAGGTTTAGTTCACCGTGATTTAAAACCAAGTAATATTTTTCTCTCTAATATTAATGGTAAATTAACAGCAAAAATCGGTGATTATGGTTTAGCCAAATCCTTCGATTTAGCTGGTTTAAGTGGACAAACTTTCACAAAAATGATCGGAGGAACACCCGGTTTTATTCCTCGTCAACAAGTGCTTAAATTTAAAGAATCTCAACCTGATGTAGATGTTTGGGCGAGTGCAGCTTGTTTGTATAATATGTTAACAGGATATTTTCCCCGCAACTTTACAAAAGATCCTTTTATAGATGTGTTAGAAAATGATCCTGTACCTATTCTTCAACGTAATTGCAATATCCCCAAAAAATTAGCCCAATTGATAGATTTAGCTTTAATTGAAAAGCCACAAATCTATTTTGATAGGGCTGATAGCGAAGCGTGGCGTTAGCCATAAAATTCAAGGAAGCGTTAATTAAAATTTAAACTTAAAATCTATGATTTCCCTGGCATTGCTAACGCAGTATTTTCGGAACTTTTGGCAACCTAGAAAGGGTTTAGCGATGGCCGAAGCTTGTATAATTGGGATAGTGGCTGCTTTATCTGCGGTATTACTCAAACAGGGTTCAGGGTGGTTGGGAACATGGAGGGTACATACAACTCACATATTACCACCATTGATCACTCTACCAGTTATTGGTATTAGTTTGGGTTTTCTCTCCGGTTGGTTAGTGCAAAGGTTAGCGCCGGAGGCATCTGGTAGCGGCATTCCCCAAGTTAAGGCAGGTTTAGCCAATGTACCAATTACATTATCATGGAGAGTAGCTTTTGTCAAGTTAATTAGCGCCATGATTTCCTTGGGTTCGGGCTTAACCTTGGGAAGACAAGGTCCTACAGTCCAAGTGGGTGCAGGTTTAGCAGCCGGAATGAGTCGTTTAGTTCCCACCTCCCCAGACCACCGTAGACAAATGATAGCAGCGGGTGCTGGGGCGGGGTTAGCGGCGGCTTTTAATGCACCTTTAGCAGGGGTATTATTTATTATTGAAGAGTTATTACAGGATTTATCTGGTTTAACCTTAGGAACGGCTATTATTGCTTCCTTTATTGGAGGTGTAATTTCCCGGTGGTTGGGTGGCGGTAGTTTGCAATTAGACTTAAAACTAATTGACCATTCTAGCACTTTTTCCCTATTAGAAATTCCTATTTTATTAATTTTGGGAATTTTCATCGGTTTATTAGCAGCTTTATTTAGTAAGGGATTAATTTTTAGTATTCAAATTTATCGCCGTTTACATATTAGTTTACCTTTACGAGTGGCTTTAGCTGGTTTCGCTTCTGGTTTGATTATTGCTTTACTTCCTGAACATTTTCGAGATAATACAGGTTTGCGAGAGTTTATGATCACTGGTGAAGCAAATATTCCCGTAGCAGGAATTGCCTTTATCGCCCAATTTATCTTAACATTAATTGCCTTTGGTTCAGGCGCGCCCGGAGGAATATTTGCCCCCAGTTTAATTTTAGGTTCTTGTTTAGGGCATATTATTGGTGTCTGTGAATTGCAAATATTTGGCATTGGTTCACCTACCACCTACGCATTAGCAGGAATGGGGGGATTTTTTAGTGCTGTTTCCAAAGTCCCCATAACCGCAATTGTCATTGTTTTTGAAATGACCACAGATTTTAATTTAGTATTACCTTTAATGGTGGTATCTGTAACATCTTATTTAGTTTCTGATAAAGTTTTTCCCGGTTCACTTTATGATAAACTGTTAAAATTAAATGGCATTGTTATTAATAAAGATAATGTAAATGAAGGTATATTAACACAATTAACAGCCCAGGATGTCATGCAGCGGATAGTCGAAACCTTAGAAGCAGACATGACAAAAGATGAGGTGATTAAAGCTTTTTCTCGTTCTCATCATCGGGGATTTCCTGTGGTAGAAAATAATAAATTAGTAGGATTAGTTTCCCAAACAGATTTACAGAAAATCCGTAATCATCTCCTACCAAATGAGACTCTTTTAAAAGAGATTATGACACCTCAACCAGTGACAGTCACACCCACAAATAGCCTCAGTCATGTTCTCTATTTATTAGATAGATATAAAATTAGTCGTTTACCTGTAGTAGAGGGAAAAAAATTAATTGGGATTATTACCCGTGCTGATATTATTCGTGCAGAAGCAGAACATTTAAATGGGGAAAATGGAGTGAGAAGTCCTATAGTAGAACCTTCTTATTTAGTTTACCAAACAAGATCCCCCAGTATTGGCAGAGGTAGATTATTAGTAACCATTGCTAACCCAGAAACCGCCGTCACTTTATTAGAAATGGCTGCGACTATTGCCCGCGATCGCCATTATGAAATAGAATGTTTACAAATCATTTTGGTATCTCGTCACATTTCCCCAGCAGAAACCACGGTAAACACTACAAAAAGTCGTCGCTTACTCCGACAAGCAGAAAGTTTAGCCAAAAAACAGCATATTCCCATTCATACCCAAATTCGTGTCGCCCATGATGTCGCCCAAGCAATTTTAGAAACTACCAAGGAAAGACATATAGATTTAATTTTCATGGGTTGGAAAGGAAATACATCCACCCCAGGACGGATTTTTGGTAATGTGGTAGATACCATTATTCGTCAAGCTAATTGTGATGTTGTTTTAGTAAAATTAGGTAGTAATTTTCATTCTCTCCAACAATTAAAACGGTGGTTAATTCCCATGGCCGGGGGACCAAATGCACCCATAGCTATTAAATTATTACCATCTTTAGTCACATTGGGAAATAAAACAGAAATTCGTTTGACTCAAGTCGTCAAACCTGGAGAATTTGCACCAGATATGACGGTTTTAGAAGAATCTACCCGTCAATTAATGCGTCACCGCAATTTACATAGTACCGTTGTTGCCGCATCTTTACAAGCTAACTCTGTGGCGGCTGGAGTCATTGAGTTAGTCAAGGCTGAAGATTTTGATATTGTGATTTTAGGCGCTTCCCGTGAGGGATTATTACAACAAGCAATTCAAGGTAATATTCCTGAAGCCATAGCTTCAGGTGTTAACAGTACGGTCATTTTGGTTAGTAGTGCTATTCGGGAATAGAAAACATCAATTTGTCTCACGTAAAGGCGCGAATAATAAGAGTTAGAGAGATTTTACCTACCCTACTAATATGTTACTATTCCCTATGCCAAAAAGCAAAAATCATGCCCACAATAAAACCACCAAGGTGCGCCCAATAAGCAACTCCTCCGGTTTCTACACTCATGTTAGCTGCTGTTTGTAGACTAGCAAAACCAGAAATCAGATTTTGGATAAAGAAAATCC
>NZ_KE384663.1:58300-76566 GCF_000426925.1 Dolichospermum circinale AWQC310F | reverse complement strand
AATAATTACCAATGCAGGAACATTAATTGTAGTGATAAAAAAACCTAAAAAGATTAAAGTGGTAATTCTGGCGCCAGGGAACCAGATTAAATATGCACCTAAAACACCAGAAATAGCTCCACTTGCTCCCAAGGAAGGAATAATAGAGTTGATACCAATAAACCATTGACATAAAGCCGCCAATGCACCGCAAGTTAAATAGAAAAATAGATATTTTAAATGTCCTAAACGGTCTTCAATATTATTACCAAAAACCCAAAGATAGATCATATTTGATATTAAGTGCCACCAACCTCCATGTAAAAATTGAGAAGTAAATAAGGTTGTCCATTCACCACTCCAGCTATTAGTTAATTGTTGGGGTATGACAGCATACAATTGGAAGAACTGTTCTAGTTGTGTATTTGATAAACTGACTTCATGGAGAAACACTAGAACATTCATTCCTATTAACCCATAGGTAAAATATGGGGTAATTCGAGTCGGATTTTCATCATAAAGGGGAAACACAAATTTTGTTCCTAATAATCACTAATAGCACTATAACGTTTAATCAGAGGGAACAGGGAACAGAAGAGTAGGGTGTGTTAGTTCCAGCGTCACCCACGGGCATATAAGGTACATTACTAATGACTAATATTACACAATACTTGCTGATTCATAGAGTCTGCGGATAATAGATATAATTTTCGTTCCATAATCTAAATCTGCGGACCAACGTCCTGATAATTGATGAATTGACGGAGCAACACCCCTGGTAACAAAACGAAATCTGGGATCTACTTGTTCCTGTACCAAAGGTTCTAAACTAGCATAAGCTTTTAAATGTTGAATATGCGCCCTGACACCAATCCTCGCACTAGGGAATGATGCTCCTTTGGACCCACCACCAGCCGCACCCAAACCAGCAAAATTATTTTGCTGGGGTTTAATATCAGTACCAAAGCGCAAAAATCCAGTTTCTAAACACATTTGACAAAAAGCAATATCGTGATTTACTCCTTCAATATTTGCTTCTTCTCGATATAGTTTAGGAAGATCAGGGAACTGGATCAGAGCGTTTTGATTATTGTTTTTAAGAAATAGTTGTAGCTGTAATTCTGATGTATTACCACTGGAGATAATTTGCTCAATTTGTCCCAAACAAACTGGTAAAATTGAGCGTAATTTCACAACACATTTAGCACTATCCCAATCAACAGCAACATGAGACTCTCGCAGTTCAATTGCTTTGATATAAACTATTTGACGATAGCTAATCCGGCGCAAATCAGGGACTTTTGAAAGATCAACCCGTAAACGATCTACTAAATCAATGGGAATATAAGAATTACCATTAATTAATAATCCTTGTTCCGAGTAATTTTGTCCATTAATATTGATATCTATATTGGTAAAATTGGTTTGAGGAGTTGCTTGTTTAGGATCATTGATCTGATTCCAAGCAGCCAATCCCTCAGCAATACCCACAGCAAAATCACGGCGACGACTTTGTAACAAAATACGGTCTTCAGGACTGCTTAAAAAACCGACCTGTAGCAATAAAGCTGGTATCGCAGTTTGACGACAAAACTGTAACTTACCCAAGCCGCTATCTGTATCTGGTCTAACTCCGCGACTCGGTAATTGAGGGACACGGCCTAAAAGTCTCTTCAATAACAGTTCCGCATTTTGTTGACGTTCCTGATTTTTGGCAATATAGAATACACTTGCGCCCCGGACAGAGGGACTACTAGCAGCATTAGCTTGAATTTCTAGTGCTATATCCCTGACATTAGCACGGGCATTAATCCAAACTATGGTTTGAGCCGCACTTAAATCATCAGGAACGGCTAAAACTTCTAAATTACGGCTGCGGAGTTCTGTCACCACTAAATCCCGCAAGAGAATCATTTCCTTTGCTTCCGTCGTCCCACCAGCAATCGCTCCAGGATCATTTTTACCGGATTCTATGCCACCATGGGCAGCAGAAATAAAAATACGTCCCATTTTTACCTATTTCCGTTATTAAGTCCCAGCAATTGCTATTTTACCCCATATTACGGTAGGTTTGAACAGTCTTACCTCTTGCCTCTTCCCTATGCAATTACTTTCGCCGCTCATGTAATTTACGATAAACATCTCTCAAATCAACTTGATGATATGCCAAAGCTACCAGAGTATGATAAAATAAATCCGCGACTTCACCGGCGATCGCATCACTATCATCATCTTTACAAGCCATAACCACCTCGGCGCTTTCCTCACCAATCTTTTTCAAAATCTTATTATCACCACCTGCCAATAATTTACAGGTATAAGAAGTTTCATTAGGATCATCCCGGCGATCGCAGATAACAGCAAACAATTGTGATAAACTATCCCCTGGTGGTGGTGTCACCGTCCCACTAACCTGGTGAAAACAACTACGCTCCCCCGTATGACAAGCAACATCACCTAATTGCTCCACAACCACCAACAGAGCATCACTATCACAATCATAACGAATACTTTGCACCTTTTGAATATGGCCAGAAGTTGCCCCTTTGTGCCAAAATTCCTGACGGGAACGACTCCAAAACCAAGTTTCCCCAGTTTCTAAAGTCTTTTGTAAAGATTCTTGATTCATCCAAGCCATCATTAGTACCGTACCATCTAGATAATCTTGGATAATAGCCGGAACTAAACCCTTGTCATCATAGCGAATTTTGTCCACAGGGATAGCAGATGAGAGTGATAACGGTTGGGGAGAGGACATATCAGTTAATTTAGAATAATTCTTTGACCTAACATAGCATTTTCGGCTAATTCTAGATCATAGAAATTCTGAGTAACTTTTCGACCTATCCTAAGATAGAGCATAAATTATTTATTTCCCCAGTTTAGGGAGGAAACCTTGGTAAATACCTCAATTAAAACCACAAAATCACAAGAAATCTTTGCTGCTGCTCAAAAACTTATGCCCGGAGGGGTTAGTTCTCCCGTGCGTGCGTTTAAATCCGTAGGTGGACAACCAATAGTATTTGATCGTGTTAATGGCGCATATATTTGGGATGTAGACGGTAACAAATACATTGACTATGTTGGTACTTGGGGACCAGCTATTTGTGGTCATGCTCACCCGGAAGTCATTTCCGCACTACACACAGCCCTGGACAAAGGGACCAGTTTTGGCGCTCCCTGCGTCCTAGAAAACATTTTAGCGGAAATGGTCATTGATGCTGTTCCTAGCGTGGAAATGGTCAGATTTGTCAACTCTGGTACAGAAGCTTGTATGGCTGTATTACGGCTCATGCGAGCCTTCACGAACAGAGAAAAAGTGATCAAGTTTGAAGGCTGCTATCACGGACACGCTGATATGTTCTTGGTCAAAGCCGGTTCTGGAGTCGCTACTCTGGGTTTACCTGACTCACCCGGAGTACCCAAAGCTACCACAGCCAGCACTTTAACCGCCCCTTTCAATGATTTAGAAGCGGTAAAAGCCCTATTTGAACAAAACCCTGGGGAAATCGCTGGTATCATTCTTGAACCCATAGTTGGTAACGCCGGTTTTATTACCCCCGATGCTGGGTTCTTAGAAGGACTCAGGGAACTTACTCATGAATATGGTGCATTATTAGTATTTGATGAAGTCATGACAGGCTTTCGGATTGCTTACGGTGGCGCTCAGGAGAAATTTGGTATTACTCCTGACTTAACAACTTTAGGTAAAGTTATTGGTGGCGGTTTACCAGTGGGGGCGTATGGTGGTCGCCGCGAAATCATGTCTATGATTGCTCCCGCAGGTCCGGTGTATCAAGCAGGAACTCTTTCCGGTAATCCTTTGGCTATGACAGCGGGGATTAAAACCCTAGAATTACTCAGCAAACCGGGTACTTATCAATACTTGGAACAGATTACTAAACAGTTAGCTGATGGATTGTTAAAAATCTGTGCTGATACGGGTCACGCTGCTTGTGGTGGTAATATTAGCGCGATGTTTGGGTTGTTTTTCACTTCTGGACCGGTTCATAATTATGAAGACGCTAAAAAGGCTGATACAGCGAAGTTTGGTCGTTTTCATCGCGGAATGTTAGAACATGGTATTTACCTAGCACCGTCTCAATTTGAAGCTGGTTTCACTTCCTTAGCACACACTAAAGAAGATATTGAACAGACTTTAGCGGCTGCGAAAGATGTCCTATCTAGTCTGTAACATCTTTATTTAAGTAATATCAACTGTCCCCGACTTCTTGTATCAAATAAAA
The DNA here is from genome assembly GCF_000426925.1 of Dolichospermum circinale AWQC310F. Lineage (GTDB taxonomy): Bacteria > Cyanobacteriota > Cyanobacteriia > Cyanobacteriales > Nostocaceae > Dolichospermum > Dolichospermum circinale. The sequence continues at coordinate 72,340 of NZ_KE384663.1, read as the reverse complement.
AAGAAGTCGGGGATCTGGAATTTGTGGTGTTTACCCTTCTATGATTTGAATTTCCTCTGGTGTTAACTCATAAAGTTGATAAACTAGTTGATCTATTTCTGTTTCTAATGCGGTTGTATCTGCTTTTGGATCTGATTTTTTAGCAGTGAGAATTTGATCAACAAGGGAAGTTATTACTTCCCCTTCTTTTGGATTTGCTTGAGAAATTGGGATTTGTCCAAAGTATTTCCAAATTAATTGAAATCCATTTTGAATAGCGGTACAGTATTTTGAAATTAGCCACCAACCCATTTTTGAATTAAGAATAGCTAATAAAATCTTATCTGCTTTGGGAATAATCCACATAGAATTATTACAGTATAGTCCTTGTTCATCATAAATAAAACATGATTTTGTCTGAAATATTTGATACATTATTTTAGGTTTTTCAAATTCTTGATAATAATCACAGGCCCTCAACTCCCACCAGTAATCACCTTTATCCGTTCTTTTTTCTGCTTTATCCTTAAATAGACTTAAATAATTAGAAACTGCTGAATAATTTTCGGATAACCATATCCAAGGATCTTGATTTTCTCTAAATGAATTGGTAAGGCCTTTTTCAATTTTTATTAAATAATTTTCTACTTCAGGAATTGCATAAGGTTTTATATTACGACCTAAAATAAATGAGCGAATTATTTCTGAACTTCGACTATCTTTGCTGATTATTTCTCTACAAGTTTCATTACTAATGACAAATGCTTCTGTTAAACCTGTTAAGATTCCACGAAATGATTTATTATCAATATATTCAGCGAGTGAAACACAGTTACTTTTAATTCTTGATAGTAATTTCTGATCACTATCAGAAGAAATTACCCAAATTTCATCATTTAAGGTTTCAACTTTTATTTGATTAGAAATACTTTTTATATATGCTGCAAATTTATTCCTATAATTAAGTGTTTTTACAGTAGCAGAAACGAAATTATTATTTTGCTGCTGTTTTGAAGCATTGAGAATGCAAGGATAAGTAGTTGCTTCTTCAAATATTTGAATATCACCAAAATCAATAATCCCTTGTAATTGATTTTCTAAAATATAGGTTCTTAAAGCTTTTCCATAACCCGCTTGCATCCATTTATTAGGCATTATATAACAAAATTGACCTTTAGTTTTAAGAATTTTAAATCCCCTTTCCACGAAAAATACATACAAGTCAGCAGTTCCCGAATAGGTAATAAAATTGGTCTGCAAAATTGGTTTTAATTCTTTAATTTCTTCCTGTCTAATATAAGGAGGATTTCCAATAACCACATCAAAACCAACAAAAACACCATCATTATTTAACACTTCAGGAAATTCAAAGCGCCATTCCAAAGCATTTTCATACATTCTACCATTTTCTATTTCCTCAATCTCAAGTTTTAATTTATCAATTTCATTATTCAACTTAGCAATTTTTTTCTCCCGCTTCGTTCTCTCAGCTTTAGTTTCTGGAATCAAAAAAATTTGACCCTGTAAATTCTCAACCTCACCCTCTAACCTTCTTAACTTAGTCTTATTTATATCACTTAATCCTAAAGTTGTTTTAAAATTACCCTTAATATCAGCAATCAATTTTTTCATTTCCCGTTTTTGCTCCTTATTTTCAGCATTGCGATAAGTTTTAACAGCATTTCTATAACTTTCCATACTATATTTACTTCTATTTAAAGCTGGTCGCAAATCACTATCTAAAGCAAAACGACTAATTAAAGAATTACCACATTTAATATTGATATCAATATTAGGTAAAGTCTCCAACTCTCTCATATTCCCCTCTCCTTGTAGGAGAGGGGTTAGGGGTGAGGTCTTATAATAAGCATTTTTCAAAAGTTCAACCCATAACCGCAACTGACATATTTTTACAGAATTAGAGTTAATATCCACACCAAATAAACAACCTTCAATAATCCTTTGTTTCTCATGAAATAAAGTTTCCTGAACCCGTTGACTTTCCTTACTTTTAGGATTATACTCAAATAATAAACCATCCTCATCAATCACAATTAACTCATCATTCACAACTTCAATCTGATATTCCTTTAATCTTTTACCTTCCCTATCCAGTAAAATCTTTAATTCGCTTTTAATTGCGATAATTTCATTCAAAGCCGAAACTAAAAAATGTCCTGAACCCACCGCAGGATCACATATTTTTAAACTATTAATAATCGTATTAGCATCTCTTTTATCCTCTATCCTATCATATAAATCATCAATATTTTCACAATTCCAACCTTTAATTTCATTAAACTTCTGAACAACCGCTCTTCTAATTGTTTCCCGACACATATACATAGTAATAAAACCGGGAGTAAAGAAAGAACCGTCTTGATAACCATTAATTTTCTCGAAAATTAAACCCAGTACAGACGCATTAATTAATCTTTTATTCTCCTCTTGAATTTCTTCCCCAGTTTCACTACTAAAATCATAAGCGTCCAGAAATTCAAATAAATATTCTAAAGCGTTAATTTCACCAAATCGTTTTTTTCCCTTATTGTCTTTTAAGACAGTAGCAGAGAAAATTTCTAATTTCTCATTTCTCAAATTACTAATAAAAATCGTTGCTTGTTCCATTTCCGTAGGTTCAAATAAAGAACTATTTAAATAAGGAACATGAGCAAATTTGTTTTTAAAACCTTCGTTTCTGTCTTCTGGTTTTCGTGCTAATACACTAAAAAACAGACTATTAAGATCATCATAATTTTGCACTTTATTTAAATTCAAAAATCCCCAAGCTAGATCATTTTGATGATATTTAATTAATTGTGCTTCTAATAGTTTGAGAAAGAGGATTCTATTTACCCAAGTAATTGCTAATTCTAAACCAACATTAAAAAGTTGTAATTGGTAAGTTTCTCCAAATTGTTCTGGTTCTTTGAGTTGAGAGATTTTATCTAAACTATCAAGTTGGATCATAGCATTTTCCATGAGTGAACCTATATTTCTCTCATTTGATTTTTTGCGTTGAATGAGTTTTTTACCACCTTCTTTAACTTCTATTAAACCGATAATATGTAGTAATTCATGATAAAATCCTTTATCAAGAGTATTATTATCATTTGTGAAAGGTAACTTTAATAAATGTTCTGGAGAAAGTAATTTAAACAGTGGAATTAATTTATGATCATCAGGATTTTCTCCAGGTTGTAAATATTCTTGATATTCTCGAATATCAAAATGAGTAAAAGTGATTTTATCTGCAATTTCCATAATAGCAGGTTGAGCAATTTCTTGATAAAAAAAATCAGTTTTTTTACTGATTAATCTTCCGTCGGTAAAATCTTTAAATTGTTGAACTAGGGTTTTATTTTCCTGAAAGAATTTATCAAAATCTTGAGCATCAAAAATAAACCATTCGTAAATATTAGTCGCTATTAAATATTTCAGTTCTAGATTTTTTTCAGTTAAACGTTCTCTGAGAAAATATAAAACTAATTCCTGAAATGCTTTAGTGTTTAAATTATCAACTTTGAGCATTTCGCTTTTATTCGTCGGCTTTTTAAATTCTAAAATTACACCAACACTGGTTTTAGGGTCTTGACCATTATGAATAACCAGGTCATTTCGTCCTTTAGTATTAATAAAGTGATTAGAACTGTAATATGTGTTCTTGAAAAAGTCAGCAATCAGGTTTTTATGAAATTCCTCTGATTCAGATTCGTTAATTTTTGCAATTAGGTTTTTTAAATGTTTTTTGAAAGTTTCAATATCTTTTCTAAAAGGATTGATTTTCAGAAATGCTTTATTTAATGCTTCCCTGGGTTGTAGTTTCTGTGAGTTCATTTGTTTTTCACGCAAAAAATGTAATTAAAAACCTAATTAAAAACGTAATTTTCATACCCCCGACTTATTAAAAAAGTTGGGGATATATCTTATTCATTATAAACTATCAGGATCAATATTCAACTCGCGTAATTTAGCAGCTAACTTTCGCGCTTTTGCTTCAGATTCCTGTCTAGCGGTTACTTCCTCTTCATGAGTGAGAAGAATTTGATTTGTAACAGGGTTGTAAAAACGTAATTTTCCCTCTTCTAGTCGCAACTCTAAACCTAATACTTCACTTTTTAAAGAGATGATATGATCATTTACACCCTGTTGTAAAATCGGTAAATAATTACCATCAACTAAATGTAACCCTTGCAATTGAGGACTAAGATAATCCCCTGTAGGATCATATTGAAAATATTCACTGACACCTAAAAAAGCGTAAATTCCTTTTTTCGCGCCTTGATCTTGACTGCGGGTACTTCTTGAGGTAATTTCTAAGACAAAACCAGGAGTTTGATCATTTTCCTCCCAGGTTTTATAACTACCTCGATCATGTTTATCCACACCAAATACCACAAATACATCTGGTGCGACAACTGACCCGGGATAACCTTTTTCATAATAGATGAATAAGTTACCAGCTACATACACATCTGGACGATTTTGAAAATAAATTCGGAGGACATTTCTCGCATAAGTCAAATAACTACATTGTAGATCACCTTCAGCCATTGGTTTACCGTCCTCTTCCGGGTATTCAACAGGAGTAACAGGGATATATTCTACGGATACTGTCATGGTTATTCCCTCAAATCAATTCGGGTTAAACTTAATATAAACTATATAATTATCAGTTGACTATTTTCTATAATCATTAAAACTCACGCTAAATTAGATGAATAAAATCATCATCAAGGAGAAACTATGTCAGCGGAAAAACCTAGTATTTTGGTAACGGGGGGAGCAGGATATATTGGTTCTCACACGGTGTTAGCACTCAAGCAAGCCGGTTATGAGGTGGTAATTCTAGATAATCTGGTCTATGGACATCGGGATTTGGTAGAACAGGTTTTACAAGTAGAATTGATCGAAGGAGATACAAGCGATCGCACTTTATTAGATAATCTTTTTCAGACTCGCAATTTTGCCGCAGTTATGCACTTTTCCGCCTATGCTTATGTAGGTGAATCTGTTACCGATCCTGCTAAATATTACCGGAATAATGTTTTAGGAACATTGACATTATTAGAATCAATGTTAGCAGCTTCTATTCATAAATTTGTCTTTTCTTCCACCTGTGCTACCTATGGTGTACCGGATTTTATTCCCATTACCGAAGATCATCCCCAAAATCCCATTAATCCCTATGGTGCAACCAAATTAATGGTAGAAAGAATATTAACTGATTTTGATGTAGCATACAATTTTAAATCAGTGCGTTTTCGGTATTTTAATGCTGCTGGTGCTAACCCCCAAGGATTATTAGGAGAAGATCATCATCCCGAAACCCATTTAATCCCTTTAATATTGCAAACAGCATTAGGTCAACGGGAAGCTATTAGTATTTTTGGTACTGATTATCCTACTCCTGATGGTACTTGTATCCGCGATTATATTCATGTCAATGATTTAGCAGATGCCCATATTTTAGGGCTAGAATATTTATTAAATGGTGGTGAAAGTGAGGTTTTTAACTTAGGCAATGGTAACGGTTTTTCAGTTAGAGAAGTAATTGCAGCCGCCGAAGATGTTACAGGTATGATAATATCAGTCAAAGAATGTGATCGTCGTCCCGGAGATCCTCCAGCTTTAATTGGTACAAGCGAAAAAGCTCGAAAAATCCTGAATTGGCAACCTCAATATCCAGATATTAAAGATATTGTCTCTCACGCTTGGCAATGGCATCAAAAAAGGCATAAATAACCTTTGCTGTAATTAAGCTGTTACCCACCTAAATTGTATAATTCTCAAATAAAATGGTTGTGGGGTGGACATACAACGACCAAGCTCAGTACAAGTCTTGCCCACCAGACTTATACAAGTTAAATACACAACAGCTTATTCCCCAGAGCCAAAATAACCCCTTTAATTCCCCTTGAAAACCCCCTGGGGTCAAAAACAGGGTTAGGGAGGGGTTATCACTGGTAAAACTTGACTATTAAATATGTAATATCATGTCCGGCCAGTTCATCATTGTATTGCCTTTTCCCAATTACCAATTACCCATGACCAGCCTCAACAGAGATGATAAGTGTTCAACCGGACATGATATAATTAATTTTACCCAGATATTTGTCAGAAAAACTATACAAAATATACAGCGCCAATCCCTCTATAGTGAAGGTTGACGCTGTACGGCTTTATATTGATCTATTATCCGCTAGGGTCTTTTTTGGCTGACCCTGATGTTATTAAAATTAATAATCGCCTATTTTTCAAAAACTAGAGACTTTCTTAAGTATTTCTTTATATTTACTTTCCTGATGAATTATGAATCTTTGTAAAGATTTGTATTGCAGGAAAGGCTGATTACCTGTGTTTTTTGCCGTTAATAGATGCACCTAATATCTCTGATATCCAAACTTCAATATTGCGGACAGGATGGGAACGGATGGCTGTAAAATCAGGATGGATAATTGGCTCTACTAGAATTGTAAACATTCCTAAACGATTACCCGCTAATACATCTGTAAACAAGCGATCGCCCACCATACCCACTTGATGGGCGGGTAAATTCATGCCTTGTAACGCAGCCCGAATTTTTCGTCGGGAGGGTTTGGCTGCACCTAAGTAGTACGGTAAATCTAGAGAACGGGCAATACCACCGATTCGGGATTCACTTAAATTATTGCTAACCAACCACAACGCCGTACAAATACGTATTTCCTCTACCCATGCTTGTAATTCTGGAAAAGTAGAACTTGTGGTCATAGGTACTAAAGTTTCATCCACATCCAATACTAGCCCTTTTAGCCCATATTGTTGGATTACCTCTGATGTCAGTGTTAAAACTGAACCCGCTAAAATTAAGTTAGGCTGTAATAGATGGTTGCGAGTCATAATTTTTGTATAGTTACCATGAGATTTCTAATATCTCACACAAAAGCGCAAAAACGCAAATAATTAAAGTTGCCAAGGTTGAATTTAGCAACACCATTTTCAGCATGGGAGCAAGGGTTGAGAGTTTTGCGAGTCCTCTGATTCCTCGCTCCTAGATGCTTAAATTTGGGAATTAATTACTCAACTTCATTAAAAAGATGTTCTTCTAAGAGGGGTTGAAATTTACGGAACTCTTCGGGAGAAAGTAATTCTGGTTCACCAGTTTTAGTAATTCTGGCAAAAAAGAGTAGGGGGTCTAGGGGAGTATAAATTGCATACTCCTGGTCATCATGATAAAAATTGGCAATTTCCATTAATTGCTCTGGTTCTAAACCGTTTTCTTCGTCTTCAATTTCTAAAGTGAAGAATTTAGACTCATCCTCAGGAGGTAACTCTCCTGCTACAGTTAAGGCATAAGCAGTATTCTTGAGAATCAGGTTTTGCTCAGAAAGAACAGCTTGAGCCGTGCCGAATATTTCTTCAATGATATCATCATCTTCTACTAATACGGCCTCTTCTTCATCGCCGTCACTTTGCCAAGCAAATATTTCTATTGGTGTATCTACGGGCAGAAGCAGAACATACTTTTCTCCATCTACAGAGAGATTATGTTCAATGTAACATTCTAGGGTGCGTTTTAGCTCGTCTGTTAAAATCAGAGAACTTTCGGAATCGTGATCATTGTCTTCAGAAAATGGAGATGAATACATACTTGAATTATGTAGCTGTAATCATAAAATCTAATACTCTTAAATATGGAAATCATCAAACTGCTTGCGGACAGTTGATGTCAACCATAAATTGAGAGATAGAAGTAATAGTTTTTAGAATACCATGTAAAAAGGGATCACTCATCAGTAAATGTTACTGACCCCTGTACTAAACTGCGTCTAGCATCTAACCACTGTTGTAAAATCAATGCAGCAGCCTTACGATCTATTAAACCCTTATTTCTAGACGGGGAACGATTCTCAGCTATCAGCAGTTGTTCTGCTTGCAAGGAAGTTAATCTTTCGTCCATATATTCTAAGGGAAGTTGGAGCGCCGAAGCCAGTCTAGAGGCAAATTTTTGCACGTGACGGGCTTGAACACCAATAGTACCATCCATTGAATATGGTAAACCAACCACAAGAATTTGTACCTGTCGCTGGTTGACTATTTGCTGGATTTGTGCTACATCTTCGACAAAGGAACGACGCTCAATCGTGGTGATACCCGTAGCAATTAAACCAGTCCCATCACATCCCGCTAAACCGATGCGTTTACTACCAACATCTACACCCAAGGCGGAGATAAATGATTTTGATTGCTGTGGAGAAATCACGTTATTGTTGTTCATGAGGTTGATCTGTGGCTGAGTCTAGGGCAGAGGGTGTATCTATATGAGAACTTTTATGAGGGAAACCGACAATTTCTGACTGGGTTGGTATAGCTCTTTCTGGCTGTACCTGTTGTGTTTGCGGTATCCATGACATTCCCCCAGGTATAGGTTTGCGGGTTGGTTGCAGTCCTTGTAACATTTCTTGCCACTGAAGCCCTTCTAAGGAGACAAATTTGGATTCTCTGAGTTTATGCCACACTGAACGAGACATGATCAGGGTATGTTCTCGACGTTTAGCGCCAATACGCTCCAAATATTCCTCCCGTTCTGGCTGATAGTCTGAAGAAGCTAATTGTAACCCTTGTTGGGGAAAATCTTGGGCAATGCGAGCTAATTGAGACAATAATTCAGGATATAACCAAGTATAAGCAGGATGAACCGTGAGAATTGCTACATGAGGATTTGCCCCGGTACGGTGCAGTTGGATCTGAAAATAACCAATAGCTGCTTTTCGCTGGGGTTCAAACACATAGCCACTGACAACTTCAGTTTTGCTCGTCCACTGCTTGACAGCATCAATTATCGCCCCACACAAGGTAGTTTTAAAGTCGTGGGTGTGACGATCAAATACTTGCCTGACTAAAGGTGGCATGGATGCTGTATCTAATTGATATAATAAAGGAGCATCAGCATTACTCACCGGCAAGAGATTGGGTAAATCTGGTTCGGTTTGGATTAATTCCGCTAATAACTGCGGACTAATTTCCCAATATGTCATTTCCGCTAAACGTTGAAATCCATTATGCCGATAAAGTGCTAAGGCATCAACATCATTAACGTTAACTTCTAGTATCCACGTCCGCGCTTCTAAAATTGATTCAAAGCAATAGCGTAGTAGTTGAGAACCTACGCCCATGCGATCGCCGGTTCGTGCTAACATGACTTGATTAACTCGCCAAGTGCTGCGAGTTCGGTTAAAGGGTGATACTTGAATCATTCCTAACAGTATTCGTCCCTGTTCGGCGATATAGCCCCAGAAGCGGTATTGTAATGGGTTAGGAAACCAACTCAATAATTTAAGTAATCCATACCAGCGCCGTAGCCACTGCATTTCACCTATAGATTCAGTAGCTGCTTGGGGGGAAAGGTGGGATAATGATTCCTGAGTCAAGAATTCAATTCCGTCCAAATCTCGGTGTTGAACTGGTCTGATAATAACACTGGGGTTACGAGGAAGTAATGAAGTCATTTTAATTCAAGCCGCTTTTTAACCTTTACAAAAACAAAATATGATAGTTATGTTATAATTATTATGTTATAATATCATTTTTATTTTAACTAGTTTATTTTAACTAGTTTTTACTCTCAGGTCTTGTTTCCAAAGAGTGATTTCCTTGACTATACGTAAAAAAAATATCAAAAGCAGAAACTTCGATTATACCCTGGGGGTAAAAACCACAAATCTCTGCTTTTATTCTATGTTAATTCTGCTAAAAATACTTTTAAATCTATGGACATTCTATAGACTTTGACGAGAAGCGAACTTTTCAAAATCCGCTTGGGTTTGATGAAGTAATTGTTGACGACTATCTTGTATGGTTTGTTGAAAGTTGGGAACCAAGTTGCGAGCTTGTAGTGTCATGTGCAACTGTAAATGGGCAACATAGTCGCTGATATCTTGATTATCTACAGTTGCGCCCGTTAATACGTTTGATTCCATTGTCACTGTGTTCTCCTTCGTAAATTGGTGTCATAGCCGTACTAGATTAGAATCTATCATGTTTTTTGTCTGGTTGCTGATTTCGCAATGAAGTGTAATGATTGTTCATTGGTTATGATACTACTTGCCATCTGCCTACGACAATTTTTAACGCCAACCTACTTAATACACCACAATACAGAATTTCAGCATCAAAATTATCAATAACATCAAAACTATTGACAATAGTAACGTATTATTTAATAATATATATTAAGTATACATTTTTGGTTTTACTGACCGAAAAAAATCGCATACAAGCTCAGTGCATCGCTTCTAAGATGGCTTTATAGTAAACCAACTATAGTCGCCATAAGACCTTATATATCTTTAGTAACTATTCTTATGAATACATCAGACTTTTGGTCATTGTGGGCGGAGCATAAAGATTATTTATACCGTGCTTGTGTGAAATGGATGGGTAATGTTTCTGAAGCTGAAGATGTTTTAAGTCAAGCCATGCTCAAAGCTGAAGAGAAAATACGTATCTATCAGGTACAAGTGATCAACTTTAAAGCTTGGGTAATAAAACTAACTTATAATCTCTGTCTTGATATTCAAAGAGAGCGTTATCAGACTATCCAGTATTGTCATAATTGGGAAGTTATTAGTGATAGAAATGCAGAATTATTTGTAACCAAAGAAGAGGAAAATCCAGTTCTTGTTGCGTAGCAACAAGAACTGGAAAAAATTTTTTCTGTTTGGATTGATGAGTTACGTCCAATACTACGTGATACCTTTATTTTATACTTTCGAGAAGAACTATCATATATAGAAATTGCACAAAAACTGAATATTTCCTGCTGCAATGTACGTAGGCGAATTCATGAAGCTCGGAAGATTTTAAAACAGCGATATCATCAAGATTATATCGGGGAAGACAGGAGTAAATTTGAGGTTTTTTCTCAAATTGACAGAAATAAGCAGTCTGATCGGATCACTAAAATAGGATTAGCTAATATTGAAGATATAGAATTACCGATTTTAGAATTATCCAACCAGGAAGAATTACCAGAAGCAGTTAATAGTCAGGTTTTACCCGACCCTAACCCTCCTCTTGACCAGGAGAAGAAACTAGATGTCCGTTTCCCTAAAATAGGAGAAAAGGGGGATAATTCAACTTTTGTAAAAATCTGTTGTAGGGTGCGTCAGATGTCAACAATCTGTTTATTTGCAGGTATTCATTCTAACGCACCTTACCAATGTGCCAGTTGCGTAAATCTGATCGTCTTAGCAGAAAAAAGCGCAGCACTGCTGCAAGCAGGTCGCTATTGCACAGCAATTAGAACTCCAAGTTGCCAAAAAGCTTACATTCATAGTATCAACCAAAATAGTATAAACCAAAGAGTAGCCAAAGTTATTCCCTCTCGTTCTCCTCCCCCATATCAACTTTCCTATAGTCAATTCTTAATGATGATCTACCGGACTACAGTAAGTACAAGTTTAGCTGTGATTATTGCTGCTGCTTTCCCACTGAAAGCTCCAGCCGAAGATCTTAATATAGACTTTACAGGTACAATACCATCAGTGGTGAAGATTAACAGCACCAGTCCAGGTCCTATTGAAAACACCCCTGAGCAAGAATTTCAAAGTGATGATCCTACACCAGCATTATTAAATATTACCCACACTACTGGCATCGTCTTGAGCATTACCAATATTAGTGATAACGGTACGGTTTTATCTGGCAGTAAAACATATAACGATCTTGATCTGATCAACGCTAAAGTCAAAGATGATGATAATCTCCTGATTCAAAGTGAAATTTCACCTAGTGGCAAGTCTACCCCAGTTTATCCGTTGAATGTAGCAAGTGCAGTTCAAGCAGCAGTCACTAGTGGTAAAGAGTATCTAGTTTACCTTGAGATTACCAATATTTCCGGCTTATTACCACAAGGAACCTACAAAATCCGTGTCAGTGTTCTGATCACACCTCAGTAATTTCCCTTCACAAGGGAACAGGGAACAGGGAACAGGGAACAGGGAACAGGGAACAGGGAACAGGGAACAGGGAAAAATTTGCTTTTTAGGTATTGACAAAGGATTTTAAATATGTTATCCTTAATTTGATAAGGAAGAACTATCTTAAAATATTTAGAAATAGGGTGTGTTAGCTATTAGTAACGCACCATTGGTAAAGACTTTGGGTGTAGCACAGCGATAGCGAAGCGCTGCTGCAAGCAGTTCGCTATATAAACGACAATTTTTAACGCTAACCCACTTATGCAGTTTCAGTAAAATTTGAAGACCCTAATGGAATAAAATAGTCCCCTCCCCTTCCTAGAGAGTGAGGGTAGAGTAACCTTTATTACCCAAAAAAGTTAAGTAAAAAAATAAATCACAAATTGGGTATCTCAAACGTCTTATTAATGTAAAGGTCAAATTACCTCATCTACCTTTAGGCATAAAAAAATGAATCTAGGTCGTCTTACCTTAGTTACCACTATCGCTGCTTTTAGCAGTATAGCCCTTAATTCCCAAGTCCAAGCCCAAACGGCCAATGTAACTGCCAATGTGGACTTTTTCGGTGTTATTCCCGCAACTTGCGCTGTCAACAGCACCACCGCCGGAACCTTAACAAACATCATTGACGGCACCCTCAACCCCCTGAGATTAGAAACTGACACCGTGGGTAACATCAACGTTACCTGCAATACTGGGGTAAAATTTGCCGTTACTGGTATTGAAAATAATGGCAGTCAATTTACAACCAAAACCTTCAGTGATATTGATGTCATCACCGCCAAAGTAGAAGACTCCAGCAATACTCAGGTTGCTACTGGTAGTATTTCCCCCAGTGCTGGTACTACTGATTTAAGTACACCTGGAGCATTACAAGCAGGTCCCATTACCGCCAACGACTATGGAGTCAAGTTGTCCTTACAAGGTAATGGTGACAATACACTGCCTGTGGGTATTTACAGAATTAGAGTCAAAGTTGGTCTCTCACCTGAGTAAGCCTAGTCTGTATTTTCCCTCTTTTTCAGTCTCTAGGGGAATATCCCATTCAAGACTTTTTATATACCGTTTCATGGCTGGAATTTTTTTGAGCCTTCTACTTCTTTTTTGATCACAAGGAAATAAACAATATGGCTTCTCTCATTGGAAAAACTTCTAATACATCTGGTGTTTTTGGTAACGTACGAGTGGTAGGCAACTACGCTTATGTTGCTGATGATACTATAGGACTACAAATCTTCAACATTAGCAATCCTAATTCACCGACTTTAGTAGGAACTTATGATACAACTGGTTATGGTGTTGGTATAGACGTGCTAAGTAATTACGCTTATGTTGCTGATGCTCATGCAGGACTACAAATCATCAACATTAGCAATCCTAATTCACCGACCTTAGCAGGAACTTATAATACACCTGGTAATTCTCGTGATGTACAAGTGGTAGGCAACTACGCTTATGTTGCTGATTTAGGTTCAGGACTACAAATCATCAACATTAGCAATCCTAATTCACCGACTTTAGCAGGAACTTATAATACACCTGATAGTGCTACAGGTGTACGAGTTGTAGGTAACTACGCTTATGTTGCTGATAGAACTTCAGGACTACAAATCATCAACATTAGCAATCCTAATTCACCGACCTTAGCAGCAACTTTGGATACACCTGGTAGTGCTTATGGTGTACAAGTTGTAGGTAACTACGCTTATGTTGGTGATGCAACTTCAGGACTACAAATCATCAACATCAGCAATCCTAATTCACCGACCTTAGCAGCAACTTTGGATACACCTGGTGGTGCTAGTAATATACAAGTTGTAGGTAACTACGCTTATGTTGCTGATGGAACTTCAGGACTACAAATCATCAACATCAGCAATCCTAATTCACCGACCTTAGCAGATACTTATGATACAGATGGTATTGCTTATGGTTTAGACGTAGTAGGTAATTACGTTTATGTTGCTGATGCTGGTTCAGGACTAAAAATCATAGGAAACAATATTGCTTCTATCATCGGCAATTATGATACACCTAACTATGCTTGGAATGTACAAGTAGTCGGCAACTATGCTTATGTAGCTGATGGTCTTGGTAG
>NZ_KE384663.1:58039-58290 GCF_000426925.1 Dolichospermum circinale AWQC310F | reverse complement strand
TCAGGACTACAAATCATAGACATTAGCAACCCTAGTACCCCCACTTTAGTAGGAAATTATGATACACCTAATCTTGCTCAAGGTGTACAAGTAATAGGCAAGTATGCTTATGTTACTGATTTTGATTCAGGACTACAAATTATAGACATTAGCAACCCCAGCACCCCCACTTTTGTAGGAACTTATAATACACCTGGTAAGGCTCATCGTTTGCAAATAGTAGGCAAGTATGCTTACATTGCTGATGATAC
>NZ_KE384663.1:56342-58029 GCF_000426925.1 Dolichospermum circinale AWQC310F | reverse complement strand
TCAGGACTACAAATCATAGACATTAGCAACCCTAGTACCCCCACTTTAGTAGGAAATTATGATACACCTGATTATGCTCAGAATCTAGCAGTGGTAGGCAACTACGCTTATGTTGCCGATAATGCTTCAGGACTACAAATTATAAACATTAGCAACCCCAATAGCCCCACTTTAGCAGGAACTTATAATACACCTGGTACTGCTCTCAGTGTAGCAGTAGTCGGCAACTACGCTTATGTTGCTGATGGTGGTTCAGGACTACAAATTATAGACATTAGCAACCCCAGTACCCCCACTTTAGTCGGTACTATTGATACACTTGGTACTGCTAGTAGGGTACAAGTAGTCGGCAACTACGCTTATATTGCTGATGGTGGTTCAGGACTACAAATTATAGACATTAGCAACCCCAGTACCCCCACTTTAGTAGGTACTATTAATACACCTGGTTATGCTGAATCTTTAGTAATAGAGGGAAAGTACGTTTATGTTGCTGATGGTGGTTCAGGACTACAAATCATAGATCTAGCACCAGTTATTACCAGCGCTGGCACCGCCACCTTTGCAGAAAACAGTACAGAAACAGTTTACACCGTCACCGCCACCAACGTAAATGTAAATACAGCCCTCACCTACAGTTTATCCGGTACTGATGCTAACCTCTTTAACATCAACAACGGCGTTGTCACCTTCAAAACCGCTCCTAACTTTGAAGCACCTGGTGATAGCGGTGCAAATAACGTTTATGACATCAACGTTATCGCTAATAATGGTATATCAAACACCACCAAAGCCCTAGCCATTACCGTCACCAACGTTAATGATGATGTTCAATCCTCCACCAGCTACACATTAAACTCCAGCCAACTAGACCTGATTTTAACAGGACAAGGGAACATTAACGGCACTGGCAACAGGCTCAATAATGCTATCTTAGGTAACAGTGGTAATAATCTTCTTGATGGTGATGCCGGTGATGATAGCCTTTTTGGTAATGCCGGTGATGACACTTTAATGGGTGGTATTGGTGCTGATACCATGACCGGGGGAACTGGTAATGATTGGTACTGGGTAGATAACACTGGTGACAGGGTAATAGAACTTGCTAATGAAGGTACAGATAAAGTTTTCACCACTATCAGTTACACACTCACT
Organism: Dolichospermum circinale AWQC310F; assembly: GCF_000426925.1. Classification (GTDB taxonomy): domain Bacteria; phylum Cyanobacteriota; class Cyanobacteriia; order Cyanobacteriales; family Nostocaceae; genus Dolichospermum; species Dolichospermum circinale. The sequence continues at coordinate 56,874 of NZ_KE384663.1, read as the reverse complement.
GACAACGTAGAAGACCTAGCTTTACAAGAAATAGCCACCAATATTAATGGTACAGGTAATACCCTGAATAATACCATTACAGATAATACCAAAGATAACGTTCTCGACGGTGGTGCTGGTAATGATATTATCAGAGCTTCTGGAGGAAATGATACCTTAATTGGTGGACTAGGTGCAGATACCTTAACGGGAGGTTTGGGTAATGATAGGTTTGTTTATACCGACTTAACCCATTCCTTGTTAGCTGGAATTGATAGCATCAAGGATTTTAATAATACTACAGAGACTGACCGTTTTGTAGTTAGCACTGCCAGATCTGTGTTTAATAATGTGGGTGTAGTTAGTTCACTAAGTGCCTCTGCTATTGGTAGTAAATTAACTACTACTAATTTTGGTGCTAATGCGGCTGCACTGTTTACTATAGGGTCAAAAAGCTATGTAGCTATTAATGATAGCACTGCTGGTTTTGATGCTCTTAATGATGCGATTGTGGATATTAGGGGATACAAGGGTACTTTAAGTACGAGTAGCT
>NZ_KE384663.1:55860-56332 GCF_000426925.1 Dolichospermum circinale AWQC310F | reverse complement strand
GACTGTTGTCAATCCTTCGTAGGATATATTGCAATATTCAGATACCGGACTTATTAGAGAAGTCCGGTATTTTGTTGTTAAAAAGCCCATATCTTTAACAGTGAGAGTGGGGTAAAAAGTCCCCTCCCTTTCACAAGGGGAGGGTGAGAGTGCGGTAAAATAGTAAAATGACGGCAGATGTTTGTGTTGTCTATAAAATAACTATCACCAAAAATATATGACTACTAACCCACCAACTCTGACTTATACCCTGGAAGAAATCTTGTCTCGTTTGGATCAAAAGATCGAGAAGCAATTTACCGAAGTCAACCAAAAAATGGATAAGCAAGCTGCTGAAGTAAATCAAAAGTTTGCTGAAGTGAATCAAAAAATAGATAAGCAAGCTGCTGAAGTGAATCAAAAAATAGATAAGCAAGCTGCTGAAGTGAATCAAAAGTTTAGTGAAGTCAACAAAAAACTAGAAACCATTGAT
>NZ_KE384663.1:33243-55504 GCF_000426925.1 Dolichospermum circinale AWQC310F | reverse complement strand
TGATTATAGCCTTAATTAGTGGCGTAGTCAAACTATTTGGTTTCTTTCCCACTGGGAAAATTTGAAAATTACAGCATTTTTAGCTTGAGTGAGGTACATCATTGGCGGGCAAGATACCCGCACCACAAGAGTTTAATCATTAATATCTGTACTTCATAATAGCGGTAAATGCTGTATCATTGTATATAAAACTCAGTTTTAATTGTTGAAAATATGAAAATAAAAATTGCGAAAATTCTGCCCTTATTCTGTTGGTTTACCCTTGGTTTTACTCCTATGGTAGCCTACGGTCAATTGTCTGTTTCTCCTTTAACAATTCAACGCAAAGCAGAATCAGGACAAGCTAGGGGAGTGATTAACATTTCTAATAATTCTAATAAACCCTATCGAGCTAGAGTTTTATTGTCACCCTTTACTTATAATCGGGAAGGACTGCAAGTTTTACAATCTAGTCCCAATGACTTAACACCCTATTTAACCTTTTCTCCCCGTGAATTAGTCATTGCACCAGGACAACAACGTTCAATTCGGTTTAATGCTAGGTTACTTCCTAGTTTACCCCAGGGAGAATATAGAGCTCTGTTTTCTGTGGAAGAACTTGAAGATAATAGTTCTAATTCAGGTGCTAATACAGGAAATCAGGTTTCTATTGCTGTGAATATAGCAGCGACAATATATGTGATTAATGGTGATTTTGTTCCCAAATTAGGAATAGAAAAAGTAGTTTACGATGGACATAAAAAGCAGATTAGATTATTAGTTAATAATACAGGTGAAGCCACAACCCGCGCTAAAACTGAGTGGAATTTAAGTCAAGATGGCAAAACAGTTAATTCTGGTAAAGTAGAAGAAACTACTATTATTGCTAAAGGTGAACGGTATATTCAAATATCCTATCCCCTCCAAGGAAAAACCTTGACACCTGGTAATTACCAACTCTCAGGAAAACTATCTTGGAATGCTAAAAATGCAGAAAATTTACCCTTCAATCTCAATTTAACTGTGTCTCCAGCAGATATCAATCCCGGAAAAAAACCTCCACAATAAATTGTCTGTAATTGTATATAGTATGTTTGTAGGGGAATCAATTAATTCCGATTACCATTTAGTGTCTAGTTACAATTTTTCTGCTCCCATTTCTCAAGTTAATGATGCTTCTATTGCCCCTCAAGCAGCAGTAAAATCATCGCCATTTGTTGTCTTACCAATAGGAATTAATATTGGTAAACGCAATGTTTTACAATCTGCCTCCGTTAAAGGTTATGAAGACGGAGAAAAAGCTGTTGATTTTCCTAATTGGTTAATTTCTTTTCAAGATATAATTACAGCCTTAAATTTGACTGTTAGTACCTTACCGAATGGAGAATTAGAAATCAAAGGAGTGGGTTTAATCAAACGTATTAAACTCAATGAATTAACTTCAGATCCAGAATTAGGTTTAGCTATATCTATCGCACAAATTGAGGAGTTATTGCAAGTTAAATCTCAATTTGATATTGCGGCTTATTCTATCATACTAGAACCACCTTGGTTAAATTTCAAAAGCAGAAAAAATCGCCAAAAACAATCACAAGTAATTATAGAAGGTTTACCTATTGTTAAAAGTCCTAATTTTACCTTCTCAACTGTGGGGCAACAAGTTAATATTAGTAGTAGAGAAAATAGCAAAGAATTAACTAATCAAGGTAATTTAAATGTTGTGGGTACAGCATTAAAAGGAAGTTGGTTTTCTCGAATTAATCAATCTGATTTATTGGATAGTACAACCTGGAAACTAGAAGAAGGACAATATTTAAAACGCAGTGATTTTCATGATTATGTAATTGGTTCTCAACCTACTTTCTGGACAGGTAAAACTAGGGGTGATTATTGGGGTTTGACGACAATTAAAAGATTTGGATTTAAAGCTGACAAGCTAAATAATAGCGCATTTACTCCCTCTCAAGGCTTACAAACTTCTACAATTAATCGCATTATTGAAGGAGCAGCAAAACCGGGAACTTTGGTGCAATTAGTTTCTGGAAATGATAATCTTATTGTTGGAGAAATATTAGTTGATTCTTCAGAAATTTACCGTTTTGATAATGTTCCCATTAATGGTGAAAATTATCGAGTTTTACTTTATGCTAATGGACAATTAGCAAGTACACCCATAGAGAAAAAACCGATATTTCTGAATTTACCTGGACAATTAACCAAAGGAACATCAAGCCTAATTGTATCTGGTGGTATGAACAGAGAAACGAGAAATAATGACTTTTTTGGCAAGTTAAATAATGTTCGTGGAGGTATTGCTTATCGTCATGGAGTTACAGATTCTTTAACATTAGGAGCAGGAATCATTCATGATCAAAGTTTATTAGAATTAGGTGAGGTATTTTATCAACCTAATAATTTTCCTTTCAAATTGGCTATATCTGCTTTAAAAGTACCAGATAAATTCAAATATAATGCTAATCTAGAATTTAAACCATCTTCTCGGTTAAATCTGAATTTATCCAGTAATGAACAGTTTCAAAGTTTTAATTTTAATTGGAATACGGCTAAATTTTTAAATGTTACTAGTAGTGGTAGTAATCTCAATGGTATTATGAATTTAGGATTAAATGTAAATCAGAATGTTGGTAAAATATCTACCTATTCAAGTCTGAAAATTGATAATAAAGGACAATTAGACTGGAATTCTAACCTGCGTTGGCGTAATTTAGCCGCTAGAGCTAGTCCCACTGGTATCGGCTTACAATTAAATTATGAAGGTTCTATTTTTAGTTTTTTCAAACTCCCTGAAAAGGAAAATTTAATTTTAAGTTATGAAACCAGCAATTCTAGCAATAAATATAATAATTTATTAACATTAAAATGGAAATATCAATCACCCTATATTAATCAACGTCGTCTCTGGGATTTTGATATCGGTTATGGTATCGGTTCTCAAGGTAGTGGTTTATTAGCTTCTGTTTCTACTTTTTTTATTCCCGGTTTATCTCTGCGTTTGCGTTATGATGGAATTTCTATGACATCAGATACAGCCTCTTATCGGCTGGAAATTGGTTCAGCAGTTAATTTCAGTCCTAATTTAAGATTTGGAGACTCTCAATTTGAACGTTTACGCAGTGAGGGTGGTATATTTATTCAACCTTTTTTAGATAAGAATAATAACGGTATTAGAGATCAAAATGAAGAGATTTATACTCAAGATATGGAACTACTATTAATACTGAATAATAAAAAATTTAATCCTAGTTTAGCAACTATTACAAAACAAGGTGTTTTATTTAAAGTTCCTCCGGGTATTTACCGTCTTGATTTAGATCCTGCTGGATATCCTCTAGACTGGAAACCGGCTCAACCTGCTTATGCTGTGGAAATAGTTGCAGGTAGTTATACAACTATTCCAGTTCCTTTTTTTGCTTCCTATACTATAGCAGGAACGGTAAAAGATGCTGAAGGAAAACCCATTGTTGGTGCTAAAGTTGAAGCTATTGATAATACTAAATCATCAGTTGCATCTATTACAAATAGTGCTGGTATTTTCTATTTGGAACAGTTGCGACAAGGAACCTATGAGCTAAAAGTTAATAACAAACCTGTTGAACCACATAGAATTACAATTAATTCAGATTCTCCTACTTTGCAAGAATTGAATTTAAAATTACCTGAGAGGATGTTTTGAAAGTTGCTAGGACTGACGCAAGTGTCACACTGTGTTGGTTTACCCTGGGTTTTACCTCTATGGTAGCCTAGTGTTAATTATTCGTTTCTCCTTTAACAATTCAACACCAAACAGAATCAGGTTTCTGTTGTGTGGGACAACAGGTTAATATTAGTGTTGGGGTTTGAAACTGTTACCTGATATAAATTCCTATCACTGACTAATGAGTAAAACAATTGTTGTTAAAATCGGCACTTCTAGCTTAACCCAACCGGAAACGGGACAATTAGCCCTTTCTACCATTGCTACTTTAGCGGAAACTCTCTGTGATTTGAGACAACAGGGACATCGAGTAATTTTAGTTTCTTCTGGTGCTGTAGGGGTAGGTTGTGGGCGCTTAGGTTTAATGGAGCGTCCCAAAACTATCGCTTTAAAACAGGCTGTAGCGGCTGTGGGACAAGGCAGATTAATACGTATATATGATGATTTATTTAGTATAATACAACAGCCAATTGCCCAAGTATTATTAACGAGAGCAGATTTGGTACATCGTAGCCGCTATCTTAATGCTAATAACACTTTTCAAGAATTACTAAATTTAGGAGTAATTCCGATAGTCAATGAAAATGATACAGTAGCCGTAGAAGAATTAAAATTTGGTGATAATGATACCCTGTCTGCGTTGGTAGCTAGTTTAGTAGAAGCAGATTGGTTATTTTTATTAACGGATGTTGATAGATTATACTCTGCCGATCCTCGTTCTGTACCCGATGCTAAACCTATTAGCTTGGTTAGTAGTATGCAAGAACTGACAGATTTACAGATTCAAGCTGGTGGCCAGGGTTCTCAATGGGGAACAGGAGGAATGATGACTAAAATTTCTGCGGCCAGAATTGCGATCGCTGCGGGTATCCGCACAGTCATTACCCAGGGGCGGTCTCCCCGGAATATTGCCAAAATTATGCAAGGGGAACTGATAGGAACACATTTTATACCTCAACCAGAACCAACTTCAGCCCGAAAACGTTGGATAGCTTACGGTTTAATTCCCAGTGGTAAATTATACTTAGACCCAGGAGCGATCGCTGCTATTACTAAAGGAGGAAAATCTCTATTAGCAGCAGGAATTAAAGCCCTAGAAGGAGAATTTGACAATCAAGCAGCGGTACAATTATGTGATGGTAATGGCTATGAAATTGCTAGGGGATTAGTGAATTATAATAGTCAGGAATTAGAGCAAATTTGCGGCCGACATTCACGGGACATTCCAGAAATTTTAGGTTATACAGGGGTGGATACTGTGATTCACCGAGATAATTTAGTTTTGATTTAAGAATGTTTTTTGGCTGATTAAAGGTAATTTATCGAACTACAAAGGCACGTATAACACGGAGAAATGAGGTTGAACAATGAGGTCGAATTCTGTTCCCTGTTATATGATCATCTTTTGACTTATTGTCAATTAAAATAGCAGATGTTCTTCTGTATTTAATATATTGTGAATCTACTCCGTTTAATCCCAATTTTTGATGATTCTGTTTCTAGCTGGGGTTTAGAAGCCCGATTATTACGCTGGCTAACATTAATGTGGATGTTTATTGGCTTAATTATCCTTTTTTCTGCTTCCTATCCCGTTGCGGATGATCGTCAAGGTGACGGTTTATATTATTTCAAACGTCAAATTCTTTGGGCTATAGTTGGTTTAATTATTTTCAATATCATTGTTAATCTACCATTACGAAAAATTTTGGGGGTTTCCCATTGGTTTTTGATATTTTTCCTGCTGTTAATTTTTATGACATTAATTCCAGGATTAGGAAAAAAAGCCTTTGATGCTGCTAGGTGGATAGCTATTGGACCAATTCCTATCCAACCATCAGAATTAATTAAACCATTTTTAGTTTTACAAAGTGCAACACTTTTTGGTCAGTGGGAAAAACTCACCTGGGGAATTCGTTTGTCTTGGTTGGGTGTTTTTTGTCTTGTGCTTTTAGGAATTTTAGCCCAACCTAATTTAAGTACAACTGCACTTTGTGGAATGACAATTTGGTTTATTGCTTTAGCATCAGGAATACCATATAAGTATCTGGGAGGAACAGCTTTAGGTGGTGTGCTATTAGCATTAATCAGCATTAGCCTCAAGGAATATCAACGCAAACGTATTATGTCTTTTATGAATCCTTGGGCTGATGCTACCGGAGATGGTTATCAGTTAGTACAAAGTTTATTGGCTGTGGGTTCGGGTCAAACTTGGGGATCTGGATTTGGGCTTTCTCAACAAAAGTTATTCTATTTACCAATTCAAGATACTGATTTTATCTTCGCAATTTTTTCTGAAGAATTTGGTTTTGTTGGCGGTATTTTATTATTACTAATGTTAGCAATATTTGCAACTTTAGGATTAATTATCGCTCTCAAATCCAAAAATCTGATCTCCCAATTAGTCGCAATTGGTGTAGTATTTCTCATGGTTGGACAATCATTATTACATATTGGTGTAACTACAGGTGCATTACCAACTACAGGTTTACCCCTACCTATGTTTAGTTATGGTGGTAATTCTATGATTGCTAGTTTACTATCTTCTGCTTTGTTAATTCGAGTAGCTAGGGAAGGTAGTGAAGCTGAAGTAGTTCCTTTACGAAAAACACAACGGGAAAATCGCTCAAGAAGGGGACTATTTTAAGTTTATTAATGTTAGATTTGTCAGATTCCTGATTTATTCAAGAAGTTGCGAATCTGACTTTTCCAACATCCTCTGCGGAACTTACTGTAACAATATATGCTTATTCACCAGTACAAATAAAAAAACCCCCTCTTGGGGGGACTGTAGGTTATTCGAGTGGAGTGAACAACTAAGTAATAAATACCTACAGTAAATAGAGTAACCCGAATAAAACGATCCAAATTACATCTACAAAGTGCCAGTAAATTTCCGCCGCTTCGATACCAAAGTGATTTTTATTACTGTAATGACCTGGAGTAAGCGATCGCCATAAAACTGCTACAATTGCCAAAACACCGATAGTAACGTGCAAACCGTGAAAACCGGTTAAAACATAAAAGGCACTAGCGAATAAATTAGTAGTCAGACCGAACTCTAAATGAGTATATTCATAAACCTGACCCGCCAAAAAAACAGCGCCCATAAGCGCGGTAATTGCCAACCACAGCCGCATTCCCTTAGTATCATTCTTTTTAATAGCAGTATCAGCATTGTGCATAACAAAACTACTAGCTATCAAAATAGAAGTATTCACAGTGGGTAACAACAATTCCAACTCTGGAGTTCCTGCGGGTGGCCAGACAGGAATAGTAGAACGGTAAGTCAGGTATGCACCAAACAAACCCATAAAAATCATACCCTCAGCCACCAAAAACATAAACAGACCAAACAAACGATGATCTGGGTGTGCTTCGTGACCAGAAACTGATTGATGATGATTTAACTCAGTATTAGTCGCCTCAATAATTTGACCTTGCATAAATTATTAAATTGGTAATGGGTAATAGGTTAAAAGTTTTTAGCGTTGCTCAACTCAGGTAAATCAAAAGACCCCATTTCTTACTCTCCGCGCCTTTGCGCCTCTGCGAGAAAAAATTCCTTTATTTAGCAACGCCAAATTTTCTCTTTAAAGTGCTGATTTAACTTGGGGAGTTAACACAGGTTCAGCTTCAACTCGTTGCTTACTCACCCCATAATCATAAGGGCCAGTAGTCAAAACAGGGAGAGTTTCAAAATTCTCGATACTAGGAGGGGAACTAGTCATCCATTCTAAAGTTAATGCTTGCCAGGGATTATCACCAGCTTTTTCTCCATAGAACCAACACCAAACAGCATTAATGATAAATGGTAAGGTAGAGACGGCCAATATATAAGATCCCCAAGTGCAGATTTCATTCAAAGCGGTGAATTTAGGATCATATTCAGCAATACGACGGTTCATACCCATTAATCCCAGTTTGTGCATGGGTAAGAAAGTCATATTCAGACCAATCATGGTTAAAGCGAAATGCACTTGACCCCAAAATTCATTCATTTTCCGTCCCGTCATTTTCGGGAACCAGTGGTAAATAGCCGCGAAAATGCCTAACACACTACCACCGAATAAGACATAGTGGAGATGTGCCACTACAAAGTAAGTATCGTGAACGTGAACATCAAAAGGAACTGCGGCCAACATCACACCGCTAATACCACCAATCACAAAAGTTGCTAAAAATCCCATAGCAAACAACATGGCGCTAGTGAAGCGGATTTTACCACCCCAGATAGTTGCCAACCAACCGAAAATTTTAATTCCAGTAGGGACAGCGATGATCATGGTAGTGATCATAAAAAACATCCGTAGCCAACCAGGGACACCGCTGGTAAACATATGGTGCGCCCAGACGATTAAACCTAAGAAACTGATAGCTAGGGATGAGAAAGCGATCGCTTTATAGCCAAAAATCGGTTTTCGGGCGTGAATTGGCAGAATTTCCGAAATTGCCCCAAAGAAAGGCAAAATCATGATGTAAACTGCTGGGTGGGAATAGAACCAGAACATATGTTGATAAACAACAGGATCACCCCCGCCACTGGGGTTAAAAAACGTTGTTCCGGCCAACAAATCAAAACCCAGTAAAATCAAAGCTGCCGCTAATACGGGCGTAGATATTAATACTAGTGCAGAAGTTGCCACCATTGCCCAACAAAATAAGGGCATTTGATAGATACCCATGCTAGGAACTCGCATTTTCACAAGAGTGACGAGAAAATTAATCGCCCCCAAAATGGAAGAAGTTCCCAAAAGCAACACACTCATAATCCAAATACCCTCACCCACCTGGCCTGTTACCAAACTCAAGGGAGGGTAGGAAGTCCAACCGGCATCAGGGGCATCACCTACGGCTAAACTAGCAATTAGTAGGATACCTGCCGGGGGAACCATCCAAAAAGCCACAGCATTGAGGCGAGGAAATGCCATATCTCTGGCCCCAATCATCAGCGGAATTAAATAGTTAGCAAATCCTGCTCCTGTTGGTACAATCCACAAGAAAATCATGATTGTGGCATGGAGTGTAAATAGGCTGTTGTAGATTTCTGGCGTGACAAAATCTACTTCTGGAGTGCGTAATTCTGTGCGCACCAAATCAGCCATTACGCCGCCAATGCAGTAAAAAATAAACGAAGTGACTAAGTATTGAATCCCAATCACCTTATGATCTGTACTAAAACCAAAAAAATCTCGCCAATGCCTTTCTTTATGTTCTTCAGTATGATTGTGGTTGTGATCGGTTTCTTCTAATTGTGCTTGTGTCATATTTTCAAGAAGTTAAATGGGCGATGAAAAACACTTCTACACAGTCGAAACCCAGATAAGTAGGTTAGCGTTAAAAATTGTCGTGATGACAAGGGAACTCTTAACTGGGAAGAGGTTTTGGGCAACTTTACTTTTCTTTACTTGTGTCGGTTTTTTCCGTTTACCTACTTATTACGTGGGTTAAATTACTTAATTTTTCATTATTTGCTGTATTTTGTAATTCCCTACTTAATTTGATGCAAAATTTCTGAATTAATGCCCATATTCTGAGTATAAGGAGAAAGGAATTTATCAGCAGTCATAGCCACCGCTTCATTGGGTATATTCTTACTGGCAATTAATTGTTCTTGCAGCCATTGATCAAAAGCCTCCTGTGTCTCTACTACCACTGGGCTTTTCATGACCCCGTGATAAGGTCCACACAATTCAGCACAAATTAAATTATATTCACCCGTTTTTGAGGGAGTAAAACGCAAATTTGTTTGTCTACCAGGAATAGCATCCTGTTTAAGCCGAAATTCGGGAATCCAAAACGCATGGATGACATCATTAGCTGTCAAGTTAATTTCTACGGTTTTACCAATGGGTAAATGCAGTTCACCAGTTGTCACTTCAGTGGCTGGATAGGTGAATAACCAAGCATATTGGAGTCCAGTCACATTGACAACTAATTCCGCTGGTTTAGTAACAGTATCGGAATTATCATCTAATTGTGCTACTTGTACAGATGCTGCCTTTAAGGTAGCGGCCATAGCCGTTCCCCGCATATTCATGGATTCTTCCATCATGGGTGCTGCATGGGCTGAATGGGGATCAAAACCGCCCATGTTATTGTATACATCAAAACTGTATACAGAAATACCGATAACGATAATTGCGGGGATCGCCGTCCAGAGGATTTCCAGAGGCACATTACCTTCAATTGCTGGACCATCTTCATTGTCACCAGCACGACGACGATATCTAACAACGGCGTAAATTAAAACACCTTCAACAATCAAAAATATGCCTGTAGAAACAGTCATCATGGCATTGAATAGACCATCTACCAAGGGGGCTTCATCGGAGGCCGCTGTAGGCAACAGACCGTGATTTTGACCGTACCAAAGACTTGTGAGGGTGAGGACAATGCCAATGAGTAATGTCCAGATTGTACTTGGAATTTTCATGGCGAATTTCTTATCAATTAACTAATTTATCTTAAAGTTACTTCAACCTTGAGTTACGCACCGCGCCCTCATGAACCACAAAGACGCGAAGATCACGAAAGAGAGAGGCTTTGGGAGATATTTGGCGTAGGTTTTGTTCACTAACAAAAGTGACCCCACTTACTAAGGTAATGCAGGGTATGAGATATAGTATGCGCTGGTCTGAAATCTTTATTAATTTTTTGGATTAGGATCACAATTTTGAGTACAAGGGAGATAAGTTATCCGTCCCCAGATTAAATGGCAATTTAGTCGAAAAATTCCCATAAATTCCCATTTATCAATGTTTCTATCCGGTTGAATCCTAACTTTTTCCCCCTCCTTCCCTGTTCCTATCTGCAAAACAGCACAAAATCTTACAGCTAAAACTAGCTAAAGTGATCCAAAGTATAAGGGAAAGCCGATTTCTACATTCTGACCTATAGGTTAGGGTGAAGGGAGATTGGCACTAAATCAAAATACAAAATTTCCCACTCTTCAAAGCACAAGCAGTCTCAAGGTATTGTTAATGAACGAATTTGTCTTAGAACCACAAAATCAAGCGGCAAAAGTTAGACAACAGCCCCAGGATATGATTCGTCGCTTGGTGTGGAAAATCTGCATAGCCACCTTAATTTTGATGGCTATAGGCAGCGCCACCCGCGTCATGAATGCTGGACTTGCTTGTCCTGACTGGCCTTTATGCTATGGGGAGTTAGTTCCAGCCCAGCAAATGAATCTCCAGGTGTTTTTGGAATGGTTTCATCGTCTAGATGCGGCTTTAATTGGCTTTAGTGCGATCGCCCTTTGTAGTTTATCTTGGTGGCATCGTTCTTCTTTACCCAAGTGGCTACCTTGGGCTTCTACATTCGCCTTATTTTTAATTGTCTTCCAAGGGATTTTGGGAGGACTGACTGTAACTGAATTGTTGCGGTTTGATATCGTTACTGCCCATTTGGGAACAGCACTGCTATTTTTCACCACTTTGTTAATTATCGGTACAAGTCTGGCCTCTTATCAAGGAACGGGAACAGTGGGTAAATTACCCATACTGGGTTTAACTGCTGCTATTTGTGTCTATTTACAAAGTCTACTCGGCGCTTTAGTGGGTTCTCGCTGGGCTTTACACCAGTGTTTGGCAGGTGAACAACTTTGTCATGTCATGTACAGCCATATTTTTGGCTTAGTACCCCCAACCATAGCTACTTTGGCGGTGGTATTGATTTCTTGGCGCACACCAGCGCTACATCCTGTTTTGCGGAAACTGGCCAATATGGCGGGTGGTTTGTTGATTTTACAACTTTTATTGGGTGTGGCTACCTTCCGCTTACATTTACAAGTTGAACCTCTCACTGTTTCTCACCAGGCTATTGGTGCAACTTTACTCGGTACTTTGGTGGTATTTACAGTTTTATCACTGCGGGATTCATTCACTCCCACTCACAGCCCAAATCCATAAAGCCACATCTTCATATTGCTACCACAAAGCGCTTTGCTGACCAGTTCTTGAAAAATAAGGAAAAAGCCCAACATGATTGAGACTAATGTCTCTCGTCGTCAGCACGACACATTTCTCCAAGTCGTTCACAGTTACTACCAGTTAACCAAACCCCGAATTATCCCCCTGCTATTAATCACCACTGCTGGAAGTATGTGGATAGCTGCCCAAGGAGAGGTAGATCCTTGGTTGCTAATTATTACCATGATTGGTGGGACTTTGGCCGCAGCCAGCGCCCAAACCATTAACTGTATCTATGACCGAGATATAGATTATGATATGGAGCGCACACGCCACCGTCCTCTGCCTTCTGGTAAGGTACAACCCCGTGATGCTTTCATTTTTGCCATCGTTCTGGCTGTACTTTCTTTTACTCTGCTCACCGTATTCGCCAATCTCCTAGCCGCATTTTTAGCCTTCTCTGGCATCATCTTTTATGTTTTAGTCTATACTCACTGGCTCAAACGTCATAGCACTCAAAATATCGTCATTGGTGGTGCCGCCGGGGCAATTCCCGCTTTAGTTGGCTGGGCTGCGGTGACAGATACTTTAAGTTGGGCAGCTTGGTTAATTTTTGCCATTGTCTTTTTGTGGACACCTCCCCATTTCTGGGCTTTGGCTTTAATGATTCGTGATGATTACGCTAAGGTAGGGATACCAATGTTACCTGTGGTGGTAGGGGATCAAGCCACGGTACGACAAATTTGGTTTTATACGGTAATTACTGTCACTGCTACTATATTGCTGTTTTATCCCTTACACGCTAGTGGCATTGTCTATGCTGTTATTGCCTTGACTTTAGGCGGTGTATTTGTCCATAAGTCTTGGCGTTTATTGCAAAATCCCGAAGATAAAACCATCGCCCGCGAGTTATTTTTATACTCCATTTCCTACATGATGCTGTTGTGTTTAGGAATGGTGGTAGACAGTTTACCTGTGACTCATCATCTGCTAACTATAGTGCTGCATTACTTACACTTGTAGAAACTTTTGATCTAAACTTGTTTACAAGTGTGCTATGGTCAAAATTGAGAACATGACCAAAATAGGGGTAATTAATGAATTACCCCTAAAAAATTAATTATATATTTGAAAATTTGAAAAAATATGAATCAACCTATTTTGCAATTTATAGAAAGTCGAAATTATAAAAACTTATCCTTATCTCAGCCAGTAGAATTAGAAAAACTCAATATCTTTATAGGTTCTAATGGTTCAGGTAAAAGCAACTTTATCAGTTGTTTAAAATTTTTGAAAGACTGTTTAACTACAATCCCTGATGAAAGTCGTGGAGTAAGTAGTTTTGAAGACGCAGTTAGTAAAATGGGGGCTGATAGAATTTTAGATAATACTGTAGAAAGTCCTGCTGTTATCAATTTTGCATATTGTTTTTCACAACTATCATCAAATGAACAACTTACCGAAAAATCTAGCACAATGCTAACTTTAAGCCTGTTTGTTGATAGGAAGAAAAATAAAGTAAGTCTTACTCAAGAGTTTTTATGTCGTGGACAAGATTTAAATGAATTGGAACCACCACCTTTTTACTATTATAAATTTCACTTTAAAGAAGTTGGCAAAGGGTTTGTATCATCAGTTTATAATATACCTGAACAAAATACAGATATACAATATCAAAGAGTAAAGAATATACCTACTAATGCTTTAGGTTTGACTATACTGCCCAGATTACTAGAAAATAGCCAATGTTCACCAGAAAATACACCTGCCTACAGAACGAGAAGAGATTTAGTTGAATTTATTTCCCAATGGCAATTTTATAATGCCAATAATATGGAATTAAATCAAATTAGAACCTCAGAACCAAAAATTGGCGGTAGTGATATTTATTTATCTACATCAGGAGATAATTTACCTTTAGTTTTAGAAAATTTAATTCAGCAAAATATAGATTTTGAAGATAGTATTAACCAAGCAATGAAATCTATTTTACCTAAAACTCGTCGTCTTCGTCCTATCCGTTCAGGTCGCTTATCATTAACTGTAGAATGGTATTTTGAAGATACTAAAGAACCATTTTATTTAAGTGAAATGTCAGATGGAACTGTAAGAATGTTATGTTGGGCAACTATATTACATTCACCTTTACTACCTTCATTGTTAGTCATTGATGAACCAGAATTAGGTTTGCACGTTTCATGGATGCCAATTTTAGCAGAATGGATAAAACAAGCATCAAGAAAAACCCAAATAATTATTACCACACATAGTCCTGATTTATTAAATCATTTTACAGATTGTTTAGAGAATGTTTATTGTTTTTACTCGGAAGATAAAACCCATTTTTCTATGAAAACACTTTCTCAAGAAATGCTTGATGAAAAACTGAAAGAAGGTTGGGAACTAGGTGATTTGTACCGAGTTGGTGATCCTATTATTGGAGGATGGCCGTGGTAGTATGGGTTTTTGCTGGTGGTGGTGAAGCTGAAGTTAGAGGACTAATTCCTTTTTTAGAAAAAAATTTTCCCAGTTGCAAGTTTGAACGCAAAACACCAGTGCTTCAAAAACCAGGACCCAAACCGGGGAAAGCAAGTGGTTATGGTAAAACAGGTAAAAGTTTAATTGCTCAAATTAGTAAAGAACTACCTATTACTCTAAAAAATGAACCAAATAAATGTGACTTAATTTTAGTGTTTGACGATTTAGATTGTCGAGATCCAATTGCAGAAAGAGAAAAGTTTTTAGCAGTTATATCGAAAATACCTGAATGTGCTGATATAGAAAAATTTGTTGGTTTTGCTGCACCTGAATTAGAATCTTGGATTATTGCAGATTGGGATAATACCATAGCTAAACATCCAGATTTTCGTAGTAGACATGAACGGATGCGTTGGTGGTTAAGTACACAAAGAAATATTCCTTTTGATAATCCTGAATCATTTAGTGAATATGACTCAACAAGAGATTGCTGTCAAGAAAAGCTATCAGAATCATTAATCGAGTCAAGCATCCTCGAAGAATTTGATAGTAGTTATTCACGATTTTCTAAAAGATCACATACTCCCTTACTTTTATTAAACATAAGGTGTGATGAAGTGCAAAAAAAATGCCCTTTGTTTCGGGAAATGTACAATTATCTTACGAAATTACGAAAAACCTAGATTTTTAGGGGTTTAGCAGTGCTAAACCCCTACCCGCAGAATCAAATGATTAAACAGTGTTGAGTATATGAAGCGATCGCCAAATATAAATAATTGTGAAGCACCCACATTCCCCAGGAATTTTGGTAATTATCCATAACTCAATGATAACAAGGTTTTCAGCCAATGATACACAATTATATATATTAGTAACCTGCTGATATATATATTAGTAACCTGCTGAAGAAAATATTTTAACTATATTTACTTATACTAAATGTAGGTAAAAAATTTTTTACCCCTAATCTGTGATCAGAATATCTTCATATTAAAATCTTGATTCATATAAATATCTTATCATTCATTTCAATCTCTTGACATTAATACATATTCTATGATAATAATTTCTATTTGGAAGGGTTAACCAATATCCCTACATCAATAGTCTATTGTTTGGATTTAGTACCCAAAATGCTACTAATATCACTCTCCTCAGTACACTAACCACATAGAGACTAACTAATAGTTACTCATTAGCCCATTAACTTGTGTCATGGTAATTGGATATCTAATATTGTTGATATAGATATCCAAAATTTTAGCCTGTGCTAAAATCAGCATACCGGCACGACGCAGGTGATGGGAAAAATGCCATGTTTGAACGCTTCACAGAAAAAGCCATTAAGGTAATCATGCTGGCCCAAGAAGAGGCCCGCCGTTTAGGTCACAACTTTGTCGGAACTGAGCAGATCCTCTTGGGTCTGATTGGCGAAGGTACAGGGGTGGCCGCTAAGGTGCTGAAATCAATGGGAGTTAATCTCAAAGATGCTCGCATTGAAGTTGAAAAAATCATAGGACGGGGTTCAGGCTTTGTCGCCGTAGAAATTCCGTTTACGCCACGGGCAAAACGGGTTTTAGAACTATCCTTGGAAGAAGCACGCCAATTGGGGCATAACTACATTGGTACCGAGCATCTGCTGTTGGGACTGATCCGCGAAGGTGAAGGTGTGGCAGCTAGAGTGCTAGAAAACCTGGGTGTAGATTTGACCAAGGTGAGAACCCAAGTGATTCGGATGTTGGGAGAAACGGCGGAAGTTACGCCGGGTGGACCCTCTGGTCGCACTAAAACCCCAACTCTGGATGAGTTTGGTTCAAACCTGACCCAAATGGCCATAGATAACAAGCTCGATCCTGTGGTGGGACGCGCTAAGGAAATTGAGCGGGTAATCCAAATTTTGGGTCGCCGGACGAAAAATAATCCCGTGTTGATAGGAGAACCAGGTGTTGGTAAAACCGCTATCGCCGAAGGTTTAGCTTCACGTATCGCCAGCAAGGATATCCCCGATATCCTGGAAGATAAGCGTGTAGTCACTCTTGATATTGGTCTGCTGGTAGCAGGAACTAAATATCGCGGTGAATTTGAAGAACGTCTGAAAAAAATTATGGATGAAATCCGCTCTGCGGGTAATGTCATCCTGGTTATTGACGAAGTTCACACCCTCATCGGTGCGGGCGCGGCGGAAGGGGCGATTGATGCGGCGAATATCCTCAAGCCAGCTTTGGCGCGAGGTGAATTACAATGTATCGGCGCGACTACTTTGGATGAGTACCGCAAGCACATTGAACGGGATGCAGCGTTGGAAAGACGCTTCCAGCCTGTGATGGTGGGTGAGCCAAGCGTTGATGAGACAATAGAAATTTTATATGGTTTGCGCGATCGCTATGAAGCACACCACAAGTTGAAAATATCCGATGAAGCATTGGTGGCGGCAGCTAAGTTGTCTGATCGTTACATTAGCGATCGCTATTTGCCAGATAAAGCCATTGATTTGGTGGATGAAGCCGGCTCACGGGTGCGCTTAATTAACTCCCAACTGCCCCCAGCAGCTAAGGAATTAGACAAGGAACTACGGCAAATCTTAAAAGAAAAAGATGATGCAGTCCGTTCTCAGGACTTTGATCGGGCGGGGGAATTGCGCGATCGGGAAATGGAAATCAAGGCCGAAATCCGCACTATTGCCCAAACTAAGAGTAACGGCTCTAGTGGTGACGGTATTGAACCCGTAGTTACAGAAGAAGACATCGCTCACATTGTCGCTTCCTGGACTGGTGTACCAGTTAACAAACTCACTGAATCTGAGTCCGAGAAGTTGCTGCACATGGAAGATACCTTACATCAGCGCCTCATCGGTCAAGATGACGCTGTGAAGGCTGTTTCCCGCGCTATTCGTCGCGCTCGTGTCGGTTTAAAAAATCCTAATCGGCCGATCGCTAGTTTTGTCTTCTCAGGTCCAACTGGGGTGGGTAAAACTGAATTGGCGAAGTCCCTAGCCTCTTATTTCTTCGGTTCAGAAGAAGCGATGATTCGCTTAGATATGTCCGAATACATGGAGCGTCACACCGTCAGTAAGTTGATCGGTTCACCTCCTGGTTATGTCGGTTACAACGAAGGTGGTCAGCTAACAGAAGCTGTCCGTCGTCGTCCTTACACTGTGGTGTTATTCGATGAAATCGAAAAAGCCCACCCGGATGTCTTCAATATGCTCTTACAAATTTTGGAAGATGGGCGTTTAACTGACGCGAAAGGTCGCACGGTGGACTTTAAGAACACTCTGCTGATTTTAACTTCCAATATTGGTTCTAAGGTCATTGAAAAAGGCGGTAGCGGTATTGGTTTCGATTTTGCTGAAGATGCTAACGAATCTCAGTACAACCGCATTCGTTCTTTAGTGAATGAGGAACTGAAGAATTACTTCCGTCCTGAGTTCCTGAACCGCTTAGATGAAATTATCGTCTTCCGTCAGTTGAACAAGATCGAAGTTACCCAGATTGCCGAAATCATGCTCAAGGAAGTGTTTGGTCGCTTGACGGAAAAAGGCATTGTCTTAGAAGTCACAGACCGCTTCAAGGATCGCTTGATCACTGAGGGTTACAGTCCTAGCTACGGTGCAAGGCCATTACGTCGGGCAATTATGCGCTTGTTGGAAGATAGTTTGGCGGAAGAAATTCTGTCTGGACGCATCAAAGATGGCGATACTGCTCTTGTTGATGTTGATGAAAATGGCATTGTCCAAGTTAGTTCTCAACAAACACGGGAGTTATTACCCCAAGGTGTTGAGTCTTAGTTGGGTTGTTTTAATTGTTAATTGAACGGTGGAGGATTTCGGTTCTCTGCCGTTTTTTTTGTTTTTTTCTCACGCAGAGGCGCAGAGTCGCGGAGAGGAGAAGGAGATTTTTCTATCGGTTAAACAGAAGTAAGGATTATAGGACTTACCCACGGGTCACGGAATAACGAACCACTCCAGGCACAGAGAACCCGGAGAAATGAGGGTTTGAGGAATATTTTGGGTAAGTCCTGGATTAATGAAGCAGACGATTGTAGAGCAATATGATATATTGATACTAGTTCCGGGGAATTTGTCAAATTATAAAATCAACAAGTCTCAAATTTTATCACTAACAATATAAGGAAGAATATATGATTGCAAATAGTTATCTAATTTCAGGTGAAACTTTTACTTTTCAAGATAATTTAGATACAAGTCATGAATCAGTTTCAGATAGAGAAATTAATGAAAAATATAAAAAGGGTGAAATTAGAATTGTTACGGAACAAGCTCGTTATCCGTTAGATAGTATACCAACAATGCTAGATAGTAAAAAATACATTCTTGATCCTGAATATCAACGTCGAAAAAGATGGGATGATATTCGTAAATCTAGGTTGATAGAATCATTTATTATGAATGTACCAATTCCACCTATATTTTTATATGAAATAGACTATTCTATTTATGAAGTAATGGATGGACAACAAAGATTAACTACCATTTATGATTTTTATAATGGTAAGTTTCAACTAAAAGGATTACAGTATTGGAGAGAATTAGATGGTAGAAACTATGCAAACTTACCAGAGCAAGTGAGAAAAGGTATAGATAGACGCTATTTATCATCTATTGTTTTATTACAAGAAACAGCTAAAAGTGAAGAAGAAGCAGAAGAACTGAAAAGAATAGTTTTTGAAAGACTCAACAGTGGTGGAGAAAAGTTAACTCCTCAAGAAACAAGAAATGCTTTACAAAATGGCGAGTTTAACCGATTATGTATAAAACTTTCTCAAAATGAAGATTTTCGTAAAATGTGGAATTTCCCTTTAGAAAGTGAAGGAGAAAAAAAATTACTGGAAAATGAATCTTATAAAAAAATGGAAGATGTGGAATTAGTTTTGCGCTTCTTTGCTTATCGTCATTTTGATAAATTAAAATCTACAGGAGTTGATAAATTCCTAGATGAATATTTAAAACAAGCAAATAGCTATTCTGATCAAACCATGAAAAACCTGGAAAATCTATTTAACGATACTATTGGTATAATTTACCAAATATTAGGAAATAAAGCTTTTGTTCCACCAAAACAAGATCGTGATAAAAACACTCCTTTAAAAATAGTGTATGATTCGATGATGCAAGTATTCGCTAGAAAAATTCACTTTAAGAATGAATTATTAAAATATAAGGAAGTAATCAAACGTGAGATGTATTCTGATGAAAAAATGTTATATGTAGCAGAAGAAAATGATCGTTTCCTTTTTGAAGGTAGGTATACTACAAGAAAAGGTTTAGAAGCACGAATTAGATATTTTGATAATTTTCTACAAAAGTACATTAAATAAACTTTGGTAGAAATTATGAATATAGAATCATTAGAAAGATTTAAAAAAGAACTCAATCAAATTCGAGAATATTTAAAACATATTCAATATGTAAATGATGTAGCTGCTTATCATGTTCAAGATAATGATAATGAGCAAATAAAAAATTTACTTAATACGCTAAGTAGTCACGATAGAGGTTTTAGAACAGACAGACGAATATTTGAATATAAAGCATCTATTATTTCACTATATGGACTAATAGAAAAATATGTAGAAATATGGATTAAAGAGTATCTTGATTTTCTATCGAGTGTCATACCTAAATATACACAAATACACGAAAAAATTAGAGAAAATCATTTTGAACTTTCTTTAAAATTGATAAATACTATTACAACTAGAGAAAGTGCTAAATATCAACGTCTTACAAAAGAGGAAGTATTAAATAAACTTAATAATTGTATTGTTAATCCTAGCAAATATCAAATTAATACAGATGCTTTTGTTCTTTTGTCAGGTAATTTAAAACATAATAAAATTGTAGAGTTATTCAACAAGTTAAATTTGGATTTGAATGATGAATTGTTAAAAAATGAAGAACTTAAAAATGAAATTGGTTTAACACCAGAAAGAATTTCCAGAATAGAAAAAGATATTTTGTACAAAAAAATCAATGATTTAGTGGAAAGAAGAAACGAAATTGCTCACGGTTCAGAAAAATCAACAGAAGAAGATAACCTACTTCAAATATCTGAATTAGAACCTTATATTCAATTTTTAGAGAAATATTGTCAAGCTATTTTTGAAATATTAGTTGAACAACTTATCAAGCAAGAATCAATACATACTTTTCAAAAAATAGAAAATGTGATTAAAGTACATAATAGTAAAATATTAGCATTTGAACTTGAAAGGTATACCATAAAAGTTGGAGATATGCTGATTATCAAAACGAAAGAAGATAGATTTTATAAAAAGCCTATTCTAACAATTCAGTTAAATAACGACTCATATCCAGAACTGACAGTTTTAGAAAAAACAAATATTGGTGTTAGCGTTGAGCCTAAAATCAAAGATAATCAAACATTTTACATAATCAAAAAATAGTGCGATCGCTCTTAGTTAGATTATGGTGGAGAAGTGCGATTGTGCGGAACTCAGTACCAAAGGCGATAGCGAAGTGCTGACCGAAGGTATCGCTTGATAAAGTATAATAAACTAATCACGAAAAAGGATAAAACAAAATGCAAGCCATTCTCCTCAGCAGCGAAGAAGTCGCAAAACGTGCCAAAGAATTATATGACAATAGCATTCGTCAGCAAGTAGAAACCGAAGAAAACATCGGTAAAATGATAATTATTGATATAGAAACAGGTGAATATGCTATTGATAAAACAGGCATAGAATCAGCGCATTATTTACGGAATAAAAACAGATTTGCTCGACTCTTTGGTATTCGCATTGGTTATAAAGTTGCTGCCTCCTTTAGTGGAGAAATGGAGCGTGATTATCGGTGATAACTGGTATTATTAAAAACGGGCGTGCAACTGTCAATGTTATATTTCGATTGCCAGAACAACCAGATTTTACAATTGAATTTGTGATTGATACAGGTTTTACAGAATTTCTTTCCTTACCTCCCGCAGCCGTGAATCTTTTGGGATTCCCTTTTGTTTATGATATGTACGCAAATTTAGCAGATAATAGCCGTGTGCTTTTACCAGTACATCAGGCTACTATTATTTGGAATGGTGAGGAAAGAGCAGTTAATGTATTAGCTACAGGAAAGCTACCATTATTAGGAACTGGTTTACTTGATGGTTATGAATTATCTATCCAATTTACAGAAAGTGGTTTAGTAACAATTCAAGAATTATAATCGCTCTTAGTTAGACTATGGTGGAAGTGGTGCGATTGTGCGGAACTCAGTACCAAAGGCGATAGCGAAGCGCTCCGCAGGAATCGCTGAGATCAGGTCAGTGAAAAAACAAGTTTAAGAGTTAAAAAGCGGTAGAGTATTAATTACTTTACCATTTTTTATTTTTTAACTTTTAATCATGAGCGGAATTAATCGTCAAATCACCCTTGACGTTAGACATATTGCCAAGCATTTACCAGGAACACCGCAAATGCAGAGACTTCTAAAAAAAGGACAAGCCGCTCATGTATTTAACGATGAAAATACCATGAATCAAGTTGCTCAGTGCATAATAGAAAAAGGTGAGTTTATCGGCACTGTTAGAGATTATGAACGCTATGGAATGTTTTTTACTGAACCAATAGGTTATAGAATTAGTCCAGATGGTAGTAGTATTCCACTTTACTATGGGGAGATAAAAATCAATGCAGACAACCAATACCACGTCATACCCCGCACCAGACCTAGTGAAGAATAACTGGGAATTTACAGAAGTATGGATAGATCCGATGTTATCACCTCCATACATTCTGTTATTACTTTGCGACAGTGAAGGAAATTGTCAAATTTATGATCCAAAACAGGGTGATAAGGTTGTATTTTCTAGTAATGATTATGAAACTGCCAAGTTATGGTTACTAGAAGATGAGTATGAACCAGTGGAAGGTAGGCTTTTAGCTGGGGAATTAGTGTAAGTTAGTATATTTTTTGTTTCGCGCAATCTCTCTTAGAGATCCCGCAGGGTAGGCGCTAAGGAGCAAAGGCGCAAAGAGAAGGAAGGGAAAAATCAGAGTTGCCATAAACTGAGCAATGATATAATTTAAGATTGGTATCTTTAAGAAAATTTCGCTTTTTCGGATTAAATTTATAATATAAATGTACTATACTGCTTCTCAAGGATAATTATGTCTATCCAGTTTCGGTTTCACCCAGAAAAAGCTG
>NZ_KE384663.1:12623-33233 GCF_000426925.1 Dolichospermum circinale AWQC310F | reverse complement strand
AGAAGCAGCAGCTATACTTATGAAGCTGCATGGTAAGCCTATCAAGTATTTAGGCTTGCTAAAAATGCTCTATATAGCTGATCGTATTGCGTTAGAAAGAATAGAACAGCCAATTACAGGTGATCATTATGTATCAATGGATTATGGACCTGTTCTTAGTGGTGTTTATGATCTAATTAAAGGAAAACCTGTTGATGATGCTCTACCTCTGTGGTCTGAGTACATTTCTCCTGGTGATAAGAACTTTTTTGTTTACTTAGTCAAAGATCCAGGAAATGATGAATTATGTGAGGAGGAAGAGGAGATTCTTCAAGAGGTATATCAAACCTTTGGACATCTTGATCCATTTCATGTTGCTGAATGGACTCATGATTTACCAGAGTGGAAAGATCCTCATGGTTCTGCTATTCCCATTTTAGTGGAAGATATTTTGAAAAATGTTGGTAAAAGTGAGGAAGAGATTGAAGAAATTAGACAAATAGCACTAAGGGAAGCATATTTAGATGAGGTGCTAAGTGTCTAGTATTTCTATTAACATAGGAGATGTATTTTTAATTGATACACCTCCTAATGGCCAGCATTTTTACGTCGCAATTGCAAAAACTTCTGGTAATAAATATTTATTTGTTAATTTAACAGACAAGAAAAATAACTCTGAAAGAGTGAAAGAGTTTGTGTTTTGACACCAGATCCGAGTTTACCAAGTTTTATTAAAAAGGAATCTGTTATAGCTTACTATTTTGCTCGTGAAATGGATGCAAATGATCTTGCTATTTGTATAACTTCTGGTAGTCCTATTCCCAAAGATTGTTTATCTGCTGATATTGTATCACAAATTCAACAGGGAGGATTAATTTCTAAGAAGTTGAAGAATAAATATAAAACTGCATTGAAGAATTTTTTAGGAATTGATTAAATTAAACTTAATAATGGGAAAGGTTTACTTGAAAATCAAGAATAACTGGAAATTTACAGAAGTATGGATAGATCCAATATTATCACCTCCATACATTCTGTTATTACTTTGTGATAGTGAGGGAAATTGTCAAATTTATGATCCTAAACAGGGTGATAAGGTTGTATTTTCTAGTAATAGTTATGAAACTGCTCAGTTATGGGTATTGGAAGATGAATATGAACAGGTTGAAGGTCGGCTTTTAGCTGGGGAATTAGTAAATTTTTAATTTCGTGCAAAGACGGAAGAAGATTGAACCACAAAGGGACGAAGAACACGAAGAAATAAGAGTTACGGAGAAATTTTGTATGAGGTAAGGTGAATGATGAGTAATACAAAATCTGTGCCTCGTCATCAACCAGGGAGAATATATAAGCTAACGAAGACAGTATTAAATCAAACAAATTTACTGTTATATTAAAATAATACGTCTAATAAATCCTGATTTTGCCATTCAAGTCAATGTCTAATATTCAGATCATCAAAGAAAGAAAAGTTGCCGAACTCTATCGTCATCCAGAAAATGAAAGTATTTATGGTGATGAAGATATACAAGAACTCGCTCAATCCATTAAAGAAAATGGTTTAAGCGAAGCTCTCATTATCACACCTAATGGTATGATTATTAGTGGACATAGACGCTGTAAGGCAGTTAAACTCTTGGGTTGGGAAACCGTTAAGGTCATAGAAATAGAATTTCCTAATGAAGAAGAAGAAAAAAAAGCTCTGCTACTCAAGAATCAAGTCAGACGAATAACAATCGAGCAAATATGCAGAGAAGGAATAAAGTGGGAAGCGATTTTGTCACCTAAATCACTTCAGCGAAGGAGAGATAAAAATGGGAGTCAGGGAACAACTAGGGATAAAGTTGCAGCATTGATAGGTTTGGAATCTGGTTCTACTTTTTACAAAGGTAAGAAAGTAGTACAAGCTATTGATGAAGCAGAGAAAAATGGTGACATTGCCAAAGCAACCCAATTCAGAGAGGCATTGAATAATTCAATTAATTCCGGTGATGAATTACGTGCAGTCTTATCATATATTGATAAAGCAGATAAACTTGGTTATATTGATGAAGCAGAAGCATTAAAAAAGGTATATGAAGAAAACGGTATTCGTGCTGCTTTCACAAGTCCTGTTTTTACAATGCTCAAGAAAAATATAAGAAGCGGCAAAAAACAAGCTTTACCAACACAAACCAATAAAGAAAATGGCAAAAGGCAAGCCTCACAAACACAGAGCGATAATAATCAGACAGAAAGTGATGTAAAGCAAAGTCAAACTCAACACACACAAACACAATGGGTATTAGCTAAATTAGGTCAAAAAATCTGTGGCTCAGTTTGGATAGCTTCTAATGATCGCTCACGTATATGGGAACATGAACAATTAGGCAGCTATAGTATTAGTATTGATTCTTTTCCACATTTAGGAATCGGTAATCAAGCCCAAAACACTGTCAAGTTGATTGATGTAGTTTGGTTGAGTGGAGATAATCAGGTTACTGCTGCTTTTGAAGTTGAATGTACCACATCTATATACTCAGGATTACTACGTTTGGCAGATTTAGTTGCTCTTTCCCCAAACTTATCTTTTCCAGTTTTTATCGTACTCCCTAAGTCTCGTGTCAAGAACGTGATAAAAGAACTATCCAGAGCTTGTTTTAAAAGTTTGAAACTAGATAAAAAATGCCGATGGATATTTATTGAAGATTTATTAAATAAATGGGAGTTGATTATGGAATTTGATGGTACTGTAGAGTACATTAGAAAAATTTCTCATAGTATTGATTCATTTAAACTTCATAATGATGATTAATATGATATCATTAAAATATGAAACACATTTATAATCACAGAATAGAACATTATCAGCAAAACCAAAGATAAGTGGTTATTTATAACATTATGTTGGTCTAATAAAAACTTTAACTATCATACCATCTGTAGTTTGGCTTAAATCGTTTTCAAGACCACGAGGATTTTTAATTCTTCTTTCTGGATCATAAACAAAACAAATGAGATTTTTACAATCAGGATGTGATTTATAACAAGTAATGTCTACAATTAATTGCTCTTTAATTTCTTTATTAGTAAGCTTTTCGCGTGTCTTTTTAAGTTCAATAACAGTTTGTTCCTGCTTTAAAAGGAAATCAACTCTTGAAGCTCCACCAGCATAACTTGGAGTGCATTCTTCATCTCTAATATCGTCAAAATATAAAGTTAGTAAAGCATGAAATAAATCCTGGACATCATACTCATCATTAATTTCTATGGTATTTCTGCTACTGTGTCTAGTTTTTAGTTGTCTGGCAACTAAATCAAATCTATTGCAAAGAAGTTCAATCTTATTTAAATCAGGAATAGTAGGTTGATTTGTGTTCTTTTCTTCCCAATGATCTTGTATTTCTTTTATCATTGATTGCAAAATTGCACGAGATTTTTGTAACCCATCTTGAGATATACCCTCAGTACGATTATTATAATCACCTTCACGAGCATAGGTTGCTGTGAAATTAATTTCCTTAAAATATATTAAATATTCGTTATTGTTACCAAATATACGTTTAATAGCAATTTCTGTGTCTATCTTCCACTGATGAAAATCAGGACTAAAAAACACAGATGTAAAGTTATCAATAGTTTTAAGTTGAACTGTGAGCTTTTTAATTGCGTCTTCTTTTTTCATTTTTTTAACCCTGATTTACAACATAGCTGCATTGTAACATTTGTGATCACTAATGCGAAAGGTGTCGTTTAGCAAAGCTTACCGAAGAGATAGCTTTTATTCCCTAGAAATATGATTTAACTCCCCAGGTAAAATCACTAGAATTTCTGAACCTAAAAATCCAGACACATCACGAGTTACAATCACATCTACCATTGATTTCATAGCACAAGCATACTGCACAGCATCCTCAAAATCTTGAAAATTTAAAGCTACTGCTGTTTCTAAAATATTTTTATCAACTGTGCAAATGTGTAAATCTGTGAGAATTTGAGAAATTGCATCTTGAGCAACTTTTACACCTGCTGCTTTACGAATAATATAATAAATATTAGTAATTGTAGTAGCAGCAATAAACCCTATAATCTCACCTGCATCAATTTTTGCAAATAGCTTGACTGCATCTTCTACAAAAGGTTCTCGTTCCAGTAAAAAATCTAGGACGATATTCGTATCAATAAAAACTCGCATCATTGGTATTTTTCAATTAGATAAGTCGCATAATCTCCATTAATATTCTCATCACTAGAGATATTTGCAGCTTTAGCAATACCACGCAGTCGAGATAAATTACCTTTCTTTGATGGTGATATAGTTTCTTGTTGTATTGATTCTAATACAGTTTGTATCAATTGCCAGCGATCGCTCATTGGTAACTGTAATACTTGTTTTTGCAATTCTTGTAATGTCATGAGAAGATATCAAAAATTATTCATTTTAATTATATATCAATATGATGTATATCGCGTACAGTCAATTAATATACCCACATCCGAAGCGATCGCTAATTTAAAGGAAAGATTACTTATGTATGGTTATAAACAGTGGCTTGCGGAAGGATAATACCAATGGAAATTACCCGCATCATAGTAATAAAATTCTGTCAACTACCTTTGGAAATATTGCTATTTCTTGCTAATTGTGAAAAAATTAAACCGTATTGTCTGAAAAAAAGTAATAAAAAGTAATAGTGAAGTCAGTATAATTTTCAGTATAGTTTTGATTGCTTTGATTGTTAGCTAAGACTTTTTTGTTTCGGTACTCATATCTAATTATTCATTCATTATATGTTTGCTTTTTGTTGTTAGAAAAATTATTGAATTTAAGAAAAAGTAAATGATAAAATTCCTGAAAAACTTATAAAAAAGTTAGTAATTCCTAAACTATATATTTTCTGACTATTATGACTATTCTTCATCCAATTTCCGATTTTATCACCTCTGATTCTATAATTTATCCCTCACAACCAAACTATTACTATGAAGGTAAATGTCCCCAAACTGGTGAAATATTAAGATTACCTCGCACTGGTTTAGCGGAAGCTATAGCCCATAGTCTCATGCAACAACTTGAGGAAAATTATCCTTATTCCCGTGAGGGAAAAATGTATGGTATTTTATTAGTTGAATTACCCAATGGTGAATTAAGAGTTATTCAGGCATTTTCTGGTTTATTCGATGGTAATAGTCTGGTTGAGGGTTGGATTCCACCTATTCCTGGTAGACAGGAAGTGGCTGTATTAGAAACTCAGACTTTAGCAGAATTAGAAACTATTAAACAAGAGATAATTAATCTGCAAAAAATTCCTGAAAGACAAACATATCAAACTCTTTCTGATCAATATATCCAGGAATTACACGCTATTAGTTTACATCATCATCATAGCAAACTAGAACGACAGGAACAACGGCAAAAATTAGAGCAAATTCTTAGCGGTGAATCTCTAGAAATTGCCTTAGAAAAACTAGCAGAAGAAAGCCGTCAACAGGGAATTGAACGCCGAAATATCAAACGTCATCAAAATGAAGTTTTACAGCCTTTACAGCAGATTATAGCCGCCGCAGATAGAAGGATTACGGAATTAAGACAACAGCGTAAACAACTATCTCGCCAATTACAAACAGAAATGCACGCTGCTTATAGTCTGACTAATTTTTCTGGACAATCTCTATCTTTACAGCAATTATTACCAGGAGGAACACCAACCGGAACGGGGGAATGTTGCGCTCCTAAATTATTACATTATGCTGCAACCCATGGATTAAAACCTCTAGCAATGGCTGAATTTTGGTGGGGTAATTCTTCTATAGAAAATAAAGTTTCTGGAGAATTTTATGGGGCTTGTGAAGAAAGATGTCAGCCATTAATGGGATTTTTATTATCAGGATTAAGGCTAAATAAACCAGAAATAATTTATGAAGATGAATGGTTAATTGCGGTTAATAAATCATCAGGATTATTGTCTGTTCCGGGTCGTTATTCTCATAATCAAGATAGTGTAATTAGTCGTTTACGTTATTTTTATGATCAAGAATTAATTGCTGTACATCGTTTAGATCAAGATACTTCTGGGATTTTATTAATAGCTAAAGATTTAGTTACTTATTCCCAATTAAGTCAACAATTTGAACAAAGGAAAATTCATAAAGTTTATGAGGCTATAATTACAGGTTCTCTAACTATTAATGAAGGGGAAATTAATTTACCTTTATGGGGAAATCCAGATCATCGTCCCTATCAACAAGTGGATTTAGAACGGGGTAAGCCTAGTTTAACGCGCTTCCGCGTAATAGGCAGAGAAGGAAAATATACCAGAATAGAATTTATACCTCTGACTGGACGTACCCATCAATTACGGGTTCATGCTGCTGATAAGAGAGGACTGGGAATGAGGATTTTAGGGGATAAACTCTATGGTTGTCTCAAGAGTGTCAGTAGATTATATTTACACGCAAGGGAGTTGAGTTTTTACCATCCCTGGCTACACAAAATATTACATTTACAGGTAAAAACACCGTTTTAATTATAATTATTAATAAAGCTGTTGTGCAAATTGGAAAAAGCCTTAATTTGTAGGTTCGGTTGTGAAACGTGAGCGTTCGCACAGCAAGCAGCATGAAACCCAATAAATGCGTTGGGTTACGCTGTCGATTAATCCAACAGGAACTGGACAACCTATTGAATATTTACAGAATTTTATTTATCATTAATTCTTGTTATTTGAATTTTATGTTCCACCGTAAGTTTACTTTGACCTAACTTACAAATTAAAAATAGCCTGCACTTTTGGATATGACTAATGAATGAAGATAAAAACAATAATTCTGCTCAGAAAGAACCTATTGCCCACCTTCAGAGAATAGCTGATATTATATTCGCACTGGCAATGGCAGAGTGCTTCTTAGCTCTTGATTTTCCTGAAAAGCTTCAACAGCCTACAGATTCAGAAGTTGTGGCATTTTTACTAGCTCAAATAAAACCACTCACTAGCTACGCGATTGCATTTGTGACTGTTGGTTTCTACTGGCTAGAACATATCAAGCAATTTAAATATTACAAACAAGCAGATACGATTCATATCTCACTCTATTTACTGTATCTGATGGGAATATTTCTGATTCCTTATTCTGACAACCTAGTTATTTATTTTCCAGAAAATGCACTTGTGAAAATATGCTTTAGTATCAATACTGCATTCATTGGATTGATATCATTTATTAACTGGAATTATGCGACTTATAAACGCAGACTAATTCCCGATGATCTAAATAGTGAAATTATTATTTCTACAAGATGGAAAATATTGATCGAGCCGATTTTTTCCTTATTAACAATAGGAGTTGCTATCATCGATCAAGGTTGGTGGGAATATGTCTGGTTTTTATTACCAATTCCTTACCTCTGGACTGAGAGGATATTTGGTAAGGATGGTGTTAAAAATAATCAACAGGCTGACAATAATTATGAAAAATATCAGGACCAGGAGTAGCTAATCACCCCGAAATACTAAATACACTCCGTTTACTGTATCTTTGCAGTAATATTGACATCTTTAAGCTGACCGTCTTCCATATAAATAATGCGGTCAGCAATATCTAAAATGCGGTTATCGTGGGTAACAAGCAAAATAGTACAGCCTTGTTCTTTAGCAAGTTTCTGCATCAATTCCACAACATCGCGGCCAGATTTTTTATCAAGTGCAGCGGTAGGTTCATCAGCTAAGACAATTTTAGGCTGGCTGACTAAAGCACGAGCGATAGCCACCCGTTGTTTTTGTCCACCAGAAAGATTTTCGGGGTAGTAACTGATACGATCTCCCAAACCAACAGATTCTAGCATGGCGATCGCTTTGTTGTTGATATCATGATTTAGATATTCATCATGCAATTCCAACGACATCCGCACATTTTCCTGGGTAGTTAAAAACGTCATTAGGTTATGTGCTTGAAAAATATAACCTATTTGACGGCGCAATTTAGTTAACTGTTGTTTATTTGCTCCACATATTTCCTGTCCTAAAATTTTCAAACTACCTTCTTGAGCAGAACGCAAACCACCCATTAAAGTCAAAAGGGTAGTTTTACCTGAACCGGAAGGTCCAGTCATAATCACAATTTCACCAGGTTGAATATCCAAATTAATGTCAAATAATACTTGTTTACGTAATACACCTGATCCAAAATAATGATTCAGGTTACGCACTGAAATTACAGGTTCGGAAACAGGGAATGAAGAATCAGTAGTAACTGATTTAATTGTATGAGTGCGGCCGATTGAGGAAACTATGGCAGTGAGCAACATTGTCACTCCAGCCGCTACAAATAATCCGGTCAAACTGACTTCCAGTAACAATCCAGAAATACCTTCAGACAAGGGATCAAGAGCTACCGCAGCGAACATTGTCAGTCCCATTATTCGTCCCTGCATATTTGCGGCTGTATTTTGTTGCAGCCAAGTTATGCCCAGTACGGTGACAGTACCACCTCCTATCCCCATTAAAGCAATTATTCCCGATGCTATCCAAAAGTCCTGTACAAATCCTAATGCTATTAGTCCCACACCCAGACCATAGCAGAGTAAAACAAGGGGGGTTTTGGGATTCTTAATTGCACTCATTTGACTAGCAACTAAGACACCAAGTAATGCACCCATACCGTAAGCGGATTGTAGATAACCAAATGTTGTGGCATTACCTCCAAACTTTACATTGACTAAGGCTGCAACGCCGATGATGATCGGACCTAACATCGCAAAATTAATCATTGCTAAGAGTAGCAAACTTATTCTGATAGCAGGCTGTGTCCAAGCATACTTTAAACCTAAAATAATCTCACCTGTTAAAGCTTGTTTCTCTGGTTCAGTTGCCAGAGGTTGACGGCGACGAGTCCGCACTAGGTATATGAACAAACTACCAAAGGCAAATATGAGTGTATTGATTGCAAAAGCAATGGTTAATCCAAACGCACCAATCATAAAACCCGCACCAGCAGGTCCGATGACTTCGGTAAACTGTTCACTGCCCTGTATCCAAGCGTTAGCTTCTGCTAATTGTGATTTTCTCACCAATTGAGGCAAGAGGGCAAGAATCGCTGGGTATAAAATAGCCTCAAACAATCCAAATAAAACAGCAATTACAATGAAAACAATGAGATTAAAACCATCTAATATTAGTAAAACAGTAGCAATTCCAATTAGAAAAGTATTAATCAAGCCCCCGATGATAACGACATTTCGAGTTGACCAGCGATAGCGAAGCGCTGCTGCAAGCAGTTTACTGATTGCACCACCTACCAACATAAACAAGGCTCGTGGAATTGCAGCTGCCACTAATACAGTACCAACAGCCAAACCTGAAGCCGTTTTCTGGAGTACCAACCATGTTAACGACACAAACCAAAATTGAGCAGCAGACAAAATTAAAGTTTGCCCTAACCACAGCCAACGAAAATTAGGGAAATACAAGGGCGATCGCAACATACACTCTCCGTTAATGAATGTAGAGACTTTGCATACAAAGTCTCTACAAAGGTTGTATTCACAAGATGTCTATTAGACAAATATGGTGAAATTGGTTTCTATTAGTGATGACTACTATCACTACTCAGAGGTAGATAACCAACACGAAGACTATCTAGACTTTCAACTTCAATTTGGTTATTACGTATTAATTGCCTATAAGTATCTAAGATTCCCTGTGAAATGTCTGGATTATCTGCACATAAAGCCTGATGTGCTGCTGGTAATTTATACCAGGGAATAGTAGGACACAAGTGGTGAACATAGTGATAACCTGCATTATGAAAGAAAAAGTTAATCACAGGATTCACATTTGATCTCGAACCTGAGAAAGTATTAAAATGTTCTTGCACCTCAGCCAAAAGTGATAAAAAAGAAAAACACCATAATAAAGGCACAAACCAGTAAAGAAGTAAAATGTCTAAATGTCCTGATAAACTGAATCCTAGAATAACTACTAACCAGAACAAATAAAGTTTGTAACTTTGCTTTATCCCATTAATGATTGCACTAAGTTTGAATGAATCTTGGAGCAAAGGATACAATATAACTTCTATGAAAAAGTAATATATAGAAAAGCCCAAGAAAGGTTTAATAAACAAGATCATAAATACATTCTTATCTGGTTTATTTAATCCCAAAAACTCATAATTTTCGGGTATATAATCACCATGAGATAATAAGTATTTATGATGCGGAAAGTGATGCTCTCGATAAGAAGAAATTGTCCTCAAAAATGGAAAACTATATATAAATTCTAGTTTTTCGTGCCATGACTTTTCCATAAATAGATTATTATGAACTGCCTCATGTACTAATGCTTCACCAAGGGCAAATTGAAAAATTCCTATTAACCAAACAGCGACCAGATAAATGAAGATATTATTTGCCCAAATACTAAAACCAGCTACTATGAAAATTGCTATCCAGTCTCTTAGTAATGCTAGAAACGACTTGATATTATTACGCTCAACAAAGTCAATTGGTTTACTCTTGGTCATAAAATAGCTTCTTTGTGATTTAACAGCGGTTTTTGGATGAAAGGGAACAGGGAAAACTAGGTCGCCCACAAAGGGCTTGGTTTTCACCTAATTTACATTTTTGCAAGTACTTTAGCCCATTTTTTCTGGAAATTAACGTCTCGCTGTTTGATCCAGCTTAACAGTAATTGCGAAAAATCATGATTGCTCTGTAAGGAATTGATCAGATTATTTTTCCTTTTAGAATCCATAAAATCTAACAATGGCTGTTTAACATTCAGAACACAATTCAAAGCCTCATTTGTCGGGGAAATCCAGAGATGTAAACAAGCTTTATGGTCTGCTTTAATCTCTTTCCTACAGTTAGGACTACCACATTTACATAACATACCTCTCTTGTACTCTCCATCAAGCAAATCACCATAATCCACATCAAGCAAACCATAATCCGTCGTTATTTCCTCACCTTCAGCAATATCCCTGACAGCGATAGATAACATATATCCAGTAGAAATAGTGTTAAAGTCACAGCTATGGTTTATATACTTTTCATTATCCCAGCTTATAACGCCATAACCTTCCAAATTGAGATAAGCAAAATGTTCGATAATTGCCTTAAACTCTACATTTATAGAATATAGAGAAGCAAACATTTCTGGTTTCACCTCTACATCAAGAGGATCATGAAATGCAACAATTGTCCCTTTTGGAATTAGTTCAGTGGCAAATACTCCATATCCAATTTCTGAATTAACAAAGCGAAGTTCAGTAGATTTATGTAGCATTATCTGTTTATGTCCTCTGTAACACACCTAGCATAATCAAGCCAATGTAGATCCAATACTACTCGGTTAAATCTTTTTTGGGCATTACAACTGAAACCGAGCAGTATTGAATATGCATCAGGTTTTCTGACTGTTATCCCTAGTCAGCACTCAATTGATTTGACCTAGTTCACACTCTCATTTATTCAGCACTACTCAGCACGAATTCTATATATTGATGAGTAAACTGCTTATCACATGGTGGACACCAGTGTAAATAAGTATCAACTTGGTCTGTCTTGATATTTCTGAACATCGTATTAAATTGGTTTTCTAACTCAGGTGATACCACTGATTTCAATAGTTTCATGCCATTTTTGTTCGTATGACGAACATATTCTTCATACTTGTTAACGAAACTTCTGAGTGGCACAATCTCAATATATTTGTCCAATTTGTCAAAATATCTAATTACATCAGACCAATTAAGTGGATGTGGATTATAGAAAGTGTAATTGTGTTTTCTCTCATTGGTAGGCAGTAGGGATGTAGAAATAATTGCCTTGGCAGCATATTCAACTGACATCAAATCAAAATCAGCATCCATATCAGGTATGCAGCCTATTTGATAAATAGCACCCAAGAAATTCTCAAATGCATCTTCATCAATAAAAAAGTCATCATCAATATTTTCATAAGCCTTTTCTATCAAGGCAAATAGTTTGTGCAATGGGGTATTTTTAGTGATATGCTCAACTCGAAGAGAGTATAAATATCCCAAGCGATAATTAACCCACGGGTATCCCTGTTCTGCAAGACGCAAGACAATTTGCTCTGTTACATACTTGGTTTGTGCATATCCATTGACCAAACCAATAGGGGTGGGATTTTCAGAGCAGTCTTCTAACAAGGATGTAGCACAACTCGACACATTATAAAGGGGCTTGACCTTTCCAGATAATGCGAAGTCTGCAACTTCAATAGTGCCAACCACATTAGTGTTCTTGATGATGTCATAGGGGAGATAGAAGTTATCCACAGCCGCTACATGATATACGCTGTCAATATTTTTTGCTAATTCATTATAGCGATCTTCTTCTAGTCCAAACCGCTTTTTAGACATATCACCGATGATGATTTGTACACGATTTTCCCATCCTTGTAGCAGCTTGACATCGAACTTTCGCGCGGTTTTCTTGATTCGTTGAAGACCTGCTTCCTCATTGGCTGCTCGAACTAAACAAGCAATATTCAGATCGGTAGTGTCAAGGAGTTCTTTCAAGAAATAAGTACCGACAAAACCAGATGCCCCAGTTAGTAAGCAAGTTTTGGTTTGAGTGTTCTGGCCGAGATCAACTTTGTTGTCACGATTACGAAGAAGGTATTCTAAAGCATTTTCTATCTCTACATTAAGAGGTTGACTGTGGGTAAGTCTGACTTTTAGCGAGTCTTCATTAGAGATAACACCAGCTATATCGTCAATCATCCCCAAGAAAGTATTGGCGTAGAAAAAAGCTTCTGTAGGAATTTGACAACCCAGTTCTGCTTCCAATATGCTATGAATCTCAAT
Organism: Dolichospermum circinale AWQC310F; assembly: GCF_000426925.1. Classification (GTDB taxonomy): domain Bacteria; phylum Cyanobacteriota; class Cyanobacteriia; order Cyanobacteriales; family Nostocaceae; genus Dolichospermum; species Dolichospermum circinale. The sequence continues at coordinate 20,441 of NZ_KE384663.1, read as the reverse complement.
GATTTTCAAAGAGTCAATCCCATAGAAGAAGATAGACTTTTCTACATCGAAATCAACCATCCGCACTTCATATTTCTTAGTCAGAATCTGGATAAGACTAGTAAAGACCTTCAGGTGCATTGGACCCATAGAAGTTATGCGTTCAAAGGTCTTTTCAATGTTTAACATACTAATTTCTCCTGGGGATTGATTTGTAGATTTGTCTTCAGGCCATTTAGCTAAAGCATCGGTACAGCCTTGGAGAAACTCTTGCTTGCACTGTTGTCTACGAATTTTGCCACTAGATGTTTTCGGGAGTTGCATATGTCCTAAAAACACGAGTTGGCGTAATTGGATCTCGAAATTCTCTCCCACCGCGACAGAAATAGCTTCTACCAATTCTTCCAAATAACCAGACCGCCGTAGATTGATGACACCAGCTTTTGTCAATTCGGCGAAAATCACCAAATCCTCTCCAGTCTGACCGGGAACACTGAAGGCCGCAACAGAACCGGAGCGAATATCAGGATGTGTTTCTTGAACACAAATCTCAATGTCTTGGGGATAGTAATTCACACCATTGATGATAATGATGTCTTTCATTCGGCCTGTAATATATAGTTCGCCCTTTTCATCAATAAAACCCAAGTCACCGGTACGGAGGTAAGTCTGATCATCATCTGGTAAAGAAACAAGAGTTTTTGCTGTGGCTTCTGGATGGTTGTAATAACCAGCCATTATGTTAGATCCTGTACTCCAGATTTCCCCAACATGATTTGGGGGTAATACGCAATTTTTATCAGGATCAACGATATAAATTTTTTGGTCTAGGCAAGGGTTTCCACAGCCTACAAAAACCTTTTCCTTACTTTTGTTGGTTGCCTCTTGCGCTATATTTTGCCTACCCAGTATCATCCAGTCAACTGCCTTAAAAACTGGTTCTGCATCAATGTATCCAGAAGAAATATAGACTGTTGCCTCGGCCATACCATAAGCAGGGGCGAACATATGTGGCTTGAATCCGTTCACCGCAAACTTTTCTGAAAAATCCCATATAGTTTGTGGATTGATTGGTTCAGCGGCGTTAAGTGCCACTGATAGAGAAGATAGATCCAGTGTCTGCTGATCGCTGGGCTGGATTTTATCAACACATAGTTGATAGGCGAAGTTTGGTGCGCCTGTATATCCTGCTCGGTATTTAGTGATGGCACGTAGCCACTGTATTGGTTGGGAAACGAAGGTTGAGGGCGCAAGTAGGACACAATGACCGCCAGTGTAGAGGCTACACAACAGATGGGCGACTAAACCAAGATCATGATAGTGTGGCAGCCAAGATACGAAGGTAGAATTAGAATTTGCCTGACTCATTGCCACAATCATTTCTAGGTTGTTGAGACAATTGGCATGGCTGATCATCACACCTTTCGGTAGTGAAGTTGAGCCAGACGTGAACTGCAAGAATGCGATCGCTGATCTGTTGATCTCTGGTAAAGGTAAGCTCTGAGAGTTTGCTGGCTCAACAGTCATGTCTGTTGGGACATAAATCAGATTCTTGGGCCAGTTTTCTTCCTTACTCAAAGTATCCCGAAAAGCTTGTTCATCCTTGCTAAGAAGTAATATTGTTGAGGCTTCTGTGGCAGAAACAATATCTGAAATCTTCTTGTTGGAACGATTGCGTTTTGGGATATGGATAGGTGCAGGCAACACCCCAGCATAAAGGCAACCGAAGAATGCAACTATAAATTCAATTCCTGGTGGATAAAGTAAAATCGCATTGCGTGATTGTAGTCCTTCAGACAATAATCTTTGAGCTATATTAATCACCTGGGAATACATATCCCCGTAGCTAATATAACTATCTTCTGCACCGTTAATATCGAGCATTGTATAAGCCCTACGGTCAGGTTGTACCTCAGCCCAGTAGGTAAGCACTGAATTCAATGTATTTAATGCTTTAAGCATATGTTATTGAAATACATGACACATAAACTATATTTTAATACAATTTTTGTGTCAATACAGATTGACACTATGTCCATAAGAATATCCAACGATTTCCATAGAGATCGACCGCATGATCTAGAGTGCATAGATCATGTTTTTTGTCAATAATATACATCAACGAAAATTCTTCGTTTCAGGTTTTTAGGGATTAACTTCCGATCAGATCAATTCAGATCAATAATGAATGATAGCGAAGTGCTGCTGCAAGCAGTTCGCTCAAAGAGCATCACAAAATCACGTTAAAATGCCCGAAACCCATACCTCATGGTTGAGCCTGTCAATGCGTAAGTCCTATTGAATTAGGATATCTGAATTTGTAAAGATATATTGACAAACACTTTAGGTTTATTATATTATTTAATATAACGAGCGTTCGATATAAAGACGATAGTTGTTATGCCAAAAATTGTTAATCATGAACAATACCGTAAAGAATTACTTGGTAAATGTTTTGATTTGTTTGCAGAAAAAGGCTATGCAGCGATTACTATGCGGCAGATTTCTGCGGGTTTAAAAGTTTCCACTGGCGCACTCTATCATTATTTTCCCAATAAACAAGCTTTATTTGAGCAATTGGTGGAAGAAATTAGTCAGCAGGATATAATTACGGTTTTGACAGAATTTAGAGGAAAAAATAACCTACTAGAATTGATGGAAGCTTTGGGTCAATATCTTGTTATAAATGAGGATTACTTAATTAAATGGACTTACCTATGGGTTGATTTTTGTCAACATCAAGACTCAAAAATAATGCTAACTAATAGCACTGTTTTCAAACGTGCTAATCAACGATGTCAGCAGTTAGCCTGTGATTTATTAGGTGTTCGAGACGTGGTACTAGCGTCTTTTGTTTTGAGTTTTGTAAATGGTGTGGTTTTAGAGAAATTATGGGGTAATGAGAATATTGATTTCTCTGAACAGTGTCAGCTTTTAGGAGAGATGATTGTAGCCTATTTAGGACAAAAAACCGACTTTAAAGTTAGTATTTAAGCATCAATAAATGTAGAGAAATTTGTTTTGTCACTTTGGGAATTATGATGAGTTATAAACTGTTGTTTAAACCTAAAAATCAAGGCTTAATTGCTTTAATAGTTGCGGCCACTGCGATAACAGCAGGAATTGCTATTTATGGGATTTCTAACTTTGGCAAAATGGAAAAATCTTCTGTAATTGAAGCAAAACCAATTGTCCCAATTTCCCCAATGGTGACTGCTTTAGGAAGATTAGAACCGGAAACGGAAATAATTAAATTATCTGCACCCTTAGCATTAGATGGCGATCGCATTTCTGAACTATTAGTTAAAGAAGGTGATAATGTTAAATTAGGTCAAGTAATTGCCATTTTACAATCTCGTGATCTGTTAAAAAAAGCCCTGATTCAAAGACAGAAACAGGTGAAAGTTGCGGAAGCTAAATTACAACAAATTAAGGCTGGTGCTAAGTCAGGAGAAATTGCTGCACAGCAAGCAATTGTTGAGAGAATTAAAGCCCAATATGCAGGAGATAAACAAGCCCAAGCAGAAAATATTTCTCGGATATCAGCCCAATGGGAAGGTGATAGAATTGCCCAAACAGCAACTATTAATAAATTAATAGCAGAATTAAAAAATGCCGAAGCAGAATATCAACGTTATCAACAGTTATTTTCTGAGGGTGTAATTTCTAGTTCTGTAATTGATAGTAAACGTTTAAATGTAGAAACCGCAAAACAAATATTAAATGAATCCCAAGCGGTTCTGAAACGGATTAATACCACCGCAAATAAACAACTAGCAGAAGCTAAAATTGCCTTAAATCGTATTAATAATACTAGCAATAAAGAAATTAGTGAAGCCAAGGCTAAACTTAATAGTGTTGCCGAAATTCGTCCCGTTGATATAGAATTAGCCAGAACAGAAGTTGAAAGTGCGATCGCTGATTTGCAACGTGCAGAAACCGAACTACAAGGAGCTTATATTCGCGCCCCTATGACGGGACAAATTATTAAAATTCATGCCCATGTTGGTGAAAAAATTGATAATCCAGGGGTGGCTGACTTTGCCCAAACTAATACAATAATGGCTGTAGCAGAAGTTTATCAAACCGATATTAGTAAGATCAAATTAGGACAAACAGCCATAATTACCAGTCAAGGATTTACAGGAGAATTAAAAGGTGTAGTTCAACAAATTGGGTTACAAGTCAAGCGCCAAAACGTCTTTGGTGATCAACCAGGGGAAAACTTAGATGGTAGAATTATTGAAGTAAAAATTCGCCTAAATCCTCAAGATAGTAAACGAGTTTCTGGCTTAACCAACTTACAAGTCCAAACAGCAATTAAATTGTAAGTTAAATTGTAAATTATTCCCCCTAAAGGTGCAAAAAATCGAAACAATGATTAATAAAATATTTCGGAAAACGCCCCTAGCTTGGCGACAATTAATGAAAGAAAAAACGCGGTTAGTAATTGCAGTATCAGGAATTGCCTTTGCTGATATACTGATATTTATTCAAATGGGTTTTGAAGGTGCATTATTTGATTCTGCTATCAAACCTCATCGCAATTTACAAGCTGATGTAGTCTTAATTAATCCCCAATTTCAAACTCTATTTTCAGTTAAAAGTTTTTCTAGAGAAAGACTTTATCAAGCATTAAGTTATGAAGGTGTAAAATCAGTTAGTTCTATTTACATTGGTACGGGACAATGGCGTAATCCTCAAACAAAACTTGATCGGGCTATTTTAGTTTGGGGTGTAGATCCAGCTACACCTGGGTTAAAATTTCCTGAAGTCCAAGCTAATAAAGATGATCTCAAACAATTAAATCAAGTTTTGTTTGATGAAGCCAGTCGTCCAGAATATGGAGAAATTGGCAAAATTTTTCGAGCAACGGGGAAATTTAATACTGAATTAAACGGAAAAAATCTCAATGTTAAAGGTTTATTTCAAAATGGTGCTTCCTTTGCTTCTGATGGTAATGTTGTGGCTAGTGATTCCACTTTTTTACAATTATTTCCTACTCGCAAACCTGATCAAATTGAAGTTGGTTTAATTACTCTCAAACCTGGTGTAGATATTGAAAAAATCAAAGCCAAATTGAAAATAGGATTAAATCCAGATCCTCAAAATCCTTTTGTGGAAGTTGGAACTCCAGAAACATTTGCTCAAAAGGAAAAGACTTATTGGGCTGATGGTACAGGTATTGGTTTTATTTTTGGTTTGGGTGTGATTGTCGGTTTTATTGTTGGTATTGTCATTGTTTATCAAATTCTTTATTCTGATGTTTCTGATCACTTACCAGAATACGCAACTCTCAAGGCCATGGGGTACACTGATCATTATCTATTGGGAGTTTTATTACAAGAGGCATTGTTATTGGCTGCATTAGGTTATTTACCTGCATTTTTCCTATCTTTTGGGATATATCAATTAACTTTTACTGCGACTCTTTTACCCATAGCCATGAAATTAGATCGGGCAATTAATGTTTTTATCTTAACAGTAATTATGTGTACTATTTCCGGCGCAATTGCTATGCAAAAACTCCGTTCTGCTGATCCTGCTGACATTTTTTAAGATAGAGAAATAATGAGAATTGATCACAGTTTGTAGGTTGGGTTTCGTATCTCAACCCAACTGGATGAAGTATTGTTCAGGGCATTATTGATACTTAAAAATACCAGATATTTGACTCTTACCTCTTGTCTTTTATTATATTCTCAGGAGAAAAACTATGACAAATCTGAAAACTCAAACTATTACTATTAATTCAACTTCAGAAACAGTGATTTCTGTTAGTAATCTTAATCATTATTTTGGTAAAGGTGCGCTACAAAAACAAGTATTATTTGATATTAATTTAGAGATTAATGCGGGGGAAATTGTGATTATGACAGGTCCCTCTGGTTCGGGCAAAACTACCCTATTATCATTAATGGGGGGTTTACGTTCTGCCCAAAGTGGCAGTTTACAAATATTAAGACAGGAAATGTCTGGGGCAAGTAAGGGACAATTAACTAAATTACGTCGTCAAATTGGTTATATTTTTCAAGCCCATAATTTAATGAGTTTTTTAACAGCAAAAGAAAATGTGAGGATGTCCTTAGAGTTGCACGAAAATTACTTCAAAGGTGATATTAATGCCAAAGCTATAGCGATGTTAGAACACGTTGGTTTAGGGGAACATATTAATTACTATCCAGAGAATTTATCCGGTGGACAAAAACAACGGGTAGCTATAGCCCGCGCTTTAGTTAGTCACCCAAAAATAGTATTAGCAGACGAACCTACAGCTTCATTAGATAAACAATCAGGCCGTGATGTGGTAGAATTAATGCAACTATTAGCCAAAGAACAAAATTGTACTATTTTGCTTGTCACCCATGATAACCGCATTCTCGATATAGCTGATCGGATTATTTACATGGAAGATGGACAATTGAAAAGTGATGGTGTAGATATTCGCGTCAAAGTGAATTAATCCTCCCTTATTTAAAGATAATTTCCTCCCGAATTTCCAGATTAAGAGTGTGTTGAATTTTCAAAAGTTTTGTCAAACTAGCACTAGCATATCCATTTGCTTCATCACGTTGCACCTGTTGAGGTTTAACTCCTAAAAGTTTGGCAAAACTCTCTTGAGTGTGTCCACGAATAATCCGCGCTTTGATGAGTGCTTCTGGTAGTTTTTCTAAACTATCATATTGCAATTTCTCAATTTTACCCTGATTATTTTTGAGATTTTCGTACTCTTTTATCTCTTGAGTAAACTCCTCAATTTGGCTTTTGAGTGAATCAATACGAGCCTCATAACGTAGTTTTTGGTTTTCATCTTCTGGAACTGGTTTACTAGCATATTGAGCCATTGCTAACTCAAATTTCTTCATTTGTGCCTTAGTAATATTGTACTGCCATTCATTCAAAATCATCATGTTTAACCCATAACTCATTTTTTCAAAAATGACATTACCTAATAATCAAAATTAATTAGATAATGCCAATTTATATCCCTGTTTTATATTGATAACTTTCAATTTTAAGGATCAAAAGTAGCAAAAAGTATTTTGCATCCTATTCTTACAGATCAACTACAACTATACCTTTGATATTACCATTACGGTCTTGCTGGAAAAATTCTAAACAAGTGGTAAATGGATCTTCAAAAGTGTTGTTAGCAATCGAAAACTCCCAGCCATATTTGTTTTTTTGTGCCGACCTTCTGCTGCTAGGATGCAAAACAGGGTCGAGTTCTTTCAAGAGTTTAAAGTCTACTTCATCGTCTTCCCAACAAACATCAAAATCATTAGGAAGTCTTTTAGTGGTTACAAAACTTCCGCCAATATAAATTCTATGACAACCGCATTGCTTTAATATCTCGCACCCTTGTTTGAGTCCAGATAAAAGATTTTTTCGGCGTTTATTGTAAGCTAGATACTCTTCAATTTCCTCCCAATTAGTCAAATGAATACCTGGTAATAAATTGCCATTTTGGTTAAACGTAAAAATCATAGTAGGTTTTTATCCCGTCATAAATTCATTCCTCCGATAAATTCACTAAATTAACCGATTAGACTTAAATAGAATTAGACATCAGCTTGTGATTTACAAAGCTTTGATACTTATTTCTAGATTAATTTATCGGTGTTAATAGAAGAATTTACGGCTTATGTGAGTTAGTATTAAAACTCTTGTAATTTCGTTAATAATTCCAAAATTATCGTGTTGGAAAACCCTAGAAAAACTTATAAAACAACAAGATTTTTTAACTCACGTAAAGGCGTAATTGGCGTTGCATATTTGTGGGCTGATAGGGGCTGGAAACATTAAAATTTTGTTCCGCAGTCAATAAAATCATTCCAT
>NZ_KE384663.1:0-12584 GCF_000426925.1 Dolichospermum circinale AWQC310F | reverse complement strand
CTGATGAGGTACAAAGTTGAATCATGAAACTCTTGTGGTGCGGGCATCTTGCCCGCTAAATATGTACCTTATAACACCAGTAAGTGCTGTATTCAGCAACGGCCTGTAATTTTGTAGTTGAATACAATGAAATTCTTCTATATCTAATATATAGTACAACAAAATTGTTGTGTCAATATATAATCTAATAAAAAATCCAAAATTAATCTCTACCAAAAAACTCCCAGCCACTAACCCAGGAATACTGATTTTATTGTAAAGTAAATTACTGACAATAAAACAATACTTACTGATTCTTGTTTCTTGACCACGATCTGTTAATCTAATGTGGAAGATTAGCAAAATGGTCAATGGAAATTAGTAATTTATTCCAAGCTGGTGGTATAGTCATGTGGCCACTGCTGTTTTTTTCTGTGTTAGGAGTGGCGCTAATTATCGAACGCATTACCTTTTGGGTTAAAATCAGCAACCGTCAAAACCGCATTGTCCAAGTCGTTCTCAAAGTTTATCGTCAAGGTAATATGGTTGATGCTTTAAATATATTACATAGAAATGCTGATTTACCTATAGCTCGGATTTTTTTAGCGGCCTTAGAACTGGAAGAACCCAACCCAGAAGAATTTCGTTTGGCTTTAGAAAGTGAAGCACAGGCCGAAATTCCCCTATTAAAAAGGTTTCAGAACATTTTCGATACAATTATTGGTTTAGCCCCCTTGTTAGGGCTGCTAGGTACAGTATTGGGATTAATTACCTCCTTTAAATCATTGAATATTGGTGATGTCGGGGGGACAAAAACCGCAGGTGTCACATCTGGAATTAGTGAAGCCTTAGTATCTACAGCATCAGGATTAGTGGTAGCTATTATTACCCTATTTTTCGCTAATAGCTTTCGGGGAATGTACTTACGCCAAATTGCTTGGATTCAAGAATATGGTGGACAACTGGAATTACTATATCGTCGTCGTTATGAAAGAGGAGATAAATGATTATGCGTCTACCAGATGAACCTGATATACCAGCCCAAATCAATATTGTACCGATGATTGATGTCATTTTTGCGATTTTGACATTTTTCATTATGTCAACTTTATTTCTGAATCGTTCCGAAGGATTACCAGTTAATTTACCCAAAGCTGGCACCGCCAAAACCCAATCATCAGCCACACCAATTACTGTTACAATAGACTCAGCAGGGGATGTAAGTTTAAACCGCCAGCCTGTCACCCTGGATACTTTACCAGCCAGGGTACAACAATTAAAGGGAAAAAATACAGAAGTAGTTGTAATTATTAACGCTGATCAAAGTGCTACTCATGGTCAAGTTGTGGTAGTTATGGATAAAGTGCGTCAGGTACCAGGGGCAAAATTAGCGATCGCTACTCAAAAACCCTAACCACTGAGTTCTTAGTTACTAAGGGTATTCTGCCTGACCTTTAATTGTTGCTTGTGATTTGTGAAGTGTAAAAAATAACCGCTACTTTAAAGGGAGATAAAACATGACTATTTGGGTAAATGAGCAAATTGATCCTTCCGGGATGATTCATGCCTGTATTGCCTGTTGTAACGAGTCTCAGGCACTGGATTGTCATCAGTCATTTAAGAATAATTTAACCGCAGTCCAAACAGCAGCAGGCTGGATTGCCAAATTACGGACAGTAAAATCTTGGGATGATGTGCCAGTTAATGCCTTAAAACTTGATTAATCTGGAGAAATCGCATCTGGTTTGAAAATTGTGAATTGATCGTTCTTCATCTGCGTTCATCTGCGTTTAATCATTAAACATCTCGGCATTGCTGAATTGAGGTATGAAAATCAAATATTCTACTTAAACTCTTACTCTCTGCGTCCTTTGCGCCTCTGCGTGAGAAAAAATCATACCTTCATTCACCAACGCCAACATCTCCTCATACTTTTCGATTAATCCTAAAACTCTTTTTTTTGATCAACCACTCTAAAGAACTGGTTTGAGTCTTTGCTGATCAAGATTGTCGGGACAATTCATAACCCAAGACCATTAAAAATGCACAAACTCCAAAAAAGGGGCTTGTGCATTTAAAATTATAGAACGGGCGAGGAGGGATTCGAACCCCCGACACCGTGGTCCGTAGCCACGTGCTCTAGTCCACTGAGCTACACACCCTTGTCTTACAACCTTGACTTACAAAATTTATAATAACACACACTTTCCCAATTATGCAAGATCATTTTTCAAATTCTTTTTCGTTAACCCATTTGGATGCTCAAGGAGAGGCTCAAATGGTTGATATATCAGGTAAAACAGCCACTATTCGTCAAGCCGTGGCCACGGGTAAGGTGCGGATGTTACCTGATACTTTCGCTGCTATTCAAGCCGGAAACACCCCTAAAGGTGATGTTTTAGCAACGGCCAGGTTGGCGGGAATCATGGCCGCTAAACAAACAGCTAATTTAATTCCTCTCTGTCACCCCTTACCTTTACAGAAAATTACCGTTGAGATTATCCCTGACGCCCAACTACCTGGTTATCAAATTGATGCTACTGTGAAAACTAAAGCGGAAACTGGGGTAGAAATGGAGGCTTTAACAGCGGTGTCTATTGCTGCTTTAACTTTGTATGACATGGCTAAAGCGTTAGAAAAAACCATTCAAATTGAAGCGATTCATTTAGTTAGTAAAACAGGTGGAAAGTCTGCGGACTGGGGATATTAGTTAAAAGTTTAAAAATCAATATATGTCAGATACTTCAAGCCTGGATATCTGATGATACAGCAGTTACTGGTATTCTGAAGTACAGATATTAATGATAAAACTCTTGTGGTGCGGGCATCTTGCCCGCATAAAGTGTACCTCACTCAAGCTGAATTTGCTGTATATCGGGACATAGCGTGCTAGAAACCAAAGTTCTTAACTCGGCAATATCTTGCAATGCTTTGAAGAATATCGCCAAAGCGCAGTTAAGAAAAAAGTGGGTTGGGTTGAGGTAAGGAAACCCAAGCTACATTGCTGACTGTTGACTCCGGCTCTAATTAAGATGTTAATTAACATTAAACACAGGTAAGCGCCGATAGACGCAGATATTTTTGTTTAATTCCGTGTAACCTCAAATAAAATTGATATTACTCAAAAACTACGGTTCTATTTCCATAGACTAAAACGCGATTTTGTAAATGTAATCTTACCGCCCTAGCCAAGACAATTCTTTCTAAATCTTTCCCTTTTCTGATTAAATCATTCACTTCATCTCGATGACTTACTCGCACCACATCCTGTTCTATAATTGGTCCTGCATCTAATTCAGGTGTAGCATAATGGGCTGTTGCACCAATAATTTTTACACCCCTTTCAAAAGCTCGATGATAGGGATTAGCACCAACAAAAGCGGGTAAAAATGAATGATGAATATTAATAATTTGCGGGAATTTGGCAATGAAATCTGCACTAACTATTTGCATATATTTGGCTAAAACCACTAAATCAATTTTGTATTCATGCAGTAATTCTAGTTGTTTAATTTCCTGTTCTTGTTTATTTTCTTTAGTAATGGGTATATAATGGTAATCAATGCCAAATTGTTCAACTATTGGTTGTAAATCAGGGTGATTACTCATAATTAAAGGAATCTCTGCATGAAATTCTTTTGCGCGATGTCTCCAAATTAAATCAAGTAAACAATGATCTTGACGACTTACCCAAATGGCAATGCGGGGAAGAGTATCAGAAAAGTGTAATTCCCATTTTGCATTTAAAGGTTGAGCGATAGCATTAAAAGCAGGAGCAATTAAATCTTTAGGTAAATTGAATCCTTTTAATTGCCATTCTATACGATTGAGAAATAATCCTGCTTCAAAGTCTGTATGTTGATCTGCATGAGTAATATTGCCACCATTAGCATAAATGAAATTGGCAAATTTTGCTACTAATCCCCGTTGATCTGGACAAGAAATTAATAAGGTTGCTGTTTGTTTTGTCATTGAAGGTTTGGTTTAGGCAGGATAGGTAATGGTTTTACATTAGTCTTTTCTTGTATTTGTTTCCATTCTGATATGTCTCGATTGACTGCATTAAAAAAATCCTTGGAAACTAACAATAAGTTGAGATTTTGATTAGCATCAGCTTGAGCATATAAGAAGCGATTATTAAACTCAGCTTTACCTAAAATCAATTGATGACTTTGTTGATTTTTGAGTTTAATATCAATAGTTGCTACAGGTTTACCTAAACCAAATTCTGGTAATTCAGTGGGTAAAACTGATACTGTTCTTTCAATTTTACCATCAACTAACAAATCCATTAAGTAAGAAACAATTGCATCATTTGCTGGTGCTGATATGGGAGATTTGATTTCCCATTCAGGTTTTTCAGTTGTCTTCCTTTTCTCTAGTTTTAATGTTGTACTTTTAGTTTTAATTGTTAAAGATTGGACATCATGAGCAGTAAAGGAGAAAATTTTCTGTTTTTCGGCTTTTATTTCTGTTGATTGAGTTTTTCCTTTAATTTCATAGAAATATACAAAACTGCCCAAACCCAGAGCTAAAAGTATTAAAATCCAAGTCGTTTTTGGTAATTTCATATTGATAATCAATTAATAAAATCATTTAGTTAATGAGAAATTAAAACCGCTTTTCGCCATTTTTGCACTGAGTTAATTATATAGATATGATGGCTATATTTTAACATTTCTACTGTGATAATTTTTTCTCTGATTTTACATTTTTCAAGTAGATTAGCGCGAAAAGTCCCTGCTAATAAACCGCACTTTACTGGAGGTGTCATCAATTCTCCATTCAAGTCTACCACAATATTACCAATACAGGTTTCTGTTATTTCACCTCTTTCATTCCACAATAAAACATCATCACAATCAGGAAAAGGGGCTTTTGCTATTTCATAAACTTGGCGATTTGTTGTTTTATGATACAAAAATATATTAGTGGAGTCAATCGGTGTGCAACACATACCTAGTTTGACAAATTCCTGATTATTTACAGCCAATAAAGGTATTGTTTGATATATAATTTCACCCTGAGAATCTAATAATAAGCGTAGTTTATAATCTTGATTTGCAAATGATTGTGTTAATTGATCAAGTTGAGTTTTGACATTATTTATATTAACATTAAACCCAAAGTAATTTGCTGAATCTTGTAAACGTTGTAAATGATAATTCAATAAAAAATAACCATTTTGGGGCTGCCACAAAATTGTTTCTAAAAGTGAGAAATCTGGTTGATTTAATGTGAGAACTTGGGCTTTAATCTGACATTCTTGATATTCATCACTACTCACAGAATCCCAGACAATTCCTCCTCCAACTCCATACTCCGCTTGCTTATTTTCTTTATCAATTAATACAGTCCGAATAGCAACATTAAATTGGGCTTGACGTTGGGGACTAATAAAACCAATACAGCCAGTATAAATACGGCGCGGTGTATTTTCCAATTCCTGAATAATTTCCATTGTCCGCGCTTTAGGTGCGCCGGTAATAGAAGCGCAGGGAAATAACGCCCCCATAATTTCACTTATGGAAGCTGTAGTTTTAGCTGTAACGGTAGATGTCATTTGCCAAACTGTGGGGTATTTCTCGACATTAAATAAACTGGGAACTTTGACTGTATTAATATTAGCTATTCGTCCTATATCATTGCGAATCATATCCACAATCATTACATTTTCCGCGCGATTTTTTTCAGAAAAATGTAGTTCTTTAGCAATAGCATGATCAGCGACTAATGTTAAACCTCTAGCTGCTGTTCCTTTCATGGGACGCGAGGTTAAGTGATGATCATCAAGATGAAAAAAAAGTTCAGGGGAAGCGGAACAAATAGCAAAGTTATCAATATCAACATAAGCCCCATAATCTGCTTTTTGTGCTTGCACTAATTTCAGAAATAATTCCCAAGTATCACCACTAAAAGGTGCATTTAAACGTAATGTATAATTGACTTGATAAGTTTCCCCCAAGGAAATATATTTTTTAATTTTACTAATCACTTGATGATATTCTTCTTCACTTACTGAAGGTGTCCAATTAAGTTTATATTTATCAGCTAAGGTAGGTTTTGGTAAATCAATAATTTCTGGTTTTTTATATAATCCAAACCAGAGTAACGGAAATGAACAAGGAGAATGGGTTTTTAGTATCGAATCAAAAGCTGTTGAAGCTTCATAACTAATAAAACCTGCCCCATATATTTGATGTTTAGTAATCAAATCATTCACGAGTTGCAATTTGGGAACAACTTGATCAATACTATTAGTTTGGATGATTTCATCAGGATCTTGAAAGCAAAGCCAATGTTTTAGTTTAGCATTATGAATTACTAATTTATTTTTCATCTACGTTTCCACCAAATAATAAAACCTGTTAGCAACCCCAGTAAAGGTAATAAAAACACAGCAGATATTGTTAACAAGTTAGCTTCCCGATTTGATATAATAATCCGGCGATTTTTTGGTTGTTTAGGACGAATTGACAGAAGTTTTTCATCCTGTTGACTTAACCAACTAACCGTGTTTAAAAAGACATCTCCATTTAACTGTTGTTCAAATAAACTATCAGTGGCAAAATTGGAGTTTCCAAATACTACTAACCGTGATTCTTTAGCAGTATTTGGGGAAGTTTTGGCCGTTGGAATTGGAGTTGGAATTGCAGTTGGGGAAGTTTTGGCCGTTGGAATTGGAGTTGGAGTTGGAATTGCAGTTGGGGAAGTTTTGGCCGTTGCAGTTGGAGTGGGAGTTGGGGAAGTTTTGGTAGTTGGAATTGGAGTTGGTGAATTTTTGGTAGTTGGAATTGGGGAATTTGATAATTTTCTAGTTAATGCTACTCCTAAAGTTAAAGGACCTTTTAAGTCTTTATCTTCATTAAACTCTAGTTTTTCACTTTTTTGATCACTTTCTGCCCAACTATTAGGATAGGGTTTGGTTTTTAATAAAACCATAGACTCAACACCAGAGACAGGATCAATTTCCAGAGGACGAGTTAATGGATATACAGAAATATTATTGGCAAAATCTTGAGTAATAGGATGTTGTCCATATTCTGTCACTAAAATAGTAGCAGGTCCTAATTGTAAACTTGCTCCAGAATTATCAATGACCAAGCGATTATCTAAACGCACACCCCACTCTTTCAGAAGAGTATCCATTTTCGGGTTGGTGTTGGGATCAATCATCAATAATAAGTTACCACCACGATTAAGATAATTTTGTAAAGCTGTAACTTCTCCCGTCAATAATTCTTTTTGGGGTCCAGCTACAATTACAACATTAGCATCATCAGGAACTTGAGGACGTTCTGCTAAATTCAAAGTTGATATAGTAAAGTTTTTATCAGTTAAGCCCTGTATTGCTTTAGAAATTGCCCCTTTACTAGCGGAAAGTGGGTGTTCACTATGTCCTTGCAGAAAGTAAACTTTAGCCGTTTTAGGATTAATCATTTGTTGTAAACGATTAGTTAATTTTATTTCTGATAGTCGTTCATCCTCACTAATTATTTGTATTAATTGCCGTTTTGTTTGAAATTCTAAATAAACTTCGCCATAATCTTTAACACCAAATCTTTCTGCTAGTCCTGGTTTTAATTCAGGATCAACATACTCAAATTTAAACTTGTTACTTTGACGATGATAGTTATCTAATAATTCCTGATCTTGGGAATTTTTTTCTTTAGTAAATAACCAAACCTTCATTGTTTCGGGTAAATTACTGACTAATTCCCTGGATTGAGGTGATAAAGTAAATAATTGAGTATCTGTTAAGTCTAGACGCAGGTGGTAACGAATACCTAAAAAGTTAATTAATCCTAATATAACTAATACGGACAAAGTTGCGATTAAGGCATTAGTAGTAGATTGGGTAGAACGCTTTTGCCACCATTTAGTTTGTACTACCCACAAGGCACAAATAACTAAACCTATTATTATTAATGACAAGGGGATTATTCCCGAATTTACTGATGTTAAACGAACGGTTAAACCAGCGGTGATGAAGAATGGTCCTAGCCAAAATATAAGTTTCCAAAGTTTATTTTTAGTCATTCTTTATAGTAGGGAACAGGGAACAGGGAACAGGGAACAGGGAACAGGGAACAGAGGTGCAGAGGAGAAGATTTTTCCTACCGACAACGGACAACGGACAACGGACAACTAACAACTGACAATTACTGACGTTGAAAGCGAAGTGCATCAATTGATTGGGCTGTGAGAAAAATACCTAAGATAATGTAACTGGCAAATAAAATCAAGCTGCTAGTATCGAAAATTCCTTGAATCAGGGTATTGTAATGTTTGAGGAGGGATAAATGACTAACTGCTTCACCAATTGCACCGGGAATGGTTTTGGCAATTAAATCAACAAATAACAGCAAAATAACTATGGCAAAGGTGAGGACTGCCGATAAAATTGTACTATCTGTTAATGAGGAAATAAACATTCCTAATGATAAAATTGCGGCTGCTAGTAAGAGTAATCCTAAGTGACCCAATAAGGGAATTGTGGGCGATATGGGAGGAGTGGAATTGGATAAAGCGATCGCTTCAAATCCCATTAAAGGTAAAATCATTGTCAATAAAAATGTTAATACTCCTAATAATTTGCCTACGGCTACAGCCCAGTTGGTAACTGGTGATGTGGCTAATAGTTCTAAAGTTCCTCGTTTGCGTTCTTCGGCGTAGAGTCCCATTGACAAAATAGGTAATATAAATAACATTAACCATCCCATTCTATCTAAAAATGCTCGAATAAATTCGTAGGGAACATCTATTTTTGGGGCAAATTGTTGCCCTTGTAAATCATAGGCAGAAACTGTGACTAAAATTCCTTCTGGTCCTAATAAAATCATGACGAAAAATAAACCGGCTAAAAACCAAAATGCACTAGCTATGGCATAAGCCAATGGAGAAACAAAATAACTCTGTAGTTCTCGACGATAAATAGCAATAATATTGGCGATGACTATACCCATTTATGCAGCTTCTCCTTCTTCGATTTCTGAGTTTATATTTGTGGGTAAATTCTTTTCTGTGGTGGTTAATTCTAAGAAAACATCTTCTAGTGTTGCACTAATACGACGCATTTCATATAAACCAAAGCCAGCCCGAATTAAAGCACTAGCAATTTCTTTTCCTGGTTCTTCTCCCGGCTGTAATATTACCCGTAAATAAGTATGATCTTCTAGCAAATGTTGATGGTTAGGCATTGATTCTACTAAACTCACGCCAGATATATTTTGTAACATTTGTTTGGCTAAAGGTGCTTCTCCTGTAATTTCTAATTCATATCCTGCCCCACCTGTTAATTGTGTCATTAAATTTTCTGGGGTATTAGTTGTCACTATTTGTCCGCGATTAATAATGGCAACTCGGCTACAGGTCATACTCACTTCTGGGAGAATATGTGTAGAGAGAATAATAGTGTGTGTTCCTGCTAAACTTTTAATTAAGTTGCGTACTTCCGTAATTTGCCGGGGATCAAGTCCCACTGTAGGTTCATCAAGAATAATAGCTGGAGGATCATGAACGATCGCTTGGGCAATACCAACCCTCTGCCGATAACCTTTCGACAGTTTACGAATAATGACTTGGCGCTTCTCTTCTAGGTTACATCTGTTTATGGCTGCTGTTACTTTTGTCGAGCGATCGCCTGAAGAAACTCCTTTAATTCTCGCTACAAAGTGTAAAAATCCTTCCACCGTCATTTCTGGATATAAGGGTGGTGTCTCTGGTAAGTAGCCAATGCGCTGACGCACAAGCAAAGAATGATCATGGACATCATAACCATCAATTTTCGCTGTCCCACTGCTGGCAGGTAAATAACCGGCTAAAATTCGCATAGTTGTGGTTTTACCGGCACCGTTTGGACCTAAAAACCCTAAAATTTCCCCTGGTTCAACGCTAAAAGTAACATCAGTAATTGCTGTTGTTGAACCATAAGTTTTAGTAAGATGCTCAACTTCAATCATTTGCATAAATCATAATAATACCTAAACAATCTTAGCTAAATTTGAGATTTTAGATTTATGAGTTTTCTGTTATTTTTAATTTTTAATTGATTTATGCCTCATCTAAAATTAGTAACAAGATAACCTAGTATGGAATGGATAAAATCATGAGAGTTTGGTTGCTATGCTTTTTTGTACTGTTTGCTGGGGCGGAGTTTTTTAAGTGGTTGCGAGCTTTTTCTATACCGTTGCCCATATATATTTTAGCGGGTGCATTTTTAGCTGTGGCCTCCAACTATGATAAAATTTTCGGTGATAGACTTAACCAAAAGCTGATAAATCCTGACAAACCAGAGATTAAATAGGATTTGTGATAGCTTGCATCGTGTAGCCATAAAAGTCTTGCGGCGGAGTATTATATATTCGCCGAAAACTTTTCACAGATCCTCTTAATCCATAATTACCTGAATTTGATCAAGTTGATTAATTACCACATCTGCACCTTGAACATGATCTGCTTTACCAATCCAAGTAATACCAATACAGCCAGCAGCTTTAGCATCACGCGCCATTTGCATATCACCCACAGAATCACCTATCATTAAAGTCGCCCCTGGTGCTACCCCCAAAGCTTGACAAGCTTCTAAAAACAGTATTGGATCTGGTTTACTAGGACCATCATCAACACCCTTTTCTAGCTGTAAATAATTACTTAACTGATGAGTTCTTACAAATGTCCGTACCTCTTCAGTGGTTGCTGCTGACAGAATGCCCAATTTTAACCCCGCTACTGACAAAGACTTTAATACCTCCAAACTCCCCATAAATAAAGGTGAAGGAGTTTTACTAACATACTGGTCAGCCTCATCTATGGCTTGACGGGCAATTTTTAAAGACTCAAACCATCCCCTCCCGGTTTCCGCAATATAGGCCGCCGCTGCAATTTCTGTTTCTCGACGACTGGCTACTGATATTAAACCCGCTGGATCTAAGAAATCACCGTTAATACCAAAAGCCATTAACAATGGTTCGCCAATACCAGGAACTTGCGCGTCTATCATCCTCGCTGCTTTTTGTCCTAGTGTTCTTAAATATGCCTCAGAATCTTCTAAAGTGCCGTTTTTATCAAATAAAATTGCTTCAATACGGGAAAACGCCGTGTTTTGACATTTAATAGTTACCAAAATATCTCACCCTAGTCATATTCAAGGTAAAAAAAAGGGGGGTGTCCCCTCTTGATCATACAACGATCTCAGTTATAATTACTTATAACTATAAATCTATTATTCTTCAGTCGCTGGGGGAATTTCTTCCTCAGCCACAGTTTCCAGAACTGCAACCTCTTCAGCTATGGTTTCTTCAGATCCGGCTTCCACCGCTGCTACTTCTGCCGGTGTGGTAATACCTTGCTGTTTAGCAAGCAGTTGTTCCCGATACTTAGCTGCCATTTCTTCAGCCTTGTCATAAACCAAATCACGGTTTTTGATCATGTCACCAGGTTCGGGTTCCAACTGTTTAGTAGACAGTGAAATCCGTCCCCTTTCTGCATCCAAGTCAATGATCATAACTTTAACTTCATCATTGACATTGAATACGCTATGGGGAGTGTCAATATGCTCCTGGGAAATCTCCGAAATATGTAGTAGTCCGCTTACACCACCAATATCAATAAAAGCACCATAAGGTTTGATACCGCGAACAGTACCAATGACTACTTCGCCAACTTCCAAACGGTTCATCTTGCGCTCAACTAGCGCCCGACGATGGGAGAGAACTAAGCGGTTACGCTCTTCATCTACTTCTAGGAATTTCAAAGGTAGTTCTTCGCCTACCAAATCTTCCTTGGGTTTGCGAGTGCTAATATGAGAACCGGGGATAAAGCCGCGCAGTCCTTCAATTCGCACTAATGCACCACCACGGTTGGTTGCGAAAACGCCAGAACGGACAGTAGCATCTTCTGCTTGTAACTGTCGTACCCGTTCCCAAGCACGCATATACTCAATCCGACGAATTGAAAGGGTGAGCTGACCATCTTCATTTTCATCGGTAAGGATGAAAAATTCCCGCGTTTCGTTTGATTGTAAGACTTCTTCCGGGGCATCTACCCGGTTAATAGACATTTCTTGTATGGGTATATATGCTGCGGTTTTCGCACCTATGTCAATCAGAGCGCCGCGCGGCTCTATACTGAAAACTGTACCCGGTACGACATCACCAGGGCTGAAGTGATAGTCGTATTTATCAAGTAGAGCAGCGAAATCTTCGAGAGTAAATCCAATTTCTGTAGCGGTTAAATTCTGATTGACCATGCTAATGTGTTCCTGGTTCTAGTCTCCGTAAAGGTTTTGTCATAAATTCAGTGCATAAGTAAGCAGTCGGAGAACCGTCTGCACTTACATTTCTGTCTTATCCTAGCTTAGAATAGCTAATCTTAACACATATCAACTTCCAGATAGAAAATTATATCATATTTAGCAGTGAATAGGGAATGGGTAATGGGTCCTAGGGAGCAGCTGATATCTGAGTTTTATTCCCACATTCCGCACTTCATTGTGTAGTACAGGCACGTATGTAATAAGTAGCGAAAATGGTTTAAATATAAACACATAGTTTAGTTAGTAATAAATATAGGCGGTAATATAATGATTGCCAACGAATTCAAAT